>NZ_CP150265.1:6947500-7559925 GCF_037976325.1 Paenibacillus sp. FSL K6-3182
TACTATACGGTTTCACCCAAAAGTCGCAATAACTCAGTTTCTTCTTCTATAACCGTAATACCAAGCTCACGAGCTTTCGTCAGCTTGCTTCCTGCGCTTTCGCCAGCTACAACAAAATCTGTTTTCTTAGATACACTGCCTGAGATTTTGGCTCCGCAAGCTTCGAGCAGCTTCGCAGCTTCATCCCTAGACATCGTCGGCAGTGTACCTGTAAGTACGACTGTCTTCCCGCTGAATACACTATCATTTCTCGCAACCAGCTGCTGTTCCGCTTCAGCTTTCACACCAAGCTCGCGCATTCTGGCAATACTCGCAATGATAATGGGATCTTGAAAAAATCCAACGATGCTCTCAGCAACAATACCGCCAACATCCGGAAGCGTAATAAGTTCTGCAGCTTCCGCCTGCATAATAGCATCTAAATTTCCATAATGATCAGCCAGCATTTTCGTTGTTGCTTTGCCCGTGTTCGGAATGCCAAGAGCAAATAAGAATGACGCAAGCTCTCTATCCTTGGACTTTTCAAATGCGGCAAGCAGCTTGAGCGCCTTCTTCTCACCGAATCGTTCGAGTCCAATCAAATCATCGTAAGCAAGTGCGTACAAATCAGCAGGATCACGTACTCCGCAATCTTTGTATAGCTGTTCTGCTGTCATGACGCTGAACGTATCGATATCCATAGCATCCCGAGACGCGAAATGAGTGATCCGGCCGATAATTTGCGGTTGACAGCCCAGCTTATTATTGCAGAATAGGTGAGCTCCCCGCTGCTCGAGCTCCGTTCCGCATGATGGACATACCGTTGGAAACACAATTTCTTCACCAGGCACATCATCGGCCTTGCCCAATATTTCTGGAATAACATCATTTGAGCGGCGAATCGTAACGAGTGTCCCTAGTGCGAACTTGAGGTTTTTGCGTTCAATATCGCCAATATTATTGAGCGTACAGTTTTGTACAGTAACACCAGCGAGCTCAACAGCCTCGACGCGCGCGACTGGGGTTATTTTGCCGGTACGGCCAACCTCCCATGAGACGGCTTCGAGTACTGTTGCTGCTTCCTCCGCTTCGAACTTAAAGGCAACCGCCCAGCGAGGGAATTTATCCGTATAACCGAGTGCTTCCCGCGTCCGCATATCTACAACCTTGATTACAGCACCATCAATGAGGAAATCCAGCTGCTCCCGTTTTTCTGTTACACGCAGCAGTTCTTCTTGAACCTCTTCGATCGTATTTTGATACGTTACATATGGATTCACCTTAAAGCGGTTGTCGTTAAGAAACTTCTGCATTTCATGATGATCTGCAAAAGAAACTCCGTCAGCGTAGCCTACATTATAGAAAAATGCGTTCAGCTTCCGCTCGGCTGTAACCCGCGGATTAAGATTGCGCAGTGCGCCTGCTGCGGCATTCCGTGCATTTTTGAGCGGTTCAGCTGCCGTTTCATTATATTTTGCCAGCACGGAAAGCTGCATAATGCCTTCTCCCTGCACTTCAACAATACCATCAGCCCATGGAATTGTGAGTGGAACAGAACGTATCGTTCGAACCTGCTGCAATATCCCTTCGCCAATCGCACCGTTACCGCGCGTAGCTGCTTGAACCAGCTGTCCATCCTCGTAGGTCAGATTCAGGGTTAAGCCGTCGAACTTCAGCTCAACGACATAAGTAGGCTGCGGCAAAGGCTCTTCTTCCGGATGTTTTGCATTATAATCAGCGACTGCTTTAAGCAATCTTGTATTCCACGAAAGCAGGTCTTCCGTATTTTGAGCTTTGTCCAAACTCCATAAACGAGCACGGTGTTTGTACGGCTCAAAACCTTTGAGCAAATCGCCGCCTACTCGCTGTGTCGGCGACTCAGGCAAAAGCACGCCCGTCTCCTTCTCCAAAGCGACAAGCTCATCATAGAGCTTGTCATAATCCGTATCATTTATTGTAGGCTGATCAAGCGTGTAGTAGCGATAATTATGCTCTGCAATGATCGCAACAAGCTGCTGCATTCTCTCTAATTGAGCGTTCACGGAAGGCTCCTCCTTCTAATCGTCAAAAATGGCTGATCAACCTTATACTTTTGTTATCGGGGCAAAGCCGGCAAGCAATCGCTTGATGCCAACCGGAGCTGGGAATGCGATGTTAAGCTCCATATCCTTGCCCGTCCCTTTGACGGAGACGATAACGCCAATTCCCCATTTGCCATGCGACACGCGATCGCCTGACGCAAATGTTCCAGGCGAGGCATCGCCCGCCGCGCTGCTGCCCTGAGCCGCCCGAGCGGCTTCCTGCAGCGGCGTGCTGACACGCACGCCGCCTCCTCTGCCGCCCATCGCGGCCGGGCCCGTTCCCCCCATACCTGGGGAACGGCTGCCTGCACCGGGCGCACCGCCAGCTGGCGCGCGACCGGCAAACCCGCGGCTCGAGCCTTGCGCAGCCGCACCAGTACCGCCCGTGACGCTAACGCCGCTGCGAGTGCCCACGCTTCCACGTGAATAACCGCCGCTGCCGCTAGAAGCGCCTTCTCTTACGCTCTCTGGTATTTCCTGCAGGAAACGCGAAGGCATGTTGCTGCTCGTACGGCCAAACAAAGTCCGCATCCGCGCACATGTCAGATAAAGCCGTTTCTCCGCGCGGGTAATCCCTACATATGCAAGGCGCCGCTCCTCTTCAAGCTCTTCATTATCAGCAAGAGCACGGCTATGCGGAAAAACGCTCTCCTCCATGCCGATAATGAAAACGACAGGGAACTCAAGTCCCTTAGCACTATGCATTGTCATCAGTGTAATCGCATCTTTGTTCTTCTCTGCTTCTTCTTCATCCTTGTTCAAGGAATCGATGTCGGCTATGAGTGCCAAATCAGTTAGGAACGCCACGAGCGTCCGATCCTCATTGCGCTTCTCAAAATCCATCGTCACCGACAGAAACTCATCGATATTCTCAAGACGCGCCTTCGACTCCAGCGTGTTCTCTTGGTGCAGCTCCATCCGGTACTGCGACAGCTCCAGCACCTTCTCTGTAAGCTCAGTTACCGATAGATATTCAACCATCCGTGTAAGATTGTCTATAATCTCATAAAACTCGCGCAATAGCGTCCGTGTCCGAGCATTTACCTCAACCTCGCCGAGGTTGTTCAATACACGATAAATGGAAGTGCCTCTTCTCGCAGCTTCATCCGCAAGCTTTCCAACCGTTGTATCCCCGATCCCCCGCTTCGGCACATTAATGATACGCACCAAGCTTATATCGTCATCCGGGTTGGAAACGAGCTTCAAATATCCGAGCAAATCCTTAATCTCTTTGCGATCATAGAACTTAATGCCGCCAACGATTTGATAAGGAATATCCGATTTAATCAAAATTTCCTCTATAACCCGCGACTGAGCATTGGTACGGTATAATATCGCATGATTGGCAAATTTATAGCCGTTATTCACATTTTTGCGAATTTCCCCAGTTACAAAATATCCTTCATCATGTTCAGTATCTGCTTGATAGAGTGCAATGAGATCGCCCGCGCCTTGATCCGTCCACAGCTTCTTCGGCTTGCGCCCTGTATTTAGCTTAATAACCGCGTTTGCTGCATCGAGAATATTTGCTGTTGAACGATAGTTTTGCTCCAGCATGATCGTCCGCGCCTCTGGATAATCGCCCTCAAAATTCAAGATGTTCGTAATGTCAGCTCCACGCCAGCGGTAGATGGACTGATCGCTGTCACCTACTACGCATATATTATGATGTTTATCCGCAAGCATGCGGGTCAGCATATATTGTGCTCTGTTCGTATCCTGATACTCATCCACATGAATGTATCTGAACTTGTTCTGATAAAATTCAAGCACCTCTGGAACATCTTTAAACAGCTGAATCGTCATCATAATAAGATCATCAAAATCAAGTGAGTTATTGCTTCTCAGCTTTTTCTGGTATTTCGTAAACACTTGGGCAACGATGCCCTCAAAATAGTCGCCGACCTTTTGCTCGAATTGCTCCGGCGTAATCAGCTCATTTTTCGCTCCGCTTATTGCAGCTTGAACCGCCTTCGGCTCAACCTTCTTCGTATCGATGTTCATGTCCTTCATACAGCCGCGGATAACCGACAACTGGTCCGAAGAGTCCAAAATAGAGAAGCTGGATGTAAAACCGATCCGATCGATATCTCTTCTGAGGATACGCACGCACATCGAGTGGAAGGTAGATACCCAAATGTCCCGCCCTGATGGTCCAACAAGCGCACTGACCCGGTCCTGCATCTCCCGTGATGCTTTATTCGTAAAGGTGATGGCCAAAATACTCCATGGCGCCACACGCTTCTTTTCTATTAAGTAAGCAATTCGATGTGTCAGAACGCGAGTCTTGCCGCTGCCCGCTCCCGCCATAATCAAAAGCGGCCCGTCAGTCGCTTGAACAGCATCACGCTGCGGCGGGTTCAGCTTCTGTACCGCCTGCTCGATACTCATATAATTCAACATGCTCAGACTCCTTTGTTCGCATATGTTCGCCTCTCACCAGTGTAGACAACGGCTACCGCTGTGTCAATTTGAGAATATAGGAATTAGCTTGAATTATGACAGAAAGTATGTCAACGCTATAAACAAATAAAAGCATCTGCCGTTCTGTCCCATTGTCAATTAAGTGCAACAGGATCAGATACAGCGAATGCTTTTTTTCATTGAGACCATGACTATAGGCAAAACAGGAACAAATCAAACATTCTTAACAGCTGACACTGTCGATAACGCAGCTTCAAGATCGCTGTAAATAATGTTTCCTACAACGACGGTATGAGCAGCTTCAGCCGCTTGACGAGCTTTGTCTGCATTGTCAATTCCGCCGCCATAAAATACCCGTGCTTGCGTGGCTGTCATTCTTGCCCGCTTCACCAGCTGCATATCGCCGAATCGTCCGCTATATTCCAAATAAACAACCGGCAGGCGCATCAGCCGATCAGCCATTCGCACATGTGCGGTGAGCTCTGCTTCTGTCAGCTCCGTTTGCGCACCCGTAACTTTTGCAGCAGTAGCCTCTTCATTCAAAATTATATAGCCTTGCGCCGCCGTTTCCTCCCAAGGAACGAAGGAGCCATACTCTATTAGCCCTTCGGTTTGCCGTCCGGTAATCCACTCTGCTCTGCTCGTATTAAGGACAAGCGGTACAAAATAGCCGTCGAAGCCGGGAACCGCTCCCTCTAAAGTAGAAACCTCTAATGCACAGTCCACCGCATACCTGCGAATTCGTGCCATAAGATCCACTGTATTCTCAAAAGTAACGCCGCTGGAGCCTCCGACAATAATTGCGTCTGTACCCGAGGTACAAATCGCGTCAAGCTGCTCATCGGAAATTTCTCGATCAGGGTCGAGCTTAAACACATGCCTCCAGCTTGAAAACCAAACCTCATTCATGAATGATCACGCCTCGCTTTGTCATAAATCAATTGTCGCATAATTACTTTCCTTCTATGCTATGTCAGCGAGAAATCCGTGTCAAACAGTTACTTTCCTTCAAGCTCCTCTTTCATATGCTTCATCAGGTTCTTGTCGCTAGCATTGGGGACTCTTACCCGCTCTAAATAAGTCAAGGCTTCCGCAGGATCGCCGTCTGCCTTCGTAATGCCGTAATAAATCAGTCTAGCTAGCGGACGCAATGCGTCATCGTTATCCCCTTCTAACTTGTAAGACGCGATGGCTTCCTCATATTCCCCTTTAATGACCAGCCTGTCTCCAGCAAGCATCCCTTCCTCTGGCATCGTGAAAAACGGGGGTTTCTGGATTAGAGCCGTGTAATAGCCGCTAGAGCTCGATATTTTGCGCCCGCCCGCATCATAAGCATCAACTGACCATATGAAATCTCCCCCGGGATAAACCGCGCCAAGCACTCCGATATTAGACAAAGCAACATTTCCTCCCGAGTCCATGCTTTTGCCAAATCCCAGCGTATTTCCTCTCAATTCCTTCAAGCTGTACTCCGCTGTTGTTCCTTTAAAGCGCTCATCTGAAAGCTGTACCGTATTAGCGCCAACAGTATTCCCATCTTTAATGCGGAAAATGGACGTTATCGAAAGCGTATAGTAATCCGCACCCGGATAGGCATTCCATTCGAATTGCAATTTATCCCCGGTTAGCTGTTCTTTATTAACTGGTGATATAACACTTACTTGCGGTACAAATTGAAAATCGTATGTTTCTGTTTTGCCTTCTAGAGCGCTCACATACTCTCGGTCAGACTGCGTTAAGTAATATCCATTTACCTCAGCAGGGGTGACACCGACTCCAACCTCATACTCATTAGCATCGACGTCATAAAAACGATAAACACCATGCTCATCTGTAATGGCTACCGGGTAATGAAGATAAGGCGGCGTGCTCCATCCGCTTGCATCCTTGCGGTGCAATATAACAAACACATTCGCAGCCGGTTTTTCACCAACCTTAACTTTCCCTGTTATAGTAGCCTGCTTATCAGGTATCTCCGTTCTTGTACTTAAAATCGCTAGATAGGTTCGCAGCTCCTCATCCGCATGGAATGTACCGGTATTCACATTTGCGTCAAGCTCTGCAAAAAGCCGTTCTGCTTTATCCCACTCCTTGTTCCACATATAAAGCTTGCCCAAATTAAATTTAACCCCATAAATATATGACGACGTTGAATATTGCTCCACCAAATGTTCGAGTCGGTTTATCTCGCGCATACGTTCCTCTGCCGTTCGTTCTCCTCCGCTGGAGGAGCTGCTGCTCGGGAAAATAAATATACGATCGTCGCCGCTCGAATCCGTAACCAGCTCAGACGCCTCAGACGCTAATAAAAGTGCAGATTCCGCGCTCTCGGTTCTAGGAAACCACTTCCACAAAACTTCGTATTTCTCCGTATGAAAAAGGAAAAAGGGAATTAGAAAATAGCAACTTCCCGCTACAATCATAAGAAAAGCGAGCAGCATAGCCATCGTTTTCACTTTCATTCGTATCATTTTTCCTTCGGCCACCCTTCAAGCAGCTCTGATTCATAATAAACGCCGCCTGCAATCATAATTAACCGATCGCTGCTTTCAGGCTGGGGCTTGGCATCCATCGTTTGCGGAGAATATACAGATGACGTTAAACGCTGCCAGCCGATTACGGGTACAGCGATACACATGCATAGGACTAAAACGACAGCAATCCCAGGTATACGCAGCTCCCGATTCCAAAATGAAGGAGGGCATGCTCGGTCTAAAACAGTCTTTTGAAGCTGTTCAGTGAACTGAACGCCCGCCAGCTCTATATCCAAATTTTCACGAATGCTTTTTGTATCATGCTCTTGTTTCATCCTGCCAGTCTCCTTCCTCTAATTGCTGCCTGAGCTGTCGCCGTCCTCGCAGCAGCTTACTCTTAATGGTACTTTCCGGCTCACCGAGCACCTGCGCGATTTCTTTAATGGTCAGCTCTTGATAATAATAAAGAACGATGACCTCACGATATTTGAATGGCATAACTTCAATGGATTCACGAAGCGATGAGGCCAGCAGCCATTGTTCAACTCCCGTATCACTCGGCGCTTTAAACATCATGTTATGTACGCTCATTTCTTCTCCTGTTTCCGCTCGAAACAGCAGCCTTTTCCATGAAGCGAGCCGCATCTTGCTGCGGCAGCGATTAATTGTCATTTGCAGCAGCCAGCCGCGCAGGCTTCCATCGCCGCGGTATTGTTTTATTTTTTGAAAAGCAGTTATAAATACCTCCTGGCTCACATCCTCTGCCAAGTGATGATCCTTCAGCAGCAAGGCGGCTGTCCGCAAAATATCGTTGCCGTACTGCTCCATCAGCCACTTCAGGGCGGAGCCGTCACCGCCTTTCAGTCGTTCAATCGCTTGTTGCTCCGCACTCATCCATTCACCTGCTCTCTCTATAAGTAAAGATGCGGTTTGAAACGCAAAAGGTTGCAAATCCGTCTTTTTAAAATTTCACAGCAAAAAAATACCGCCCTCCCATTCGCAGAGAAGACGGTATCGCTTGTAATTTCGTTAGATTTATTTGACCAGTTGACCACGCGTAACGCCAAGCTGGTTAATGGCTTTCAGGCTGCGCCATACTTGCGTGCCGCTAATGCGGCCATCAAGCGCATCACGGTAAAGAGACAACACTTCAAGCACTTTCTCCGGCGTTTCTTCTAGAAACTCGACACGGAAATTGGATACGCCCATTCCTACAAAATTGCGAATGTACTCAGCACCCGATTGCTCGATTGCATTGTACACGGTGTTGCGGCAGCCTTCGTCTACGCGAACAGGATGCGCCATGCCAATACGATCCTGCAGGGAAGCACGCTTCTCCTCACAAGGACGTCCGCAGTTTGTGAAGTCAGTTCCTTCACTCATAAAGGTGCAATATACGCAATGCTCCGTGTGGAACATCGGCAAATGCTGATGGATAACCATTTCCAGCATCGAAGTATCTGAGCTTTCCAGCAAATCAACCATCTGCTGAATGTTCAAATCATACGACGGTGTTATCAGATCAAGACCAACCTCGGTAAACAGCTTCACTGCCTTATGATTGGCTACGTTCAGTGAGAAATCGCCAATCAGCTTCGGAAATGGCTTGTCCGGATTAGCTGCACGAGCGCGCAAGTAGTAATAAAGCGCTCCAGTGTTCCGAACAAGTACGGCATCGGGCTGCAGCTTCAATATATTCGCATGGTAGCCATTTTCACCAGGCATGTGAATGCGCGGCGTAGCCAGAGCAATCGGTTTGCCTGCTTCACGGGCAGCGGCTACCGCTGCTGGAAATTGTTTAATAAATTCAAAATCGGCGTATACATAAGCGACGTCGGTTTTGACTGCTGCCTGCACCTGCTCCAAGGTGCGGCATAGTGCGATCAAGTTTGCATCTTTTCCGCTCTGAGGAGCCAAAATATCTTTTTTCGCCACATCAGCCAAAACAGCATCCTCGCTTGCGTAAATTGCATTCTTCACATAGACAGGCGGCTTCGGACGCTCGCCTGCAAGCAGCTCTACCGCTTCACGGCGCAGTCTGTTCAGCTCACGAATCGGTACGATCAAATCACCTTGCAGCTCTACCTCCAGCTTCTCAAGCTGATAAACCGTGCCGCCCAGACGGCCCAGTTGATCCTCAAGCAGCGCTGCATCCATCGGACGCTTCTGTGCCTGCTCCAAATCGATCTCTGACGCGACTTCAACCGTCGTCCCCTTCTGTACATCTGTCCACCAGGTACGCATCGGCTGACCAAGCGCGCCCGTCACTCGAACATGAAGCGGGAATACGCGATATGGCTTTTCTGTTTCAAAAGAAGCTCTGAGGCGTCTGTCCAGCGCCGGATCATTCGTTTTCCACACACGGTCGCCTACATGAACCTTGCGCAAATCAACATCATTGCGTCCAGCTACCAGCTCGATCAATATGCCTTCCTGCGCTTCGCCCTCGATTTTCACGCCTTGACGGCGAATATCGTAAACGCGGCCGCCCTCTTCCTTTTTCGTCGGGTCGCCTGCGTCAAACACAATGCCATCTCCGCGCTTAAGCGGCGCTTCGATCTTCAGCGTAACCGCATCGCGCATAATGCGCTCTACTCGGCCGAGGTAGACACCGCGGCTTTTCGGGAACGTACCCTCAACAAGCATCTTGTTGTTTGTTCCCGACAGGAAACCATGCGTGAAGCCGCGCGAGAAGCTTTGCTGCAGCTCACGCACATCCTCCACAGACGGCTTCGACAAGTCGCCGTCAAAATATTTATCGATCGCGCGTCGATATTTGCTCACGACATTCGCAACATACTCTGGGCTCTTAAGCCGCCCTTCGATTTTAAATGACGTTACGCCCGCTTGGATGAGCTCCGGCACAATATCAATCGCCGCCAAATCCTTCGGCGACAGCAAATACGCAATGTCTCCCATCGGCTGTACCTCGCCATCGACCATCAAATCATACGGCAGCCGGCAAGCCTGCGCGCATTCACCGCGATTGGCCGAGCGTCCTCCCCACATCTCGGACGTGAGACACTGACCCGAATACGATACACATAGCGCACCATGCACGAATACCTCCATTGGCAGCTTCGCTTGCTCGCCAATGGTACGAATTTGCTTCAAATTATTTTCGCGGCCTAGCACGACCCGCTCAAGACCAAACGGCTTCGTAAACTCGACAGCCTCTGGCGATGTGATCGTCATCTGAGTAGAGCCGTGAATTGGAAAGTCTGGCGACAGCTCGCGAATCAGCTTCACTAGTCCCAAATCCTGTACGATTACCGCGTCCACGCCTGCATCGATACACATTTCGATTAACTTCTGCGCGTCTCTCAGCTCATCCTCAAATACGAGAATATTAAATGTGAGGAAACCTTTTACCCCGTACGTATGCAAAAATGCCATAATTTCCGGCAGTTCCTCACTGCGGAAATTGTTTGCGCGTGCGCGGGCATTAAATTTCTCCACGCCAAAAAATATCGCATCCGCGCCATTTGCTACGGCCGCTCTCATGCAATCCCAATCGCCAGCCGGAGCCAGCAGCTCTATGTCCGATCTCATTATTGTATCTGTCATTTTAACTATCAATCCCTCTCATTCTTGAAACCTGCTTCCACTATCTTAACAAACCACGGACATCTATACCACTACACAATACTGGCATCGCGCAAGCTTTCACGGTTGACGCCTCATTTAAATGAAAAAAAGACCGATTCCCCAATAAGGGAACCGGCCTTCTACTAATTAAAACGAATCGATTGCACTGCGTCGTTGATGATTTTGAGGTTGCTGTCTGAAGCACGCACATCGTAATAGTTTAAGCTAAATACTATCGTTCCTTGTGCAGAGTCAAAAATATAAAACTCTTCTGTATACGGAATATCATCTTGTGGCTTGGATGTATGGATAACGACATGCTGTGCCGTTTTTCCATTAATCGTAACCGTATTGGATTGCTTCGTCGTACTTCCCTGCGCGCTGCCTTCAGTTGAGTTCACATATTGCAAAAGCGAATTTACAACGGTAGCCGCTGGTGTATCCGACTCAAAAATATTTAAGCTGCCTGCACTGAACGTATACAAAACATCATCTTCGTTAAAGTTTTTCTGAATACCATACCAGTAGGTTGGGAGTTCAATAGAATAACCATAAGTAGAGCTGCGTTTTGTTGTTTTTGTGCTGCGATCAGCCAAATCATAACTTTCCTCTACATTGCCAAATGTTTTCTCAATTAAAGCAGTATCAATATCGACCGAAGCCAAAACTTGGTTGTACGTAAGCTTGCTCTTCGCGCTATTAGCGGTAGGATACATATAAACTAATGAATAACGGTAATTTCCTGAAAATAAAGCAATCTCATTATAGGTAAACCATGCGTCCTCACCTAACGAAAGCTCATAGCTTAGCGTTACCGCCTTGCCATCAATCAAAGTTACTGGTGTTGTAACGAAGTTGCGAACGCTGGAATTAATAAAATCCTCACGAATTCTCGCTTCCCTCTTTTGTGCCCAATTGTCCATCGTAACGCCTGCTGTTAATGAAGTGAGAGAAAAGAAGAAAAGTTCCTTATCGTTTTGGAACGATGGTGTCGTGCTCTCATAATCTTTGTTCCAATCCGTTGGAAGCTTAACCGTTAGCCCATAATCCTCGTCTTTGAAGGTGATTACGCCATCTTTTACCTTCGTAACATCCTTAAGCGATTTATCTGCTGTATTAAAGGAAGGAGTAAAGCTATTTAAGAATGTATCATAGCTAGTCAAAACGGACTTATTCGCACCCTTAGCGCCTACAATAACAATGTAATACTTATCGCCTTTTTGAATACCGCGATACTCGTAGTTCATTTTTGTTTGTTTAGCGTAGCTTATCACCTTCTCGAAGGTTAAACCGCCTACTGTAATCGTGCGTTTGTCTACTGTAATCTCATCTTGATCATAATAGGAAATCATAAGCTCTCTCTGCTCTTCGACAGACAGCTTGTCATCGCCTACACGTTCCGTAATCACATTCACTTGCGCAGCAACCTTGGAATCATCGGCAGTATCTGCCCAAGTAATAAATTCGCCGTTATCGCTTTGATCCACTTGAATCAAGCCTGCTGGATAATTTAATGACCAGCCATGGTAGCTGTCACCAATTTTTGTTTTACCAAATTCGGAATCAATAGATGTGCCGCCAGTACCAGACGATTGTGCACGTACACCAATAATTATGGTTTCTTTAGTTGCATTGTCAGCTGTAATTTTTGCGCCAAAAGCTTCTACAATAACGCGCAGCGGCACCATTGTTGAGCCTTTAACTGCAACTGGAGCAACTGCTACTGCTTTGGCTGCACCGTTCACTTTTACTGTTTTGCTGCCAAAAGTTAAAACAATCTTGCGGTCATTGTAAGTAAGTGTGATCACATTGCCGTTTTCCAATTTAAGTCCTGCACCAAAAGCATTTGTAATGACTTTTAGCGGAACCATCGTTGTTCCGTTGCTTACAAAAGGAGCCTCTACCGTAGTAGCTTTCCCATTAATTTTGACCGTTTTGCTGCCCGCCTTCAAGCGTACTTCAACCTTATTGTCTGCCTCTGCTGCGAATGCAGCTACCGGCAGCATCGCTAAAACAAGCAAAACCGGCAAAAGCATGGTTAACATTCTTTTAAACATATTTAATCTCATAATCTATATCCCCTTATAATTAAATGATAACTTTGATCTTAATTTAACTCTGCCGCCTAACCTTCTACTAATGTCAGCTTGCGGGTAACAAGGTCACCGTCGATCTGCAGCATTACCTCCACTTGTTGACCCGGCAAATAACTTTTTAGCAGCTCATTAAGCTCCACCTTTGCGGATACTTGCTTGCCTGCAACTTTATAAAGCAAATCGCCAGGTTGGATACCTGCTTTTTTTGCGGCTGCCGATGTCACCGATTTGACTGTTAACGGGTCGGAGGTCGGGATTCCGATGAGCGCAGACCAGCTTTCCTCAAGTCCAAGGCCAAGCGAGGCGCGTTTCACATGTCCGTATTTGAAAAAATGACTCGTTACGTACTGCACGGTATCCGCAGGAATAGAGAATCCGAGATTATCGACTCCTACCTCTACAAATTTTAAAGAATTAATGCCGATGACCTCGCCTTTCATGTTAACAAGCGGCCCACCGCTGTTGCCTGGATTTATCGATGCATCCGTTTGGAGCAGGTTGTATGCCGAAGAAACACTCCGATTCATGCCGCTCAGGATACCGCTTGTTGCTGTATTGCGAAGGGAGAACGATACGGGTGTGCCGATGGCTACTACCGTCTCGCCTACTTGAACCTTAAGCGGTGACGGGGCAAGCTTCGCGATTGGGAGCTTCGATGCCTTAATCTTAACTAATGCAAGATCACTCGCCTCATCGTGATGCGTGCGTTCTGCATCGTATTTCTTGCCGTCTGCTGTAACGACAACCAGATTGGTCATATCCTCAACAACATGCGCATTCGTCACGATCCAGCCATCTGTACGAATAATAACGCCGGTTCCATGCGCCAATGCATACCTTGGATCGGCTGAGCCGATATCCTTCGGCTTACCGATAATCGCGACGACGGAAGGCGATACCTTCTTTACAACCGATGGGATATCGACTGGCGTATACGCATACGTGTTTGTCTTGGAATCAAACGTACCTGTTCCGCCTAGCGCGCTTGTTAATGAGCTTGCTTTGACATAAACCTCGCCATTAATTTTCGCAGCATTCAGCGTATGTGTAGCTGTGTTGCCTGCACCAGCACCCCATACCGTTCCTGCTGCAACAATCGCTCCTAATACAATGAAGCTGCAGACACGTAGCAAGCTGCTTTTCATGAAGCCACTCTCCTAGTTTTTTTTCATGCATACCAATCTCTTAATGAAGAAACTATGATGCATGAAATAGTAGTAATCCGTTGTAATATAGCATAATTTCCCATATACAACAATGAAAATCGATAGAATTGTTCTCCCAAAAAAATACTAAATATTAATCTCGTTTCCTCGTACTGCGCTTGTTTTGTTTAGTTATTATGCGATTTTGTCAAATATGATTTCGGTTATGTGTTCTGAGAATAGAAGTGTTATACTAGACGGGACTACTAAATCAATCCATATCGATGGATTCGGGAGGTAAATGAACAAATGAAATTAGGAGTATTTAGCGTACTTTTTGCACAAAAGCCGTTCGAGGAAGCACTTGACTACATCGCATCCAAAGGACTTGATGCCATTGAAATCGGAACTGGCGGATACCCTGGAAACGCACACTGCGACCTTGATGGTTTGCTTGCGGATGAAGGAAAACTGAAAGCGTTTAAACATGCGGTAGAATCACGTGGTTTGATGATCAGCGCACTTAGCTGCCACGGCAACCCATTGCACCCTCAGAAAGCCATTTCGTCAGAGCATGATGAAGTTATTCGTAAAACGATTGAACTTGCTAACCGTCTTGAAGTTTCCGTTGTAAATACTTTCTCTGGCTGCCCTGGCGATCACGAGGATGCAAAATATCCGAACTGGCCGGTTGCTCCTTGGCCAAACGATTTCCAAGAAATTTTGAACTGGCAATGGGAAGCAAAAGTTATTCCATATTGGTCTGAGATCGGCAAGCTTGCTACAGCTAGCGGTGTGAAGATGGGCCTTGAGCTGCATGGCGGCTTCTCCGTTCACAGCCCGGCTACTATGCTTCGCCTTCGCGAAGCGGCTGGCAATGCAATCGGCGCCAACCTAGATCCAAGCCACATGTGGTGGCAAGGAATTGACCCTGTTCAAGCGGTACATATCCTTGGACGCGCTGGAGCTATCCATCACTTCCATGCTAAGGATACGACAATCGATCCGATTAACGTAAATCACCACGGCGTAACGGACATGCAATCGTATGCCCTTATGCTTGACCGTGCTTGGCAGTTCCGTACAGTTGGTTATGGCCATGACCTCAAAACATGGGCAGACATCCTTAGCGCGCTTCGTCTAGTCGGCTACGACTATGTTGTGAGCATCGAGCATGAAGACGGCTTAATGTCCGTTGATGAAGGCTTCACAAAAGCAGTTCAAAATCTTCAACAAATTCTTATCCGCGAGCCGCTTGGCGAGATGTGGTGGGTTTAATTTCTAGCAACAAAGAAAAAGGTCTGCCGGACAAGTCCGGCAGACCTTTTTTCTATGTATGCTGTTACGCCATCCAAACCTTTGTGATCATAATGAAATCAATCAACAAAAACAATGCGAGTGAAACGGTTGTAAAACCGATTGCAAAAATGTTTTTCTTCGGACGAGCGGTCAGTAGTCGAACCAGTCCGATTGCGATCAATACGGTAAAGGCCAACATAAACCAATCGAAAGTTCCAATTTTACTTGCTGTTTGAGCTGCTGCTTCTGCCAAAAACATGAAGGGACCTCCTTTTTTTCGCACGTAACCTATTTTACTATATGTTAGCTTTTTGTGGCTCAAGGCGCAAGTCCGAATCTTCATTCGTAACAAGTTTGTCACGATTTCCTAAAAAAAATGAATCTTTAGCTTAGAGCCGGCATTCACTAATAAGCCCTCATCTATAAATTGTCCATCTCTACCAAGATCTATAACAGCATTTTGACGGTGCTGAATGAACCTACGCTCTTGATGAAATAATAAAATAACTAAAAAAAGAATCGGGAAGTATTTCACTCTTCCCGATCCCTCACGAGCTACTTGCTATTCAGCAATGCTAAAATTAAAGTTACCGCTTCTGCCCTTGTTGCCTGATCCGCAGGAGCGAATATGCCGCCATCCCTACCTTGAAGAAGTCCCGCTTTGAATGCTGCTGCCACATAAGGTTTTGCCCAATTTGGGATTTGATCAGCATCTTTAAATGATAGCTCGGCATTGTTCTCTAGAGGCAGCTTCTTCGCACGGACGATCATAGCTGCCACCTCTGTGCGCGTAATCGCTTGAGCCGGACGATACGTATTGTCTTCGAACCCGCTTGCTATACCTGCGTTCACGACACTTGCAATATAAGGTCTTGCCCATGCAGGAATCATGTCGATATCTGCAAAATCAGCGTCGCCTTTTTCTTCTAGATGCAGAGCTCTTGCCAGCATTGCAGCAAACTCTCCGCGCGTTACACTTGCATTTGGACGGAAGGAATTGTCCGTATAGCCATTAATAAATTTAAGCTTAATCGCTTGCTGAATGGCGTCTGATGCCCAGTGTCCTTCAATGTCCGTTAGTACAATGTCCGTTGTCGGTTTCTCAGGATCTTTTCCACCTGGATTCACCGGATCAGGATTGGTTGTTCCGCCTCCAGGTGTTCCACCGGGTGATGATGTATCCACGTTCGTTTTCACGATAACACTTGGACCATCCTCACTCCACTTGCCGCCTGCGTTGCCCGCTTCAATCTTAAACGTGTAAGACGTATCCGCAGATAGTCCGCTGGCTTGGTAGCTATACACACTGCCTGCAACGCTCGCCAGTTTGACGCCATCCTTGTAAATGGCATATTCTGTGATGCTTGGCGCATCGACAGCCGGTGTCCAGTTTAAGGTTGCTCCCGTCTGCGTCACATTCGAAGCGGTCACTACTGCGTTTTCCCATGCTGGCGCCTCTGGCTCTGGTTGTTTTACGTGAAGAGTCAGTGCTTTTGTCGGCAATGAAACTAATTCGCCAGTCGAAGAATATTTAATATTGTCGAAAGCAAATGTACGTCCATTTGCAGTATCCCATAAGTAACCGAGTACGATTCTGTCGAAGCTTGCAATCGCTGTCGTTGTTTTCACCAATTGCCCATCGATATACATCTTTAAATCTGTACCTGATGTGTAATCCCACTTCAGTTCATGCCATCCGACGCTTCGTTTCACCGGAGTGGCTTCCCATGCGGTTGAAGATCCGCTTGCCCTTACTGAATAATACTCCAGCGACCCATAGGTGCCGCCGTCATACAATAAGCCCATGCCTGCAAGCAGGCTGCTTCTTGCATTTCCGACATGTGCGACAACCCGCGTCTTCGAGCTTTCGGAGCCGTCATCATAAAGCATCATCGATACGACGCCCTGCTGCTTGCCGCCAAACACCTTTTGAATGGCGTTACTGCCATTTCCAACAACAAATAGCGCACTTTGATCGCCATGATAAGCGACCTTATCCGAAATGCTGCCCGTCGTAATACTCGTACCGGTCTCTGGCAGGAAGTCATTCCAGCCGTTCTCGAAGCTTTCCGAGTAGACCAAGTCCTTGTATTCCTGCACCTTAGCAGAAACCTCAACCTCAGTGACACCTGTTAGATCGCCGCTCACCTCAAGCTTGCCTGTCAACGAGTCTACAACGACATTCTCATTATTCGTTGCATATTCTACTTGATGATAATCCGCATATTCAATCGCATTTTGATCCTCTGTCACGCCGTCAATTCTTAGCTGCAGCGTAGTCTTCTCCTCCGATAACTCCGTTCCGTCTGAAGCAACAAGGTAGGATACAACCTTTGAAGGCGCATGAACAATGACTCGAGCTTCAGCTTTCACATTCGGATTAATAGTGCTTTTAGCTGTAATGATCGTTTCGCCCTCAAGCAGCGGGGATACAAAACCTTGCGCATTAATGGCGGCCACTGCAGGATTGCTGCTCGACCATTTGATTCCTTTAAACCATGCGTTGTCTGGACCAACCGTAGCCGTCATCTTCTCGCCTCTATGCTTTGCATGAAGCTCCAGCACAGGCTTGTCAATGACAATCGTTTGCGGCATTACCTCTGGTGCCTGCTCGCTTGGCGCATCATTCGAATATTCATGCGCTCCAATATCCACTTTAGCAGCAGATGTGATCGCATTATTAAAGAAGTCTTTTGTTGCAGGAGCCCATACCGATGGCGTCAAAGCTGACATATCCTGCCCTGCATCGATTGCCGGTGAGCCTGGCAGCAATTTGTATCCGTTCAATTTCTCTACATCAAATGTGCTTTGGCTAGCATTAATGATATCTTTTGGCTCTTCACCCGCTCTTGCGAATTGCGGACTTGCAAACAAGTTTTGATCCAATGATAATCCAGTCAGCTTCAAATCCTTGTACTCGCTGCCCGGATAAAAAATATTATTTTTCACTTCGCCGCCAGCAAAGCGGTCTTGTCCAATCGATGTATTAGCATTGGAGTAAAAGATATTATTATACATTCTTAAGTATTTTCCAGGATCGCTGATCAGCTTCGTCTGCACCTGCGCATCCGTAAAGAAAGTATTGTTATGAATTAATGGAGCATCTCCAAGTGTAGTAGGAAGATAATGGAATATATATCGACCATCTCCATCATTTACACTAATATTATAGCGAACTAGAGAGTTTGTTGAGCCGCTCATAAATAATATGAATCCACCACGGTTGCTGTGGCTGTAGTTATATTGATAGAGAGTTCCTTCGCAAAACATATCTACGTCAAAGGCCTGCCCATCATTGTAGCCATAAATACCGCCATACACTTCATTGTATTGAATGACCATATCCTTAACGCCAATGACCCATAGGCCGGCATAATTGACGTTGCCTACATTTTTCGCCGAATGCCTGACGACCGTATTGTATTCCATTCTGCCGTTGCTGCCCACGTTGCTCATAACGAAGCCGTCACCCTGCACATCGGCAACATAGTTATTATTGAACACTACATTTCGCAGAACTCTCGGGAAATTGGCTTTCGTATCGCCTTCTCGGTAAAGACCCGCATTTCGAATGCCTTCGATATCGACCCGCTCCACCGTATTTCCTTCAACGAGCACGTCCTCAATATTGCCAAGAATCAGAATGCCGCCGCTGCCTACCTTCCAGCCCGTAGGGTTGCCATCGACATCGTGGATATAGTTGTTCTTAACTACGATTCCTTGGTGCGGGTTAGCTTCCCATTCCGTTACATTGGTTGAAGCTGTTCTAATGTTAATGCCTGCCCGCTGCGAGACAACGTCAGGGTTTTTATTCGTTAATTCAAAGTTGTGAAACTGCAGGTAGCTGCCGTCCACAACGTCGATCGTAGCGGATAATGTTTTATCCTTCACGCCAGTATAATTTTGAATAATAGCTGATTTCTCAGTCGTTGTTGTTCCATTGCCGTTAATGATTGGTCTTACAGAAGGATCATCACTGCCATATTTATCGAAGATGATCGGTGCTTCTTTGGTGCCTGATATTCCTCTTAGCTTCAATGAGCCATTCCATACATCGCCAGCCTTGAATAAAATGCGATCGCCAGGCTTCCAGCCTACGCTATTAACCTTCTCTAGCGATGCCCAAGCTTTATCTTCCGATTTGCCATCATTATCGTCATTGCCCTCATTGCTGACATAATATGTCGAGCCTGTTACCGACTGCTCTGCTATAGCAAGCGGCTGCGAGTCCTCCAGCGGTACGCCCGTTTCCTGTGCTGAAACAGCGGGAATCGCTATTGTCGTTAAGAGTGCGACTAATAGAACCATGGATACAAGCTTTTGCTGCATATAATGCTTCAAAAAAATCATCCTCCTATTATTTTTGATAGACTTACGACATAAACGTTATTTTAGGAAACACCTCCTTATTAAATTCAATCTTCGTCTGTTTCAAACGCTTGCTCACTTCTTCTTCTAGCCGCTCCTGCACATACAGTTGAATGACGGCGTTCTTAACATCCTCATACTTTTCCATGCCTTTATCTCGCTTTGCTAGAAGCCTATACCTATACATTCCCTCGCCTGATTGATCGATATCGCTATACTCGCCTTCCGAGAGGCCAAGAAATAGGGTGTAAAGATTTTGCGATAGTGTATCCTCTTTGGAGGTTTCCGCCAGATTAAGTGTCAGTTCCTCCTTCATACCCGCTTTGCTATCCAAGGAAATTTTCTCGTAATCGAATTCATACCCTTTGTGAAAATACTGCTGCTTCACCCTGTCATAATAAAGTTTAAGCTCTTGGTCGGGCAGCGTACTTTGCGCTTCTTTCGCCCATTTATCGATGAGCTTCTGAACGTTCATGCTTTGATAATAGGAGTAGTACTCTGCTTTCCCATACTTCTTGGGGCCGTAAATAGGCTGATTGTTAGCTGCTTTTTTTGCTCTATCCTTATTTTCTTGATCATAGCTCTTCAAGAACGCTTCGTAAGAAATGTCACTGAGGATACCATTCTCCTTCAAAATAATTTGCTCCATTTTCACCTTCACAAGCTCATCCATAGCTTTTTGCTTTGCATACTCCAGCGGGTTTTCACCGTTGAAAGAAGCTGTCCAAAAATCTTTGTCATAATCGGCATTGTAGGTTCGCTTGAAATAACTTGTCGTTAAAGCCTTGTTGCTTTGTAAAAAAGCTTGAAATTCACTCTCTGATACATCGTAATTATCGATAGTAAACGCAGTCTTATCCGCAGGGTTTAGAGCAGGCATGTTACCAAGCGATAATGCTCCTGCAATAATTACAATAATCATGCTGCATGCGACGAATAACAGCTTTTTTCCTTTCACGTTGTCCTTGCCTCCTCCTCTATGTAAGCACTTACAATTAAACTTTGTACTATTATAGACAGAAACCAAACTTCGCTATAATGAACAGATTTGACTGATATCGTATAATTTTTACCTATTGTTAAAAATGCAGCTAAACCTCTTTGTCAATGCATCAACATAACCAATCCATTTCCGCCCCTCCATAAAAAAGGAGCTGTCCCAAAAGAGATTAACTCGCTGTAGAGATAGCTCGATACGATAATTGAAAAGATGGCGTTACCGAGATTTATTCCTATGACGCCATTTTTCTTTTTTTGGTCTGTTGATGCTCGATTAAGCAAACGGTGGGCAAGCGAATTTTGGAGTATAGTTGAGGCTGGAGATGAAGCAATAAGCACACAAAGGTTCTTACAGCGTGTGAAATGGCTAGGGGTGCTGTCAATAAGCACATATATGCGCTTATTGCGGTGCTGAGGCGTCTGATCGAGGTGGGAATTGGGGCTGTAAGCACACATAGGTTCTTACAGCGTGTGAAATGGCTAGGCTTGCTGTCTGTAAGCACATATATGTGCTTATTGCGGTGCTGAGGCGTCTGATCGAGGTAGGAATTGGAGCTGTAAACACAAATAGCTTCTTACAGCGTGTGAAATGGCTAGGGGTGCTGTCTGTAAGCACATATATGCGCTTATAGAGTTGCGGCGGCGTCTGATCGAGGCGGGAAATGAAACAATAAACACGTATATGTTCTTACAGCGAGTAAATCGACTAGATTTGTTGGAGGGTGCCCCTGAAGCTTAACGCTTTTGGGACAACCTCTTATTTATCAATATATGAATGGAACTTCTACCAATACCCTTTAATGCCTTTATTCATGCGGATTAACGCTTCTAAATAATAATAATCGCCCCAAATCATATAATCATCCGGCGCACGATCACCCCGCACATGATAAGAGCCATGCTTCAGCAGCCCCTCCGCATTCGGAAGATCTGTTGTTGCATAATGCTGGACTAATGAATTCATGCTGCTATGAATGGCCTTCTCGAATATAGCAAGGTCAGCATCCTCTTCAGCAAGCAGCTCCATCAGCTCCAACATGCCGCAAACGGCAATAGCTGATGCTGAGCTGTCACGAGGCGTATCCCATTCCATCGGTACATCAAAATCCCAATAAGCAACATGATCCTCGGGCAAATGCTCGATGAAGTAATGAGCCAGCCGTTTGGACGTCTCCAAAAAAGCGGCATCCTTTGTATAGCGATATGCGAGTGCAAATCCATAAATGCCCCAAGCTTGCCCTCTTGTCCAAGTCGAGCCATCCTCATAACCTTGATGAGTCCCGCCTCGAAGCGCATGACCTGTCTTAGGATCGAAATAAAACGTATGATACGATGATCGGTCGCCACGAACCAAAAATTTTTGACTGGCACAAGCATGTTTGTAGGCAATATCATAATATTTTTGTTCGCCGGTCTGTTCATAAGCCCAGAACAACAGTGGAAGATTCATTAAACAATCAATGATCATTCGTCCCCCGTTTTCCGGGTCATCCTCTTTGCCCCAGGCTTGAATGATCCCTATCCTCGGCCGCCAGCGTGAATAGAGCCTTTCAGCAGCTTCAAGCGCCACCATCCGGGCCTCTTCACTTCCTGTCACTCGCCACTCTGCAACGGCTGACAACGAATATAGGAAACCAATATCATGATGATCGAGCGCCACATGGCGATCAAGCCGGTCTTTAAAGTTCGGCAAAAAGGACTCCGCTGCTTCCTTATAGAAAACATCTTCACTAGATTCATAGGCAAGCCACATCATGCCAATATAAAAGCCTTCGATCCAGTCATCATTCTCTCCCCACTCATAACGCTGCCCCTCCGAAATATGCGGCAGCTTGCCTGGATGTTTACCTATATTTTGCTTCACTTTAACTATCGCATCGTCAATTGCTGTTTGCCACATCACTATTTATCACCTCAGAAGAATGTCATTATGAAGTATATTTCCGATGATTACTTTCCCCGAGCTGTCCCGCTCAACAGTAGGAGGGTTTAACCACTCCAGCTCGTTCTCTTTGCTGTTCGTCGCACCAAAGACAGCGGATATGAGTATATGCTCACCTTGTGTCAAACGAGCGGTTAGCGTCGGTATCATCGTTCGAGGCTTAAGCACATTCGTATTCGCCTCTGGATAAACCATCATCGCTTGCTCGAAGCCGGAAATGTTAATCATTCCACTCATTCCGTCTGACATTTTTGCAAGCACACCTCCGGTTACCGTTAGGACAACTGCTTGATCCTTTGCGTCACCTGCTAACGTCTGAACCGCAAATCCGCCCTCGGCGACATCAAGCTCGCGCCCCGCCTTGATTCGATGTACACGAACATGCCACAAGCCCGCCGGGATAATCCATGTCTGTACCTCCACATTTGGCCATGGCAGCCAGCGGGAGTAGACCGATTTCTCCTGAATTCGGAATTCCTCACAAAATCGCCGGACACGGTAATGCTCATCGCATTCACTTAGCGCAAGCGTCGAATCATATGCCCCCTGCGTAAGCCCGTAGTAACCTTTTGGCACGCTGAAGCCGAATAAAGTCGAGTAGGCGAATTTCGAATATTTTGCCGCGCTATGCGACATATCGAAGTTAGCCATTTGACCTGAGCCATAGGCAATGACATGCTTATGGCCTTCCGGACGGCTAATGGTCATACGTGCATGCGGCTGAGCGACAAGCGGCTTAAGCTCAGGCAATGCCTCTTCCTCTGCCTGCCAGAAGGGATGCTCATCCGGCAAAGCTAAAATAAGAAATGCTTTATACGACCAATAAGGAGATCCTGGCGCATTATAGCCTTCGCCCATCAGTAAATTCGGATAAGCATATCCGATACTTAGCAAGCCATCAGGTGTAAAGATCGGCTGTGAGAACCACCAACGCAAATGGCGCATAATAATGCCTTTCATCACTCCCATGGAGTAAGGCAGCACATCCGCAAAAACTAACGCACTCCAGAAAGAAACTTGTGCAAAACGATACGTGAGGCTGCGCCCGAATGGGATGCTGCTTCCATCCTCCGCGAACCAATGTATGAAATCCTGAGCGAATAGACTTGCACGCTCACGGTAACGCGCAGCCCGCTCCGCATCCTCTTTCTCCATCAGCTTGGCATAGAGGAGTCCATAATAATGCATGGCGAACGGAATATAATAGTCCCGCTGATCCGTCTTCCCATCCGAATACCAGCCGTCGCTTAAGTAATAGGAATCAATAGTATCCAGGTAGTTGTCCATTATGTCTTGATCGTGCGGCAAACCTACTTTTTGGAAGCCCACATTCACTAGTACCGTAAACATCAGCCAGTTATTCGGATTGGAACGATCAACGAGATTTATTTGATTAAGCCAGCGGTATACATTGTCTTTTTGCTTGTCTGTTAGCGGTTCCCATATTTTATGGGGAGCAAGCGCGAGTCCCAAGCCAAGAATAGATTGCTCTACCATTCTCTGGTCTTTCGTTTCGAAACGACCCCAATACTCCTCATGATCCGGATCGGTTCCGTGAATGATGCCCTGTACATACATCGGCCACAGCTCCGATTCTCCCCCGCCGCAGGCATGCGGAACGAGTCCCCATAATGGACGCGCAAAAGCTTCCATCAAGGCAATAGCCTCACTATGAATCGCTCCTGTCGCACCGAGATCCAAACCAGCGCATCCGGGAGTGAAGCGCTCCTTCAACGGTTCAAAGGCCTCGCTAACCGCTTGCTGCAAATCTGCTTTCGATTGTAATCTCACCTGATCTAAAACTCTCGTTGCTGCCATAAAAACTCTCTCCGTTTCACTCAAAATGACCTTTGCTCCAAACCGAATATTCGCTAGGTCTCATGCCCATCTCACGTTTGAACAACTTAATGAAATAGCTTTTGTTGGCATAACCCAAATAATCGGAAATCTCTTCAACACTTTTGCTGGATTGCTGGAGAAGCTCCTTCGCTTTCTGAAGCTTGACCATATTGACGTACTCGATGAAATTTTGATTTGTCTCTTTTTTAAACAAGCGGCTAAAATAACTGGAATTCAAGTTCAAATGGTTAGCCATATCCTCCAGCGTCATTTTCTCCGTTACATGCGACACGACAAATTGCTGTGCCTTGATTACTTCCGTACGTTTAGAGCTGATCGCATATATACTTAACCTTCTGGATAGCTCATTCAAATGCTGGATCATCCATTCTTCCAAATGATCTAATGTCTCAATCGCATTCACCGCGTCATACAGCTTCTCTTCCGATAAGAATGGGTGATACTGCAGTGTAACTTTTGTTTTCATTTGCAGGTCCATAAGCAGCTGCAGCACTAATTCCTTTACGTTGCTCGGATGAAACCTTCTTGATCGAACCTCATGCGTCCACTCCACAATCGTTTTCCGCAGCTCGTCTGGTTCATTTAAAGCGATGCTTTGATTGATGCTCGCAAACAATTGAGAATACTCCGTATACATATCATCTTTGGAGAATGACACCACTCCGAAATTGTGTACTGCCGATTCTTTGAGATAAAAGCAATGCTCCGGCTCTTTCAGCATCGGAAGCAGGACCCCTTGCATTTCTTTCGGCCCTCTCGTTTCTCTTCCTTGTATACAGGAGACGGATATTTTTAAATACTTGTAGATCACGGCAATAGCTTCCTGCATCGCATAATAAATCTCTTGCTGCTCTTTGGCTGGATCATTGCTGCCGTACAAAATAACTAACTGCTTATTGCTATAACGAAAGGTCACCCAACGTGAAGCATCCAATAAGTCGTGCAAGACGTTTTCAACGGAGAACGCAATCGTATAATCATTCAACTTCCTGTTGCTTGCAACGGTCGACATGCGATCAATAATAACGACTAGTGGAATATAGCTTTTGGCATCGAGTGAAATACCGTTCGTCCGAGCTTGCTCCAACCATGCTTCCTTTGTCCAATAGGATTGAAACAAGGTGTCTTTCAAAAACTTTTCTTTAAACGCGGATTGATTCTTTTGCTTGTACAACACCATATCCGTCGCTTTTTTGTTCTCTAATTGCAAATCGGTCACGATATTTTTCAATATGGCTTGTAGTTGCTCGACATCCAAGCTTTCTTTCAAAATATAATCTTTCACATTCAATTTCAGCGCTTGCTGTGCATATTTAAATTCATTGTGGCAGGACAGAACAACGGCTCTGCCTTTTGGATTAATTTCACAAAACTTCTCAAGCATCTCAAGCCCGCTCATTTTTGGCATGCCAATATCGGTTAGTATAATATCGGGCGGACTCTGGCATGCTGCCTCCCAAGCCTCAAGACCGTTTGAATAACAGCCGATCAAATTGATATCAAGTTCATGCCACAAAACAGTTTGAGAGAGATAACGTACTACCGGATAATCATCATCCACTAGAATTGCCGTCAACATGCTGCGCACCTGCTCTCTTACACTCGAATGGGAATATTAATGTTATCTTCGTTCCGACACCTGACTCGCTTTCAATTGTGGTTTTGACATACTCTCCATAAACGAGCCGCAACCTCTGAAACACATTTTTTACGCCGATGCCCGAAAAGCTTTTATTTTCGCTTTCCTGCGGGTCGCGTATATCCTCACTTTTCACTTGAAGCTCTTTCAGCTTATCTTTAGTCATTCCAATTCCGTTATCTCGCACCACAATTCGAAGCAGCTCACGTCCATTGTCATGCTCTTTGTTCGCATCGATAAATATTTCACCGTCAAATTGTTCGAATCCATGAATGATCGCATTCTCTATTAACGGTTGAATCATGAATCGCGGAACCAATGCTTGCTCGCAGCCAGCCTCAAATTTATAAGCGACTCTTACCTGATTGGCATGTCGGAAATTCATAAGCTTCACATAATGGAGCACGGTGTCTCCCTCTTCATCCAGAGGAATAAACTCATTATCCCGATTAATCGTCATTCGCAATAAAGAGGAAAGCGATTTGATTAATTCCGCATTCTCCTGATCCCCTTGAATCAATATATTGAGCCTTATCGAATTGAGCAGGTTAAACATAAAATGCGGATTAATTTGAGCCTGAAGCATTTCAAGCTCCGCTTTTCGTTTTTTTGCCTGTTCTAATGTAATTTGCTCAAACATCTCTTGAATGCGATCCAGCATAAAATCTATCGTCTTCGCTAAATGGCCAACTTCATTATGCCCGCGTATATTATTGCGCTCGTCGAGCTGGCCACGTCCAATTTTCGTAACAAACACGCTTAAATCACGAATAGGCTTCGTTAATGCAGATATTCGGATCGTCAACAGCACAAAAAATAACGAGAAGAACAAGGCTTGAACGATGAAGCTAACGAACAACACCTGTTTGTTCTTATCAATGGCTGCGGACATTGGAATAAGGCTAACGACTCGCCAATCGTTGCTCTCTAATTTTTGCTCGACATAAACATATTTTTTTCTTTCGATTTCGATCGTTCGGCCCATCCCCTCCGGCTTCCACCAAAGCAGCTTTTCTCCTATTTTGGATGGGTTCGCTTGCGAGATCACGACGCCGTTTGAGTCTAACAAAAACATTTCCTGATTTTCGTTTGTTGTAAGATAGGGGCGTATTAAGCGCTCATTTATATTAACGATCATATAGCCAATTGGAATACTTGCCGTCTTCTTGATCGGTCTTCCCATCGTTACGTAATTTGTCGTCATCTTTTCTGTTTGAATTTGTTCGCCAAGCCAATAGGTAGAAAATATCGGCAGCTCATTTAATTGATGAAACCATTTTCTCTCATACCACAATCTCGGGTTCAAATCACTGTGTGAATAGTTTGTATAAAAGGGTTCCTTCACCCCTAAAATCGTAACTTGAAAATCATTTTTTTGAATAAAAAGATCATCCAAAATTCGTGACAGCTTACTGAAATTAACCGCATATTCCTGCTTTTGCTTCTGCAGCGCTAATTCAGCTTTGTTGACCATTAGCATTTGACGTATTTCAGCGTTCATTAACACAAAATTCGATAAATTCAATGTCTGCTCAAACACGCTGTTAATTTCTGATTTAGCAACCTTGAGCGAGTCTTCCGCATTCATGACCACTTTGTCCAAAATAATATCTTTCGTTAAATAGTTGGTGACGAGGTAAATAACAGCAAGCGGAATGACAAAACAAATCAATGCTGACCAAACTAATTTCATCCGTAATGAATCTTGTCGAATTAACACAAGTGCAGGCCTCATATCTGAATAGAATAGGGACAGAAATTGATGCTCTTTCTGTCCCAAAACATTGTAAGCCCTTTAATACGAAAGATCAATTTCAATCAAACTCGTCATTAATTTCCGTTATTCTTAACAACCTCTGCGATATTTTTATCAATGTTCGCAATCGTTGTATCCACGTCTTGTTTGCCTAAGATATACAATTCCGCTTCTGGAATAACTGTATTTTTAGCTTCATCTGCATATTTGGCAGGTACTGGCGCATTTCCTGGAACCGTAGTGCTCATCGTATATTTCAATGACTCAACATCGATTTTTGAAGGATCTTTTGCAGCCGCCACAATGGTATCGATAAGCTTGCTGGAATCAGACTTCGCCCAGCCGGAGAATACACGGCCGCTGACAGCAAGGCCTTCAGAGGTATACCATCTTACAAAGGTATAAGCCGCTTCTTTATTTTTCGATTTCGCTGCTACTCCCATATAAGTCGGTTGTACTGGGGAATAATGTTTGCTTTCGCCATCCAATTTCGGAAGCGGTGCGAATGCAGTTACGAAATTAGCTGGAATGGCATCCGTACCTCCGGACTCAGCTACCATCCAGTCACCCATCGGCAGCATTGCAGCTAGACCGTTGAAATATTGGTTGCGGTAAGCAAGCTTTTGCGAAATAATATCCTCGTACATATTAGCGCTCTTGTCTTCGTACATCATTTTTTTCATCATTTCCAAGTTTGCTTTAAGCACAGGGTCCGTCGCATTGGATGTGCCGTCCGCTTTCAGGAATGTATTTTCCGAAGGCTTGCTCATCATTTGCAGTTGGAAGTAATCCGGCCAGTTATGCAAATAAGCTCCGTAACGTTTCGTTGTTCCTTCGCCCTTCGTTAGTTTTTGCGCATATTCCATAAACTCTTTCCAAGTCCAGTCCGTTGGAACGGGCAATCCAGCCTCGTCGAGCATTTCTTTATTTAGTAGCACGAACCAACGCTGCATGGAGGAAGGCAGAGCGTAAATTTTATCGTTTACCTTCGTGTCTACCAGGTACTCGTCTTCATATTTATAGCCATCCTTTTCGATATAGCTATCCAAAGGCTCCAGCAATCCAATATCGGCGCGCTGTGAATAGTTCGTGTAAGGCAATTCGATAATATCAAGCTGATCATTGGATGCAGCCATTAGATCCAGCTTTTGCATGGAAGCAATGGAATCACCTTTTTCATTCAAGAGGTCAAGTTCTACCTTAATATTCGGATGTTTTTCTTCAAAAGCCGAAATAACCTCCGTCCACTTTGCCTTGCCGTCCGTTTGCCACGTGCTTAGCTTCAGTGTTACTTGCTCTGCTGCTGGCTCTTTTGGAGCATTAGTCGCGTTTGTCGCGCCGCCAGCATTTGAATTTCCACCATTATTGCCCCCGGAACAAGCCGATGCGAATACTGCTAACCCCAATAACATCATCGATAATCTCTTTTTCATCGTAACCCTCCTAATATTTATAACACGACTAGTTATGAAAACGTCTACAAACAAATCCTACCACGTTCATTTCTGATTCGAAGTTCCCATATTTTACTGAAGAGAAACTATTTTGACTTTGTTACCCTTTTACACCACCAAGAGAAATGCCTTCGATAACCTGTTTTTGACCAATCGCAAAAATAATGAGCAAAGGAACGATCGCCGATACAGCGCCAGCCATCATAAGGGAGTAGATATCACCATATTGGTCTCCAAAAAGCCTAATGCCCAGCTGAATCGTAAATAGATCCTTCGACTTCAAAAAGATAAGCGGATACTGGTAATCATTCCATGTCCATATAAATCGCAGAATCGCGTAGGTCGCTAGACCCGGACGAATGAGCGGCAGCGCAATTTGAAAAAAGGAACGAAAATGGCCTGCACCATCCATACGCGCCGATTCCATATATTCATTATTTACGCCCATAAAAAATTGTCTGAGCATAAACGCTCCAATAATACTAAAGCTGTTAATAAGAATAAGACCAATATGCGTATCGATGAGGTTCAACCAGTTGAACAATAAAAATTGCGGTACCAACGACGCTTGTGGCGGCACCATATATAAGGCAAGAACAAGAAGGAACATCGTGTCTCTGCCTCGGAAACGCAGTTTAGAGAAACCGAACGCTGCCAGCGCACACACGAATACATTAATCACGGTTGTCGTTAAAGTAATGTATATGGAGTTCGTGTAATACCGGAGAAACCCTCCTGTCCACACTTGTTTGTAATTTTCGATCAGATGCCACTTCGTTGGAATCCATTCAATTGGAAAGTTGAATACATCTGCTTCCGGTTTGAATGAGGTGGTCAGCATCCACAAGAATGGGAGCAGCGACATCATGCCGAAGGCTGCCATAATAATTGTCCATACGATTTTGGACACATTCACATTTTTCATTGCCAATTCCTCCTTCCTGAATTAATAGTTCACCCATTTTTTTTGTGCGAGCATTTGCAAGCCCGTTATAGCTAGGCAAATGACAAAAAGTACGAGAGCCATACTCGATGCGTAGCCTGTTTTCAATTGATTGAATGCTGTGTCATATAATTCATATACGATAACGGTCGTTGAGTTGGCGGGACCGCCCTGTGTTAACACTTGAATCAAATCGAAAATTTTGAAAGTACCAATAATACCAGTTACGAGCAGGAAGAACGTAGTTGGCGATATGCAAGGCACCGTAATTTTACGGAATTTAGTCCAAGTATTCGCGCCGTCAATGTCAGCTGCTTCATAAAGATCTTTCGGTATGCCCTGCAAGCCAGCTATGAAAATAATAATGTTATAGCCGAGCAGAATCCAAATTTGAATCATCATCAACGATGGCATCGCATAGTCGATATCGGCCAGCCACTTTGGTGGATTCTCGAATCCGATTGAAATTAAGAAATTGTTTACCGGTCCATACGAAGGATGGAAGAGCACCTGCCATACCATAGCTACAGCAACAACACTAGAAATGTACGGTAAAAAGTAAACCACTTTAAACATATCCTTCAAGTACACATGCTTATCAATAATGATCGACAGCACCAATGCCAGTATGATCGTAATGGGCACCGTAATAATGAAGATGAGATTGTTTATTAAACTTTTCATAAAAACAGAGTCATTAAACAGCCGTTCAAAATTATCAAAACCTACAAATTTTATTGCATCAATTCCCGCAACAAAATTCCAACTCGTAAAGCTAAGCAGCAGTGATCCTAATACAGGAATCAATGTAAGTACAACGAGTCCGATCATTAAAGGAGCAACGAATAAATAGCCTGCAATTTGCTCCCTTGCTCCCATACTGAGCTGGACTAACGTTTTTTTCTGTCTCATGAAGCTCCTCCTTCAAACTTTGTTTATATGCTTCATTTTAGAAAAAAAACGGGAGGCTCATAAGAATTAGATCTTTGTATTTTGGAACATATTTTACTTTTTATCTGTTCACACGTTTTTTACAGTAGAAATACTATCCTTTATTCTTAATCGTAGTTTCATTTTATTTAGGTTGAAAATATGCAAAAAAAGAGGGAGCAAACTGAGTAAATACTCAGCTTGCTCCCTCTTTTCACTTCATTATTCGGCTGCCGCAGCAACCTTTAGATTCTCTTTATGACGCGCTGTTGTACGTTCGCGATCACGCTCAAGAATTGGTTTTAAATATTTACCCGTATACGATTGCTCAACTTTGATAACCTGTTCCGGCGTGCCTGTTGCCACAATCATACCGCCGCCATTGCCGCCTTCTGGACCTAGATCTATCAAATAATCCGCCGTCTTAATGACGTCCAAATTATGCTCAATAACGAGTACGGATTCACCTGAATCAACCAAGCGGTGAAGAACGGTCAACAATCTGTCGATGTCATGTACGTGCAAGCCCGTTGTTGGTTCATCCAAAATGTAAAGCGTCTTGCCCGTGGAACGACGATAAAGCTCAGCAGCCAGCTTAACGCGCTGCGCTTCACCACCTGATAATGTGGTAGCTGGTTGACCCAGCTTCATATAACCAAGACCAACATCAAGCAGCGTCTGTACTTTCCGATGAATACGAGGAATGTTCTCGAAGAATGAACAGCCGTCCTCAATGGTCATTTCCAGCACTTCCGCAATATTTTTACCTTTGTATTTCACTTCCAGCGTCTCTCGATTATATCGTTTACCTTTGCAAATCTCACAAGGCACATAGACATCAGGAAGGAAGTGCATCTCAATTTTAATGATTCCATCTCCGCGACAGGCTTCACAGCGTCCGCCCTTCACATTGAAGCTGAATCTTCCCTTCTTGTAGCCGCGTACTTTCGATTCCGTCGTACTCGCATACAAATCACGGATATCATCAAATACCCCGGTATACGTAGCTGGATTAGATCTTGGCGTTCGGCCGATTGGCGATTGGTCAATATCGATGACCTTCTCCAAATGCTCGATGCCTCGCATTTCCTTGTACTGTCCAGGACGCGTCTTCGCTTTGTTCAAATCACGCGCTAACGTTTTGTACAAAATTTCATTAACGAAGGTCGACTTCCCTGAACCTGAAACACCGGTTACCGCTGAGAATACACCTAGTGGAATCTTCACATTTACGTTTCTTAAATTGTTTTCCTTCGCGCCACGAACCTCTAACCATTTGTCGCTCGTCTTGCGGCGCTCGGAAGGCACTTCAATAAACTTGCGTCCACTCAAATATTGGCCCGTCAATGAGTTTTCATTCGCCATCACTTCCTCTGGCGTACCTTCTGCAATGACCATGCCTCCGTGTATACCCGCTCCAGGCCCAATGTCGATAATATAGTCGGCTGCCAGCATCGTATCCTCGTCATGCTCAACGACGATGAGCGTATTTCCAAGGTTGCGCATATGCTCAAGCGTCTCAATTAAGCGATCATTATCTCTTTGGTGCAGCCCGATGCTTGGCTCGTCCAATATATAAAGGACGCCCATAAGACTTGAGCCGATTTGCGTTGCCAATCGAATACGCTGTGCTTCTCCGCCCGACAGTGTACCCGCTGCGCGGCTTAATGACAAATACTCTAATCCTACATTTACAAGGAAACCTAGTCGGCTGTTGATCTCTTTCAAGATCAAGTTTGCGATTGCTATTTCCTTCTGAGACAGTTTTAGCGAATCAAAATACCGCTGTGCATCTCCAATAGATAAGGAGGTGACTTGGGAAATGTGCTGCGCGTTGATCGTAACCGCTAATGTTTCCTTGCGAAGACGTTGTCCCTTACAGCCTGCACATGGCTTAGCGCTCATATAGTTCTCAATATGCTCGCGCATCATATCCGATGCGGTATCTCTATAACGCCGCTCAAGGTTATGAACGATGCCTTCGAATGGAACATAAGCCTCTTTGCGATGACCAAAATCGTTCTCATATAGGAATCGAACACGCTCTCCGCCTGTTCCATATAATATCTTCTTCATCTGCTCCGGCTCAAGCTCGGATACCGGAACATCCTGCGGTATGCCATAATGCACGCAAACCGCACTTAGAAACTGCGGATAATAATTTGACGTACTGCCCGCCCAAGCTAGGAAAGCAGCATCCGCAATCGACTTGCTCATATCAGGTACGAGCAAATCTGGATCAACGATCATTTTCATGCCTAAACCATCACAATCCGGGCATGCCCCGTAAGGACTATTGAACGAGAACATGCGCGGCTCCAGCTCTTCGATACTAAAACCGCATTCTGGACAAGCCAGATTTGAGCTGAATAGAAGCTCCTCCTGATCGATGATATCAACGAGCACGCGGCCCTCAGATATTTTCAGTGCAGTTTCGATTGAATCCGCCAGCCTCGTTTGAATATCTGATTTCACGACGATACGATCGACAACCACTTCAATGCTGTGCTTTTTATTTTTTTCCAGCTCAATCTTCTCGCTGAGCTCTCGCAATTCGCCATTCACGCGTACACGAACAAAACCTTGCTTCTGAATGTCAGCGAGCAGCTTGGTATGCTCGCCTTTGCGGCCTGAAATAAGCGGAGCCAAAATTTGCAGCTTCGTCTTCTCCGGGTATTCCATAATCCGGTCAACCATTTGCTCAACGGTCTGCGACGTTATTTCGATCCCATGCTCTGGACAATGCGGCTTGCCGATACGGGCAAATAAGAGCCGCAAATAATCATAAATTTCAGTAACTGTTCCGACCGTAGAACGCGGATTGCGGCTTGTTGTCTTCTGATCAATAGATATAGCTGGTGATAGCCCATCAATAGAATCAACATCCGGCTTTTCCATTTGCCCAAGAAATTGGCGTGCATAAGCGGATAATGATTCAACGTAACGACGCTGTCCCTCTGCATAGATGGTATCGAATGCAAGGGAAGATTTACCGGAGCCACTTAACCCCGTCAGTACCACAAATTTGTCGCGCGGTATCGTGACGTCAATGTTTTTTAGATTATGGGCGCGAGCGCCCTTCACAACTATTTTATCGCTAGCCAATCGTTTCTCCTCCTACTTCTTAGCCCATCTCGGCACGCAGTTCAAGCAGTGCATCCCGCAGCTCTGCTGCACGTTCGAACTGCAAGTTTTTTGCTGCGTCTTTCATTTCCGCTTCCAGCCTTTGAACAAGCGCCAGACGGTCTTTCTTCGTCATTTTGTCCACGCCGGCACCGGTTAAGTAGTCGGCTTTCTGCTCAGCTACCTTCGTCGCTTCAATTACATCGTGAACCTTTTTCTTTATCGTTTGCGGCGTAACACCGTGTTTCTCGTTGTATGCAAGCTGAATTGTACGGCGGCGCTCTGTTTCTTTGATCGCGCGATCCATAGAATCGGTAATATTATCACCGTACATGATGACGCGCCCCTCACTGTTTCTCGCCGCACGTCCAATCGTTTGAATAAGCGCGCGATCCGAGCGAAGGAAACCTTCTTTGTCCGCATCGAGAATCGTAACGAGCGATACCTCAGGCAAATCGAGGCCCTCTCGAAGCAGGTTGATTCCAATGAGCACGTGGAAAACGCCGAGCCTAAGGTCACGCAATATGGCCAATCGCTCCAACGTCTTAATATCGGAATGGAGATATCTTACCTTAATGCCTATCTCCTTCATATAATCAGTTAAATCCTCTGACATCTTCTTCGTCAGCGTTGTAACAAGAACCCGTTCATCCTTCGCAATGCGATCCCGAATCTCGTTCAGCAAGTCATCGATTTGTCCCTTCGTTGGGCGGACATCAATAATCGGATCAATCAGCCCAGTAGGACGAATAATTTGTTCGATCATTTTGTCGGTGTGCTCTATCTCGTATGGACCTGGCGTTGCGGATACATAAACGAGCTGCTTGGCCTTCGCCTCGAACTCCTCGAAGCGCAGCGGCCTGTTATCCATCGCTGACGGAAGGCGGAAGCCATGATTAACGAGCATCTCTTTACGCGCCCGGTCACCATTGTACATCGCTCGAATCTGTGGTAGCGACACATGGGACTCATCAATAACAATAACCATATCATCAGGGAAATAATCAAGCAGCGTATAAGGCGTTGCCCCGCGCTCTCTAAAAGTGAGCGGCCCCGAATAGTTCTCAATGCCTGAGCAAAAGCCCATCTCCGCCATCATTTCCAAGTCATAGCGCGTCCGCTGCTCCAGCCGCTGTGCTTCGAGCAGCTTGCCTGCTTCGCGGAGCTCGGCGAGTCGTTCCTCCAGCTCCCTCTCAATATTGACGAGTGCTACCTTCATCGTCTCTTCTTGTGTAACGAAGTGAGAAGCAGGAAAAATGGCAATATGATCGCGTTCGCCAATGATTTCGCCGGTGAGCACATCAATCTCTGAAATGCGCTCAATCTCATCACCAAAGAGCTCTACACGAATAGCCCGCTCATTATTGGCGACTGGGAAGATCTCAACAATGTCGCCGCGAACACGGAACGTTCCGCGCGTAAAGCTGATATCGTTGCGCTGATATTGAATATCGACCAGCTTATGCAGAATCGCATCCCGCGACTTCTCCATCCCTACACGGAGCGAAAGCACGAGGCCGCCGTATTCCGTCGGAGATCCGAGACCGTAAATACAGGAAACGCTCGCTACGATGATCACATCACGGCGTTCAAACAAAGAGCTCGTCGCTGAATGTCGAAGCTTATCGATCTCATCGTTTATGCTGGAGTCCTTCTCTATAAAGGTATCGGTTGAAGGGATGTATGCTTCAGGCTGATAATAATCATAGTAGCTCACAAAATACTCTACTGCATTGTCAGGGAAAAAAGTTTTGAACTCACTGCACAGCTGTGCTGCCAGCGTCTTATTATGGGCAATTACAAGCGTTGGTCGGTTTAGCTCCTCGATCATGTTCGCGATTGTGTACGTCTTGCCTGTACCCGTTGCTCCCAGAAGCGTCTGATGTCTCTTTCCTGCATGAATACCTTCTATAAGCTGTTCGATTGCCTTTGGTTGATCGCCTTGCGGCGTATAATCCGATTTTAACTCAAACAGCCTTGTTTCTTTTGCGAGCTCACTCACGCCTATCATCCACCCCCATCATTCCGAAATATATGCTCTTATCATTATAGTCAAATATAGTCAATTCATTTCATCTGATATTTCAAAATAAGAATGTTTGTTCCCATCTATTATAACGTTATCCTTAAAGTCGCGCAACGTCGGAAAACAAAAAAAGAATACGTACAGCATAGTCAGTTATTCACCTGCGCTGAAGTATTCTCATTTATGCCGTTGTTCCTCTTTCATAAAAGCATTTCCTTGCCGTTTTTCTTCTCCTGCCATTGCTTGTACCACTCCGTCACCTGCAAAGGAACGGTAAGTCCCAGATCATTTTCTAGCGTTTGAAGAAGACGCTCATAGTGGAAAATCACCTTATCGTAAAAGCCCAGCTCATCATAAAGCCTCATCACGATCAGTCCCTCTTCCTCCTGGTAAGGATCCATCGTTTGTATTCTTTCATACAATTGCAATGCATCGCTTGTTCGATCGCCTTGCTCCAAATAATAAGCAGCTAACATCCTCGCCAAACTTAGCCATAGCTGACGCAAACGCTCTCGCTCATACTCCGCCCATAGATACCCATAGTCCTGTAAATAATCGCCCTCATATTCACCGAGCAGCCGAAATGCCTGATCCTGATCCTCAGAGATCGAACCGCTAAGCTTAACCATTCCTTGCTCCCACTGCTCCATATCTAGAACGACTTGTCCCATATCGAGAATATAACCTTCTTGAATACTGGAATTATGAATCGTTATGTCCATGTTCATTTTCTGAAGGCATTGCCTAATTTGATAGATAGCCGTGTATAGCTGTGTCATCGCACGCTTCATGTCCATCTCCGGAAAAAATAAATCGAGCAGTATCGACTTGTGTACAATTTGCCCGCGGTGATGCAGCAGATAACAAAAAAGCTCCTGGGCTTTAGCCGTACGCCATTTCGGCAGCTCTGGGAGCTGTCCATAGGAGGATTGAAAACGCAACGTTTTAAAACAATAAACGGTCTGCTCCTGCTTCTCGATTTCTTTCGACAACGGTTTTGTACTCCTGCGCTTCAATAAACGTTCGATTGTTATCTCCACGCGCGATTTCTGAAGCGGTTTTAACAGATAATCAACTGCATTCAGCTCAAATGCCTTTATTGCATACTCATCATGCGCCGTGACAAAAACAATATCTGTTTGCGGACATATTCCTTGAATAAGCTCGGCTGCTTGAATTCCAGATAATTCAGGCATATGGATATCTAGAAAAACAACATCAGGCTTCAGCTCGCTCGCCTGCTCCACTGCTTGCTTTGGATTTTGAAACACATCAATGCTCGTTATTTCCATCGATTGGCGGAGCACCCGCTCCAGTTGAACGAGAGCCAGTCTTTCATCATCGATTACAAGAACCCTCATTTTTCTACACTCCTATCACATTCACAATCATCCAATTTTGTTTACAATTAGAAATTTTCGTTAATCTATTTCATATCGGCTTTTTTCCCAAAATCATTCATGATTTTGTAAGTATATATGAGTAAAAAGACCTAACTTGTTCAGAAATTGTATAGTACTGTTCTATAGAATAAGAATTATGTTGGAATAGATCGTAATATGCCGAAATCGTGTACGGTTACCATGCATTTTTAACCAAAAATGCCATCAAGTACTCCTACCTCTCTGTCAGGTCGGCGCTTTTCTCGCAAAGCACCCTTATATACATAACTCTCCCAACTAACAGCAGGCCGATCACTACATGAAGCTCATTTTAATAGAGAAAGGAATGATGTTTTGCTGCTAGCTCCAAATAACTAGAAATAAATGAATACTCGAGCATTTTAAGATGGAGGATACCAAGAAATGAGAAAAAAGACAACTGCACTCATGATCGCTTTTTTGCTAATTTTTCAATACGTAAACTTTGCCGGTATTTTGAAGCCGGTAGAGGCAGCTGCTATTTCTACCAACCTTATTACCAAAATGCAGCTGACGGATAAAGAAAAGCCAAGTACAGTCATCGCATCAGTTTATAATTCAGTATACTATGTTAACCCTGATATTCGTGTAGAGCTTGGTCAGGTACTCACTTTAAATTACGATTGGGAGCTTCCTGCAGGTCATACTTATCAAAAAGACGATGTGTTTGAGTTCGAACTGCCCGCTCAATTTGAAATGTATAGCGGCGATCTTACAGAAAGACCGCTGCAAGGCGCTGATCCTAGCGTAGGAACATATAAGGTAACCGGAAAAACCGTTACGCTTAAGTTTAACGAAGAGATTAACGACGGCACACCTGTTTCTGGTTCCCTAAGCTTTTGGAACTATTTTACGAAACAAAGCGTCGGCAACCAAACAGAAGTACCTATTAAATTTAATATCGGAGATACCATCACCATTCCGATCGCACCTAAAGGTGTGACATCCCCAATCAGCAAAAAAGGAACACCGGACAAGAGCTTTAATGCTGAGAACATTACTTGGACAGTTGACGTGAACAAGGATCTCAAAAAAGTTAATGGAGCCGTTGTCACAGATACGATTCCTGCTGGTCTGACTTTCACGCCGGGCTCGCTCAAGGTTTACAAAATGACTTCAGACACCGATGGTGTCCTGTCTAATCCAATACTACAAAATGCGCCTACTGACTATCAAGTAACTGCACCCGTTTCACCTGATAATAAATTGCAGCTAGACTTAGGAAATATAAATTCGGTTTATCGCATTGTATTTGATACAGCAGTTACCGACATTACAAAAGCAAACTTCAAAAATACCGCTACATTAAAAGGCAGCAATATTACCGATGTTTCTGCTTCAGACACGATAACGAACAGCCGCGGCAAGCTGCTTGAGAAATCAGGTACATATAATGAAGCTGCTCAAGTCATCGATTGGACTATAAAATACAATTTTGGCGAAGATACGATAGCAAGCGCTGTTTTGACTGATTTGTTCGATAAAGGTCATGAGCTTGTACCAGGTTCCATTAAAGTATTCCCTGTGGCCGATCCGGTTGCTGGCACGTCAGGAACTGAAATACCGTCGACTGACTATACTCTGGACTATGATGTAAGCAGCCATCCCAAAAATCAAAACACCAAGAACGGTTTTAAGCTGTCCTTTAATAACCCCATCACTGGCGCTTATAAAATAACATACCAAACCAAGCCAGTTGGCAATTTGTATGACGATAAAGCAATTAAAAATACGGTTTATTCGGATAGTAAAGAATCCAATACGGTCACCGTAGATGTTAAGCAGCATTTTTTGCATAAAACAAATAGTAATGCTAACTACAAAGATAGAACGATAGACTGGAATGTTGAAATCAATAGAGACAAATATAATTTGTTTGGTCTGAAATTTGAAGATACTTTCGTCAGCGGCGGCTTAAAGCTTGTACCTGGCACCTTGGTCGTTAAGCAAAATGGTATTGTCGTGAATAGTCCGTTTTATACCATCACGTATGATCCAGCCGGTGCAACTGACACTACAAACGGTTTCAAAATTAGTTTTCCAGATGGCAATGCTACCTACACTATCACATATACAACAAAGTATGACTATACGGACGGATCCTATTTCTCTAATACAAACTTCTCTTTCAAAAATACGGGCAAACTGATCTGGAAAGAGACTGCTGTAGGATCAGAGAAAAATCAATCCGAAACGTCAACTTTTACGCCTAATAAGAACACACAGGATAATGGCTATAAGAATGGCAGCTATAATGCCACAGACAAAAAAATTACATGGAACATCGGCATTAACTACAATAGCAAAACAATTGCCAATGCCGTCGTAACAGATACGCTGGAATCGGTACAACAGCTCGTGGCTGGATCGATTGAAGTACGCAAGCTGACTGTGAACAGCAATGGCTCTACGACCCCTGGTGCACTCGTTGCTCCAACAGGCAATTACAGCGTTGTACTTCCAACGACCGCCAACAATAACCAATGGCAGATTGCATTTACTAATCCAATTAGTGAGCCTTACCTCATCACATTCAAAACGGATGTGGATGGAAAAGTGCTTGGAGCAACGGAAAAAACAATTAACAATCATGCTTATTTAAGCGGCACTGGTTATACAACGAAAGATCTTACTGCTTCCGTGACGATACCAAAAGCCGGTGAATATGTATTCAAAGAAGGTCAGCAAAACGATGACTCCGTCAATTGGACGATTTATATTAACCGCGGTCAGTCCACTGTTGACGAAGCAAAAATTTATGATGTGCCTAGCAAAAAACAAACGCTTGTCAAAGAATCATTTAAGCTCTATCTTACAAGCGTAAATAGCAACGGCAATGTAACCAAAACCGGTTCGGCTATTAGCCCTACAGATCCGGTTCATGGCTATAAACTAACTTTCAAGGAAAATACGGATTCAGCTATATCAAGTGATGAGACATTTGAGCTCAGCTTCAACAATGAAATATCCAAACCTTATATTCTTGAATACCAATCCATTATTGATGCTAAAGACAAAGAAACCATTTCAAATACGGTTACTTTCACTGGTGCTGGAGGTATTTCCAAGCCCGTTGACAATGCGACAGAGGTGAAAATAGCATTATCCGGCGGAGAAGGCACTGGCAGTATCTATAAAGGCGATTTAAAGGTAGTTAAAGTTGACAAAGATGATCCAACGCTCAAGCTGTCCGGCGCTGTTTTTGAACTAACTCGCAATTCGACCGGCGGTGTAATCGTACCATCTAAAAACGCTAATGGCGAGCTTGAATATAACGGCTTGCGTTACGGTAAATACACTTTGAAAGAGAAAAGTGCACCAGCTGGCTACGCAATTGATGGTACAGGCATCTACGAGGTAACGATCAATTCAACGACCGTTCCTGTCGTGAAGGAAATCAAAAACGCGAAGCTTTTAGGCAGCTTGGAAGTAACGAAAGTTGACTCCGCTAATGCAGCAACTGTTCTTGCTGGAGCGACGTTCGAGCTTTTCAATAGCGCTAATGTAAGCCAAGGTACACAAACAACTGCCGCAAACGGCAAAGCAACTTTCACCGGCCTTCCTTATGGCAGCTATGTACTGAAAGAAGTTTCAGCACCTGCCGGCTATAGCATCATCGGAAACGGTGAAGTGAATGTGACCATTAATGCTTCTGTTGTTACGAAACAAGTGGGAAATACAAAGCTATTTGGTACTCTGGAAGTCACTAAAGTAGACAGCGCAGATCCTGCAATCGTTCTTTCAGGAGCAACATTCGAGCTGTTCAACAGTGCCAATGTAAGCTTGGGCCAAAAGACGACAGACACTAGCGGCAAATTATCTTTTACTGGCCTTTCTTACGGCACTTATGTACTAAAAGAAGTCTCAGCTCCTGCAGACTACAAAATAATGGGCAGCGGCGAAGTGAATGTGACCATTAATGCAGCTGTAGTATCTGAAAAAGTGAAAAATGAAAAGCTAGAAGGCAGCCTTGAAGTAACCAAGGTAGACAATGATCATACGTCAACTGTTCTTGCCGGAGCTACGTTCGAGCTTTTCAATAGCGCGAATGTAAGCATGGGCAAACAAACGACGGATGCAAACGGAAAAGCAATATTCACGGCTCTTCCTTACGGCAGCTACGTGCTGAAGGAAATCTCCGCGCCTTATGGCTACAGCATCATCGGCAACGGTGAAGTAAATGTTACGATTAATGCGTCTACTGTATCAAAAGAAGTTAAAAATATTCAGCTGCTCGGAACCTTGGAATTAACGAAAGTAGACAACGATAATACTGCCGTTGTTCTTGCTGGAGCTACATTTGAGCTATTCAACAGCGCCAATGTCAGCCTAGGCAAGAAGACAACTGATTCCACCGGCAAACTATCTTTCACTGGTCTTCCTTATGGCAGCTACGTGCTGAAAGAAATCTCAGCACCTGTCAACTATGGCATCATCGGCAACGGTGAATTAAGCGTTGTGATTAATGCTCCTACGGTAACCAAAGAAGTGAAAAATGCTAAGCTGCTCGGAACCTTGGAAGTCACTAAAGTAGATAACGATAATACTACGGTCGTTCTTGCTGGAGCTACGTTTGAGCTATTCAACAGCGCTAATGTAAGCTTAGGTAAACAAACAACGTCTTCTAGCGGTAAAATATCGTTCACAGATCTTCCTTACGGCAGCTATGTGCTGAAGGAAATCTCAGCTCCATCAGGATACAGCATGATTGGTAATGGCGAAGTAAACGTAACGATCAATGCGCCTGCTGTATCAAAAGAGATCAAAAATACAAGAGATCCTCTTGGCAGACTGGAAGTAACCAAAGTAGATAGTGCGAATACAACAATCGTTCTTGCTGGCGCTACATTTGAATTGTATAGCACCTCTAATGTGAGCTATGGCAAACAAACGACGGCTGCAAATGGTAAAGTATCCTTCACTGGACTTCCTCTTGGAAGCTATGTATTGAAGGAAATCTCAGCACCTGCTGGTTACAGCATAATCGGCAGCGGCGAAGTAAGTGTCACCATTAATTCTATATCGGGTAATTCGGTCACGGTTAAAAACAACAAAGTAATTGTGCCAACACCGACGCCAACGATAGCGCCGACACCGACACCAAAACCAACAATAACGCCTAAGCCGACGACAACACCAGTTGCGACGCCTGCGCCGACTACTTCCACAGAAAAGGAAGTTACGGAAGTTGACAAGCCAGTTGAAGGTGAAGTGGAAGTCCCTGATGGCAGCGTGCCTGTTGGAGGCGTAAAGCCTGATCATGGTAAAGTTGTCATTACACCAGATGGCAAATGGGTTTACACTCCTGACCCTGGATTTAAAGGAAAAGATACATTCTCTATCATCGTTAAAGATAAAGATGGCAATGAAGAAGAAATCTTCTTTGAAATCGATGTAGAAGAACCGCCTCGCGGCGGAATCACAACACCAGACGTTCCTGTATTGCCTAAAACCGGCGAGAACAGCTACCTGCTCATGCAGCTGCTCGGACTAGCAATGATCGTTGTTGGTGTTTCGACAATTGTGGTCAAAAGAAGAACAAGACGCTAAGTGATTAAACAATGCAAAAAAGGTGAATCAGGAATATCCTGATTCACCTTTTTTTATTTCGAGCCTTTTTATTTCGAGCTATAACTAACTATCCATTCTCTCCGCCTGCGCATCGCGCCGATTAGAAGCATGATAGCTGCGCAGCAGCTGCAGCAAGGACGCTGGCCCAGCCGATGCATAATAGTTGGCTTGTTCATCGGGAGCTAGAATGACCCCGAGCTGATGGTGCTCACCAGCAAATCGCGCCCGTTGCGCAAATTTTAATTCGCCTTCAAGATTTAATACTTCCAGCTTACAAAATGCGGAGTTTTGAACAAGCGCTTCATAAAGGTCTTCTTTTGTCCGCACACGCACACCATTAACCTTGTGCAAAATCTCGCCTGTCAAAAGCCCCATTAATGCCGCTGGAGTGCCAGGCACGATTCCTAATATTCGCAGCCCGCGTGAGTCATGCACATATAATGGCGATAAAGCCGCTTCTCTCACCCGGCTTCTCCATATAATGGCCTCATGCAGCAGCAGTGAAACCAGTGCAGCAAGCGGCAGCAGCATAGGCTGCCACCAAGCCAGAATTGCTGCGCCAGCTAAGCATAGGCTGTACAGCAGCAGCCCTTTCGAGGCATGCTTCGCTTTTTCACGCGGCAATAAAGAACGTGTCATTTCCGTAAATCCGATAATCATAGGCAACGCTACGAACGACCAGCCTTGCGACCAATCTGCTCCAAATAATGGTGTCCACGGCAATGCCGTCATAGATGATCCGCTCGCCCCTGACGGTACCAGCATAAGCAGCGGAACTGGCCAAAAGCCCTGCAGCATATAGCCGCCAACGAGCTTTCCACGTTTACCCTCAAGAAATAATGGCGTCGATAATCGATCACCTTGCCAGCGAACAAGAACGGCTTCTGCAAGATGAAGCAGCGCAACGAGCACAAGCAAACCAGCAGCATCAATTCCTGCAAGGGAGACAGCCAATGACCCGAGCCAATCCGTTCGCTCCGTAAGCGTTGTCCACCCGATCAGCCACTGAAGAAGAGTAATGACTCCTGCACTGTACGCAAAACATAAGTATCTAATTCGAATCAGCATTAAGATAGCCGCAACTGCCCAAAGCCAAAGTACAGCTTCTCCTGTCAACGATACGCCAACGAATGCTCCTGCAATGGAAACCGCTACACCAATCAAAAGACCCGTTAACATCGCCTTAAGAACCAAGCTTGGCCAATGATGCAGCTTTACTGCAAACATCTGCCTCTCCACTCGTATTTGCCTTGTATACTGTAAAATGATGAATAACACCGCAATATAATAAAATGGCTGTGCAACTAATTGGACAGCCGCTTGCCCGAGCATTTCCAATAACTCGATCGCCGTTTCCAAAGCTAACACTCCTTCGCTCGTTCCCCATATCCTTATAAACATAAAAAAATAAAAGGCCGACCCTGTTAAACAGAGTCAACCTCTTATTCATTCGACATGCGCGTATTATTTCCTGCCTACAGCCTTAATTGCTTCAAGCAGCTGCTTATCATTCTTTTTATCTTGAATCCATTTAATGACTTCCTTCTCAAGCGTTTCACCCGTTTGCTTATCGACCTGTCCCGTGGCCGGCAAGCTATGCTCGGATTGGAATTTCTTAACGGCCTCTGCCGTCTCCGCTCCGAAGTAACCATCCTCACGCTTTGGTTGGTATCCAAGACCATGCAGCATAATTTGAACGCTCCGTACTTGTTCGCCCAGCATATCCTGCTTTAACGTTTCGGAAAGGGTAAGTCTTGCGACGGTATACAAATCCGGTGGCTGCACCGTAAGATCGGGTTTTATGCCATTTTCATGAATCCAATTGCCCTTAGGCGTTAACCATTTGGCTATGGTCATCTTGAGCAGGCTTCCGTCGCCAAGCGCTTTGTTGTAGCTTACTTGCACAGTGCCTTTGCCAAAGGAGGTTTCGCCAACGAGCTTCGCTCCCGCGCTTTCCTGCAAAGCTCCTGCCAATATTTCCGACGCGCTTGCGCTCCCTTTATTCATAAGAACCGCTATGGGGTACGTTTTTTCTTGTCCCTTCGACAGCGTTTTTTCCCGGTTTCCTTCACGATCCTCTACCTGTACGACTGTCGTACCTTTAGCTAGGAAGGTTTGAGCGATCTCTACAACAACGGGAAGCACGCCTCCAGGATTGTTGCGTACATCAAGAACAAGCCCCTTCATCCCTTGCTCCTCCAGCTTCGCGAGCTCCTGCTTAAACCGCTCTGCCGTATGCAGTGAGAATTGTCTGATTTCAATGACACCTGTACCATCCGGCTGCAGGCTGCCATATACCGTTTCCACATCAATATCGTCGCGAATGAGCACGAGCTGGATCGGATCAGAAAAACCGACACGCTGTACTTGAATTTTCGCTTTGGTTCCTTTTGGACCACGAATCTTCGCTACCGCATCCTGCAAATTCAGTCCATCGAGCTTCGCACCGTTAACCGAAAGCAAAATATCCTTCGCTAATAGGCCAGAACGTTCTGCCGGCGAGCCTTTAATCGGAGAAACGACGACAACCCGTCCATTTTCAAGCGTAACCTCTGCTCCGATACCAGTAAACGAGCCTTCGATCGATTCCGAAAAGTGCTTAGCTACGTCCTTCTCCATGTAAACGGAATAGGGATCATCCAGCGACGACATCATTCCGCTTACAGCACCATCAAGCAGCTCCATGCGATCGACCTTCTGATAATATTTTGTTTCAATTAATTCCAGCACCGCATTAAGCTTCGTCAGCTCTTCTTTTTTAAGCCTGAAGCGATCACCGTCATCAGCTGCCGCTGCTGAAAGAGCAGGCGCTGCTGGCTTGTCCGGTTTAATCATTTGGTCCGCGATCGTTAGCGTAACGAGTACGGATGCAATCATCGTTAGCATAACGAACGCGAATACTGTCCGTCCTTTGAAATGCACCTGTCTACACCACCTTCTCATCTTACACGGTCTTAGATTTAAGACCACACTAGTATATGACAAGCCGCTTACAATTATTTGCATTATTCGGTAAAAATGATCACTTTATCATTTATTTTATGTTTGATTTTAAACAAGGCAGCCACAGGGGCTGCCTCTTGATGTATTTTATGAAAGATTGCCTATTTTAAATATCCACCTGGATTAACAGGGGTTTGGTTTTTACGCACTTCAAAATGTAAATGTGGCCCCGTTGAATTGCCTGTACTGCCAACCTCAGCAATTTTCTGGCCTTTCTTGACGGTTTCGCCTTTTTCAACTTTGATTCCACCATTACGAATATGTCCGTAAAGCGTCCACAAGCCATTACCATGGTCAATAATGACACAATTTCCGTATGTGCTCCACTTTTGGGCAACGAGTACAACACCGTCTTCCGCTGCGAAAATATCTGTTCCCTGCGGTGCTGCAAAATCCGTTCCTGTATGGGTGTGTGTTTTACCTGTAATCGGATGAACCCGTGTGCCAAAGCTTGAGCTTACGCGATAGTTATCTCTAATCGGCATACCCAGCTTACCGCCCGTATACGGATTCGATATTTTGTTTTTCTCTGCATTCAACTTCGATACTTTCGCAGCAAGCGCCATAAGCAGCTCCTCTTGCTCCTTGCTGATGCCCTCGAGCTCCTCTAACGTGGAGTCAATTTGTACAAGCTTATTATCCAGTTGTTTGATATTTGTATTGTAGCTGGCAATCATAACTTCTTTCTCTTGCTCTTTCTTCACTAGATGAGCTTCATACTGCTCCAGCTTCTCATAAATCTTTTTCACTTCAGCAAATTGTTTCTCTACTTCTATTTTCTTCTGAGCAACAAGCTCCTTCTCTTCTCTTTGCTCCGCCAAAATATCCCGATCCTGCGACAGAATCGATTGAAGAGCATCGAATCGATCAATAAAATCTGTAAAGCTAGTCGCACTCAAGAGTACGTCCATATAAGATACAAAACCGTTCGTATACATAAGACGCATACGAGATTGCAGCAGCTCATCGCGTGTCACAACACGCTCTTCAGCCTGCTCCAGCTCAAGGCCGGTTTGCAGCAGTTCTTCTTCCTTCGCATCGCTTTGTGCTTGCATCTTTGTTTTGTTGATGACGACATTATCGATCTCTGCCATCAAATTAGCGATAGAAGCTTCCGCTTCTGTTTTTTTCCCAAGGATAGTTACCTTCTCATTCTCTGCTGTCTTAGCCTGATTATGAGCATTAGCGGCTTGGCGCTCAGCTTTAGCTGCGCGTTGCTCCGCTTCCTTCATTTCCGCCTTAGCGGCTGCTATTTGTTTCTTTATTTCGCTAAGAGAAGCAGCTTCTCCTCCTGTTGGTTGCATTACAAATACCGCAAGCATCATCGTAACTGTGAATAACAGCCATTTCCTCTTCTTCACTTTCGCATCCTCCTACACTTTCAAATACTTGCGTATCGAGATCGTGCTGCCCCAAATGCCGATTAATGTTCCGAGTACGATGAGCAGCGTGGCAGTCAGCATTCCTGACTCCTCTACCGTGACGAGCTTAATCATCATTAGTGATAATTCCATTTGCGTAAACTTCACAAGCTGTGAGTAACCTGCAAGCACAGCTACCGTTGTTATCACCGAGCTAATAATTCCAATCAGTGCACCTTCAATGAAAAACGGCCAGCGAATAAAAGAATTCGTCGCGCCAACCAGCTTCATAATGCCAATTTCTCTGCGTCTTGCGATAATGGTCATTTTGATCGTGTTCGAGATCAAGAACATTGCTGTTACGGATAGACCTACAACAACGACGATACCTATGTAACGCAAAGCATTCGTAATTTTGAAAAGAGTCTCGACCGTGCCTTGTCCATATTTGATTTTGGCAATCGGTATAAGTTCATCTGCTTTATTGATCGCATCGATCTGTTTTGCGGCATCCTCGATCGATTGCGGCTCATAAACCTCTACCGTAAATGAATCCGGCAGCGGATTTTTTTCCTTCTCATAACCATCCAGCAAATCCTTGTTCTCATCACCTAGGTTTTTACGAAGCAGCTCTAGTCCCTCTGCTTTAGACACAAATGTTACTTGCTTTACCTCTGTTAAATTGCCGATTTTGTTCTGAAGCTCTGTTATCTTCGCTTTGTCTACATTTAGCTGTAGGAACACACGAATTTGCACTTGACTCTCGATCTGTGCCGCCATGGAATTGACGTTGAGTGCGAGCAATAAAAACACGCCAAGAATGAACAAGGATATAAATATCGAGCTTACTGAAGCAAACGACATCCAGCCATTTCTAATGATGTTTTTGGCGCCTTCTCGCAGATGACGGAGTATAGTTCTAAGCTTCATAGCCGTACTCCCCTCTAGCCTCGTCACGTACGATATTGCCGTTCTCGATTGCAATGACGCGCTTGCGTATGGAGTTAACGATATCTTTATTGTGGGTAGCCATTACGATGGTTGCACCGCGGAAGTTGATTTCCTCAAGCAAGTTCATGATGCCAAGCGACGTTTCCGGGTCCAAGTTGCCTGTGGGCTCATCCGCTACGATAACAGATGGGTTATTTACAATCGCTCGTGCAATCGATACACGCTGCTGCTCACCGCCCGACAACTGTGCCGGCAGGCTTGCATGCTTATGCTTCAGTCCTACGAGCTCAAGCACTTCCATCGTTCGCCTCTTAATGACGCGGGTTGGGGCTTCTATAACCTCCATGGCAAATGCAACGTTTTCAAATACGGTTAATTTGGGTAATAGTCTAAAGTCCTGAAAAATAACGCCAATATTTCGTCGAACAAATGGGATTTTTCGCGGCTTCAACTTTCCTATATTAAATCCATTAACAGAAATCTGTCCTTTTGTCGGTACTTCCTCACGATAGATCAACTTCATAAATGTTGACTTACCTGCACCAGATGGTCCTACTAGATAAACAAACTCGTTGCGATCTATACGAACAGAGACGCCTTTTAACGCATGCGTTCCGTCGGTGTACGTTTTCCATATGTCTTGCATCTCAATCACATTATCACATCCTGTTTATAGTCAGTACTACTATTTCGACAGTTTGTGCTGAATTCCTTCATAAGGAGCTCGCTTTCCTCATTTTTCACAAATCTCATAATCGAAGCAATTGTCGAATCAACCTCTTAATACGCATTAGACAAAATTGCAGAGTAAGCAGCATATACATATAAGACTGCTTTTTTAACATATAAGCATTTATAAGTTTGTTAGCTTATAAAGGGCTTATATTTCTCCGTCAAAACCGCTTCAGCGCCCTGAGGTCGCCGAAGGCGTTTTTGCTTGACACGCAGAAAGGAGTGTTTCGTATCATAAAACGTATCCATATTGGCATTATCATCGCAGCATCGCTGCTTCTTATTGCAGCAGTAGGTTGGGGCTTTATTTGGAATTATGCACAGCAAAAAACAGTTCCTGATGGGGTTGATGCCGGCGGCATCGCTGTTGGCGGCATGCAAGTGACAGATGCACTTAAGCTGCTTGAGGAATATGAGAGCTCGCTGCAGCAGCGTACCATTACCATCCATGCCGCTGCTAATGCTGGCGACAGCAAGCAGTGGACCGTAAACGAGCTTGGGTATAAAGCGGAATTCAAAACCATTCGCGAGGCATTATTGAAGCTGGACGAAGGTGAAATATGGGATCGTGCCGTTTACCGCTATCAGTTCCCCAATCAATATGAGCTCTCGCAAGCTTGGAATTCAGACGCCTTTGATGCCGCACTCCGCAAGCAGTGGAGCTGGATTGAAAAGAGTGCTACCAAAAATGCTGTCCGAAGGATCACAGATACCGACCAAGTCATCTACGAACCGCATGTCGATGCTTTTCGCTTGGATACTGGAAAGCTTACCGATCAGGTAAATGATTGGGTTATCATAAAAAGGGAGAAGATCGGAGCACCTGTTGAGAAGACTTTTGAAGCTGAGCTGCCAATTACCGTCATTCATCCGGAAGTGACACTTGAGAAATTGAAGGATGAAGGCATTGAACGAAAAATCATATCATTTTCCACTGATTTCAGGACGAGCGCAGAAGGACGTGCCCATAACGTGACTGTAACGGCAGAAACGCTCAATGATTGGGTGCTTGCGCCAGATGAAATATTTGATTATGACAAGCTCATTACGAGAGCAGAGGAATTATATGAGTATCGCGAGGCGCCCGTTATTTTAAACGGCAAGCTTGTTCCAGGTATCGGCGGCGGTATTTGCCAAGTCTCAAGTACACTTTATAACGCTATTCTTCGAGCAGGGCTAGAAATTGTTGAACGGCGCAATCACTCTTTGCCGGTTGCTTATTTGCCTATTGGCCAAGATGCTACTTATGCAGGTGGTGCGATTAACTTTCGTTTCAAAAATACAACGGGCAAATATCTCATCATTCGCACCTCAGTAGATGATCGCAAACTGACGATCAAGCTGTTCGGTACGATGAAAGAAAACGAAAAATATGATATCGAATCGGTAACGCTCAAAACGATTGCCCCTGCCATTCAGGAGAAAACAAATTCTCGCCTATCGCCAGGCCAGAAGGTTACTGTGGAATCAGGAAAACAAGGTTATGTGGTAGAAACATACCGTACGTTTACGCGTGACGGCAAGGTTATCTCCCGTGACCGATTGTCGCGCGATACGTACAAGGCTCAGCCAACCATCATCGAGGTTGGTCCAATGAAAGGCGGCAAGGGGCCGTCGGCAACACCGACTCCGCCACAGCAAACGACAGAGCCGCTGCTTGAGGACGGCGTTTTTTAGGAGAACGGTGCAAGCAAAGTGCGGGCTGTTAACGAATATAGCAAAAAAAGCAGTTCAGATCGCTGCCTCCAAGGCAACGCTGAACTGCTTTTTATTTTATAAACCTAATTTCGCTAAAGAGCGAACTCCATTATCTGCTGCGTTCAAGATACTCAGTCACCCAAGCTGCAGTTTGCTCAAGAGCCACCTCTGCGCGACCAATCGCATCTTGCACTTGTGTTTTTGCTGTGCCGCCATAAACGTTACGAGCATTAACAACCTGTTCTGGTTGAAGCACGGCATAAATGCGATCATCGAACAATGATGAGAACTTTTTGAACTCTTCCAGCGTCAGGTCTAGCAAGTATTTGTTTTGCTCGATGCAATACAATACCGTTTTGCCGATAACCTCATGCGCTTGGCGGAAAGGCAAGCCTTTGCCAACAAGGAAGTCTGCAATATCTGTTGCGTTCGAGAAGTCCTGGTTAACGGCTTGACGCATCCGTTCCTTGTTCACCTTCATCGTTGCGATCATTGGAGCGAACAGCTGAAGCGCGCCTTGCAGCGTCTTCACCGTATCGAACATGCCTTCTTTGTCTTCCTGCATGTCTTTGTTGTAAGCAAGAGGCAGTGACTTAAGAACCGTCAACAAGCCAACAAGATCTCCGTAAACGCGTCCCGTTTTACCGCGAACAAGCTCGGGTACGTCTGGGTTTTTCTTTTGCGGCATAATGCTGCTGCCTGTGCAGAATGCATCGTCCAGCTCAACAAAGTGGAATTCCGTGCTCGACCAAAGGATGAGCTCCTCGCTAAGGCGCGAAAGATGCATCATGATGATCGATGCGTCCGCAAGAAACTCAACAATAAAGTCACGGTCGCTTACCGCATCCAAGCTGTTCTCATAAACGCGGTCAAACTTAAGCTGGCTCGCCACATAATGGCGATCGATTGGGAAGGTTGTCCCTGCCAAAGCGCCTGCTCCAAGTGGAAGTACATTGATGCGCTTGTAGCTGTCCTGCAAACGCTCAATATCGCGTCCAAACATCGATACGTAAGCCATCAAATGATGTGCAAACAGGATCGGCTGCGCACGCTGCAAATGCGTGTAACCAGGTACAATGGTATCAATGTTAGCTTTTGCTTGCTCGATAAGTGCAGATTGAAGCTTATAAAGCATATCCACGAACTCGACAACGCGCTTGCGAAGCCATAAATGCATATCCGTCGCCACTTGATCGTTCCGGCTGCGTCCTGTATGCAGCTTGCCGCCTACAGAGCCAACATCGTCGATTAGCGTCTTTTCGATATTCATATGGATATCTTCGTCTCCGATTGAGAACTCGATATCATCACGTTTGATGCGTTGAAGGACGCGGTGCAGCCCGTCCTTAATCTTCTCAACGTCGTCCAGCGGAAGAATACCTTGCTTGCCCAGCATCGTTACATGCGCCAGACTGCCTTGAATATCCTCTTCAGCGAGTTCCTTGTCGAACATGATTGATGCTGTGTATTCCTCTACCAATTGGTCCGTTTTTTTTGTAAAACGACCGCCCCATAATTTACTCACTGGTTCGTAACACTCCCTTGTAAACCTTATTTATTGCTAACTGCCGACGATACTTTTAGACGCAATGCGTTCAGACGGATGAAGCCAGTCGCATCCCCTTGATCGTATGCTTGTGAAGGATCAGCTTCCATCGTTGCAATATCAGGGTTGTACAAGCTCACTGGGCTTTGTACGCCTGCTCCGATAACATTTCCTTTGTACAGCTTCAAGCGAACAACGCCGCTCACATTTTTTTGCGATTCTGTCACAAGTGCTTGCAAAGCAAGACGCTCCGGCGCGAACCAGAAGCCGTTGTATACGAGCTGGCTATATTTTGCAATCAACGAATCACGAAGATGCATAACCTCGCGGTCCATTGTTAATGATTCCATTTTGCGGTGAGCTGTGAACAAGATTGTGCCGCCCGGTGTTTCGTACACGCCGCGGCTCTTCATGCCGACGAAACGGTTCTCAACCATATCAACGCGTCCGATGCCGTGCTTGCCGCCAAGCTCATTCAGCGTATCCATAATTTCTAGCGGGCTAAGCTCTTTGCCGTTAATAGCTGTGCAATTGCCCTCTGCAAAAGTAAGCTCAACATATTCTGCTTTATCCGGCGCGTTCTCAGGAGATACGCTTAGTACATACATGCTTTCGTTTTCTTCAGAGCTAGGATCGAACCAAGGATCTTCCAGCATGCCGCTCTCGAAGCTGATATGCAGCAGGTTGCGGTCTGTCGAATAAGGCTTCGCAGCAGACGCTGTAACTGGAATGTTGTGTTTCTCTGCATAAGCGATCATTTCCGCACGACCCGGGAATTCTTCACGGAATGCTTCAAGGCGCCATGGCGCGATAACGCCGATCTCAGGAGCTAGTGCAGCAGCAGTCAGCTCAAAACGAACCTGATCGTTGCCTTTGCCTGTAGCGCCGTGTGCGATATAAGCTGCGCCTTCTGCGCGAGCGATATCAACCATACGCTTAGCGATAAGCGGACGGGCAATAGAAGTACCGAGCAAATATTGACCTTCATAAAGCGTTCCTGCTTGGAACATCGGGTAGATGAAGTCTTTGGCAAATTCATCGCGAAGATCGTCGATGTACACTTTAGAAGCGCCCGTTGCCAGTGCTTTTGCTTCCAAGCCGTCCAGCTCATCCTTTTGACCGATATCTGCTGTAAATGCGATGATTTCTGCGTCATAAGTTTCTTTCAACCATTTGAGGATAACCGAAGTATCCAAGCCTCCGGAGTAGGCGAGTACGATTTTTTCTTTTGCCATAGTATTGTTTTACTTCCCTTCGAATAAATTCATATATTTATAGCTTTTAAGCTAGGACATAATTGCTGCCATAATCGCTTTTTGTGCATGAAGACGGTTCTCTGCCTGGTCGAAAATAATCGAACGATCGCCGTCGATTACGCCTTCGCTCACTTCTTCGCCGCGGTGTGCAGGCAAGCAGTGCATGAAGAGATAGTCTTTCTTCGCATATTTTGTAATCGCCTCATTGACCTGATACGCCGCAAAAGCAATCTCGCGTTCCTTCTGCTCTGCTTCTTGACCCATGCTCGCCCACACATCTGTGTACACGATATCAGCGTCAGCAATAGCTTCCTTCGGATCGCGGCAAATGTGAATTTGCGAGCCTGTTTCAGCAGCATGATCCTTCGTTTGTTGAATAATATCTGCATCCGGCTCGTAACCCTCAGGAGTCGCAACAGACATATGAAGGCCAAGCTTCGCAGCGCCCATCAACAGGGAATGAGTCATATTGTTGCCATCGCCGATATAGGCAATTTTCAAGCCTTCCAAACGACCCTTTTGCTCAAGAATGGTTTGGTAATCCGCAAGCGCTTGGCATGGATGTGAAAGATCCGTCAAACCGTTAATAACCGGAATCGTCGCTCCACGAGCAAGCTCAACCACTTTGCGATGCGCAAATGTACGAATCATAATACCATCTAGATAACGGGACAACGTTTGGGCTGTATCCCAAATCGTTTCGCCGCGACCGATTTGCAGGTCATTTCCACTCAGGAATAGACCTTGACCGCCAAGCTGGTACATCCCAACTTCGAACGAAACGCGCGTACGTGTAGACGATTTTTCAAAGATCATGCCAAGCGTCTTACCTTTTAGAATGTGGTGAGTTTCGCCTGCTTTTTGTTTTTGCTTCAAATCAATCGCTAGGTCGATCAAGTAACGAATTTCCTCTGGCTTAAAATCAACCAGCATGAGAAAGTCGCGCCCCTTCAAGCTTTGCGCCAAATCCTCGTTTACTATTCCCTGCATGGTAGAGCCCTCCTTCAGCTTAAAACAATGTTCTAGCATTTATGATTTAACGACTGGTCGCTTCGCTTCCAATAGTTCGACTAATAACGCAACAGAAATATCTATTTCTTCATCCGTAACGAGTAAATTAGGCAATAGGCGGATGACATTTGGTCCTGCCGAAATCGCGATCAGGCCACGTGTCTGAGCCTCGTTCAAAATATCAGCAATGGGTTCCGCGCATGCAATTCCTACTAGCAGGCCAAGTCCACGAACCTCATGAACAAATTCATTTCCCGCAAGCTTCTCGCGAAGCTGCGAAATGAGATATTCACCCTTTTGCGCTGCGCGCTCCGATAAATTGTCACCAACAATTGTCTCTAGAGTTGCCTTTACAACTGCTGTTGCAATCGGCGTTCCACCGAATGTTGAGCCATGGCTGCCTGCCGTAAAGCCTTCACGAAGCTTTTCCTTTGCTGCCATCGCGCCAACAGGAAACCCGCTTCCAAGACCTTTCGCCATCGTGAAAATATCAGGCTCAATGCCGTAATGCTCATATGCGAACAGCTTGCCTGTACGTCCCATTCCTGTTTGAATCTCATCCACAATAAGAAGGATGCCTTGCTTCTCGCATAACGCGACAAGCTCCTTCATATAGTCTGGATCAACCGGATAAATACCGCCCTCCGCTTGCACCATCTCCAGCATGACCGCTGCTGTCTGATCAGACACAGCCGCTTCAAGCGCAGCAAGGTCGTTCAGCGGGATGGTTTTGAAGCCAGCCAGCAGCGGCGCAAAACCTTCCTTCACCTTATCCTGGCCAGTTGCCGTAAGCGTAGCTAGCGTACGTCCATGAAACGATTGCTCAAAAGTAATAATTTCGAACCGACCATTGTTCAGTACCTTCTGATTGTAACGGCGTGCAAGCTTGATAGCCGCTTCGTTAGCTTCAGCACCCGAGTTGCAGAAAAATACAGCATCCGCGCAGCTATTGTCGGTAATGAGCTTGCCTGCATCCGCTTGGTTCGGAATATGGAACAGATTTGATACATGCCACAATTCATCGAGCTGTTTAACAAGCGCCGCTTTGATTTGTTTAGGAGCATGCCCTAGATTTGTAACGGCAATACCGCTCATAAAATCAAGATATTTATTTCCTTTATCATCCCATAACCAGCTGCCTTCACCTTTTACCAATGCCATTGGATATCTTGCATAGGTTGGAAAAAGAGATTGGTCAGCTGTAGCTGTTGCATTCGTTTCACTCATCGACCTTACACCCGCCCTTCATGGATTTGAACAATTCGTGTACCAACGCCGCCTTCGCGTACCGCTCTCGTCAGCACCCCTGGCTCCTCGCCGCTTACGATCACAACTTCACGCACACGTCCTTGAATGCACTGAATGGCTGCGCGAACTTTTGGAATCATGCCGCCGTAAATCTCACCGCTCGTTATCATCTCTTCGATCTCAGCAACGGAGACAACAGGAAGCACCTGCTTCTGTCCATCTACTGTTTTGAGAATGCCTGGCACATCCGTTACAACGATCATTCGCTCTACTCCGAGATGGGACGCAACAGCGCCTGCAGCCGTATCCGCATTAATGTTGTAGCGCTGCCCTTGATCATCAATACCGATAGGTGCAATAACCGGAATGTAACCCATGCCCATGACACCTTCAATAATCTCAGCATTTACATCGGTTACATCGCCAACAAAACCAATCTCGGCAGCATTCGCAACTGGCTGCGCTTGAATGAGCTTGCCGTCCACCCCGGATAGTCCCAGTGCCTTCGCGCCGTTGATTTGAATTTTACGCACAATTTCTTTATTGATACGTCCTGCTAGCACCATCTCAACGACGTCAAGCACAGCATCGTTCGTTACACGCAGACCGTTAACAAATCCCGTCTCGATTCCCAGCTTGCCAAGCGTTTCCGATATCGCTGGGCCACCGCCGTGTACGATGACCGGAAGAACGCCAGAGAGCTGAAGCTCCCGCAACTCGTCAAAAAAGCTGTTAGGAAGCGCCGCTAGCGTACTGCCTCCGCATTTCATTACAAATCGTTGCTCCGTCACTGTTCCATACCCTCCAAGCATCTACTTTGCTTATGTCCGATATGCCGCATTAATGCGAACATAGTCATAGGTCAAATCGCAGCCCCATGCGGTTGCCGTTCCTTCGCCATTATGTAAGTCAACGCGAATAACAACGGTATCGCCTTTCAAATATTCCAAGGCAACCTCTTCATCAAATACAACAGGACGGGATTGCTCCAGCGTCAAAATATCGCCAAGTCGAATGTCCACTGTCTCCGGATTAACCGGCTGGCCTGCACGGCCTACTGCCGCAATAATACGTCCCCAGTTCGCGTCCGCTCCAAACACGGCCGATTTCACAAGTGACGATCCGATAACCGTCTTTGCAATCGCTTGTGCTGAATCGTCGCTTACTGCACCGTTCACCTGCACCTCAACGAGCTTAGTTGCCCCTTCGCCATCACGGGCGATCGCTTTGGCAAGCACCTCACATACATGACGGATAGCCGCTACAAAAGCTGCCCAGCCTTCGTGAGCCTCTGTCAGCTCCGAGTTGCCAGCAAGTCCACTCGCCATAGCCACCAGCATATCGTTCGTGCTTGTATCTCCATCAACGGTAATCATATTGAAAGTCAGATCCGTCGCAAGGCGCAGCACCTTCTGAAGCGCTTCGCTTCCAATGGCTGCATCTGTCGTTACGAATCCAAGCATCGTCGCCATATTCGGATGAATCATGCCGGATCCTTTGGCTGCACCTGAGACATATACACACTTGCCGTCTAGCTCAAGCTCGACACATACCATCTTTTGAACCAAATCTGTCGTTAAAATCGCTTGGCAAAAATCATCCGCGCCTGTACGATTTCCATCCAGCTTAGCAGGCAGTCCATCGATGCCAGCGCGTACTTTGTCCATTTTCAAAAGCTCGCCAATAACGCCTGTAGATGCTACGGCTACCTGTTCAGAAGATACGCCGATTGATTCCGCAAATCTAGAGCGCATTTCGTATGCGTCCGCTTCGCCTTGCTTACCTGTGCACGCATTCGCATTGCCGCTATTTACAAGCACAGCACGCAGGACGCCGCCAGCGCCGATACTCTCACGAGTTACTTGAAGCGGAGCAGCTTGAAATACATTCGTTGTATATACGCCCGCTGCTGCTGCTGGAACCTCGCATACGATTGCGCCAAGATCGTGACGCGTCGTTTTTTTGAGACCACAGTGCAATCCACCTGCTTTGAAGCCTTGAGGCGTTGTTATCGAGCCGTCAGCGACGACCGAGAACAAGGCTGTTTTATCCTGTCCCATCGTAAAATCGTATCTCCTTCACCTGTATGAGTATGGTTATAAGATCAGTAGGAATGTCTTCGTTATTGATTAAGGATAAACGGGAACGAATTGCAAGCCGAGCGTCTCGTCCCAGCCCATCATCAGGTTCAAGTTTTGAATCGCTTGACCCGCAGCGCCTTTAACCAGGTTGTCGATAACAGAAACGATAGTTACACGATTCGTACGCTCATCGACGGCAAAGCCGATATCGCAATAGTTGGAGCCCCAAACTTCTTTAGTAGACGGCCATTGTCCCTCTGGACGAATACGTACAAACTTACGTCCTTCATAGTAGGAACGGTAGAGATCAATAAAATCGCTAGTGCTCCGCTCGCCTTGAACGACAGCATACATCGTAGACATAATGCCGCGCGTCATTGGTACGAGATGAGTTGTAAAGGTAGTCACGACCGGCTTATTAGCCGTATCAGATAAAACCATTTCAATTTCTGGAATATGTTGATGCTGATTTAGCTTATATGCTCTTAAATTTTCATTAAGTTCTGAATAATGAGTGCCTAGCGACGCACCGCGACCAGCACCGGAAACGCCTGACTTGGCGTCAATGATAATAGTAGCTGGGTCAATCCAGCCTTCTTTGACAGCTGGGAGAAGCCCTAACAGTGTCGCAGTTGGGTAACAACCTGGATTAGAAATAAATAGAGCATCCTTCACTTGGTCGCCGTATATTTCAGCAAGGCCAAACACGGCTTGCTTCAAGTAAGCCTCATCCGCTGCAGGCTTCTTATACCACTGCTCATATAAAGCTGGCGATTTCAAGCGGAAATCTCCTGATAGATCAATAATTTTCAAACCAACTTCAAGCAAAGCTGGAACCAGCTTAGCTGCTACGCCAGCAGGTGTAGCTAGAAATACAACATCTGCCTTTGCTTTAATCGCAGCAGGATCGACATCATCAAGAAGCTCTTCGCTAATGCCGATGAGGTGTGGATATCCTTCTGTTATTGACGTACCTGCGCTGGATGACGAAATGACCGATGTCACCTCTGCCAGCGGATGGGATGCGAGCAATCGAATGAGTTCTACACCGCCATAGCCAGTTGAACCGATAATCGCTATTTTCACCTTTATGCTCATGTTAATCTCTCCCCGAAACTAGATGCTGCAAGCTATCTTTTCCCCTGCTATACAGCTTCATCTATTGCTCTTTCCGCACGCGGAAAGGATGTTTTCTTCCACAACTTATAATTGTACAACATTCGGAAGTTGATGGAAATACGCACATTGTTTCGTATTATTATACATTCGAATTCATATTAATACAACGAACAAATGATGATAATTTTGCTCAATTAATGAATTGTTTGAGAGATGCCTTCAACATAACAGGAACAAATGTTCCTGTTTCATTTTAGCACATAAAACTCGTTATTGGTATCGTTTGGATATTATTTTGTTAGCTGTCCAGCTTGAAGCCCTGACCAATTACCTCTGCTGTATTGCTAATTATCACAAAGCTGCCAGGATCAATGGACTTCACAATTTGCTTTAGCTTCGGCACTTCATTTTGACCGACTACTACCATTAATACCGTACGTCCCACGCCAGTATATCCGCCATGACCATCAAGCCGCGTCAAACCACGGTCTAAATCATTAAGAATCGCTTCGGCAACATCATCCGAATGGTCGCTGATTATAAAAGCTACCTTAGATAGCTGCAATCCGCTTTGTACAAAATCAATCGTCTTGCTTGTCACGAATAAACCAATCAAAGCGTATAGCGCAACCTCAGGAGAAATGATTATTCCAGCCGCAATAATGACGCAGCCGTCGAAACAAACGATCGCTAAGCTAAGCGGAAGGCCTGTGTAGCGATGTAAAATTTGTGCAGCTAAATCCAAGCCACCTGTCGAAGCCCCTCCTCGGAAAACAAGTCCGAGCCCTAGACCAACCCCGATACCACCATAAATAGCCGCAAGCAGCGGATTGTCCGTTGGTGATGGCCAGCCATTTGACAGCAGCACAAATAGAGGCAAAATAATCGATCCTAACGCTGTTTTTGCGCCAAACCGTTTGCCAAGCAGCCACAAACCCGCGATAAACAGCGGAATATTAATCGCCCATTGCGTGACAGCAGGAGTAATGCCTGCTGCTCTTTGGACGAGAATAGATATACCCGATACGCCCCCAGAAGCGATTCCATTGGGTACCATGAACATATTGAAGCTAATCGCTACGATAGCTGAACCAATCAGAAGCTGAACAATATTCCATACGGATTGGGTTCGCGGACTATAACTGCGTCCACCTTTTCTCCGCTTCGCCGTGCTTTCTTTCATCCCTTTTTATCTCCTCGCAAGCCGATTATCGCAAAAAGAAGAGTTCCACACGTTTACCGTGTTGGAACTCTTCACTGAAGCTATCCATTTGTATATGGTCGCAAATTACTCGTGACGAATCTGATGACGCAAATACCCATCGATAAAAGGGTCGATGTCGCCATCCATAACTGCACCGACATTACCTGTCTCTACAGAAGTACGGTGATCCTTCACCATGCTATAGGGATGGAAAACATAAGAACGAATTTGGCTTCCCCACGCGATTTCCGATTGATCGCCGCGTATTTCCGCCAAATGCTTCATCTGCTCCTCGATCTTCCGATCATACAGCTTAGAACGAAGCATCTTCATCGCACGTTCCCGGTTCTGAATTTGTGAACGCTCCTGCTGGCAAGCAACCACAATGCCTGAAGGGATGTGGGTAATACGTATAGCCGACTCCGTCTTATTGACGTGCTGTCCGCCTGCTCCACTCGCGCGGTACGTATCCACCTTCAGATCTTCAGTTCGGATTTCGATCTCAATGCTGTCATCGATTTCTGGGACTACATCACAGGAAGCAAACGACGTGTGACGACGACCCGCAGAATCAAACGGAGAAATGCGAACCAAACGGTGTACGCCTTTCTCTGCCTTCAAATACCCGTAAGCATTAAAGCCCTTCACCAAAATGGTGACACTTTTAATGCCTGCCTCATCACCGGGCAAGTAATCAAGAAGCTCAACCTTGAAGCCACTCTTCTCCGCCCAGCGCGTGTACATCCTGTAAAGCATTAAACCCCAGTCCTGAGACTCCGTACCGCCAGCACCAGGATGAAGCTCAAGAATCGCATTAAGCTTATCGTAAGGCTGATTAAGCAGCAGTTGAAGCTCGAACTCGCTAATCTTGCGCATGAGCTTCTCTACGCCGCTCACGACGTCTGATGCAAGCGACTCATCGCCTTCATCTTCCGCCAGCTCCAGCATCATCTGAAGATCTTCCTGCTCGCTGTTCAACCCGTCGTAATGATCCACAACTGACTTCACCGCATTAAGCTCAGAAATAACGCTTTGCGCTTTGTCATTATCATCCCAAAAATCAGGGAAAGTCATCTTCTCCTCGAAATTAGCAATCATTTCTTGCTTAAGATCTAAGTCAAAGGGACCCCCTAAGCTCTTGGAGCCGCTTGGCCATTTCACGCAGGTCTTGTTTAACCGTTATGTCTATCATAGCTTCCGCTTCACCTCAAAATAATGGTTCATTCTTTATTTTATGCCATGCTATTTGATGCCGTTCCTTACTTGCCGTGGCACTGCTTGTATTTCTTGCCACTGCCGCATGGACATGCATCATTACGACCTACACGGTCCTCACGCTTAGCAGGGCGCTTCTCCATAGCTTCTCCGCCGCCGCTTGTTGTAGTCGTTTGGCCTTGAGCTACTTCTTGACGCTCCAGGTTGCTCTCTACGCGTGCCTTCATAATGTATCTTGCAACTTCCTCGTGGATGCTCTCGATCATTTCCTTGAACATCTCGAAGCCTTCAAATTGATATTCACGAAGCGGATCCGTACCGCCGTATGCACGTAGGTGGATACCTTGACGGAGCTGATCCATCGCATCGATGTGATCCATCCATTTGCTATCTACCGCACGAAGCACAACGACCTTCTCGAATTCGCGCATCGTTTCTTCCCCAAGCTCTGCTTCACGCTCATCATAGGAAGCAACGACTTCAGCATAAATGTAGTCGATGATTTCTTCCTTCTCTTTGCCCCAAATCTCTTCCTTGGTCAAAGATCCTTCTTGCAGGAAGTTCGCTTGCGCATAATCAACGATTGCTTGAAGATCCCACTCCTCCGGAATATCCTCCGAACAGTGAGCTTCAACAATGCGTTCGATGACAGGCTTAAGCATTTCCATAACTTCTTGGCGGATGTTCTCCGAACCAAGAATATCACGGCGCTGCTTATAGATAACCTCACGCTGCTGGTTCATGACATCATCATATTGTAGAACAACTTTCCGAATATCAAAGTTATTGCCCTCAACGCGTTTCTGCGCAGATTCAATCGCTCTAGAAATCATCCGGCTCTCAATCGGTTGATCCTCATCCAGTCCCAGCTTATCCATCATGCCCATAATATTCTCAGAACCGAAGCGGCGCATCAGCTCATCTTCAAGCGATAGATAAAACTGTGATGAACCTGGATCGCCTTGACGTCCAGCACGACCACGCAGCTGGTTATCGATCCGACGGCTTTCATGGCGCTCTGTACCAATGATATGCAAGCCGCCCAGTTCAGCAACCTCATCACCTAGCAAAATATCGGTACCACGACCAGCCATGTTCGTTGCGATCGTTACGGAGCCTGCTTGACCAGCGCGCGAAATAATTTCTGCCTCTTCCGCATGGAACTTCGCGTTGAGCACTTTGTGCGTAACGCCTCTGCGCTTCAGCATATCTGATAATTTCTCCGAGTTCTCGATAGAAATTGTACCTACGAGCACTGGTTGATTTTTACTGTGGCGTTCTACGATCTCTTCTACGACCGCTTTGAATTTACCGAGTTCGGATTTGTAGACAACATCTGCAATATCCTTACGGATCATGGAACGGTTAGTAGGTACTTGAATAACGTCGAGTCCATAAATACGCTTGAACTCTTCTTCCTCTGTCTTCGCAGTACCCGTCATACCAGCAAGCTTGCGATACATACGGAAGTAGTTTTGGAATGTAATTGTCGCAAGCGTCATGCTCTCGTTCTGAACCTTCAGATCTTCCTTCGCTTCAATTGCTTGGTGAAGACCATCGCTATAACGACGTCCAGACATTAGACGACCAGTAAATTCATCAACGATGACAACTTCTTCTTCTTCCACAACATAATCCACATCGCGCTTCATAATGAAGTTCGCTTTCAGCGCTTGCTGTATGTGGTGGTTGAGCGTTACATTCGCATGATCGAATAGGTTCTCGATTTGGAATGCCTTCTCCGTCTTCTCAACGCCTGCCTCAGTCAGCATAACGCTGCGAAGCTTAATATCGATCGTGAAATCCTCTTCAGGCTTCAAACGGCTAATAAAGCGGTCTGCGGCGAAGTAGAGCTCTGTTGATTTAGCAGCCTGTCCAGAAATAATAAGCGGAGTCCGCGCTTCATCGACAAGAATGGAATCCACTTCATCGATAATGGAGAAATAAAGAGGACGCTGAACCATTTGTTCTTTGTATAGCACCATGTTGTCACGCAGATAATCAAAACCAAATTCATTATTTGTACCATACGTAATATCACATGCATATGCTTCTTGCTTCTCGTCATGCGACAAGCCGTGAAGATTACATCCGACAGTCATGCCTAGGAAGCCATACAGCTGTCCCATAAGCTCGCTATCACGTTGCGCTAGATAATTATTGACCGTGATAACATGTACGCCTTTGCCAAGCAACGCGTTTAAATAAACAGGAAGTGTCGCAACGAGCGTTTTACCTTCACCCGTTCTCATCTCCGCAATTTTACCTTCATGAAGAACGATACCGCCGAGCAGCTGCACATCAAAGTGACGCATGCCGAGCGTACGCTTGGATGCTTCTCTAACTGTTGCAAAAGCTTCAGGCAATATTTTATCTAATGACTCGCCTTTTTCAATTCTTGCTTTGAATTCCTCAGTTTTCGCGCGAAGCGCATCGTCAGATAAAGCAGTGAATTTTGACTCAATCGCATTTATTTCATCTACCGTCCGTTGGATCCGCTTTACCTCGCGCTCGTTATGGTCACCAAATATCTTTTTCACTAATCCGAGCATGGAATTCCCCTTTCGTAGTAACGCCTCTTTGCATTAAATTGTATCAGTTTGTCGACACCGCCGCAACGAGGATGATTGTAAAAGAAAAAGCCTCTCTCCATAAAGGAGAAAAGGCTCTTCAAAGTTGTGTATAATGATTGCTAGCCTTGCTCAATTAAACCGTATTTCCCGTCACTTCGTTTGTACACAACACTGACCTCTTTGTTGTCCACATTCGAGAAGACGAAGAAATTATGTCCGACCATATTCATTTGCAAAATCGCTTCTTCCACATCCATTGGCTTAAGTGCAAAACGCTTCGTACGTACAAGCTCCAAATCATCTTCTTCCTCTAGAACGCCTACTGCTGAGCCTTCTTCCTTGAATAAGACGCGTACACCGCTACCTTGGCGGAACTTTCGATTCATTTTTGTTTTATGTTTACGTATTTGTCGTTCGAGTTTGTCCGCAACCAGATCGATCGATGCGTACATATCCTCGCTTTTCTCCTCGGCTCTTAGCATGACACCGGTGAGCGGTATGGTCACCTCAACTGCATGTTTACCTTTGGTGACGGATAGTGTTACGTTAATATCGGAGGTGATTGGTGCTTCAAAATATTTATCCAATCGGCTGAGTTTCTTTTCGACGTAGTCTCTCAATGCGTCTGTCACTTGAAAGTGTTGACCTCGAATGTTGTAGTTCATGGGGAACTCCTCCTTTACATAGTCTTATTATAGCATATGTAAGCGTTCAAATCAAAATAGTTTTTTATCAATTTAGAATATTCAGATAAATAAAACTATAGAACTACTAGACTTGTCACAACTTAGTCACGGACACCCTATTTTACTTCAGACAACAAAAAAAAGCCCCGGTTTCCCGGAGCTTGGTAAGTTACTTGTTTAATGATCCAAATTATAGGTTGGCTGGATCAGCCGGATAATTACAGTTTAACTACGTTAGCTGCTTGTGGACCACGAGCGCCTTCAACAATATCGAATTCGACGGATTGGCCTTCTTCAAGAGTTTTGAAACCTTCAGTTTGGATAGCGGAGAAATGAACAAATACGTCGCCGCCTTGCTCAGTCTCGATAAATCCATAACCTTTTTCTGCGTTAAACCATTTAACTTTACCTTGCATGTGCAAACATTCCCTTCATCTTCAAATACTGTGAGGCATCGCTTTGTATAACCCACAATTTGACTATAACACCCACTTTATTGAATTGTCAAACAATTTATTGTAAGCGGATACACGAAGATCTAATCGCACTACTCACACTTATCGGATGGTGTCGATTCCTAGCTATTATGCCCTAAAAAGGTGAGCGTCACACGAATCTTCAATCTGCGACATCTGCTCAAACAAATATTCTAAATAGCATTAAGCATGTAGACCGTTTTCCTTAGCTGTCTCCATTAAGCTGTAGGTCGCTACACTAGCTTTCGCCACTCGCGGTGTGTTAGCAAACAACTAATTTTGGCATTCGAATACGAACAACTGAATCTAGCGGTCACTCCGATTGTTGTCCATCTCCAATCGTACATCAGCTTCTCCTATTGATTTAGACTTTAGCCGATCGCTTGTCCTAGCATGCTCTTGGGCAAAGTGCGCGAACGTTGCTGAATCAGCCATGTATAATAGACATCGCTCGGAACATCTGAAGATCATAAAGACAATATTTCGGCGAATTGTTGTTTAGCACAACCACGGTTTGCCACCATTTTAACAACGCTTTAGGATTCAAGTTTTTACGTCTATAGGTTCAGACTTAACCGCTAGATATTTAAAGAGCTGATTTATTAGAATTTTGTTAATCATTTTGGTTAAAACCACTTTACTTAACATTTGTTCCTTTCTGTATGTTGATGAAACACAAAGAAGCCGGGCAATTGTAATGCCCGGCTTCTTATGTATATTTTCACTGCTAACTTAGAGGAAAACGGTGCGATTTTGTTGAAGGACCATGAATTCGAGACTGGATTGTGGGATATGTCCGAATACGTGCTAAGTTGCTCAGACCATGACCACAAAACATTTGTTATATGGGAGGGCTATATCGACGCTTAATGGGTGATATAGGGTGTGATAATATGGTGCAGTTCTTTCTTCCACGCTAAAAAGTAGGGTATAACTTGTTGTGATAACTGGTTATCCAACAAATCCCAGTCTTCATTATTGAAATGCACAACAGTCATTGAAAGAGAGTTTTTGAACTGCTCATTAACTGAGCGCAGGTTATTTTCACCTAGGAATCTGGAAAACGTATCTATTTGTAAATTTATAGCTGTGTGTGCATCTAGTATATCCTGCATAACTCCAAAAGTTTCATTATAATCTCTGGCCGCTATCTTAGTAACGATAAAGTTAAAACCTTCGTCTATTGACTCGCAAACATCCAATAATTTGCTCATTATCTGATATGAATTTATTAAATTATATTCTGTTTTTATGTTATCTGTTATAGTAACGTTCATTGTAAAATCGTTTTTGAAATTAAAAACATAATTTTTGATACCGCAATTTAATGAGTTGACTTCATTATTACTAAATTCATTTTCACTCGTTTCTTTCACCAATCCGTATTCCTTGTCTTGTTCAGCAACATGATCAAACAGTTTTCGAAGGGATGCATCCATTGCGTGTGCATATGTTTTAAAAAGCGCACCATCAAGGTCATTCATTCCGACTCGTTTATAGTAGGTAGAATTATAATTAATCAACAGCGCAGTCACTTTATCTTTGTCTTCCACGGAAGCTATTTGATCCTCTTCGCAATGAAAAATATAATATCGTGTATTCGATTTAACCCTATGCTCTCTAACCAACAGATTACGAATCTGCTTATGAGAATCGCCAAAATAATGTCGTGATGTTTCATCCATGATCGTCCAAGGATTGTTATATGCGAAAGGAACAGTATAAAATTTGTTATGGAAATTGACAGTAACAGCTAAATCAGTTTCTAATATTTCTCTACCTACAATATATTTCATTTCGGAACGTGAAAATCCTGAGTTGTCAATGATGACTGAGAATGTATGGGGTGCAAATTTGCCACAAAGCATAGCTATATATCCGCCGTATGAAGAACCGTAGGCAATTATTTTTTTCTTATTTATCGCAGGGTAATTTTTGAGAACTTCACCTAGCACAGTTAGGTTATCGAGAGCAGGTAAAAATCCAAAGGACTGATACTCTTGCCGTCCCGTGATCTTTAAAGGTTGACATCGATGATCTAACTTGGATATCCCTTTGCTTTCTAACAGTTCCCCTACCTTCGTATAAAAATCGTTATCAGACGAAATATTATGCCAGTAAGTACTTGAAACTCCATAGACCGTTTCCATATTATGAATGAAGTGGTCGTCCAATTTCGTCTCGGTTCCTCGGTATATACCAAAATAATTCAAGGAGACCACTATACAATTATATTTTTCAGCAAGGTATGGATTTAATTTTTCTATTTGATAACTTGAATTAGCAAGTCCACCAAACCCTGGGATAGTTAGTATCAATCCAGTTTCTTCAGTTACACCGCTATCCGGTAACGTGACATAATAGTCCAGTTCTTCTCTGTCAAAACCTAATTCAATATCTGCATGAGGTTTAATTTTATAAACTAGAGTCCCCAAAGTCTATTCCTCCGATTCTATGTTGTTAGCGTGTTAGTTAATTGATATGAAGAGTTGTAACATTATGATAATTATCGGAAAAGCAATGCTCATTGATTAATTTTTTACTCAGGGCTATACTCATTCTTCAACCGTAAGAGACTTGAATAAAAAAACAAAGCCGCCCTAAGGGCGGCTACTCAATCTACTAGTTCGATTAAATGACTGTCGATTGTGCTTGTTTGAACGTGTTTCCACTCGTTTGTGCCGCTAGTTGGTTATATTGTTTAGCTGCCTGAATCCAAGTTTCTTTCAAATCAATCAGATGGGAAAGCACTTCTTCAACCGGTTCTACGTCCTTCTTCATATTCGCTTCAATTAATCGCATATTAAAATACTCATATAAGTGTAGCAAGTTTTCTGATATAGGATTAGAACGATCGATTGTAATAACAAACTCACTAACTATATCCTGAACCCGTAGTAGACTTGTATTTGCATCTGAATAACGTTGTTCTCTAATAGCTTCAATTCCTTGACGGCAAAAACGAATAGCGCCATCGTAGAGCATAATAAGTAGTTGTCCTGGAGTTGCCGTTTGAACTGTGTTTTGAAGATACTTATTACGTTGTTGAAGTTGCATTGTTTATCCTCCTAGAACTAAATTAATTTTCTCATTTATGCGCTGTGTGAGTTCATCATCTTACAATAATGAATTAGCCTTTCTTATCTATAAGTATACCAGCCATTTCCCACATTTTAGCGACAAAATCCAACGTTTTCTCTGGAGGAATTTCACGAATGACTTCACCCGATGCACTGTCTAATACTTTCACTGAAATGATATTGGTCTGCTTATGTACAGAAAACTCTAGGTTTGTGCTTTTTCCCTCGATGGCCTTAATTGCTCTATCAATGGCCTTAACCAGCTGTTCTTCGCTAATTGCGACATGCTCACCGCGGGCTTCTGCTTTTTTCAATTCTGCTGAGCTAGTAAATTTAGAAAGATTCTGCGAATCGCTTACCTTACTTGAACTCTCTTTCACTGCCCCAGTATTAACTAAATCCATACTAGTAGCAACTCTAATCGGTGGATTACTCATCACTGTAGCCGGTATATTAGTGTTCATTACCTATCACTCCTTCCGCATCAATAGTCCTAGTTAATATATCGGTAACTATTCTCTTTTGCATTAGAAGAAAACTTGTATATTTTAATGGCTCATTCCCTATATGAATAAAATAAAAATAGGCCTCTCCTAAGAGAAAGCCTCAGCCCACTATTATTTCTTTTTATCGAAAAATGCACCGTATGGAGAATGTGAGTTGCCATAATCCCCATATTGCTGATTAACAGCTTGGCTTCTCTTCATATTCATTATTTCAGATCCCAAATTCTGTTTCTTACGATTCATTATTGGAAAAATCCTTTGATCAACTTCATATGCTGGTTGAAGATAGGTTTGTTTCTGAATCTCGGTAAAAGAACATCCGTGTTCCAATGCTACTGACACAAGATCAATCACCGCTTGTCTCTTATCCAAAAGTTCTACCCATTCTTCAGGCTCACTATTATCTTCTAATATTCTCTGCTCCAACGTAAATGTATATGATAAAAAATCGTTAAGCAGAGAATCTAGAGAAGTATTCATAGTCGGTAACCCACTCCCTCTAAATCTGTTAAAAAATGATTTATATTAAAATTACAGATAACTTAACCTAGTTGTTGTGTTAACCAATTCCCTTGGGCATTCGCTTTACTCATCGCACTTTCCATTGCGGTGAACTGCTTCCAATAACGACTTTCTATGCCCTCTAATCGCTTTTCCCATCTACTAATATCTGTATTAATTCTAGTTAGACCTTGACCAAGAATACTCTTGTCTGTAAATGATCCAGAACTGCCTGCTTTTTCCGTAAGTTTAATCATCGTACCGTTAAGTTGATCGTATAAACGCTCAATCAATCCACTCTCGGCAAATTTAGTAGCGGCATCTGTTGAAGTACTCTTTTTAGTAAACAGTTCCATTATACCATTCCCATTTTTAGAAATGGCTTCTTTTAGTTTCGCTTCATCAATATAAAGTTTCCCTTTTTCTGAATAATCACCTGTTGTAATCCCAATTTCGCTTAGATTATCATATTTCGAATCTAAACCAGCGCCAGAAACATTCGTTGATAAAGATAGACGCAATTCAGATAGCGCATTAGATAACAAACCATCTTGGCGCAGTAAGCCGCTCTTAGCCTTTTGTTCCCATTGTTCAACTTGCTTATCGGATAACGATTCTTTCTCTTCGTTTAATAAAGGTTTGTAATCTCTATAGGTGCGTTCACTTAACTTACCATTTATCTTTCCAATAACTTCGTTATATTTATCTACATATTCTTTAATCGATTTAAAAACTGCGTCCTCATCGGGTTTGAGACTAATTTGCGCTTTTCCCGGACCTTTGATGTTAAATTCAACACCATCAAATGTAAAAGTATTACTTTTGATTGCATATGAAATGCCGTTAATAAGTGCGCTACCTGCTGTTCCAGCTACAGCTGGTTTGTTTTGCGGGGGGACCAATGCATTACCCAGCTTAGATTGAAATTCAGAACTTATATCAATAGCTGGATATTTTCCATTTGAAGTAAAAGTTATGGATTTATCATCTTGCATAAAGCTTGCTGTAACACCGGTTTGTGATGATAGTGCATTAATTTTTGCTACAACGCTGTGTATGGTATCAGTGATTGTCACATCAATACTATGCTTATTAGGATCTGAACCAATTGTGAAGGCAAAATCCTCTGCAATTAATGTAGTCCCATTTACCAAACTATCTTTTATCGTAAACTTCGAGGTTTCAGCCTGTGCTGCTATGGGGGCCACCTGTAATTCTACATTATATACTGAAGCATTCGGACTCCCCTTTTGTTTTACAGAAACAATTGAATCATTATTTGATGTTAATTCCTTCTTCTGATAAGTTGATTGTAGCTTCATATCAAAGGTTTTATTTTTCAAATCGGATAGGAGGGCGTTCATTTCTCGATATTGGTCGCGTCTCCACTCTTCTGTTTGCTTCTTTTGAAGAAGTTTATTTAGCGGTGCGCTCTGAGCTTTCATGAGATTTTTGACGATTGACTCTGTTTCCAAACCCGAGACTAATCCACCCATACGAATTGGACTTACCATAATATCCCTCCTATATTTTCTCTGCTTGTACATTTCTATTCTTATTTAAGGCTATTCACTATTAGCTCTGTGCTGAGTAAACTTGTCCTATGCTGTCATGTATCTTCTTATATGTACTCCTAATACTATCGGCTAAATATAGAATATTGTTTATAAAATGTGATAAATAATAATTAATTCAAAAGATAATATATCCGCAATGAAGTTTTAGAGGATAAAGTTCTTATTTCCTCCCCATTTTATGCATCAATAGATCGCACAATAAGAAATCCTCTTCTGTATCAATATCATATGATCGACTCTTAGGCATAATAAATGCAGTTGTTTCGTCATTCAAAAAAGTTTTGGTGTTAACTAACCAATCTACCTTTGCCACATATATGGCTCCGTTCAAAGCATAAACCTTCTTTAAATCCTGACGGCGTGATGCTGTTGACTCTTGTGGTATAAGAGGCTTCATTCTACAATTCCCCTGAAGACTGTACATCCAATATGGTGATTTTTCTGGTTCGGTTACGCTCACACAGGATGGAGCATCTAACGCCAACATAGCGTCAATACAGCCATCGATATCCTCTACGTTTCTCAAAGGAGAAGTAGGTTGAAGTAGAATCACATAATCATAATCAGGTAATTCGTTTAGAGCATGAAAAACCATATCCATACTTGATGTGTCATCCTGCGCAAGGTGTGAAGGACGTACAAAAGGGACATCACAACCATAAGCACTTGCAATTTCAATAATTTCCGAGTCTTCGGAAGATAACACAACACGATCGATATACTTCGATTTTTTCGCAACTTCAATGGTCCAAGCAATAAGTGGCTTCCCGGCTATTTCCCGTATATTTTTACGTGGAACTCCCTTGGAACCACCGCGGGCAGGGATAATGGCTAAAATATTCTTGTTATTAATCATTAATCTCTTTCCAGATCGGATATTTCAATTCCCATTCACCATGTCTATTTTTATTGAATAAGTCCTCATTATAAAAACGGTCAACAATACTATAAAATTTCGTATGAGAATACCCAAGAAAATCAATAAATGACTGGACTGCTTTTTGGTCTACACGATGATCATGCTTTTTCACCAATGCTATACCTTCTTCTCTACTGATTAAACCATATCGAATAAATTTCGATGCATAATCTGTAGCGGATGCGTGTCCAAATTTCGGGTATTTCAACCATGGATGGACTAGGTAGGCATATGAATCAACCTGGTCAAAGTTTTCGAAAGTATGCTCACGTGTCCATTCATGCGACAAATCTTTAAATCCATTATTTTTTGAGAAGATATAGTTGCTATAGCTGCTCCAGCGTGTAAAGTAGCTCAAATAGATCGGTTCTAATTGATCAATTTCTTCAGCAGTAGGAGGGTGGCACAAAGCTAAATCCATTAATGACACATTTTCATCAATTAATTCGTTGTAGTCAATTTCCCCAGCTACACCATTATTAATCTGGTCTTTTGCTGAATAAGTTTCAACGCGCTGTTCCCCGCCATATTCGTAGCTAATATTTTCTCCGTACACTAGCAAAGGAATATTGAACTTATGTGCCACATGAAGTGGATATGTATAGATTAAACGATCTATATACCATGTCGGACGACCATATTTTTCGAACGTTTTACGCATAATATGCTTTTGCGCCCTTAAATTTGGCTTTAACGACATAATGTGACAACCAAAACGTTCAGATATATTTTTCAAATTATGTTTGCCTGCCTCAGTCATCTCAAAATTATCTTCTACTGAAACAAGCAGCGGGTTCATATTCATAACTTCTTTGAAAAAATGAACTTGAAAATGACTGTCTTTCCCACCACTTACTGCAATAATACAATCATATTCAGAATCAGTTTTACGTCTGTGCTTATCACAAAGGGCTTTTAATTCTTCAAATCTTGCATCCCAGTCTGTCATATCTTTTTGTTCTTCTGCTTGGCAGGCCTGACAAACTCCAGCTTCATTGAATAAAATTCCAGGTCGCGTATCAGGCATTACACATTTTTTACAATATTTCATTATGATTTCTCCCTCAATTATTCGTTTAGTTGTAGTTTAATATCTACATTAGCTTTTTCATAATCATCCATTCTTCCAATATCAAGCCAATATTCTCTTAAAGGGAACACAGCAACTTCTTTTTGTTGATCCATTATTTTTTCAAACAGCTCTGGCATATCGTAAAACTTCTCTTTCGGTACATAATTTAACATTTCTTGATTAAGTATATAAATGCCTGCATTTACAAAACTCTTGTGTATTGGCTTCTCAACAATGGAAAGCAAACGGTGACTCTCAGTTTTAATGACACCATATGGAATTTGATATTCGTATTCCCGAACACACATTGTTGCAACGGATTTCGTTTCATTATGGAAATCTAGCAGTTGCTCATAATTAATTTTGGTTAACAGATCACCATTCATTACAAAAAAAGGAGCATCTAGCTTCTCTGGTAATAGTGATAAAGCCCCTGCTGTTCCAAGCCTTTTATTTTCTTCAATATATTTAATACTAACGCCTAGATGTGCGCCATCTTGAAAATAGTCTTTAATAATTTCTTTTTTATAGTTTACTGACAGAATAAAATTTGTGAATCCAAACTTTTTAAAATCCTCTATAATCAATTCTAATATGGGCTTATCGCCCACTTTAAGCATAGGTTTTGGAATATCATTTGTGAGCGGCCGTAAACGGTTTCCAAGACCTCCAGCCATTAGAATAACTATATTCTCTTTTTGTAATGCTCCTTCAATGTCTTCTGAAAACAGAATATATTGAATTTGCTTTTCATGGTTTACAATTGGCAATTGCTTTAATTGTCTTTTTTTCATCAACGCTTTGTAATAGTAAGCCTTCTGTCCTGCTTTTTCGTACACCGGCATCTCATTCATTACAACTCGAATCGGTGAATCAAGGGATCTTCCCTTTAATATACCACGCCGAATATCACCATCGGTTACTGTTCCAAGCAATCTATTATTGTCGTCTACTACAACTGCAAACTGCAATGAAGAATTATCAATAACTTTCATAGTTTCAATAATTTCCATTTCAGGGGAAATTAGAATCGGCTTCCAATTTTTCATCTTCACACTTCCTTAGCAGGCACACCATACACTTTGCTATAATCTTTGACTGACTTTAGCACGAGTGATCCGGCACCAATTAATACATGACTTCCAATCATAACATTTTGAATAATGACAACTCCTGCACCAATATGAGTACCGCTTCCTACAGTTATGCTTCCTGAGAGAGTTGTACCTGGAGCTATATGACAATGTGATCCAATGTAACAGTTATGGTCAATGCTCGAAGATGTATTTACTATTGTATTATCGGCAATCGTAGTAAAAGATTGAATAATGGTACCAGCCATTAATTGAACGCCCTCACCTAGATGGGCATATGGAGATACAATTGCTTTTTCATGTATCACTGAAGCATACGTATAACCTTTTTGTTTAAAATGATTGAATATAGTAGCTCTCAATGATGAGACATTTACAGATCCTACACAAAGAACGAGCTCTATATCCGTCGTTTGAAAGGTAGTAATTATATCATCTGTTCCAAGATAAGACAGACCGAAGCGGTTCTCTTGTACTTCCTTTTCCGTAAATCCAATTATTGTACGGTTTTGTTGTAATAAAATTTCCGTTAATACCGTTGAATGACCACCATTCCCTATTAAAATGACCGGTTTATTCATTGATCAATTCATCTGCTTCATAATTTTTCAAAGCAGTTTCGCCTAACAATGACCAATATTGAAGAGGTGACATTCCAGTTCCTGGGCGTTTAACATTTATATTTTGTTCTGTAAAGATTTCGCCTTCTCTAATCCGTTTAGCAGCAACTAAGCTTTTTCTAGCAACAGTTTGGGTTATTAGCTCACTTTTCGTAGGCTTTTTATTACCATCTCCCAACGATTCCTCTACAACTCGAATTGCAGTTACCATCTGTTTTAACTCTTCAGGCTCTAAGGATGCACGGTGATCTGGCCCTGGTAATAAACGACTTAGCGTAAAATGTTTTTCAATAATCTTAGCGCCTCGTGCTACTGCAGCAATTGGGACATAGATACCTTCTGAATGATCAGAAAGACCGATATCTACTTGTAAATCGCTTCTTAGCTGATCCATCGCAGTCAAATTAATGGCTGAGAATGGTGTTGGATATTCAGTCGTACAATTTAAGACTGTTACATATTGTCTCAACCACTTTTTCGCTTCATCCGTTTTATAAAATGCTCTGACAGCGGTTAAGTCCACAATTCCTGAAGGATATGCCAGCCCATAAGCAATGAACGATAACGCGTCGTGTATGTCTTGCATTGTGGCCATACCTGTCGATAATATAATCGGTTTTTGTTTAGTAGCTATGTAATGAACAAACGGAAAATTTGTTAATTCTCCTGATGAGACTTTAACCGTATGTATGCCTATCTTATCTACCAAAAAATCAACGCTTTCCTTATCAAACGGGGTAGATAGAAATTCTATCTTCTTTTCATCACAGTATAACTTCAACTGATTAAATTGCTCGTAGGACAACTCCAGCTTTTTCAGCATTGCATATTGTGAAGTCTCCTCACCGATGTTTTCCACTTGGTAAGAAGCCTGCTTCGCTTGTTTCGTTACCAAATTCTCGGTCTTAAATGTTTGAAATTTAATCGCATCTGCCCCCGAACTCACTGCAACATCGATAAGCGCACAAGCTAAATCAAATGAACCGTTATGGTTTACACCAGCTTCTGCAATAATATACGTTTGTTGACTCATATATCGTAAAACTCCTTCTGAACTGAGTAGGAAGGTAACTCTTTAAGAATACTTATAATCTTTGTAGATACATTCCCTGTGCCAAATATTTGATCATAAGGTTCTTGAAATTGTAGAGCTGCCTCAATAGCTGCAATAATGGAACCTTTACTAAGTTCAGCATCGAACACGGATGATGGCCTCTGGCGTCCAGCTTGTCGATCACCACAATTAACAGTAGGAGTCCCTAAATACGGAGCTTCAATTAATCCGCTAGATGAGTTGCCAATGACGATATCCGCATACATTGCTGCGCTTAGATAGCGAATCTGACCAAGCGAATCAACTAAGCTTGCATTTTTATGTGTTCGAACAAATTGTTCAATCGCTTCATTGATGTATCTACCGCCATTATCAGCATTTGCTTTAGTGAATACTAAATGCAAATGGGAATATGTCTTTAACGCATCGAGAAGCGCATGAATACCATCGCTCTCACCATTTGTTTCCGGATGGTAGGTAATGAGAAAAAAAGACTTGTCTTTATCAAGTGATAAATTTGCATATAGCTCTTTTTTGTCCATAAGAGGAAGCTTTTTAATATTCTCAATTCCTGGGGCACCTACATTCCATACTCGATCAGGTGTCTCTCCAAGCTGAATAACCCGCTTTCGGTGCTCCTCTGTACTAACAAAATGCCAAGTTGCCATTTTCGTAATGGAGTGACGAATCGCATCATCATAAGCACCAAAGGTTAATTCGCCACCATGGATATGAGCAATTGGTAGGCCTTGTATTAGTGCTACTTGTGCAACCGAAAGCATTTCGAATCGATCACCTAACAGGATAATCAAATCTGGATTTAAACGTACTAGCGCATCTGCAAATCCGATTATAGCCAAGCCCATTGACTTAGAAACTCCTGTAGCCGAATCCGAAGATAACAGTATCTCTATTTTCTCCTTGATCTCAAAACCATCAGCTTCGATTTGCTTATAGGTCTGACCAAATTCTGGGGACAAATGCATCCCTGTCGCAATGACTTGTAACTCCAAATCTTGATCCGAATTAATTTCCTTCATTAGCCAGTAAAGCAACCCATATTCTGCCCGTGTACCTGTGACGACACATATTTTACGTTTGATCATTATTTCCTCCTTTTAATGGAGTGGATGGAATGTTAATGACTCGTTTATTTAATTGGTTAGTCACAAAGAGGTCCGACTTTGGACAATTGGAGTATGGAGCTAATTCGTTTAAGGGAGTCCAGATCGGTCTTGCCATCACGCCTTCGCTATTCAATTCATCAAGAACGAAATCACGAGAGTGCTTACTCTCATCCACTAACAGCGTCTGCAGCCAGTAGTTACTTTTCCCAGATGGCGGTTCTACAAATAATTGTACACCTTCAACAGGCTCGAACAATTGCTCATATTGCTTTGTTAATCGTCTCTTCGAAGCAACAAATGTATCCATCATCTCCAATTGCGCACAACCAAGAGCAGCATTGATATTTGGCATTCGGTAATTATATCCGATTTCATCATGACGGTATTCCCAACGATGTGGCATTTTAGCTGTTGTCGTAAGGAATTTAGCATAATCAGCAAGCTTCACATCATTGGTTAATATGGCTCCACCGCCACCGGTAGTCATAATTTTATTACCATTAAAACTAAGGGCTCCAACAAGCCCGAACCCTCCAGTATGCTTTCCTTTGTAATAAGAGCCTAGTGATTCTGCCGCGTCTTCGACAAGAATAAGGTTATAACGCTCACAAACATTAATTAGCAAATCCATTTCTACAGGATGTCCGAATGTATGCATAGGAACGACAGCACGAATGATTCGCCCCGTCTGCTTATTAATGAGATCGCTATCTTTCATCTCACCAATCTCTTGAATATATTGTTCAAGTTTCACGGGATCGATTCCCATTGTCCGTTCCGAAACATCAACAAAATGAGGAACTGCCTGTAGATAGGAAACTGCATTGGCGGTTGCAATAAAGGTTAGCGCTGGAATGAAAACTTCATCATTAGCTTGTACTCCAGCAATTTTAAGAGCGATATGTAGAGCGGCAGTTCCATTAACAACGGCAACAGCTCGTTCCACACCTGTGTATTCTGCTAATTTAATTTCGAAATCATCGACATATTTCCCAACAGATGAAACCCATCCCGATTGAATACAATCTGTTACGTACTCCAGTTCTTTCCCACTAAAGGTTGGTTCGTGTAATGGAGTAAATGCTGCATTTCCGTGAATGTCCTTTATACTCTGGGCGATGCTTTTCCATTGATTGTTCATATGTTGTATTCATCTGCCTTATATTGTGATAAGTTCTTTGGATTCGTGAACCATTCAATGGTTTCTTTCAAACCACGCTTAAACCCATCGATTCCCCCATAATTAGGCTCCCAACCGAGTAGTTCTTTCGCTTTTTGATTATTTGCCCAGAGTCGTTCCACTTCACTTTTCTCAGGACGATGGCGAATTTCGTCTGTTTCAATTTCGATTTCCACTCCCATAACTTCGGCAATTATAGAAGCTGTTTCACCAATTGAAATTTCATAGTTGCTTCCGATATTAATGACTTCGCCAAGCGCTTTATCACTATTCAGAATGGAAACAAACCCATTTACAGTGTCTTGTACATAGTTAAAGTCTCTCGTTGGACTCAGGGCTCCTAGCTTGATTGTCCGCGCGCCGGAAGCAAGCTGTGTAATAATAGTCGGTATTACAGCGCGTGCAGATTGACGTGGCCCATACGTATTAAAGGGGCGAATAATCGCTACAGGAGTCTCGAAGGAACGGTTGAACGCTAATGCCATTTGGTCAGCACCGATTTTAGAAGCCGAGTAGGGCGACTGCCCTTGCAGGGGGTGATCTTCATCAATCGGTACATATTGGGCAGTACCATAAACTTCACTCGTTGATGTATGAACCACTTTAGCTATATCAAGCTCACGTGCAGCCTGCAGCACATTTAGTGTACCTTTGATATTTGTATCTATATAAGTATCCGGTGAATGGTAGGAATACGGGATTGCGATTAAAGAAGCCAAATGAAGCACTTTATCACAATCTTTCATCGCTTCCTTAACTCCATAGGGGTCTCTTATATCCCCAGCGAAAACTTCAAACTGTGTTTTGTAGGAGGAATGATCGAGCCACCCCCAAGAGTTGAAGGAGTTATAATAAACAAATGCTTTTACATCATAACCTAACTCTACCAATTTTTCCGTTACATGAGAGCCTATAAAACCGTCTGCCCCTGTAACAAGAACTTTCCCAGATGTACTCAAATGTCTTCCCCCCGATTACACTATTTAAATCTGTTCAAGCTTTCTTCGAGTATAGAAATAATTTTTGAAATAACAAATACACTAACTGTCAGAAACTCAACTTGTATTTCTTTGTTTCTTCTAAAATTTTCAGAGGTTAGAACGTTTTCAATATCGAAAAGGTTCCAAAACGTAGTTAATAAAGCTGGTTGTAACGTATGTCTTAATAACCAATTCTCAGTTATTATTCCGTATAATGGATCTGTTTTTTTTAACTTTTTTAACATCTTTTGCATTTCTTTATCCGATGGCGACACTACAATTTTCATTTTTGAAACTTCAATCTTTTGGTTTTCAAACTTAAACTTAACCTCTGTGAAATACTTAATTTGTTCGTGAATTACTGTTATCATTTGTTCCTCAGAAAGTGGGTACGATGGCTTGTTCTTTAATACATCCTTGACCGGTTGTATTTGTTCAGAACAATAGTTTTTCAGCACCTCTTCAAGGCTCATTTGGATCGTATTCGCAATTTTCGCTCCGCCCTCGGTCGCATTAATGACGAATAACTTGTTATCAAATATTTGCTTCTCAAACCATAGTCTAAAGTTGATCCAGATGTCTGTTGTAGTAACCTTGTCACCGTAGTAACCTTCAACGATCGATTTCTCAACTTCAGAGAACACTTGATTAGTGAATACTTTGTTATCATATATCGTACCACCGGCATGCGACTGTTCCGTTGTACTACCGAATGCTAAATCTTGGCCGACTAGAACAATAGGTGAAGCACCAATATGCTTAGCAAATCCAAATGCGACATGTGCACATGAATTGCCTGTTTCAATGTAATTTTCCCCATGAATATCAAAAACTTTACGGATCCAGTTAAACTCTCCAACATGTTCTCTCATCGGGAGAATGATATCACCTTTAAACTCCTCGAATATTGGAGGATATAGTACCATTGGTCCTACTAATGTAGTTTCACTTGGATATTGTTTATTCTCATAAAAATAAGTGTACGTTTCTACTTCTCTCTCTACTGAGCAAATAAAATCAGGAATAATTCCTTCATTACACAGTCTGCTAGCGATAGTATCAACTGCAATAACTATTGCCTTGTTTTTCATATCCTTTAACTTTGCAATATTTTTATTTAAAGATGGACCTGCGGATACAATAATCGCTGGCTTATTAGCAAAAGTATTTTTCAAATGTGAAACGTCTTTCGATCTTAGCAGACAACTTATATTACTCATCGTCTGATTAAAACCAAGCAAGCTATCTTCAATAGAATTTCCTAATAATAGCGCTTTGTATTTCACTGTTTCCTTTGCTTTTTTCACTAATTCCAAACTAACATTCAATCCATGTTCCCTATAGTAGGTTGTGAAATAAAATTTAATACTCTTCATATAATAAACAAAAACGGAGGATAATAAATTACCTAAGAAAAAAGCGAATTTATTCAACTCATCAGCAAAAAGTACTACGCGTGAATCATTAAATAGTTGTAAATCTTGATTATTTAATGCAAGATGAAAAAAAGAAAAATTAGGCTCAACAATGATGAGGTACGACTCTTTGCTCATGGTTCGAATTACAGTTTCAATTTCTTCAATAGAATTGATACCAACACAAATAATTAGTTCCCGTTTGTTAGGATTAGGTTTATTAGATTCATCAAATTCACTGCCTAATACTAACACTTGGTCATTCATAGACGTATGTTGAATATCTTTTTCTTTAGGCTCGCCTATCCAATGGCCAGTATTTATAGATAATAATTCAATGTTCTTATCCAATAGCGTCTTAACCATGCTGCATACTCCTTTATCTTACAAAATCCAAACCTATTATTTATTACTAAATCGAAGCCACATAACACATATTATACCAAAAAATCTCCCGAAAAATTCGAGAGATTTTTTGGATTTGTCGATTATTAATACTCAATCGTATTGATTATCTCAACAATTGAAGTACGCCTTGTGGCTGTTGGTTAGCTTGTGCAAGCATCGCCTGAGCAGCTTGTGCAAGGATACTATTTTTCGTTTGTGCCATCATTTCCTTAGCCATATCTGTATCACGGATACGAGATTCAGCAGCCGTCAAGTTCTCGGATGCAGCGCCTAAGTTGTTAATTGTGTGCTCAAGTCTGTTTTGAATAGCACCTAAGCTTGAACGTTGTGAAGAAACTTTTTGCATAGCGTTTTGTACTGTTTCTATTGCTGTAGCAGCACCGAATTTAGAAGAGATATCAATATCTTTAACTCCCAAAGCAGATGCACGCATGTCACCAACCGAGATAAATGCTGTTTGACCAGCATTTGCACCGATTTGTGTCATGATCGAACCACCAAGATCGTTAGCAGCAACTTCAGCTTTACCGAATACAAACGTCATACTTTCTCCGACTTTCATATTAGCAGTAGCGTCAGAAATTGAAATAACAAGTCCTGCAGTTAACGGGCTAGACGCATCATTAGTAAATGTGATAGTAGTTGATGCAACTGTAATAGCCAGTGAAGCACCTTTACCATCCGGACCAATAACTGAGAACGTACTACCAGTAGACGTCCCGCCTGTCTTAACGATCATATAAGCGCCATCTTTGCCTGAACCTGTATTTGCAGCAGCAGTAAGAGCGTCTAATGCCGCACTAGCAATAGTAACACCAGAGTTATTATTAATTTTAGCTGTACCCGTCACTGCCTCAGCTACACCTTTAGCAGAACCGTCAAGCAATTTCTTTGTATTGAACTCTGTTGTGTTACCGATACGGTCAAGTTCAGTTACCAATTGCTTAACTTCAGCTTGAAGCTCTTTACGGTCAGAATCTGTGTTTGTATCATTCGCAGATTGAACAGAAAGTTCACGCATACGTTGCAAGATGGAGTGAGTTTCGTTCAATGCGCCCTCAGCTGTTTGGATCAAGGAAATGCTGTCTTGAGCATTTTTTGAACCCATGTCTAGACCGCGGATTTGACCACGCATTTTTTCGGAAATTGCAAGACCTGCTGCATCGTCGCCAGCACGGTTAATTTTCAAACCTGAAGACAATTTTTCGATGTTTTTGCTTGTTGCTGCTTGGTTAGCACCCAATTGACGGTGCGTGTTCAAAGCTGTAATGTTGTGGTTAATAATCATTAGTATTTCCTCCTTGAAATTTTCGTATTTCCGCATCCTTGCGGAAGCTTACGATAATAGTTCGGCCGCTCTATTATCGCGCTATTATATTTATCGGAATCCTACTTCAATTGTTTATAGCTTATGATTAAATATACGATTATTTTTTAAAAAACTTTGTAACGTCCTCTATGGATACAGAATTAATAGCTGCTGCACGATTTTCAGCTTGAATAGCCATATATATTTCTTTCCGATGAATATCTACTTCCTTAGGCGCTCTTATCCCTAATTTCACATTGTCCCCTTCTACGCCTAGAACAATAATTTCAACGTTTGTTCCAATCATAATGGACTCATTGCTTTTACGTGATAAAACAAGCATAGCTTTTCTACCTCCCTAGGTTTGATTGAGCGGAGCACGCGAGCTGTATGTATTATCATGGAGAATGAGCTGTTTCCCGAGCAGCGTTCTACGATTCAAAATAATCGGAGCAAGTAAATTGATTGTTGCATTCGCAAAGTCTGTGTTTATGGTCAGTACAGACCAAATCTCGACCTCTTCTTCACTGTTGATTCCCAGTTCTTCTTTAACATGATCGGGGAGCTGCCATTCATACTCTGGATAAAATAAGAACGGGTCTGCAACCAATAAAGATATGGATGGTTCATCACCAGCCTTCATTAGCTTCATCGGCAGATTATCTCCAACCTCTTCGAATATGAATTGAGTCAAGTGCTCAAAGCCTGGAATGCCCTGCTCAAACTTATAGCTAGTTTGTTCTGTACTCACATTATAACCCCCTAATAGGATAACTATTTTATTAAAAATAAAAACTATAGACCCTATGCGTTTTACGCAATTGATCCATAGTTTTAACATTAACGATCTCTAAATAAGTTGGTCAATTTGTGGTGGTATAATCTCCACTTTAGGATATTGACTCATATAAATATCTAACTTGCCGCGCTCATATTCAATAATGGGCTTGTTCACCTGCACGTTATAATTCACTCTGCCAGGAGTCGTATCAATAGTCAGTTCACCAGGTATATATTCAATATCAATATTATCATAGGAAGCTTCCCCGACAAAATCAAACTCAGGAAATGTTCTTTGCCACTCCCTCGCCATCTCTGCTATCGGATTCCCTCCCAAATGAATCGATGCCATCTGATCGCCCTTCTGCACAATACGTGCAATGCCCTTTAAAGCGATATCGGAAGCCATTGAATATATTCTACTCATCGTCTCTAAATTGTTTCCAAGCGCTAAAGCGTCATATACGCGATCCTGATTAATTTCGAGCCTTCCTTTTGTCGTCTGAAAATGCTGTTCCGGGCGAATTTGTTCCATCTCAATTGTAGGAGCTGGCTGCTCAATTCGTTGTTTTCCCAAATCAGCATCGATAAAAAGAGCTGCATCCTGCGTACGTATCTGAATCTGAGGAATTTGCATGTTAAACTCCACCTATCTCAAGAAATCAACCAAGCTTGGACGTATAAGCTGTGCTCCTACAGATAGGGAAGCTTGGTACACGTTTTCCTCTGTCTTCATATTCGTAATCACTTCTGACATATCTGCATCTTCCGTTTTTGCTTGTATCGTTTTTAAATTGATTTCGATATCCGCAAGTCTATTTTGAATGATATCAACTCGATTGACCTTTGCTCCGACTTCAGCTCTCTTCGAAAGCATCGTATTCATACGAGTCTCTACCTGACTAATTAGTGCGGAAATTCCTTTTTGATCACTTGAACCCAACATATCATGTGCACGTTGAAGCAATAAGAACACGTTGTCGCTGCTTTCAATCTCTGCTTGAGTTGCATTTGGAGATATCGCGTTACCAAAAACTTCATTACCCGTTATATTTATTCCCAATTTCATACCCGCGGATAGTTCATATTTAATGGAACCAGTATCTGAGCTAACTTGATATGCCTTTAACAAAGGCGGATCAGCTACTAAATCCACTTTTCCGTCTGCACCCAGCGTCGGATAAGGTTTTTCACCCGTCAATTCCCCATTAAATACTTGTTTACCGTTAAATTGACTATTACCAATTTCCACCATTTGATTGTACATCTGTGATATTTCGACTTTTATCGCGTCAAGGCTTGTTTGTTCGAGCGTGCCGTTTGCGCCCTTAACTAACAATTCCCTAAAACGCTGCATAATATCTCCCGCTTGACCTATAGACGTGTCCGTATATTCCATCATCGATAACGCAGAGCTTACATTTTCGGAGTATTGAGTGTTAGAATCTATCTCACTCCTGTATCTAAGAGCAAAAGTAATACCAACCGGATCGTCGGAGGGCTTATTGATCTTCATACCCGTGGAAAGCTGGTTTTGTAGGTTGTTCATACGCCCCATATTGTTCGATATATTACGAAGCAACTGTGTATTCATCATCGATTGTGTTACGCGAAATGACATCCCTTACACCTCCATGTTTTACAGACCTACACGGCCCATCCCATTAATAACTTTATCTAAAATTTCATCAATCATCGTCATATTTCGAGCAGCTGCATTGTATGCATGCTGGAACTTAATCATGTTGGACATTTCTTCATCTAGCGAAACTCCGCTAACCGATTGTCTGCGGGATTCAACTTGGTCGACGATAATTTGTTGATTCGATTGCATACGAGTGGCTTCCGCAGCTTGTACACCTAACTGGCCCACAACAGAACGGAAATAAGCATCCACCGTGTTTTTATTTTCACCTGTCCCCGCGTCGAAGTCGAAACGAGTATCTCTCATTTGTGAGAAAAGGACGGCCAAGGAGTTGTTGCCGCTAATGACAGACTCTGAACCATCTGCATTCGTAGCTACTCGCATAGATGTCGCAATCAAGTTAGAATTTGCAACAATTGCAGGATTAAGCGTGATGTTGCCGGCATTCAATCCAGCAGTACTGCCGTTTGCATCTGTAAAGAAAGGCAAGCCCGCTTCTTGTCCAGCCAACGAGTATCCAAGCTGATGCAAACCATTCAAACCTTTTACCGTTACTTTTGTATCTTCGTTCAGTGTACGATTTGTGCCTGTATAGGTTACGTTATTCAGTACTGTTCCTTCTGGCAAAACAGATCCTTTAGGCAGCGTAACCTCAAACTCGCCATTCGCCATCGTTTGAACGAGATTATTAAGTTCTCCGATGTACCCATCGACGTAATGATCTCTTGCATATATCGTTCCATAAATAGCACCGCTATTTAAATCACCATTAGCAACCGCTGTAGTAATTGCTGCTGAATCCAGAGAAGCAGTAGCTGTTCCTTGCACCAGCTCCGTACCGCCCATCGTAATGCGGTATCCGCTCTCTTGGTCTTCTACGCGAATATTGATTAATCCCGAAAGCTGATCTGTAATCAGGTCACGCTGATCCCTCAAATCATTTGCGTTATCACCCAAGCTCTCAACCCGTCTAATCTCGCCATTTAACTGGGCGATGCTTGTTGTAATCGAGTTAACCGTATTTAAGTTAATCTCTACATTTTCCGTCAAATCAGCTTTTAAATCGCTGAGCTGCTTAGCAGTGTAATTAAAAGAATCCACAAGTGCCATCGTTTGTTCCATAACGACTTTGCGGCCATCCGCATTCTCAGGGTTTTTGCTGAGGTCTGACCACGAATTCCAAAAATTCGAGATCACCGTTCTAAGGCCCGTGTCGCTTGGTTCATTAACGATACCCTCTAATTTAGATAGCGTGTCGAGCTGAACTGAGAAATTACCAAGTGATTTATATTCATTGCGATACTGATTATCCAGAAACTTCTCTCTAATCCGAGTGATGGAAGACGCCTCAACACCTGTACCAAGCTGACCAGCTGCTGTTGATTTGGAGAAACCAACCGCGTCTATCGGTCTTGATGCAGTCATGTTCACCACTTGGCGTGAGTAGCCTGCCGTATTCGCGTTTGAAATGTTGTGTCCAGTTGTATTCAGAGCAGACTGAGTGGTAAATAAGCTGCGCCTTGCCGTTTCTAAGCCATGAAAAGTGGATGCCATCGTATATTGTCCTCTCTTGTTACGTTTTCATATTAAAGCGGCCATTACGATTTAAGGCCATGCCTTGAACAGCACGATGATAGGTCGCTTCTTCCTCAGTCGGACCAAGCAGCAAATCTTGCGTAAAATGCAAATGCTCCAGAGTCATCCTTACGAGCTGTTGATTGAATTCGTTAATATCTTGAAGTTTCTTAAGTGCTGCCGACAGCTCATTCCATATCGCCTGAAGCTGCTGCTTCTCATTCGCTTGGTATACAGCTTGTATGAGCTTCTCCATTTTGAACGAACGATGGGCAGTCAGCTTCTGATCAAGCATATATTTCCCTATCAAAAAGATACGCTGCTGCTCCAGATCCATGATCCGCTGAAGACTCTTCTTCTCTTTGCTGGAAATATACGAGAGCGTCTCTACTTGGTTCACAGTAATAGCCGACGTCTTCGCGTTGCCGTATTCAATAAGCTGCAGGTGCTCGTCTAAAAGCTCTTGCAAAATCACGATGATTTGCTGGATGTACTCATTCATTTAGAGGATTACTCCTTCAGGAAGGGAAGCAGCTTCTCGGCTATCTTGCCAGCTTCCACATGATAGTTGCCTGTTGCTACCGAACGCTTCAGCTGCTCAATATGTTCTGTTCTGTCCGCTCCGCTTGCTTTGCTTGTCGATAGCAATTCCTTAGCTGCAGCAGAGATTTGGACTTCGTCCTTCTGCTTAGCCTTGTCTGTCCCGCCTACTCTGGACTCCGAATGCTTCTGGTATGGATTAAGTGCTCCGATACGATTCGTCTCATTTATTTTCATTGTTTACCCACCTCATTATTTACAGGAACTAAAAAAGCCGATTACCTTTACAAGTATTATCGGCTTCAGTCAAGTGAAATTTTATAGTCTTCAAAATATTAACTTAAATCATTTATCATTGTATCTCTCTAAGCCTTTATAAACACCCGTTTGCTTGTAAGCACTTTTTAAATCTTCTTTTCGCGATATGTCTTGGAACATCTGCTTCTTGTCCTTCTCAATTCGATTGCGACAATTGTCGCAAAGTTGATTATCACGAATTAGAGTTCCGCAAGATTCACAGGGGTATGACATATTAGGTGCATTCATAATGGAGATGCGTCCCTCGCGTATGAACTTCGTAATTTGTTTAATCGAAACACCCGTAGCATCAGATACCTCAGTAATAATTGAGCCTCTAAATTCACGCAAATAGTTTGCACAAAGCTCATATTCTTTATCAATTTCTCGCATGCATGCCGGGCACACGTCTCTAAAGTTTTTTGCAAAAAGCTTACCGCAGCGAGGACAATTATCTAGGTTCATCGCTCTGAGCCCTCCTTTTTTTGTAAAACCATACTAGCTATTAGTTACATTCTAATCGATAGCACTAACTTTTTCACTATGAATCTAATTATTAGATCTATCAGCCTAGCTGGATTATGAACGAGCCCATGTCAAAATATAGATATCGAGCGGAAGCTCCACATAACGGTGCAGAGCCTTAGAGCAGGCTTCTGCCGTGCTTCCAGTTGTGTAGATATCATCGATTAAAAGTATACGAATAGCTCTATCGTTTAGATGCTTTTTGCTATGGGATTCAGAGGCTAATAAGCTCAAATTGTTCGTATTCACTTCAAAAAGAGATTGTGTATCGCGCATTCTTTCGGAGCGCGTTTTGAAGCTCTGCTTCTCTGAATGTCGCGAACGAATGAGCAATTCCATAAGCGGCAGCTGAAAACGCCTCGCGATATGGCTGGCGAGCTGCTCCGCTTGGTTGAACCCCCGATCAGCTGCTCGTTCTTCACTTACAGGAACGTAGGTAACAGCGTCCCAGCAGTCTGCTATTGATATTTTTGGTTTACGACTGCTGCTGCTTGCCACGATAAACTGTTGAATGATTTCCATGGTCATCGCCTCGAATGGAGGCAGAAGCATATCCCCGAGCAAAGGAGCAAGCTGCTCATTGCCCCTATATTTGTACAAGGCGAGCATGGCTCGCATGGCTTGATTATAATGAACCGCGCTGCGGTTGCATATGAATGCGCCATGCGGACGACGTATGCAGTCTTCGCATGGGATGCCGCGCCCGCATCTACGACAGGCGATGTGGGTCAGCCATGGTATTGCGGAGAGGCACGCTCCGCAAAGGGATTTACGAAGCTGGGTCGTCAGCTTCGCGTGGTTGTAGCTGCTCGCGCTGCGAGCCTCGCTTTGTGGTTTGCCGCATAGGAGACATGCGGCAGACGTTGGAGCGAGCAGCTGCGCGGATGTGGTGAAAGCGGATTGCAGACGCTGCAGCCATGCTCTTGGCGAGACGTTCATTTTGGCGAGCCTCCTTTGGGAGTGGGGAGCAAGTAACCTTGCTTGCGAGCCATGCGGTTCATCGTTTGAATATGGCGTACCGCCTGCAGCTGTGGTCGATTGCGATCATGGCTGCAAAAGTACACACGACCGAATGGATCATCCGCAGAGCGGCCTGCTCTTCCAGCCATTTGAACCAGTGAAGCCTCGTCAAATAACCTTCCATCTGCGTCGAGAATATAGACATCGCTTTTAGGAATCGTTACGCCTCTCTCTAAAATGGTAGTTGTGACTAGTACTCTTATATCCCGCGAGCGAAAATGCTGAACCTTCTCTGTTCGTTCTTCATCCTGTGAAGAGGTTGCCCCAACAGCAGCATGTGAAAGAGCAGCACGCAATAAAGCCGCCATAGGCTCGGTTTGAGCAATTTGCTGCACGAATACAAACAGCTGAGCGTCTCGATCAAGGGATGACCGCATGGCTGCTAAGAGCTTTGACGGCAGCTTGCGGTGCTGGAGCATCTGCTTTACTGTAGGCGTTTGTAGAAGCTTGGGCACTGGAAGAGGATGACGATGATAACGAACAGGTACTCTTGCATGAGGCAGCTTCCCTCGTTTTGCTGCTCTTTGCAGCTCACTAGGCGGCGTAGCGGACAGCAGCAAGCGAGCAGCACCTGGCGCACAACTTTTGTCTGCTGCAAAATGCAGCAGTGGATCGCCCGCAAAAGGAAACGCATCTAGTTCATCAACTACAACGAGATCAAAGCCTTGATAAAACCGCATCAGCTGATGCGTTGTCGCAAGTGTAATATCTCCACTTTCCCAGCGCTGCTCACTACCGCCGTATAATGTTACGACTGAAGCTTTAGGAAAAGCTTTCCGAATACGCGGGTCAAGCTCGATCACCACGTCACGGCGCGGTGTGGCAATAAGTGCCTTTCCGCCGCGCAGCAGGACAGACTCCACAAGCGGAAAAATCATCTCCGTTTTGCCCGCTCCTGTTACAGCCCAAAGAAGAAACTCTCTCATCTGGCGCTGCTTGTCCCGCTTTGACAATGCCGCATCTATCGGCGGCTCTTCCACAAACTGCAGCGCCTTGGCTGCTGCAGCTGTCTGCGCAGGGCTAAGCCCCCATTTATCAAGCCGCTGTTCATACGTCAGCGGCCTCAACCCCTTACCAGAGCCGCGAACCGTCGTCTCTGCCCAGTTCAACCCCGCGCGCTGCCCCGTAATAAGCAGCTCACATTCCCGGCTTCGCCCCATCCCAATGCACGCCATGCAGTAGGCGCAGTGCCTCCCGCACGCTGCACATGCCGTGCGGTGCATTTGCGCCTCGCCGCTCCCGCAGCGCAAACAGCTGCGCTCCCGCCTTCGGCGCCCCAAAGCGTCCAATCGCCCGCCACCCACGGCGGCGATTGATCCGCTCAGGCGCACCTGCCCGAGCAGCGAAGCAAGCTGGAGCAATTCTCTCCAGCTTGACGCGGCACCGGGACAGCTTGCGCTAGACAACAGGGCGTGCGCCTCGCTTCGCAAAAGCGCACGTCCCTGCAGCATACCCGCGGCAAGCTTCGCTCCTGCCGCGATCGCTCCCAGCTCTCCAGCGCTATAAACTCGCGCTTCCTCGCCACCCACACGCTTAGCGCTGCTACGCTTTTCACCATTATTCGCAAGCGCTGCTCCTCCGATTTCCCCAACCACAGCGCCCCTTACCTTCTCCCACCTCTCCACTAAACCAAAAAGCCTCTCTATCGCCAACGCTCCTTTCCGCTTCCCTCGACTACCCAAAAAGCGCCAACGCCCCCCCAAACTAATCTTGCCATTATGAACTGCTTGCTCTACTCCACCACTGTATTTCCGATAATTTCTCTCCAGCTCGCTAGATTTCTGATTACTACTATTCAACCCGCCAGTTGCTTCATCTTCACCTGCCTCATCAGCTCTTGCTTCCTCCGCACATGCGGCCAACAGCTCAATCGCCTCATGATCAGCATTTCGTCCTCCTTCATTCAAGCTTTTACTCGCACCGTTTCTGCCGCCACTGCCATGTTTTATAGCCGCATTCCAAAGCTCCACTGCAACGCACGCATCCCCGAGCGGCACTTCTTCTTTTAGCAGCCATCCCTCCTCTGCGATCTCGTTGTTCAAGAATCCTGCTTCACCAAACGCTCCATGCATCCAGAAGTATTTATCCACCATTGCCTTGATAGTCAGTCGAGCCTGCCAGCAGCCTTTCACTTTCACAACATACAATTGTGCCTTCATCTCTATTCGCTCCCTCGACACTTTATAGAACTGACTTCATTATTCATCTGTTAAGTTAACTACGGCCTCTCCCTTCCCTGACAAAAGGAGAATGGTGTTGGCAAGCACGGTAAACAAAAAAAAAGCACACCCAACAACGCATTTGCGTTATTGAGTGTGCTTCACTCCGACTATTTCATTACCGTAGAGTATATACTAAAATGGCATTTTCGACAAATCTGTCGGATTTTGCAAATCAATTAGCACCGCATGATCGGAAAGCGACACAACTCCTTCTGCCTGGAGCAGCCATAGCAGCTGAGTTCCATCCACACCCTCTGTTTGAGAGCGCTTACCGTCTTCGCTTCCAGACAACGGATTAGATCCATTAGAGTGAATCCTGACCTCATCGCCCCTTCTAGCTAATCGTTCAACAATAGCCAGTGTCTCCTCTGTAACTCCTTGATCTACGATGGTCAAACGAACGTTTTTCCCCATTCGCCGAGAGAAAGAAAACAGTGAACGTACATACCATTCCATATTGTTTTGCTGGACATCAGCAACGAGCACATAATGCTTGCTGGATTGCTGGCGCCCTCGCCAAATTCGATACGCCAGATGCACCGACAATGCAGCCAAAGCATAACAGCCAATAACAAGAAGTAGAAGTTCAAACATGGCGGCCACCTCCTCTTTGTGACACTATATGCCATGAAGAGCCCACTGGTTCCGCAATCAAGGGACAAGGTGACAAAATGTGTGTTATGCCAAAAATATATCCTGCTTTATGCTGATTATTAGTCATTTTCTGACAAAGAAACACCCTTGAGCAATTTCCAATACATGTTATCATTTTAATATGAAAGCATGCATATCTAACTGGTGCACGCATATAGAAAGGGAGAGTGGATTTTCACAATCAAAATAACTAGGGAAGCGATGAAGTATAATCTACAATTGGACACTTGGATTATATGGAGCTAGTAGTGTAACCGGCCCTCTTGGAACCCCACTACGTATCTAAGAGGAGAGTGAAAGATGCGTTATTTTAGGAAAAAAATCAGTTTAGCCCTGGCTCTGTTATTAATTTTTTCGTTGTCGCTTAGTTCCCTTGCCATGGCGGAAGGTGATAGCAATCAAAGTACGAATGCTGCGGCACTCGGAGATGAGAATAGCTGTCCACAGTATTCATCGGATCGCAAGGATGTCATTGCCACGCATTCCAATATCGTAGTCAATAATAACGGAACAGCTACCGCTACGTTCCAGACGCTAAAAGATTGTGTTAGAGTCAGCTTCTCCGGCTATGAAGGCCCTGCTGACTGGGCACCTGGACCCGGCGATACAACCATTCCATACAACAAGCAAACATTTTTTGAGGGACAGTCTATTATATATCCAAAAGCAGGTACTTACTCCGTTACGATTAACATTCCAAGATGCTTGCCTTATCAATTAGATATCTATAGCGGAGATTTAATTAAGACATTGGGTCCCGGCGCTCACGGTGACAAAATTTTAGCATGGAATCTAAAGCTTTCGAACAGCTGTACGGGCAATATCATCATCAACAAATTTTTAAATAATGTCGAAGGGGCTCCTCATGTCGGCATTACCTTCGAGCTTTGGAAAGACGGTAAATTATTCAAAAGCGGCGTTACCAATAGTGACGGTATTTTGCAATTCAACGAATTGCCTATCGGCACCTACACATTAAAAGAATTAACCTTAGATGGCTTTACCACCGATTTAGTGGCTACCCAGCAGATCGTAGTAACCACAGATAACTCTGTGCGAAAAGCAGTTATCAATACGGCTAAGCTCAAACTTGAAACGGCCTGCTCCGCCGACCCGAATAAAACAAGAGCTTGGAAAGTAACCAATGAGAGTAACATTGAGGTTTCTTATTCATGGGAAATTCCAAATTCCACTCAAACAGGAAACGGTGTAATTCCTGGAAAAGGTTCCGTAAGCTTTTCAACAAATACGGAGCTCGTCAACCCAACTGATCCACAAGCTGTACCTAATACGCTGAAGATCCATTGGGGCAAGGAGAAAGAGCTTTCACTTGTGAACGCAGGCGAAACCTGCTTTACGCCTACTCCAACACCATCATCGACACCTACTGCTACTCCAACTTCTACACCGGAGACTACGCCTACAGTTACACCAACTTCTACACCTGAGAGCACGCCTACAGCTACACCAACTCCTACACCTGAGAGCACGCCTACAGCTACACCAACTCCTACACCTGAGAATACACCTACCACTACACCAATTTCCACACCTGTGATCACACCTAACTCGACACCTGCTATCACGCCTAGCAGCACACCTACTGCTACAACTACGGTAACGACAACACCTACATCGTCACCTGAAGCAACACCAATCGTCGAAATTGATGATGAAGATCCACCTGTTGGAGGAGTTAATGAAGGTGGGGAAGGCGAGCCGCCAATCGATCCTGTTGTTGCTGTAGATGAAGATCAAGTCCCGCTTGCTACTTTGCCAAAAACAGGCGAAAGCAGTCCGGTTCCTTATTATCTCATCGGGGCATTTGCCCTTTCAGCGGGATTCATTTCTCTTCGCAGACAAAAACAAAGAAAATAGTTAAGATTGTATGTTTCACCACGCACTCTTAGGCTGGTTTTATACAGCTTAGGAGTGTTTTTCTTTTACACAACTATTGCAAGGCAACTTTATATGCAAACAAAAAACCCCGCATCAAACGATACGGGGTTTTGTTCGATATGTAAGTAATGATCAAAAAGGCTACTACAGGGTAACCCATCCATATTTGATCGATTGGATAACAGCTTGCGTACGGTCATCAACTTCCATCTTTTGCAAAATACTGCTCACATGGTTTTTAACCGTCTTTTCGCTAATGAATAAAAACTCTCCAATGAGCTTATTGCTCTTGCCCTCTGCCATAAGCCTTAAAACCTCTGCCTCACGGCGTGTTAATGGGCTCTCATCGCCAGCAACGAACTTAACTCCCGGTTCCTGAGCAGCTGCAGCACCTGAGACAATTCCCATCTCATCCAAATACGTCATACGGCGAAGCTGGTTAATGAGCTTGCCTGTCACTTTAGGATGAATATAGGCATGACCTTGGACAACGGAACGAATGGCGTTAATTAGCGATTCTGCCTCCATATCCTTCAGAAGGTAACCTGTAGCCCCTTTACGAAGGGTTTCGAATACATAGCTCTCATCGTCGTGGATAGATAAAATGATAACCTTAACATCAGGAAACATACTTTTTAATCGTTCAGTCGTCACGACACCGTTCTCTATAGGCATATTAATATCCATCAGGACAATCTCAGGAATGGTATGATTGCAAAACTCCAAAACTTGAATGCCGTCACCACACTCGCCGATAACTTCAAGATCGTCTTCCATATTTAGAATCCGCTTAAGTCCTTCACGAAACAGCTGGTGGTCATCCGCAAGTAAAATTTTGATTGTATTCATATTGCTTGCAGCTCTTTGGATCATCATCATCTTACTCCTTTCTAGATTCGGCAGTAGTAGGTATATCTATTATAATTTTCGTCCCTCTACCGGGATTTGAGTCTATATCCATCCTTCCCTCTATTAGCTCAATGCGTTCTCTCATCCCTACCAATCCAAAATGTGCGTTTCGAGTAGCATCCTGCTCGATTAAATCGCTGTTAAATCCAACGCCGTTGTCTTGAATTACGAGTGAAATATGCTGTGGCTGATAGTTAATCTCGAGCATTACATGTGAAGCGCTCGCATGTTTTAGCGCATTGGTAAAAGCTTCCTGAACTAAGCGGTATATCGCCGCTTCCATTGCAGAGGGCATCCGAGCTTCTTTACCTATAAGCTCGAATATGGTATGTATTTTTGTTTTCTCTTCAAAATCCTGAGTGAATTTTCGAAGAGTCGGCACAAGCCCCAAATCATCCAACGCCATCGGGCGCAAATTAAATATAATTTTGCGAATTTCCTCAAGGCCGGAGCGCACTTGTCCTTTTAAATCTACTAATTCTTCCTGCACCATCACAAATTCCTGCTTGATTAGCATACGTTCTGCAATTTCTGTTCGAAGAACGATATTTGCGAGTGATTGCGCTGGACCATCATGGATTTCTCGAGCGATCCGTTTACGCTCTTCCTCTTGCGCCAAAATAATTTTCAATCCCAGCAGCTGCCTGGTTTTGGCAGACTCAAGAATACGAGTAACCTGATTAAGATCACCCGATAAATATTCAAGTACGACATTTATTTGCGAAGCAATCGTTTCAGCACGCTCGATTGAATTTTCTACATTTCGAACACGTTTTTGCAGATCGTCTCGACGTGCTTTTAAGTAGGATTCCTTCTCGCGGTACACCATCAAATCCAGCTGGATTTGTGTAGCCTTTTCATAAGCAGACTTAATGTCATCTTCCTTGTAGCGTACGAAATCTCGGCTCACTTCTGTCAGCCTTATACGCGCACGGCGATAGTCTTGCTCCAGCTGATCAACCTTGTCAATTGTCTTCACCGTTTCTTGAAGGACAATTTCAAGCTCCTGCTCGAGTGATTCTAGCTCCGTACGCGCGGATTCACATATTTCATAAATCTGGTATTTGCTGTCTTCCATCACTTCGATTGCGTTTTTAATGACTCGATTTATATCGACTGTAAGGTGGTCCACTGTAGATCGGCAACCTTTCTATATTAAAGGTTAATCTACTCTATCATACCACAGATTGGATATATTTCGTCCATCGTTAATCGATGGTAATCTTTTTCGCTTTCCCGTCATACCCGACCTTTAGGCCTAGTTTCTCTGAAAATAAACGGACCGGAATGAGCGTCCGATTATTACGAACGATAGGCGTAATATCTGACGATTGCAGTGCGCCATTTAAAATTAGATCCTTTTTGCCAAGTGTCATTTCCATCAGCTTATTGCCGCGAAGAACGGTGACTTGTCCCGTTTTTCCGTCAAATAACAGCTTCGCTCCCATAGCATCGGATACGAACCGGACAGGTACAAATGTCGTTCCATTCAAAACGATGGGTGCTGAATCAAGTGTAATTGCTTTTCCATTAACCGTCGCAGCTGATTTGCCTACAGTCATTACGACCTTAGTTTGTGAATCAACCGTTACGGAAGGCGGATATTGAAGCTTCATATTATCTAGTCCAATAGAACCTGTTGCAGAACGCTCATCCTGCCCTTCGGCGATCGTCACAACGTAAATTCTTTTTAGTTTAACAGGGAATTTCATCCCGACAGAGGATAAATTCATCTTCACATTCTTCCAGCCGCTCCAATCAAGCTGTTTTGCAAGATCGACAAGATGTGCTTTGCCATCCGCATCAAGGAACTCTGCGCGCACCCAGTTCAGGCTGTTATCGCCATAAAGATCAACCGTCATGGAAGTAGGTGAACCCTCAATCGCACGACCGTTTGTATTAAATACTACATACGATGCCTTAGTTCCGGTACCGTTTGTGAAATCATAATCCAGCTTTAATGCTTTCGAAGAAGCTTGTCCTTGGAAATCGGATACTAAGCTTACGCTTCCTGTGGTTGTCGCAGGCGTGACTTGTGATGTAATGGGGTAGGTCGATTTTTCAAAATCCTCAAAGGTGCTCACTGCTTCCCCTTGTGTGAATGGAATCATTGTCGGAAAACCATCATAACGAGCAATGGCATACCCGGTGCTTGTACCTGCGTTAACCGACTGAACAGTTAGGTTGTCGCCACTTCTAGACGCGGTAAATCCAACAAACTCCCACTTCACGGAGTCGGCGCTAAGCTTATATGAATTTCCGTTTTTCAGCTTTACAGTAAGCGGAACAGAAATCGTTGCTCCCTTTGCCAGCACACCGGCACTCGTATCAATGGAGAGCGATGCAATTTGGTCCTGTCCAATCACTTCAATTTCTTGTTTGGTAGAGATCGCTCCTGATTTCACAGTGAGATTCGTTTTACCCGCCTTTGTGGCAGTGAATTCATTGCCTTTGAACGTGCCAATGGCTTTCTCGGTACTCCATACGGCAGATGAATTGTCTACTTCAAACGGGTTATAGTACGTGTCATAGCCTTTTAATGAATACGACGATTTTTGACCGATAAACATAACATTAGCGCCGCTCACAGAAATGCCTTTCAGCGAACCTGCTGGAGCAGTTGTGAATACGCCTATGCCGTTTGCAACACTTCTTTGGGTGGTGCCGTATTGCGTAGGATGCGACAGCTTCAAATCATTTGTTCCCAGTGGACGCTCGATCATCGTTGTAGAACCGCCGCCATCCAGATTGACGCCTTTATATACGCCCAGCTGCAGCATAATTTGCTGAAGCTCCTTCAAGTTTACACCCGTATTCCCGCCGCTGCGCTCACTCGTGATCAGATATACTTTAGTGCCATCCTGTGAATAGCCAACCGCTGAACGAGATGTATAGGAAGAGCCGCTTACTCCTGTAATATCACGTGAGAATGGAGCTACTGCGCCCGCATTGACTAATAGCGTATGACCGCCTGCCATCATTTCAAATGAGTTCGGATCAACCTTCGCTCCTGTCGTTTGCGAAACGAGCGCATAATCCGCATTGATCGTTTGCCCAACCTGTAAATGCTCCTTCACATAATTAGCAGCAAGGCCATGCGACCGGAGTATGTATCCATCAGCAGGTGCTTGACCTGCGATTGCTTTATCGATTGAAATCTCCTCAATTACGCCATTGCGAACTAATACTTCGGTAGGCGTGGAGCCTGAGTTTTTCGGGCGTTCTGTGCCGCCCCAAGCACTTGTATAGATATACATCATATTGACATGGCTATAATTTGAGCCCGTTGTCTCCGGAATATAAGCAGATTGGTTAAGCCCTTCCAGCGGGAAGGTAGAGCCATCTGCTGCCGTTACTTGGCCATTGAAGCTATAGTTGTCAATCATCGGTTTGCGGTCTTTAGAAACCGAGAATGCGTACATCCCCTTCAGCTTTGCAGGACTAGACATAAACATGCCGCTTGCGATTTGCCCTCCAAGCGGGGCACCCTCATTACCCATTACGAATACGTCTGCATTAATGCCAGCTACGGCTCCGTTTTCTTTTGTCATATTAAGTATTGTATTTAATTGACCTATGCTATTATTTTTTCCACTCATCGCATTTATGGATACGTAGGGATTTGTAAGATCGATTTCAATGACATGCACATCGGTTTGCACCTTTGAGCTGCCGCGCGTCGTTTGGAATACGTAGTCAAGGCGCTTAGCACCTGCTGTGATAAATGATTGTTGTGATAGCTTAAGCGTAGGGTCAGCAGCAGCCTCTGCTGATTGAATGACTGCCGTCTGCCAGCTGCTAGGCAAGATTGAAGCTAAAGGCTGTACTAGCAGTGCTCCACCTAATACGACGATTATAACCCGTTTTCCTAAGCCTTCTGACTGCCGATCTATGATTTTTTGAAACTTACTCATTAGATTTACAACTCTCCCATCCATTAATCTATTAGTTATAGACTACAAGAGTAGTAGAAAAGTTACGCATGATAGAAGACTGCTATCGCTTTCTATAGGGTGATAGATATCAGCTATGTACATCGTGGAAATGAATGACATAAAAAAAGCAGCTCGCCGTTTGGGCGAGCTGCTCTGCTTTGGTTCATTTATTATGACGAAAGAAATTTCACCTTCTGCAGCAAACGAAGAAGCATAACCGTTCCTTCTGCGCGAGTTGCATTGGTTTGCGGGCTTAATGTTGTTGCTGTTTTACCGCTAATCACACCAATGTACACTGATTTCGCCATATCTGTCTGCGCCCAAGCGCCAACCTTGCCTCGATCCGTATACTTCTTGAGATAAGTTGCGGCCGATTCTGGCAGCTGCACCGTTAGACCAGCCACCTTCGCCGCTCTAATCATCATAACGGCCATTTCCTGACGTGTAATCGGATTGTTTGGCTTGAAGGTGCCATCCGTATTGCCAGCGACGACACCAGCCGCTGAGGCGGCTCCAATATACGCCCCCATCGCTGTGTTCGCATTTACATCCTTGAACTTAGCCGCTGCACTCCTGTCGCTGCTGAGGCCAAGCCCTTTGGCGATATAGGTCGCAAACTCACCTCGTGTAATAGCCTTCTCTGGTTCAAACTTCGTTGCCGAGCGCCCTTCCACGATGAATTTGCGCGACATGATATGGATAGCAGAAGCTGCCCAATGCTTCGATAGATCGGAGAAGCTGGATGAATTGCTAACAAGCGCATAAGCGCTGTTTCCTTTTCTTTTAAAAGTTGCTGTCGTCTTCCCGCCGCTTGTCGTAAGCTCGGTCGGAACATAGGAGAGCCCTCCTGTTGTTGGATCGAACCATACTACGGCAGTTTTACTAGCGTCAACAGACTGAGGGGTTTGAATCGTACGAGAAACATAACTATTCAATTCATTGTACGGCTTCTGCAGGGAGCCACTCACTGTTGTGACATCGAAATGATATGGTCCGGATAACAAACTCGTATTAGTACTGTTAATTTTAGAACTGAGTGCATTCGTTAATGAAGATAAACCTTGATCAATTCGAATAAGCAATTGGCCTTCCGCGATACTGCCGCCTAACAATGTATTGATTTTTAGAAAATCAGATGCATCTAATTTCAGCTCATAAGTAGCATCACCATATTGAACAGCAAATATCGAATTTGCATTTAAACGATAAGCTGCATCAAGAGAGCTTATTGGAACAGCTACAATACCTGCACGTTCAGTTGATGGCACCTTAAATGCTACACGAGGAACAGATAAACCTGCTGTTCGAGCTGCTTGGTATGCTGCAAGTACTCTGTCGTATGAAACCGTATATCGGTTAGCTTGTACGCCTGCAGGAGATGTATCATACAACGTTGTGGCTGCCGAGAGTTTTAATCCGATACCACCGCCATCTGCAGCTTCAAAATCACCTGACAACCCGTCGAGAATAGTCGTCTGATTGGCTGCATTTATATTTGTAAAGCTATTTATTGTAGATCCGTTATTGGTACGAAGTCCAGTAGTAGTAGAGTAATAGGTTACAGTAACCGCTTCGCCCATTAATATAGGTGAAGCTAGCGTTAAGATAACCGAACCTCCGCTAATGTCTACTCTTGAAACCATCCTTAAAGAATTATTCGCTTTTACGAGAAACGAAGCAGTAGAAGGCAGATAACTGCTGTTTAACGTTTCTCCGAAATTAATAGTTAACGTTGAGCCTTTTGCAATCACTCCGTTAATATTGACGTTTTGTCCTCCACCACTGCTTCCTCCTGAAGTGATATTGTTAAAAGAAGATGCAGCATTGCCCGCTAAATCAGTTATTAGTGAAACAGAAGGCACATAAGAAACAGATACGACTTGCCCAGATGTTACTGATGTCGATAGCGTTAGTATAACGGAGTCTCCTGAAATGTAGACCTGAATTACAGGTCGTGCGACTCCATCCACTAGGACACTAAACTGCCCTGCGGAAGGTACACTTTGTGGATTCAAGCTTTTATTATATTTTAAGGTCACATAATTAGTGCTGTAGCTTACATATTGCAATGTAGGTGTTGCTGTATCAGGCGTGCTATACAAACTATAATTATTAAATCCAGCCAAATAGTTACCAGCTGTATCCCTTACTGGATAAGTGCCCTGAGCGTAAGACACTACAACGTTTTGATAATTCTGAATCGAGCCATTTATCGTAAGCAAAATAGTGTTAGCCTTGCTTGAGATTGATGTCGTACTGTAGTTAACGCCACCCACACTAACAGTAAATTGTAAATAAGCGTAGCTGTTTACTGACATTAAGTCTTTGTCAAAGGACAAGGTGATCGCGCTGCCAGATGCGTTTCCGCTAACGATAGTTGGTGCTTTGATATCCTTCGCACCGGATACATCCTGATTGGATATGCTTATCGCTTCATTCCCCGAAGTATCTTGAATGAGTCCTATTGCCGCTTTCGTGTACGATAGTTTTACTAACTGGCCAGCAACAATCGGGCTCGATAGAGTAAGATAAACAGCTTCCCCTCGAACTTGTACGCTTATCACAGACCGAGGAGCGCCACTTACAGTCACATAAAAGCTCCCCGCCGAAGGTACCGCATACACATTCAATTCTTCGTTATAGGTCATCGTAATCGTTGATCCGCTCCACTCAAGCTTGTTTAATACTGGAGCAGTCGTATCCGATCCGAAAGTGCGAAACGTCCATTGATATTCATTCAATATTCCAGCAAAACTGTTGCCTGCTAAATCGGTTACTGCACTTGCATCAATCGTTACATAATAAACTGTATTCGCAGTTAATGCTTCCGAAGGCGTAATGACTAATAGGCTATTATTATTACCATGAACATAATAGTTTGCAGGAATAGCTTTAAGTGCACTATTTCCTACAGGATTAAACGTAATCGTACCTGTAGCACCTTTCATAATTGGTTCACTAAAAGTTGCAGTAATATCTTGCTTTAAACCAACTGAAACGGCATTGTTAACAGGATTCAATAAGGTTAGTGTTGGTCTTACCGTATCTTGAGAAACCGTAAAAGACCAATACGTCGACGAGGATATTCCTGCAAAATGATTTCCTGCTGCATCACGAATAGCGCGATTGCCAATCGTTATATAGTATTTCGTATTGTTTACGAAAGCTTTCTCAGACTCTCCGTTTATCGCTTTATTAGGGTCTATCGTTATCTGATAGGTACCGCCGCCAGTCACGCGTTCCGAAGTAATAGGAATGGAACGAAACAACGATCCTGTTGCAGCTTCTCTAATCTCAATAACTCCGCTGCTTGGAAAGACCGGTTCATTAAAATTAATTTTGAGTACAGAATTTAAGCTGGTGATAGATCCATTCGCAACCGGCAGCAATTCTGTTGCAAGAGGCGGAGTGGTTTCATAGCCCGGGTCTGTACTAAAATTCCAAACGGATGCTCCAGCAATACCATGATACCATTGAGACCCATTTGGGTCTGTCTGGGTGAAGGCTCCAGCATCAATTAAAACATAATAAGCTGTATTCGGCTCAAAGTTAGAGCTTGGAGTTATCTTTACTTGATTTTTGGTTACTGTAATTCTCGATGAAAGAGCACTAAAACGCTCAAAAGTAGTATTATTGCTAACTCTGCGTATTTCAATATATTTGTCCGCACGTGCCTGTATAGCTTTATCGAAAGTAATGAACAGCTCTGAGTTTACTGGTACGGAGGTAGCATTATCAGCCGGAACAAATGGTGCAGCTACGTTTACCGGTGCTGCGTCCGTTGTAAAAACCCATGATGTTCCGTAATATAGATTCCCCGCCGCATCTTGAAATGCAGTATCTGGAATTGTAACGGTGTATGCTGTATTAGGCTGTAGCGCTGCAGGAGGTTGAATGACGATTAGGTTCGTCCCGCTGCCTCTTACCGCGTTGGATGTAACAGCAATAGTACGGCTGTCCTCAACCGAGCTAATTTGTATGTTGCCACTTGCAACATAAACAGGCTCATTAAATGAAATGGTAATCGGTGTAGTCACAGCAATCGGAGCGACAGTTGGCGACAAGCCCGTATGAGAAGGCCTGGTTACATCAACTTCAGCAACGGTACGAAAATTCCAGCTGCTAGCACTTTTTATACCGGCATAACCAACACCATTGGATTGATTAACAAAAGCACCGGCATCTACCAATATGTAATAATTCGTGTTTAAAGCAAAATTATTAGACGGATCTATTGTCACGACACGCTGCGATGAATCAATAGTAATTCGATTAGACGATAGAGGTATACTCTCTACCAAGTTGCTTGTTGCATAATCATAAATATAAATAGACGTTGAACTTGAGCCTTTGCTTACATTTTCATCAAAGGTCATCTTTAAATCAGCGGAGATCGATACATTAATTAGATCGTCGGCTGGGCTCAGACTAAGTACGACAGGACCAGAAGCCGCCGCTGCCACTTGCTGCGGAGCCGATGACCATCCTGCTAAGCTTAATTGGAGCAACAGCATAACAGCGATAAACGAAGATAGCTTGCTCGTTCGATTCATTTCAATTCACTCCTCAAAAAATTACACTCGTACTTTATTTGTCGGTTTCTAAGCATGAAAAATTTAGGTTAAACTACTTTTTTGTACCGATTGAATAACAAAAAAGCCGTCCATGAAGTAGTCATACTACTTTGTGGACAGCTTTTTTAGCCTATAAAGGCTCTTATATTGTATATCGAATCTTAAACTCCGCTTTGAACGCCAGCGTCTGCTTTAAGCTTCTCCGCTTTGTCAACGCGTTCCCAAGGAAGATCAACGTCTGTACGGCCGAAGTGACCATAAGCAGCTGTTTGTCTGTAAATTGGGCGACGTAGATCAAGCATTTTGATAATGCCTGCAGGACGAAGGTCAAAGTTGCTAGTGATGATATCAACAAGTTTATCTTCACCAATTTTGCCTGTTCCATACGTATCTACGTTAATTGATACCGGTTGAGCAACACCAATTGCGTAAGCCAGTTGGATTTCGCATTTGTCTGCAAGTCCTGCAGCTACGATGTTCTTAGCTACATAACGGGCAGCATAAGCTGCTGAACGGTCAACTTTTGTAGGATCCTTACCTGAGAATGCGCCGCCGCCATGACGAGCGTAGCCGCCATACGTGTCAACGATAATTTTACGGCCAGTTAGACCAGCATCACCTTGAGGTCCGCCAATTACGAAGCGGCCAGTTGGGTTAATGAAGTATTTTGTATCAGCATCAAGCCATTCCACTGGAACAACCGGCTTAATAACATGCTCAAGAATATCTTGTTGGATTTGCTCAAGCGTGATTTCTTCCGCATGTTGTGTAGAAACGACAATGGTATCTACGCGAACAGGTTTACCATCTGCATATTCAATTGTAACTTGCGTTTTACCATCTGGACGAAGGTAAGCAAGCGTCTCGTTTTTACGTACTTCAGATAAGCGGCGAGCGATACGGTGAGATAGCGCAATTGGAAGTGGCATAAGCTCAGGTGTTTCGTTTGTAGCAAAACCAAACATTAGACCTTGGTCGCCTGCACCGATATCTTCGTTTTCTTGCTTCATATCTTTGCCATCACGAGTTTCAAGCGCAGCGTTAACGCCTTGTGCAATGTCAGCGGACTGCTCATTGAGCGAAGTCAAAACTGCACATGTACTGGAGTCAAAGCCGTATTTGGCACGTGTATAACCGATTTCTTTAATCGTACGGCGTGCAATTGAAGAAATATCAATAAAATCAGCACGGCTGCTAATTTCACCAATAACAAGTACAAGACCTGTTGCTACAGAAACCTCACAAGCTACACGCGCGTATGGATCTGCTTCTAGAAATGCATCTAAGACAGCATCGGATATTTGATCACAAATCTTATCCGGATGGCCTTCAGTAACTGATTCTGATGTAAACAAATGGCGTCCTTTAACCGACATCCGTATCAACCTCCTACAACCTTAATATTAATAAGTGCGGACATTCTACACAAAAAATGAACCTTTTCCCGTAGGAAAAGGTTGTTTTACAACTCTTCTAAAACAGTATGATACCGAAAATGTCGCTTTGTGTCAATGGACGCCGGAATTTCCAATAATTATTGATAACCGCCAAGCACTGATTCTGCTTGAGCTATCAGCCTTTTGGTGATCTCTCCGCCCACTGAACCAGCTTGCCTCGTTGATAATGCTGACCAGTGTACGCTGTGGCCTCCGGCTCCAGAGGATGCCCCTAGTTCGTCAGCAAACTCAGTGTCCGCTCCTTCGCTTGCATAGCCGCCTGAGGTTAAACCAAATTCTGCAGCTATTTCATATTTCAGTTGATTTAGTGCTGCTTTACTTGTTGGTACTACTACTTTATTCGAACGACTCATAAATGACACCTCCAAAGAATGTAGGAACACAATTGTATTGTGCATCCTTTCATCTTCTTTAAAGCGTATAATCTATTGTCATTTCGGGTAAAATGTTGAACATCCATCCATATTATTGCAAGCTGTATTTCCCTTTAACCAATACCGTCAAGCCATTCTTTTGATTAGGATCTGGCAATATGCCGCGGCCCTCACGTGGGAAAAGCAATAAATGGTTGGTTGGTACAGCTTTCCCTTTAGTTAAATCCGTACCGCCAGTTAGATCAGCTATACCGCTTGCGTCAGAGCTGTAAGCAATTGCCTTGCCTACACGTACAATGACCTCTGTGCCTTGACCAGCCATTAGCGTCTTGCCAGCTGGCACTGTGACAACTTCTAGCGCGGTGTCCGCGACAGGAGTCGTCGTACCGCCTCCAGGAGTGCCTCCGCTTAGCTTGGCGAGTTGTTCATCCACATAGCTTTTGGTGACAACAGGGTCTTCGACAGAGCCCGGAGTCAGCGCATTTGATTCCGCTTCAAGCGGTGATGCAAAGTTTACGCCGACCCACACACCTGCTCCTACTAAAACAACTGCAACTAAACCGCGTATTACCTTTTTCTTCACTTTTGGAAGTCTCCTCTCTATCTCTCATCTCCTATAAAGATACTAGATTTAAGTAGGAGAAACCAGTTTTTTTATAAGTTTAATGATTACCGTCTAGCCAGTTTGTTGTTGATGAGAATTGTACGTCCTTGGCAAATAGCTTTTTCTTATTACCGTTGAAAGTTTCGTATACATTTAAAGTATAGGTGCTCCAATATTGATTACGAGTCATAGCTTTACTGATAGAATTGTAATTTTCTCCGGTTTTCCATTGAATACTTCCTTCTGATTTACCACCGATATCTACAACTTGCGACCAAATTACATCTTTTGTAGGCTCATACTCCAATTCAAATAGTAGTTTAGACTGGCTGAATCCATCGTAGCTATAATCCCTACTTACAATTCCCCCTAAATCTACTTCTAACGAATCTTCAAAAGCAAACACATTAAAATAGTTCAAACCAATTTGGTAAGGGCCAACCTTCAATTTATCGTAGCTTGTAATTGTTTTATTTTCTTCTGGCAATGCAAATGTTACTGCGCGAATATAGCCTTTTGGCGTTGCTGTCGACACTTTTAACAATCCCGTGTCATCAAAAGCTTCTCCAAGTAATAATTGAAGACCTTCACCATTCACATTTGGCGGAAGTTCCGTATAGACAATAATTTGATCCTTATTCGTTGGGTTAATAGCTGAAGATGATTTCACAACTTTCGCTTCATAATAATTACCACTTGTAGACTTAAAATATCCTGTGAAGTATGGTAAAAGATTGCTTCTTGTTTGATTATTAGTCACATCCATATATACGGCGTATATATCATTCGCAGCACCCGAATAAGTTTTCACATCAGTAACTTTCACACTCATTTGTGAACCAGTTGAAGTTTGTGTATAAACATTACCAACTTGAACTGAATAAATTGGTGTGATAACGGATTTTGTTACTTCTGCTACAAGAACCTTATCCTCTTTAACACTTTTGTTGAGTTCTAGTTCGAATTTCTTCCATTCATATTCGTATGGTAGCTTTCCTACAAAGGTCATTGTAGTCGAGGCTCCAGGAGCAAGCCCGATATCACCAGTATTCTTTATATTCTGACTAGCTATATTGATTTTATCATCAATGACCATTGTGCCGCTTAAATCAGGCAATGGCAAATATACAGATTCCTTATTTTTTACAATTAGCTTTGCAATCACGTTATCATCATTGTTCCATGGGAATCGTTGAACGGATTGAAGCTCTACCTCATAATTTCCATTTTCATCTGTAAATGATTTTTTAGAAGATGTTGTCGTACTGAATTTTACGGGTACTTCAAAAGATGCGACAGGTAACTCAATTTGTTCAGTCTCAGCTGCGCCAATTTTTTGTGAAATAATCAATTGCCAACCTGTTGTAGGCACTGTGATTGGAACAGTACCATACAACTGAATAGAATTTAACACAGTAGGCTCTAATGGTTTATTCTGATCCGTTGTATTTTTAAGCTTTAATTGAAACAAGCCTTTTGAAGTCTTTAAGTAATATACATAATCCGGTAGAGCAACTCCAAGCTTACTTGTATTACGTGCTAGATATGTAAGGTTAACCGCATAATTTTCTGCAGTTTTGTTCACAATTGTTTGTTCTACTCGTGTATTAATAATTGTATTTTTAATTTGAATCCCTTTAAAACCTCCAGCTTTAACTACATTGGAATAATTAGCAGGAAAAGTGAATTGCCCAATTAATTTCTCATACCCTGAAACAGAAAAATCGAATTTAATAAAATTAAGAATAAGCTTATCTAGTGTAACACTAGCAGGTACTTCACTATAATAAGTTAAACTTATTGTTGATTTAGGACTTACCTTCTTCTTGCTGTCTTTATCAAGCAACGTCAATATATAATTAGTACCACTTTTTGTTTTTAAGCGAGCCCAATAATCAATTAAATTAATTGAAGTGCTATCCCCGTTATACACAGTAAGAGTAAAGCTTGCTGTTGCTCCTTTTGAGGATGGAATAAGATTCGCATCTGTAAGTTGAACATATGAAGCACTTGATAAATTAATTTTTTTATTTACCGCCGCTGCAGCAGTAGCACGCGAGATAGGAACCGTACTTAGCAATAATGATAGCACTACTAATAGAGAGATAATGAAAGAAGGTTTTCTAACGTTCATTAGCATGTTTGATGTTTCACTCCATATCTTAGAATTTAACATATTAGACGTATCCACCAGCGATTAAGTTTCGCATAGTTAAAAGTTTATTTTGTGGACCAAGTCTATATAAATAACTATAACTCTTTTGTATGAACAGTATATGAACAATAAATCTTATGTACAAAAAAAAGAAAGCTGAGAGTTTACTCTCAGCTTTCTAATTTGGTGTTAGTCGTTAAATTTACTTAACTTTAACAACGACAACGCCAGCTTCGTCGTAGCCATTGTACTTAAGACCACTACCTTGAACAACTACTGTATACTTGGTGTTGTAGTTGTTGCCATCAACAGCTTCACGAAGATCAGCGAACGAACCAACGGAAACTGTATCACCTTTTTTGTAGAAGATTTGTGTTTCAGGAGATACTACAAAAGTAGCATTTCCAGCAACAATTACTCTTGTGCTGTTGTCAACTGTCAAAGAAGAAGCATCAGTTGCTACAGCAATAGCATCAGCATATTCATAAAGAGCGTTACCGGAATCTGGTTTGTCTGTCAATTTAACGAGATCAGATTTTTTCAAATCTTTAACCTTGTTATAAGCATCAACGCCAGTTTCATTGGTTAGTGCAAAAGTTTTCTCTTCACCCTTAACATTTAGTGTTACGGAGTAAGTAGAACCAGTTGCAGAAATATTTTCACTTGCTTTAACGAATAGACCTTGTACGGTTGGAAGATTAGCAGATGAGCCAGCTGTAGTAACTACTACGTACTTAGCTGCGCCGCTAGCATCTGTTTTAACTGCAACTTTAGCGCCTTTAGTTACATCAGCAGCAGTTCCAACAGTGATTGTTGTTTTAGTGCTATCTGATTTATTAACTGAAGCTTTCAAGTAAATTGTGTTGCTGTTAAGACCGTAGCTATTATTGTCAATTGTCAATTTAGAAGCTGTTACTTCAGAAACTACTAGGTCAGCAGCCAAGGAAACAGCACCATGAGCTGCAGGCAAGTTGATAAGACCATCAGTATACTTCAGTTCAACCAAAGTATTTTTCAATGCTACTGTAACATCATCATCTTTCGTGTACTCAGTTACAGACTTAGCATCTTTCAACGAATAGTAAACTACTTTTTTGTAGCCATTCAAAACTTCGCCATCTTTAATGAAGGATTTATCCAATTCAACATTTAGAATTACAGCGAATTGACTGTTATCTACACCAGAAACAGAAGATCTGTAAGCAATTTTACCATCTTTGTTCAAGTGGTAAGTGTACTCAGTTCCAATTGTTCCACCTAGGCCATTAGCAACAACAGCATAAGTTTTGCCACCTACAGTGTAAGTAACGTCATTACCAGACTTACCAATGGAATCAAGTTTGCCAGAAACAGTGTTGCGAGTCGCAACTACGTTTAGAGCATCACCATCAGCATTTTTGATTACGTTAACTACGTCATTTGCTTTCAAATCAGCAAGTGCAGCAGTTTTGCCGTCAAGGGAAATTGCAGTGTTGCTGTTCACTTTGTAAGAAGCGCCACTTTCCTTGCTTGTTACACGGCTGTAATCTTTGTAAGCTGTAACTTCTTCAAATACCAAGTTCGAATCCCAGTTGTTAACCAATAGAGCTTGAACTTTGTCATCGCTGTTCAAAAGAATTACTACTTCTTTATCATTAGCAAGACTGTAGTTGGAAACTTGCTTATCAGTGTTTACATAAGTAACAACACCTGGAGCTGAATTTTTTACTGAACCATCGTTGTAATAAACAGCGTTAGCTACAGTAGTACCAGCAGGGTTTGCATCAGATGTAGTCGTGATAATGTTACCAGCTGCTTGTGCATCTGTTATAGCAAGAATTTTGTTGCTTCCGTTCTTTTTAAGAACGCTAACTGAGTGACCAAGAAGTTCACCTAGTTTTTTGCCGCCAGTTACAAAGAAGTTGTCAGCAGTAACTTCGTTAGCACCGTTAAGGCTAACTTCTTTTTTGCTAGTCAAAGAAGTACCAGTAAGAACTTTATCTTCAGTAGTTCCAAGTTTGTTGATCAATGGAACAAGGTTTGCGTTTGCTGCAAGTTTTTTACCTTTTGTATCAACATCAAGTTGGTTGCCGTCTGCATCGTAGCCAACAAGTGTTGCACCCAAAGTGTTGGATGTCAATTCAGCAACGATACCGCGGTTAGCTTTAGTGCCAGTCGCGATTTCAAGACCATCAAAGATGTTAAGGTTATCAGCTTGAAGTATTACGTTATAAGGCCATGAACCTGAAAGGTGCTTATCTTGGTAACCAAGTGCACGTACCAAAATAGCTACTACCTCTTCAAACTTAACGCTGTCAGAAGGACGGTAGTTACCGTTGAAGCCTTGGATAAAGCCTTTAGCAGAAGCTACGTTGATGTAACCAGTGTACCAAGCATTAGCTTTAACGTCTTTGAACGATGGTTTAACATCATTCATCAATTTCGCTGCGCTTTCGTTACCAGTAGCGATAACAACTACTTTCGCAAGTTCTGCACGAGTAATTGAGTTCTCTGGTTTAAATGTACCATCTTCATAACCTGAAATGATTCCTAGTGCAGTTAGTTCTTCAACTGCTGATTGTACCGGTTTGCCAACAACATCAGATGGTGTTGCTGCAAAAGCTGGAACGGATAATGGTAGTACTAGCGCAGTAGCTAGCACAAATGCTGCTATTTTTTTCTTCATAACCTTTATTTCTCCTCCTCTAAATACGTGCGGTTGTTGAGAGTTTTGTTTAAATAGTGAATTGCTCTTTTCCCTCATAGCCGATTCACCCCCTTTCCAGAGTTGAGCACAGATTTGATATAAATGATGTCTACAATCATGATAAACCCATTTGTAAAATCATGTCGTAGAAACTTGTAAAAAATGCGAGAACATTGCTAGAGTCACGGCACCACTTTAACATTATACAATGGGCAGGTCGTACCGTAAAGAGGAAGTTGAGAATTCATTCCAATTTGTTTCCAGCATGAGTAGGTCTCGCGCATCAAATCATGTGTTTGTTACAACGTCATGTATTTAAACGCACGTGACAATGAAAAGTTGCGATGTTCTAAAAAAAACTTTAAAAGTTTTTTTCTTTTTCCGTTTTTTCTTAATTATGTACATCTAACTGTAATCTACTCCCTGCTTTGTTTAGTATAGCTTGTTTTCATAGAGCTCGTCGATGCTAAACATTTTCCATGGATAAAGTTTCTCCTCTTGCTAAGAAATAAAAAGGGTCGACACTGCGGTCGACCCTTTCGCTTCTTGTTATTTGCTATAAATTTTAGGAAGCTTACCTAAATCCGCCATTACTCTAGCCATGATTATTGCAGCATCACTCCGCAATAGCTTAGCTTTTGGTTCGAATACTGATCCAGACTTTGGATTTTTGACATCAATTAACGAACCTTGAATGAATCCTTTTTTCTGGATAGCCATAACAGCCGGTATTGAGTAATAGTCAAAGTTCCCAGAATCTTTGAAAGCCTTATCCAGGGCCGACTTTGCTTTTTGAGCGTTCGTCTCCAGCTTCAGGTTTAATGCCCTTGCCAGCACAACTGAAGCATCTTGACGAGATAAATCTACATCCTCATCGAAAAACCCTGGTCTAGTGCCACGAACAAATCCTGCACGCGCTGCCGTTTCGATATAACGGTAGTCATAAATTGCATTAGCGTTATTAGCATTGGTAATCGTCTCTGGATAATAAGAGAAATGCAGATCTCCACCATAGTTCAATGGAATATCGAGCGCACGAATAATCATCCGCGTGAATTCTCCCCTTGTTACGTAACGATCGGCGCCAAAAATACCAATTGGATCTACAGCATTCATAACTCCTTTAGCATAGATGGCTTCCATAGCCTCTCTCGCATAAGGGTGATCGTTAATGTCGTTATATCCACGAGTAAGCTTAACCGCTACATAATATCCGAATTTGGTAAACGGAACGGTTATTGTATGTTTTTTCTCGTCAACAACTCCACCAATGTTTTCCCATGTACTATTGTAAGGGTCAAATCGGAATACGGTAATCGTCGTACCTGCACTTTGCGACACGTTAGAATCATAAGACAATGTAAGCTTGCCGGGTGCTGTAGGTGCAAGTTCAAGACCGAACTTATTCCATCGTTTCGCAAAGCTATCCGTTGCTTTGCCTACTATGTTCGGGAACGGGAATGGATCCGTTCCTGTTGTTACAGGATCAAACAATGGCGATGATGGATCTGGATTATCTGCTTGACCACCATCAATCCAAAATAATGGGCTTGCTTTAATGAACTGTCTAGCTTGGTCTTGGAACCGATATCCAATATGCAAGTTGCCTTCTGCCAAACTGTTAGCAGAATAGTTCGGTGGCTGACCTTCAAATTCATGACGATCTACAATTCCATCATTTGGACTTGCAATCGCAAATAAAATATCATTATCGCTGTATACTTGTCCTGAATAATTTGTTGATGCATTGTAAGTTGGTCGGACAAGCTTACTCTTACTTGCGAATGAGAGAACTAGACTATTATTGAAAACCTTATGTGAGCTTTGCATCTTTTGCAAAAATTGAGCCCCGGGAATGTTTGCAGGCTGATACATAACTTCAAAGGAGTCTTTAATTTTGTCCTTCCCACGTGTAATCGTAAATTCTATTTTGCTTGCTTTATTCGCTTTTACATCTTTGACCGTCAGACTAAAGGCATCAACAAGTTGTGGCGTACTTTGGCTGTAATCAATAAACTTTACTTTTTTAGCTGTTTCTTTTCCAATTACGATTGATTCCGCACCTGGTGAGGCAATGATGACTTCAACATAGTTTTGGTTTATAGTCCGCTTTTCTTTAAGTGGTGCCAAAATTGAGTATGGAATAGAAGTAGCATCGATTTCCATACGGTAAGTTGCTCGTGGACCTGCTTCTCCACTGTTAAACACGGTCATACCATAGACCTGTGAGCTGCCATCTTCAGGCATTTTTTGGTTAACGATTTTGAAGTAGAAGTATTGTCCCTCCACATCATAGAAGAAATCAATTTTTGCATCTGCATTAGAGACGTTTTTGTCTACTCCGGAATTATAAGGAACCTTTTCATATGCCGGCAACGGTACTCCATTTTTGGTCGGCGTAAATTCCTTCGTTAAATCCCATTTTATATCTGATTTCCAATTGGGCGATGAAATCCGTATTATATATTGTCCTTGAGTTGAACCTAAATTTTTATGGCCTGTTTCAAAGTAACCCTCACCGCCAAGATCAATGAAGTCAAATGTGCCGTACACGTTCAAACGAGCTTCCTTCGTCGTATATATACTGCCTTGCTTAGGGAAATTGGCATCATTCGGAAGCGGTTTTGAAAGACTTGCACTATACGGGTACACTCCATCGGTATTAGGAGCAGGTATCACAGGCAAGTTAGTTGGTACGACACTAAATTTAAACGCATTTTCATAATTATTTTTATCGGTGCGGAATACGAACTTTACATTATTTTCTCCAGCTTTATTTAGGATGTTGAATATAAAAGCTGCTGTTTTGGCTTTATCAGCTGCAGTCCCAAGAGGCTGGAACTTTGTTGTTGTTCCATTACTCTCTAATGGAATCTCCACATTGTTAATATATAAGAACACAGTCTGCTTTTTGGTGCCACTGCTGGCATAGATAACTTCTGCTTCATTGGCTACATTAAATAATTGTCCGCTAAACATACCCAGCTTGTTCAACAAAATTGTTGGGTCGGTTTCTCTTACTGAATCGTAATCAACCTTCATTCCTTCAACTAATGTGTTGAACTTCACATAGGGTCCATACAAGAGTTTGGCAACGATTATTTTCTCTTCGCTAGTGCCGCTGTTTAACTTAAATGATATTGAATTCGTTCCGAAAGTGGGCAATTTATTGATCTCAATAAACAACCGTAAAAAAGGCAACGATTGGTTGTTGACGGTACGGTAAACAACCTCTGAATGATTAATTTGTTTGAAGATAGAGTCTGTATCTGCTTGTTTTTTTCCATTTATCGTAAAAAGATCGACATTTGGTGTCGTGATGCTGCTATAATTGCCCACCAACACCTCTACGCCCATAGGCATGGAGTAAACATTAACACCTTCACTTGGGATGTCTGTTCCTTGGAGCCCTTGAAGGCGACCAGCATTTACTGGTGTAGTATTCATAGATTGATCATAGCCTGATAAATAATTGATATCGTAAATATAGGCTAGGCTGTTGTTACGTACAGTAAAAGGAATCCAATTTGAGCCTTGAAGGATGTTGCCATTAGGCGCTATAAAGCGAAGCTGATTGGATTCATCGAAATTAATTGTTGGCAAATTATATTTATATGTTACTGTTATAAATTTAGTCGTAGTGTCAATGGTTGCTGGTGTGAATGTAATTGAATTCGCAATCGGTTTTATTGAGTTTGCTGCTGCTCCACCTTGTTTCAGTTCTAAGCTTAACATTTCTGCAAGATTAGCTGCAGTTACATCAACTGTTTCTGCTCTATTTCCATCTTTATCGATATCTGTGACATCATATAATGGAAGCGGTACAATGACATTTCCAGATACTTGAATAACTTTTGCACCATTAGAGTCCGTCGAAAAGTTTAAATTAGGTTCTAACACAGAAGACTGTGTTCCCGATGTCATTTTCAGATCATAAAACGTTACTTCGCCGTTATAGAAAGCAACCTCGCGAGTCGTTTCCACAACTTGTCCATTATTATGCACCTTTAAAACAATTGTATTGATACCCTTCTGAATGCTAAGCAGAGATGTACTGAAACGGCTGTCGCTGGTCGAATTCGAAACGTTGAAATCGTAGCTTCTGCCATTAATGACTACCGTTATTTTTTGAGCATTTGGTGCTTTACCAGAAATGACGATTTCACCGTTTTGCTGTACGATAGGCGCTGTTGAATAGAGCATTGTCGGTTGGTCTTCCGGCATTGCATAATCTTTATTCTCAAATGTAGCTTTTAAATCGTAAAGCATAGGACTATTACGATATTCAATATATATGGATTCGCTGACAGTTGATGTCCCAGCTATTCCTTTAAACGTAATTTTATTTAGTCCAGGAAAAAGAGTAACGTTGGAAATGACAATGCTATTATCTCCGCTTGATGTAGATATGCCTGTTGTGATTTCTTCGGTCGTGTTTACTTCCTTTTCTATAGATCCATCCCAAGTTATTTGCTTTACATTATAGCTGATCGAATTACCAACTACCCCATTAATTGTACCTTCGAGCTTTACAGACTGACTAGATACAATGCGTGCACTTCCAGGTGATGCATTTTCATTTGAAAACAAGAAATAGGAGCCTGCAGCTGTTACCGTTTGTGAAGCTCCGAACGGCGGCAACAATGTAATCAACAGTGCCAGCGTTAGCGCTAATGATAGTAATCTTTTCAAAACAATGTTCCTCCTTTATGTATATGACGAGCATGGGTATTTGAATGATAAATGGCCTGACGACTATGCGGCTTACCTTTGAATAAATCTTCCTCCCTTTTCCTCTTTAGTCAGCTTTGATGCAATTGCAGTTAGGCGCACTGACCGCAGAAAAGTTCTGTACAGTTGTTATCGGCTTTTGGCTCCCAATTTTTTAGCTATTTGGTCGATTTTCAACAAAAAAAGAGCCCTGATTCCGTTAAAGGATTCAGAGCTCTTGTTTATTTGGAACGGGATTCAGCATCCAGCTTGAGTCGAAGTCTCATTCGAGCTAGGAAATTAATAAGCGGCCTGCGTGTTTTGTCCACGATACCGGTTACTTCTGCCCCGATCTGCAAGAAAAACATTAGCATACATATGACGGCAAAAGTGATCCAGTTCGCCGCACTCGATTGTACGACAGCCGATTGCACGATTGCGAGTCCGCCGAATATAGCAGCTACTCCCCAAATGATAAGTACGGTACGACGGTGGCTGAAGCCAAGGTCGCGCAGACGATGGTGCAAATGCCCTTTGTCTGGAGCAAATATCGGTTTCTTGTTTACCCAGCGGCGAACGATTGCGAAGAAGGTATCCGAAAGCGGAACGCCGATAATGAGCAGCGGTGTTACAAACGATACCATCGTTACCTGCTTGAAGCCAAGCATCGAAAGCGTTGCTAGACTGAAGCCGAGAAACAGTGAGCCTGAGTCACCCATAAATATTTTTGCAGGATGAAAGTTGAAAACGAGAAAGCCGACAATTCCGCCCAGCAGCAATGTGCTCAGTAAGATAACTGGTTGGAAGCCCATCAGTGATGCCATCACAACAATCGTTGCAATCGCGATGCCTGACACGCCGGCTGCAAGCCCGTCCAAGCCGTCGATCAAATTAATGGCATTCGTTACACCGACGATCCAGAGAATCGTAAGTGGAATGCTGATCCATCCAGCAATTGGCTGCATCGTTTCACCGAACGGAATGTTCAGCAAGTCGATCTTTACGTCGAAGACGAAAACGACTACGCATGCCGCCGCGATTTGACCGAGCAGCTTCACTTTAGCTGAAAGCTCGAAGCGGTCATCGAAAGCACCTAAAATAATAATCATCGTACCGCCGACTAGCAGCGCGTTGATCATATTGGAATCTTGCGGACGGAGCAAGCCGTCTGGTATAAATGGCGATAAAATAAAGAATGCGCCAACGAATGCAATATAAATAGCTAGACCGCCAAGACGCGGCATAATGCGCGTGTGTACCTTGCGGTGATTTGGTTTGTCTATTGCGCCTACTTTGAAAGCAAATTTCTTAACAAGCGGCGTCATCGCAATGGCTAGAACAAGAGCGATTATGAACCCAATTGAATACAGCAAGCCTACCGGCATGTGTGCAACTCCCCTTTTCTTTCTACCGAAGTGAATTATACTCCGATTGGAAAGGAAACTCCAACCCCGTTTTCAACCAATTTTCATGGTTTTAACGAGAATTTCACGGTGTAGGTCGAGGTTTTGTAACGTTTTCTTTGTCGCGAACCACTTTCACTACGAATTTCGGCAAAACAAGCATTCTTTTGTAGCGTTTAGGCTCTTGCAGCAAGCGATAAAACCATTCGAGCCGAAGTTTTTGGAAAATATTCGGAGCCCGCTTTAGTTTACCCGAAACAACATCGAAGCTTCCGCCAACGCCCATAATCAATGGTACGCCCAGCTTTTGCTTGTATTTCACAATCCACGGCTCCTGTGTATCCGCACCTCGTGCCACAAACAATAAATCAGGAGCAGCCGCACGGATTTCTTCGATGACTTCCTCATCCTGATCAGGGCCAAAAAATCCGTTCCGATAACCTACAATTTTCACTTGAGGATATTGCAGCTGCAGCTTCTCTGCCGCCGCTTCAATAATTTCCTGTGAGGTGCCAAGCAGGTAGGCCTTCCATCTACGCTTTTCACCCTCATGCAGCAAGCGGTGAAGGAGATCAAACCCCGTCACACGTTCTGCAACAGGCTGTCCTACGTATTTGGCCGCCCATACAACTCCTGCACCATCAGGCACAATAAGGTCTGCACGCCGCATCATCGCACTATACTTGGGGTCCTCGACGGCAGACATAATCATGATCGGATTAGCGGTAATCACATGGGTTACGCGTCTTTCTTCGATCGCTTCTATTAAGTAATTGACTGTGTCATCCATGCCCACTTTGGAGAATGGTATGCCGTATAACGGCACAGTTGGTAGTTGTTTCGACAAGAGGAACTCACCTCGATAATGTATGACGCAGCAAATGTACAATTTGTTGCGCCGGTCTTTGCGATTGTTGTTTTAAAAGGTCGATTGCTGGCTTGTGCTTTGCCTGCCATCCTTCTTTGTCAGACAGCAGCAAACCTGCTGCATCTGCGAATTTTTCGGCATCGAGCTGCTCCGTCGTGCCGATGGCTTTGATGCCAAGACGACCCAGAAATTGGTCGATCTTCGGGTCGTACGAGAGGCCAAGCATAGGAACCCTTTGGCCGGCGGCATAAATAAGCGCATGGAGGCGCATGCCGAACAAAGCGTCGCACCGGCTGACCTCAAGCAGCATTTGCTGGGGGTCGTCGCCGGGCGCGGCCAGCTCGGCGGTGGAACCGTCGCCGAGCCTGCCGCGCAGCCGTTCCAGCACCTGCTCCGACGCTACAATGTCGGAGGGTGTGTGGAACGGCAGGAAGCGCAGCCGGACAGGCATGCGCTTCGACAGCGCGACTAGCGCATCGGCGGCGCGTTCGAGATCGGCCCCGTCACTGCGCCAGGGGCGCAGCGATACACCGACCAGCGGCGCAGCAGCAGGGTCGGAAGCTTGTCCAGCCGCTGATGAATCCACAGGGAGCGGCAAGCCCATGACCGGATCAGGAACAACATCGATCCGATCACTAGGCACGCCGATTCGTCCAAGCAAAGCAGCGGATTCCCCATCCCTAACGGATACATATGCGCTTTGCTTCATCACTCCGCGAATCATAGGGTCCATCCAGCGCCGAATCACAGGGCCAATCCCTTGCGAATAAGCGAATGTAGGCTTACCCAGCAATTGGGCCAGCTTCATGACGCCAGTATAGTAAGGAATCGTTTTGGCGCTTGTAACATCCTGCAGGAGGCTTCCGCCTCCGCTTATTAGACCGTCGCTGCCTTTCAATGCTTTCCATAGATCTCCTGGATGCATGCGGCGGACAGCTTCAACGCCGTACATACGGCTTGTCCAATCTGGATCACCTGATAAAACGATCGGCTGAATTTGTACGCCCTGCGCTTTGCCTTCTTCTTCTAGTGCTAGCAATATCGATTTGAGTACCGCTTCATCACCGCTGTTGTAGAAGCCATAATAGCCTGAAATTACTATTCGACGAACTTGCGGATGATGGCTGGTGCCCATTTACGAATTGCTCCTTCCACGATCTGCCATGCCAAAATCAAGATACATCCGATTATGATACCTGTACCCAAGCCGAGCGCTACACGAATCATCGAAATGTGAAGTGGTGTATGAAGATGTGCAAACGTATCAACCATCGTCAACTGACCAATCGAACCAATGATAACAAGCAGCCATGCCGCGCGATAACGAAGTGCAAGGAACAAGCCAAGCAGCAGCGGCGGATGACCAAGCATGAACTCTTTAAAGCGCGGTCGTACGCCGAATGTATTTTCCAGCCAGCCGCGAATTAGCAGCTCAATAGCAGGTGCTTGTCCACCATTCCCTGTACGAGACAAGTAATAGAAGCCGATTATGCCAATGACTCCAGCTACTATAATCCACGTTAAGGTAATAGGTTGAGAAAGCAGCTTGCGCAGCTTTCCAATTGATGTTTGACCGTTATAGAAAAACACATAAATGGCCACAAGGATAATCGGAGCCAAATGCAGCACACTCACGCCGCGGAATTGTTCCAATACAAGATTGTACGTAATATTGTTCAACAATCCGAATATCATCGGCGCTCCCATAAGAGAGATGAGCGTCGCCACTATAAACCAATTCAGAGCAAGGCCAAAACGTCTTCCCGTAGATATGGCAGGGAATATCCATTTCATACGATTGCCGTTCTCATATACAGCACCTGGCTGCTGAGGAGTCTGCCCTTGCTGGCTTCTTCCTACTGACCAATTCGTTCCGCCAATAACACGACGCTCGCCAACGGTACGGGAATAAATCCGATTCATTACCCATATAAGAGCCAGCGTAGGAGCTGCAATTGAAGCACCTAATGCAAGTCCTTGCTCCATAAGCGAGCTGTTTAGCTTGTACAAGCCTGCGCTTCCAACTAAGCCAATCGCATAAACGGGTATATAAACGCCTGGAATAAATGCGCCGATTAACAAAGTAATCAGTGCTACTGCAGCCGCAGCAACGATTGCACGTAGCGGTTTATTCCAAGAAGGCTGCTCATGATCAAACGGTTTTGGCTTGCCTGGCGTAAAGCCGGCGTCCGAGAGCTTATCTACGATTCCGCCCTCTTCACTCATTGCCTCAGCAATGCGGTCCAAGGAGTGAACCACCTTTGCTTTATCCGTATTGGACTGAGCTGTCCCGTTCAAGAAAAACATCCGGATATTACGATCCTTCGCCGCTAAAAGAAAACGATCAGCAATAGCTTCCGGCGTCATCGTCATACCGTCGTTCTCCGACAATGAATATAATCTGACTACATTATAATTTGTAATATAAGCTAATTTATTTATGCCTTGTTGCGGTTTTTTCAAATTTTCTATGGTCGCTACGCCCATATCGTATTTTTTGAGTAGTTCTCCGAACTGATAAAGGCTGTTATCCATCGCTTGATCGGATGCACCCTTTACTTTGTCACCGTCGAACAATACGCGGTCTACATCGTATTCCTTTAATTTCGCAAGCATAGCATCTGTTGCCTGCTGATCATAAGGCTTAATACGGTCAGATAAGCGAGGCAATATTTGAATTCCGGCATTATGAATTGTTTCAAGTGAAATCGGATCAAAATCCATCGTCTTCATAACTGCCTCTGCAATTGGCATCTCAACGACTAAGCCATTTCGGCCACCGTACGACCAATTGCTATACACAGCCTCGGAACGATCAAGCGCTTCGCGAACAATCGGACCAATCATTTCTTCTTCTTTGGGCCCATTGAACAAAATATAAGTAAAGTTTTGGCCTACCGGCTCAAATTTACTTTGAAGTAGTGCAGCATCTCTGGAGCTGTAGAAAGTAAGTCTGCCGGAGATTTGCAGATCCTTCAGAGAGCTCTCATAAACAGCCATTGTAGTGACGCCAGCTTCCTTGAGCATCTCCAGCTTCTCCGTTAAAAATTGTTGCGGGCGAGCCTGACGCTCCGCCACCTCAATAATATCCCGATAATCAAATACATATTCCACTTGCTTCGACGATTTTTCCATTTCCATACGAACGGCACCGAGCGGCAATGCTGCCGCCACCCCGATAATTGCAATGATCCATAATGCGAATCTTGCACGCCGATTCCATTGCTGCCAACGTAAAAACACACAATTCCTCCGTTCTAAACAGGTTAATTATTGTACTATTCGGTAGAGTCTACCCGTTCCATAACGGAGGCTTGCAATGTTTGCAGCGCCTCAACAGCAGCATCCTTCGACTCACTTTTAACCGCAAAATAAACTTTGATTTTTGGCTCCGTGCCAGATGGACGAAGGCAGAACCATGAGCCATCCGCGCGCAAATATTTCAATACGTTTTCCGGACGCAAGCCATCTTGGCCTTTGCCGTAATCAAGCACACGCTCCACTTTGACGCCGCCGATTTCTGTAGGCGGGTTTTGACGCCAGTCATCCATAATAGCGCCTATTTTTTGCACGCCATCAAGTCCCTTAAGTGTACGCGACTCCAGGCCTTCCAAATAGAAGCCATGCTCAGCGTATAACTCTAAAAGAACATCATATAGCGTTTTCCCTTGACTGCTATAATAAGCTGCAGCTTCAGCAATTAATAGCGCAGCAACGATCGCATCTTTATCACGCGCATAAGTTCCTGTTAAATAACCGTAGCTTTCCTCATAGCCAAATAGGAAGGTATGCTCTCCTGTTTGCTCATAACGAGTCATTTTTTCACCAATATATTTGAAGCCGGTCAACGTGTTCTCAACCGCTACTCCATAGGAACGGGCAATATCTGCGCCTAGTTCACTTGTTACGATCGTTTTGATCACTACGCCATTGTCTGGCAGCTGTCCACGTTCCTTCAACTGGCTTAGCACATAATGAACCATTAGCGCACCCGATTGGTTGCCAGTGAGTACCACGTACTCGCCCTCATTGTTTTTCACAACCGCACCCATACGGTCTGCGTCAGGATCAGTACCGATAATGATATCAGCATTCACCTGCTGCGCCAGCTTAATCGCAAGCGTGAATGCTTCGCGCTCTTCCGGGTTAGGAGACTTTACCGTGCTAAAATATCCATCCGGCTGCTCTTGCTCCGGTACGATATGCACATTTTTAAAACCAACCTTTTTCAACACTTCGCGAACAGGCATGTTGCCAGTGCCATGTAGAGGTGTGAAGACAACACTAATTTTTTCTCCAACTTCACCTTTAATAAGGTCAGCATTCAAGCTCTGAGCAACAACCGTATCAATAAATTGTTGATCGGCGTCATCTCCAAGCCAGCGCAGCAATCCTTTTCCTTCCGCTTCTTCGCGGCAAACCCGTTTCACTTCATCGAAACCCGCGATTTGACTGATAGCAGAAATAACTTGTTCAGCTTCCTCAGGAATAAGCTGGCAGCCGTCAGCGCCATATGCTTTGTAACCATTATATTCTGGCGGATTGTGGCTTGCCGTAATGACAATTCCACTTGCTGCATTCAGCGCACGTACCGCAAAAGAAAGCTGTGGTGTTGGACGAAGCGCCGTGAACAAATAAGTAGTGATGCCGTTGCCCGCAAGCACAAGCGCTGCATCTAGTGCAAACTCAGGTGAATTATTGCGGGAATCGTGAGCGATAACAACAGAAGGAGCCGCTCCATCCGCCGATTTTCCAGCAAGTAGCCAATTTGCAAGTCCCTGTGTTGCTTTACCAACCGTATAAGTATTCAAACGATTCGTTCCTGCACCCATAACGCCGCGCAAGCCGCCCGTACCAAATTCAAGGTCGCGATAAAAGCGATCCGTAATTTCTTTTTCTTGTCCTTCAATACTGCGAAGCTCGTCCTTTGTTCCTGCATCAATCAACGGATCATTAAGCCACGCCTCATATTTAGCAATAACATTAGCATTCGTTTCGTTCGTCATATTTAGCAGCCTCTTTCATTCATGAATTTTAATTTATGAAGGATTAGATAAAGCAAACATAAGCTCGCCTTCGGCAACGATTTGATCGCCAACCCGTGCTGTTCCTTGTCCTTTTCCAATAGAGCCCTTCAGCCTTGTAATTTGGACCTCTAGCGTCAACGTATCGCCAGGCTTAACTTGACCGCGAAAGCGGAAGCCGTCGATGCCTGCAAAAAAACCAAGCTTTCCACGATTGGCTTCAATCATCAGCATCGCTACAGTACCTACTTGCGCAAGCGCTTCTACTATAAGCACGCCTGGCATAACCGGATAACCAGGAAAATGACCAACAAAGTAAGGTTCATTCATCGTAACATTTTTAAGACCGACTGCGCGTACGCCTGGCTCAACCTCCAAAATACGGTCGATTAGCAGAAACGGCGGGCGGTGCGGAATGATTTCTTGAATTTGGTTAATATCCAACATGAAAAAAAGCCCCTCTCAATTGTTAAGTTAGGTAGTATAAAAAGTGTCATTCTGTACGACACTATACATATCCCTCATAAACTGCAGTTTATGAAGGTTAAGATAAGAGGCTTGGCTGCTTGGACCCGAAGTGTCCTCCGCCAAGCCTCTTTGTTCATATGTAGTGACTTGATGATCACGAATGTCCAGTAGGTGTTTCTGTTATGTGTTTATTCAGCGCTTTAAACATGACGATATACATCATTGAAGTAATGAATGAAAAGCCAATAACGCCCCACAAATAAACATGAGCATTCGGCGCTTCAAAGAAAATGAGCATTATCGCTACATAAAAGAGCACAGTTGTCAGCTTTCCCATCCAGTTGGCAGGCACCGTCTTTTTCCCTCGGAAGTGAAAATAGAATCCCCCCGCTATCATGCCCAAATCGCGCAAAAACATCGCTGCAGCCGCAGCCCAGGAAATATGGCCGGATACGAGCAGCGATACAATAACAGTGATCAGCATCATCTTGTCCGCAAGCGGATCAAGCATCATTCCAGCCGTTGTAATCTGACCAGTTCTGCGCGCGATATAACCATCAAGAACATCGGTAATGCCGGCAGCAACCATAATCAAAAAGGCAGGAATCATATGTCCTTCCGCAAAAATCACGATGTAGACAGGGATTAATAAAAAACGCAATGATGTTAATAGATTCGGCAGATTCAACTATTCACGCTCCTCTACCTATAACTGACGGTCCACCATGGTTCCCAACTATTATACAACTACCTCCCGTAAAAATAAAACTATCCGCTGTTCCTAATAAGCAAAGCAAATTGCAAAAGTTAGTTCTAACTGACTATTTGCAATTTTTTAAGTATACATTTTGCGATCGTTATTCATTTTCACCACCTTCTTACCGTTATAAATAGAATACCAATTACTTTAAACAAGAAAGGACAGGGATGTAGTGAATTTTAGTTTACGCTTGAATAAGTCGTTGAAAATAACTCGCAGGTGGCTTGCAGCTACAATTGCAATCGTAATGGTTATGACTTCCATGACCGGCATTGTCAACGCCGCAGAAGATACGGTTACCGGCCTTGATTTCACCTATGACCCATCGGATTACAACAGCAACACATCATCACTGGAAACATTTGTTGAAGATGATAAGGTTAATCTAGCCGTTTTCGCAACAGGTTCAGGCACTAGAAAAGAAGTTACTGCCGATGCGACATGGAAATCATCGAATACCGCTTTCGTCAAAGTGGAAAAAGGCGTTTTAACGGGTGTGGGCAAGGGAACCGCAACGATAAGCGCTACTTATAAAGGCTTCACCATTTCTATCAAAGCTTCATCTGACTATATCTATGATTCCGTAAGCCTCATGCAGAACGGAGTAACCGCTCCAACAACGCTGGATATCGAGATTGGTCAAAATCTAGCCTTCACACTAAACGGCTTGAAAGCAAACAAAGAGCCGCAAAATGTAACAGGTGACGCTGTCTGGACAACATCGAACGCAGCGATCGCAACCGTGGATGAAGGTGCTATTAAGCTGCTAGGTGTTGGAGCTGTTACAATTACCTCCAAGCTTAAAGGTAAATCCGATGCGATTACATTAAATGTAACCTCTCCTTACAAATCAATTACGATTGATTCAGGAACTTCTGGCAAGCTAGTCGAAATCGACATCGGCAATGATGATAAAGTATTAACCGCATCCGTCAATCCAAAGATCGGTTCGATTCTTGATGTAACAAAAGATGCAAAATGGGTTAGTGCTAATGAAAAAGTTGCTACAGTTAAACAAGGCGTAGTATCTGCAGTAAGCGCCGGAAAAACGACGATCACCGTATCTCATAAAGGCGTTAGTACAACGATCGATGTGGTCATACGTACGCCTTACCAATCAATCAGGCTCTCTCCAGAGAAGGAATATCATCTGCAGCTTCAGGACACAAATCTTCAAGTAACAGCAGATGTGCTCGACAATAAAAATGTCGCTTCTCCAGTAACTACCTTGGCCGATTGGACATCTTCAAACGTTGTAGTCGCTACTGTATCAAATGGATTGGTTAGCCCTAAATCCGTCGGTACAGCTAGAATTACAGCCAGCTACAAAGGTGTAAGCCGCAGCATCGAGATTACAGTGTATCCGAGCATAACTGAACTTAGTATTGAAACGGAAACTATCGATGGTTATACCGATATTAGCGAGGATCTTCCTAGAGTCATGGCAACAACATTTGATGGCTCGAAGGTAGATGTATCCAAAATCGTAAAATGGTCATCCGCAGATGAGAAGATTGCAACGATTAAAGATGGTCAATGGACAGCCAAAACACTCGGAGAGTCCGTTCTTACAGCATCTCTTCAAAACTATAAAGCGGATGTAAAATTAGTCGTTCACATGAAGCCGTTAAAGCTGATTGCCGACGTTAAGGAACTTAGCATTATTTTAGGAAAAGAAACGCCTTTCCCTTCCGTAACCGTTATTAATGAAGACGGAGAAGAAGAGAATATTTCAAGCAGAGTGAAATGGAAGGCTTCATCAGACGATATCGTATTGAAGGAAACGACGATGAAGGGCTTAGATGTGACAAGCATCACGCTCACTGCGACTTACCTGACTAAGAGCGTAACGGTACGTGTAAGAATAGAGGAAGAAATCGTCAAGCTTGTTGTTGACCCTATCTCTCTAGATCTTTACCCTGGTAAATCCAAATCCGTTAAGGTTACAGGTTATTACAAGAGCGGCAAGCAGGTTTCACTAGGTTCAAAAATGAACTGGGAGTCTGGCAATCCTAATATCGCAACCGTTAGCAGCACCTCGGTTAAAGGAATTGCCGTAGGAACAACTAAAATTACTGGTTCATACCAAGGCAAAACAGTCATTGTCCCGGTTGTGGTTTCACCTAAACTGAAATCACTTGTTCTATCCAGCAAATCGGTTCAGCTCAGCCCGGGAGGAAGCTATTCGGCTAAGCTGCAAGCTAACTTTACGACTGGAAACCCGGCTGACGTTACCGACAATGCCGTTTGGACATCCTCCAAAGCGAGTGTCGCAACCGTGGTTAATGGTAAAATCATTGCAGTTAGCAAAGGTTCCGCCTCTATTAAAGCAACCTATGCAGGTAAAAGCGTTACGATTAGAGTAAGTGTAAAATAGTTCAAAAATGCAGCAAGTGAGAAGCTCGTTACCTCTTTACATTACGAGTTTTTCACTTGCACAAATAAAGTATTGATCATCAAAAAAGGGATGCCCGCTGCGCAGCATACACTGCAAAGCGGGCATCCCTTCTTCTATTTAATTGATTACGATTCAGCAAACACTAAGTCATAGAGATGCTGCCATGTTGCCCAGCTAAAAACCTCATCCTCAGGCTGCTTGCCTATTACAGCGTAACCAATGTACAAGCCTGCCACAAGCATAATGATCATTATGAGCGGTACGATGCTTTTGCGCAAAAGCCACAGCAGCATGCTTACCCCTTTGGGCCGTTGCTTCTTATTGGAGCTCTTCTCTTCAGCCTTCACGCGACTGGCGCGCTTCTGCCTCCCTGAGCTTTTCTCTTCCGCTTTACTCCCGGATCCGCTTGCTTCGTGGTCCATTCGCTCATCGGCCATACTCATTCACATCATCCTATCCTTATGCGCGCAGCCCGTTGGTAAGACTCATCATCGTATCACTTGACGATAACGCTCTAGCTGCCAATTGATAAGCGCGCTGCACATTAATAAGCTCGGTGATCTCGTCCGTCAGCTCGACATTTGACTGCTCCAAGTAACCTTGACGCAGCACAATGTTATTTTCCGAGTTCGGCACGGTCTGCTGCACGACATCACCAGCATTAATTCCGTTTGCAACGACAAACAGGTTATCAGAAACAGCAGTTAGTGCCGCAGGACGCGAAGCTTGGAGCAGCTTAATGCTGCCAAGCGGAATTGTGCGCTCGGAAGATACTCCTAGCACCGTTCCATCTGGATTAACCCGCAAACTGTACCCTTGTGGTACTACGATATTGCCCTCAACCACGTTTCCTGTCACAGCATTTCTTACATTAGCTACGACTGGATATCCGTCTTCCGTTGCCAAAATCGTATCACCGTTTGCGCCGACCGTCAACTGAAACGCTCCATTGCGTGTATAAGCACGGTTGCCAGCGTTGTCCACTTCCACCTCGAACAATGCATTTCCCTCGATCGCAATATCCGTGTCCTTATCGGTTCCCTGCATTGGACCTTGGGACAAATTAGGCTGAACCATTGTCATTCTTGAGCCCCAGCCTTGTGTGAAATCCATCGGCGTTTTACGGCCAGGCTGATTGAAAGCTTCAGGCTGAGTTCTTAAGTTCGTAAGAAGATCCTCAAAGGTAGCTTCCTTCTTTTTGTAACCAACCGTATTCACATTAGCTATGTTATCCGCTAGAAGATCCAGCTTTTGTTGAAGACCATTCATCGATACCATAGCGTTAATCATTGAACTGTTCATGTTTCGTGCACCTCCGCTACTTCAACCTGTTGTTACACGCGACCGACTTCGTTGACGGCTTTGCTTAAGCTTTGATCATAAAATTGGATAACCTTCTGGTTAGCTTCATAAGCACGAAGCGCCGACATAAGGTCAATAGCTGCTTGCGCGGTATCAACATTAGAACGTTCTATGTAGCCCTGTCTCACTTCCACGCGTTCATTCGGAGCGATAGCGACAGCTTCGCCGCCCTCTCCCGAGAATCGGAAGCTTCCGTTTCCTTCGCGCACAAGCATATTCGGATTATCAACACGGCTAATTAGCAGTTGAACGCCGATATCTTGCCCATTGGCATCAACGAAGCGCTGATTATCAGTCAGTACAAGTCTGTCTAGACCTACACCGGCAGGCATCCGAATCGGCTGACCATTCGTTCCAAGCACGCTCGAGCCGTCACTACCCATAAGAAAGCCATCCTCGGTCAGCGTAAACTTCCCGCCCCGCGTATACCGAACCTCGCCATTTTGATCCTGCAGTGTAAAAAAGGCTTGAGGCTGAAAAGTAATCTCTCCGTCCGGGCTTATATTTTTACCGGAAGCGTCAAAGGACAACCCGTCTACTTCAATGTTGGAGATCAAAGCAAAGTCAGACGAGTTGTTCGTCTGTGTCAGATCGCCCTGCAAATGAATAGACAAGCTTTCTTCCGCAAATACACCGTTAGTCAGTTTACCGATCTTGGTGAAATTCTCCGGACCAGCGCCTGTCAATGACAGCATCATCTCCGGAAACGAACGAGTTACAGCGTTTGTCTGCTTATAACCAGGCGTATTAATATTCGAAATATTGTTCGTCACCGTATCATGTCTGCGCTGCTGAGAAATCATGCCTGACGCCGCGGTGTACAATCCTCTTAACATCCGTTGTTACCCCCTTAGTGCTTCCAATCGATCCTAGCTATATATGTTATCGGTTGAAAGCAAGGCTGCCTGAATAGCTTGTCCATGCGACCTATGACTCATTTACGCCTCGGCTACGCCCCCCTAAGGCTCCCTACCCGCGCAAATCATCTATTATATAGGCCGCATACGGTCTTTACTTCTTCCCGAGCTTGTCCAAGTTATCTAGAAGGATTCCCGTTCCCTTAACGACGCAGTGCATCGGATCTTCCGCAATAAGCACAGGCACTTTAAGCTCTTCTGCTAAAAGCGAATCTAGTCCGCCAAGCAAAGCGCCTCCACCTGTCAAAATAACACCACGGTCAATAATGTCCGCTGACAGCTCAGGCGGCGTGCGTTCCAGCACAGCCTTAGCAGCCGATACGATGGACATTACGGAATCCCATAGCGCCTCACGAACTTCTCCTGAACGAATCGTTAATGTGAGAGGAAGGCCTGAAACCATGTCGCGACCACGAATATCAATCTCTTCCTGTTTTCCGCCCTCTAGCACAGTACCAATTTTAATTTTGATATCCTCGCTTGTTCTTTCACCGATTAGAAGCTTGTATTTGTTCTTGATAAACTTCATAATCGCATCGTCAAACTTGTCACCTGCGACTTTAATGGAGGAGGCAGTGACAACGTCGCCCATAGAAAGAACGGCTACATCTGTCGTGCCTCCGCCAATGTCAACGACCATATTGCCGCTAGGCTGGAAGATATCCATTCCAGCCCCTATCGCAGCGGCTTTTGGTTCATCCTCAAGAAATACTTCTTTTGCTCCGCTGCGTTCTGCAGCTTCACGAATAGCCTTCTGCTCCACAGAAGTAATGTTGGTTGGAGCACAGATAAGAATACGGGGACGGCTAAACCATTTCCGTCCCTCCACGCGATCAATAAATGCTTTAAGCATAATTTCCGTAATTTCAAAATCCGCAATAACTCCATCACGCAGCGGACGAATCGCAATAATATTGCCCGGCGTTCTGCCTACCATGCGATGCGCTTCCTCGCCTACTGCCAGCACGCGTTTCGAATCACTCTCAATGGCAACTACAGAAGGCTCATCGAGAACAACGCCTCTTCCTTTTACATGTATGGATACATTAGCAGTACCAAGATCAATCCCAATATCCTTGCTCAACATAAGGCTTAAGTCCCCCAACGAATAATAATTACAAAACGTACATTTGGTTCCCTTGACACAGAAACCGCTAACGTTTATTATTCGCCAAAAAAGACAAAATTCCTCTATAATTCGTGAAAAAACTTCAATGCTTTCCTGCTGCGAGCACTTCACGCTTTTTTGTACTCGTTTTTTTATATTTAATTTTGGTCGCTTCTCCTCCCCTCAGATGCCTAATCGATTTGTGGTACTCGAGAATGTGCTTTACCTGATCGGCCAAATCGGGGTTTATTTCAGGAAGCCGCTCAGTTAAATCCTTGTGCACAGTGCTTTTAGACACACCAAACTCCTTGGCGATCGTCCGCACCGTATGCTTCGTTTCCACGATGCAGCGGCCTATTTTAATGGTTCGCTCCTTAATGTAATCGTGCACGTTCCCGCCTCCCTACTCGAGATAGTTTGGTACATTATATGAGTAGGCACCGTATATATTCGTTGTGGCCAAGCTTGACAGGCAGGAATGTGAATAAATTTTCATAAAAACGTAAAACAGGCAGGGAATTGCTCCCCGCCTGTACGACTAAAGTCCTATTTTCACTAACCTGACGTTATGGTTTAACTTGTATTACTCTTGCACTAACGAGCTTGGGTTTATCGCCTTGCCATTGCTTCTTGTTTCATAATGAAGGTGGATGCCCAAATCGCGTTCCAAATCATTGCGACCGGCTTTTGCGATTACTGTACCTTGCGTAACATCATCGCCTTCTTTAACTGTTACATCCGCTAAGCTTTGGTAAACAGTCACTAGACCGCCCTCATGTGTGATTTCGACGGAGTTGCCGTTAGTTGGATGCTGCTCCACATAAGTAACCTTGCCTGATAATGCTGCAAGCACATCAAACGTTTTTCCATTTGGGTCAACAAAGTCGATACCCATATGAGGAGAGAACTTGTCACCCGTTTGGATCAATGCAGCTTCGCGTTCTGCGTCACTTGCTTTTGCATCGTAGAATGGAAGCTCTTCTTTAAGCACTGTTTTGTCAGCTAGCGGCCAATGGATCGATTCGTTGGCAGCAATAACTTCTTGCACTTCTTCATCCTTGCCTTGCGTTCCTGACGCTTCCCCTTGTGTAACTTCAGAAGGCTCGGTTTTTCCTGTTGTCGCTGTCGGTTTCGTATCCGCCCCCTGATAGATCCACATTAAGGTTACGATAATTGCTGCCGCGGCCATGAAGATTGCTGGAGATACCCATCGCTTTGCAAAAAGGTTCTTCCATCCACTGCTAGATTTGGCGGCAGACGTTCCTCCCAGAACAGTTTTGGGAGTTTCTTCTGGTCTTTGCTTCGGTTTACTTTGATTTTGATCATTCATTTTCTATCACCTCACTAGCCATTGTTACCAGATCTGCTAGGTTTATACGTGAGGTGAATACGAAATATTGAAAGAGTTCAAATTACGAGCGAGCTCTCAGCTCTTCCGATAGCTTCGAAGCTTGTTCCACTTGAACGCTAGAATAATAATGAGCCAGAATAGCTTCGGCTTTTGCCCCTGATTGCGCCATTCCATTGGCTCCCCACTGGCTCATGCCGACGCCATGCCCATAACCAAAAGTCGTTATGGATATCGATTTATCTTTTATATTCCAAATAAATTGAGAGGAAGCAAGTCCTAGCAGCTCTCTCACTTCTCGGCCTGTGAACGTTTTGTCTCCGATAATCATCTTGCTGATTCGTTTTCCTTCTGTCTTCTCTATTACACGAATGGAAGGTTTGGCAGAGTCCTTCTTCGCTACTCCTAGCTTACTGTAAAACTCGTTAAGCGACAGCTTGACCGTTTCTTTATATTTCGGCGACAGATCTTTGTCCCATGGGCTTGCCACGCTGCGCAAATATGGAATTTCTTGCGTCCAATAGTCCTCCGAGTTTTCGGTGAATCCATTGCTGGTAGAGAAGAAAGCGGCATCTATCGGTTCGCCTTTATAAGTGATAACCTTGCCCTTCGTCTGAATGATCACTTCATTGAGCTTGCTCATATTGTTTTTCTGCTCATTCTTTGGCCATTTGGCTGCGAGCTCTGCAACGGAAATATACACTTGATGATCGGTCGTGTCCGTCACATCCGCTCCTTTTACCGGAACTCCGCTGTCATTGCCAAGAAAAATTCTACGAATCATATACGTACGTGCTGCAATGGCTTGCGCCTTTAACGCCTCAAGCTCGAATCCGATTGGCATTTCCGCAGCTACTACACCGCGAACATACGCTTCAAGCGGAACTCGCTCTATCCGCTTTTCCTTCGTCAAATAAACACGAATAACGAGACGATCAATCGCATCCAGCGTTTCTCCATGCTTCCCATCACCAGCCGTTGGCCGTTTTAAAAGATCATTTTCAGAAGATGGAATGAGCGCATCCACATCATCCAATATGCCCGTTTTCGGCATCGTTTGATTACCCGCTTTAATAGATGCGTTGTCTGTTAAAGGCCTAGCAGCCTTCGCATCGTGAAGCTCGTCAACTGAAAGCCTTACTAGAATGACAGATGCGCCAAGCATCGCTCCGATTGCAAACAAGGCCATCGGTCTGCTTGTCCGTATACGATCGATCATCGAAACTATTGAAAACGTCCCTCTTCTTCGCCTCATGAGCTCTCCTTCCATCTTGGCCGGAAAAAGGAAGCAGGAAGCAGCCACTGCCGCCCCCTCTCTCTTAATACGGGTCCTGATGGTTCATTCTATGAGCACAAATAATAGGGTAGAACCTTAAAGTCTAATCATGGCGAAGCGCGTCAACCGGCCGCAGACCAGCCGCTTTATTTGCAGGCAAATAGCCAAATATAACGCCTACGAGGGCAGAAAAGACAAAAGCTAGCCATACAGTATCTAAAGGTACTTCCGTTTCCGTCTTCATAATCATTCCAATAGTAAAAGAGGCGATATATCCAAGTCCAATTCCTAGTGCGCCTCCCAAACCGCTGATGCACACCGCCTCTACTAGAAATTGAAACATAATATCCCGCTTTTTTGCTCCCAATGATTTACGAATGCCAATCTCTCGCGTTCGCTCTGTTACAGACACTAGCATAATATTCATGATGCCGATTCCACCTACGATAAGAGAAATGATCGCTACATAAATGAGCTGCCTGTTCATCGTTTCATTAACGGAATTTAATGTTTTCATCGCTTCCTCTTGATTAAACACCCTGTAGGCATTCTCATTGCCTCGGAATTTCTCATAGAGAACAGCTTCTACGGCAGTAACCGTCGCAGCCATACGATCTATATCCGAGACAATTAAGTTAATAGTAGAAACGCCGCTTGTTTGAAATATTTTCTGAGCTGTCGTTATCGGAATTAATATTTTCTCGTCATTTGAGCCGCTGAGTGAGCTTCCTTGCGATTCCAGCAATCCAACAATCGTGAAATTATAACCGTTTATAGTTATCTTTTTCCCTACTGCCGCCGCAGGGTCCACTCTCTCATCCTCAAATAAATCCTTCGCGGTCTCCACACCAATAAGCGCAACCTTGGTGTTGTTTGTTATATCTGGAGAGGCGATATATCTGCCATCCTGTACGGGAAAGCTTTTCACTTCCTCATAAGCGGCGGTTATTCCTTCTACGGTAACGGATACCTGCGTCTTGCCGTATTTCGCATATCCTGTTGTGCTCGTCACAGGCGCAACACCCGCAATATTCATAACATCACCAAGCTCATTCGCTTCATCGACTGACAGCGTCGTAACTGTTCCACGTCCAAGAATATTAACGGAAAGCGAGTTAGGGCTGCCAAGGGAAGATACCTGCTTAGCCACTTCATTGGAGGAAGCCTTTCCCATAGCAACAAGCGCAATGACCGTTGCAACACCAATCAATATACCGAGCATCGATAATATTGTTCTAAGCTTGTTGGATAAGACGCTCTTGACTGCCATCCTGAGACCTTGCGTAAGCTTCATCGCTGTCCCTCCTCTCTTGCTCCCGCTCCGTCAACACCCCATCCCGAATAATGACCGTACGGCTTGCTCGTTTGGCTACTTCCATATCATGTGTAATCAAAACGATAGTCTGACCTGCGCGATGCAGTTCATCCATCATATTGAGCACTTCCATGCCTGTCTTAGAATCAAGCGCGCCTGTTGGTTCATCGGCAAGCAGTATAGGCGGATTAGTCGCCAGAGCGCGCGCAATGCCAACACGCTGCTGCTGCCCGCCCGACAGCTCGTTTTGGCGATGGTTCATTCGATCACCGAGCCCTACTCTATCCAGCGCTTCCATCGCGCGCATACGTCTCTCCTTGCCCGGCAGCCCCCGATAAATAAGCGGAAGCTCGCAGTTCTCAAGTGCTGTGAGCTTCGGAAGCAAATGATACCCTTGAAAAATAAATCCAATTTTTTTATTTCGTATTTCTGTCAGTTTATTATCGCTTTGTCCAGTCACCTCAAGCCCCTCAAGCTTGTAGCTTCCTTCGCTCGGCAAATCAAGACAGCCAATAATATTCATAAGCGTCGATTTTCCAGAGCCGGATGGACCCACGATCGCTAGAAAATCACCACGTGCAACCGTAAGAGAGACCTCATGGAGCACTGTCATTTTTTCACGCGCCATCGTATAAAACTTCGTGATCTTGTTCATTTCTATTAATGATGCATTCAGCGTTGAACTCATCGTGGACCACCTGTTCCAGTCCGCATTCCTCCGCCCATGCCTCCTGGGAAGACCATTACGTCGCCAGCAAAGCCGCCCTGCCGCATTGTCATCTCCGCAGAGCTGCTGCCCATGCCAGCCGTTCCTTGGGCAATCGGAACAAGCACACTGTCCCCTTCTTTTAGCCCTGAGACAATTTCCACAAAATTTTCATTGCTGAGTCCTGTGGTCACCTCAACCAGCTGGCCGCCAAGCGCATCCGGCTTGCGGCCGCCACGACCGCCAGCTGCAAATCCGCCACCAGCGGCTGCACGACCTGCTCCCGATTGTCCTGCTGAAGCCGAACCATCAGCTGCAATGGATTGACCTGTGCCTGCTCTTGCACCATTACCTTGCGCACCCTGAGCACCTTGCCTCACAGCTCCTGTTCCCGTTCCCCCCGTCGGAGCTTTCTGTGCTCCGCTTGTTGTAGTGCCTTGTCCCATCGCCGTTCCTTGTTTCCCGTCTGCAGATCCACCAGGAGCACCTGCCCCTTCTTGCTGCTGCCCAGCCTGTCCAGCGCCTGCCGATGTACCCGCTCCGCCATTTTCGGACGGAATACGAACGAAAGATCTTGTGCCCATTTCGACGACGGCATTTACCGGAACAAGAATGATGTTTTCCTTAGACGCAATCGTAATGGCTGCTTCACCAGACATCCCCGCCTTCACGCCTTCGATGTTTTTTAGCAACAAATTCACTTCAAATGAAGATGAACCGTTATTGGAAGTACCCTCCATCGCAATATCCGATACGGTTGCATTGATCTTCTTGTCAGTCAGCGCGCTTAAGGACAAATCTGCCGATTGATTAACCTTTAAAGCAGATATATCAAGCTCATCCACAGATGTAACAAATTCCAGCTTCGTATAATCTACAATTGTAGCTATTGCCGTATTGGCATTCACCTCATCGCCTACCTCAATAGACATTTCGGTAACTTCGCCATCTATGGAGGCTGTCACTACTTTTTCCTCTTTTTCTTGTGCTTCATAGATATCTTGCAGTTGATCTTGGTAGTCTGCGATCTCATCGTTTGCATTTTCAATATTCTTTTGAAGCGATGCCTTCGTGGCCTCTTCGTTTTCACTGCCTGTAGCTTCCTTATAGCTTTGTTGGTATTCAGTAATCGTTTCTTGTAGTTTTGTGATGCTTTTATTGATCGATTTTATTTTGTCATCATTGTCGTCCGCAGACTCAAAGGTAACAAGAATTTGTCCCGCTTTAATTTTATCTCCTTTTTTGACATTCACAGTAGCTATGGTGCCGCTCTTGCCAGCAGTCACCGATTCCCTCGAATTAGCTGCTACCAAACCTGTCCCGGTAATTTGTTTTACGATTGACCCCTTTGTCGCCTGCACCGTCAGAGACGTAGGCATTACACCTGCTGCTTCCTTATCCTTAGCAAAATAAAAATAATAGGCACCTGCTCCAGCTGCGGCTAAAATAATTAAAATGCCGAGCCCTATCGTCCACTTCTTCATCTGCTTTAATCCACCTTCCATTGGTCTTAGTGAGATCGACTATAGCATTCAAAAATGAACGGAAGATGAACAAGCTTGACGACAAAAAGCCCCCATCTAGTGTTCATTTGGGAGCAGGCGTATGATGTAAAAGATTACGTAAGGCGGCAAAAGTTCAGTAATAATAGGGTTCCTACTGAATAACGATATAAATGGAATAATAAAAGAGCGGAAATCCCTCTCCGCCCTCATTCTTTATATTCTAGTGAATTGGTGGTATGTTTTGCGGTCAATGAAGTTACTCATGACAGCCTTAATTTCATCCTCCGTCAATCCAACGGGCTCGCCATCTTCATCTGTTCCAGTGAAAATAGCATTTCCAATAACCGATACTTTAGGCTCGTATTCTTCTTGGTTTCTGATTCGCGATTTCTCGGTCAGATGGAAATTGAATGCTGACCCATCGGACTGCAAATCCATGTTAAACCATAAAACAACGTCATTCCATATCGTGATTGATTCTACGTTACCTTCAGCTATTTCATCTAATGCGTCATAGATGTTTCCCTTTATCTCTATTTCTTTTACTTCTAATTCTTTTTCGATTTCTGCAACAATGACTTTCATCGTAGCCAATGGACAACACACCCTTCGTTCTGCCAAAACCATTATTTTAATTCATTCTATGACAAGTACTTACCCAATTACAAACTTTCACTTGCATGCACATTTATTAACGTTTGCGAGGACTTATAGCCATTCAGTCGTTCATTCAAAAAAGAGTATGTTTCATTCTCCCGAATTGGCGAGAAAAAACATACTCTCTAAATAGATACAGCTTTGATTACAAAGGAGGAAGCTCCTGCAAAACAGGCAGCGACGAAATCGCGCCTGCTCTTGTTGTCGTAAGAGCAGCGGCGGCGTTAGCAAACGAAACCAAACGTTTAACCGTATCAGCATTCATTTCGCTTAACGCCTCTTCACTTCGCTGCATCTGATACAGCAGCGCTCCAATAAAAGCATCGCCAGCCCCAGTCGTATCCACAACGGCTACTTTCTGGCCAGGAGTAGATACTTCGTAGGAAGACGTATACCACACCGCACCCTCCGCTCCCTTTGTGTATACAACAGCTTGAACGTCTCCGACAAACAAAGAAGCAATAGCCTCTTTCTCGTCTTCAATTCCCGTCACAAAAGCAAGCTCATCCGAGCTTATTTTGACAAGATGGCTCAAAGGAATGAATTGCAGTATCGTTTGTCTGCACTGCTCGTGATCTTCCCATAGCGGCAGGCGCACGTTAGGATCAAAGCTGATGAGTCCTCCTGCTGCTTTCATCCCAGCAATCGCTTTAAGATGCGCATATTTCACAGGAGCTTCAATAAGATCTACTGAGCAATAGTGCAAAATATCTCCCTTAGCGAACCACTCTTCGTTAATCTCATCCTCTGAAAGCAGCATATCGGCACTTGGATTTCGGTAGAAAGAAAAATCGCGGTCACCGTCGGCTTTTAAGCTTACAAACGCAAGAGCAGTATTTGCTTCATTCGTTTGGAGCACATGCTGGGTATCAACACCTGTCGCTTTCATCGTTTCCAAGAGAAAGTCACCGAAAGCATCTTTACCCAGCTTGCCTATGAAGGCACTGCTGCCGCCTAGCTTCGCAACCGCACAAGCAACATTAGCTGGAGCGCCGCCTGCTTCCTTCGTGAAACCAACGACATCTTTGAGCTCAATGCCGCGAGTATCCGGAATAAAATCAATTAATGCTTCACCAATCGTATATAGTTTAGACAGATTAAGCCCCCCTAGCTGATGTCCCATTTTTTAAAGGATACCATAGTACAAGCACCTTCTGCGTAAGCGAATATGCCGAGAGATTCAGCACCTGGGTAAATACGGCCTGTCATCACCTTCTCGCCGCCTTGAATGAACACCTCGACGGAGGATTTATCGACGAAGATGCGCAAAGCAAGCAAACCATCCTTCAGTTCAACACTCGTCCTGCGCTCACCGCCAAGACCGATCCCTGACTTATCGCGATTAAAACGGAATTTGCCTTCTGCTTGCTGATAAGACAATACGGTTTCTTCCTCGCCGTGCACCCTCAGCTTCAAACCAAATTCCTTGGCTTGATCTGCCTGGAATACGACCTCAAGCTCATAACAATCGCCGCTAACTCCCATATCTTTAACAATATCTGATAAGTTAATATCGCTTGCCTCATAAGCATTTTTCCGGTAATTTTTCATTTCCTCAAGCGGCTTGAACAATAACGACTCACCCTGCAAAATAACTTCACGCGGCAAAGTCATAGCGCCGGCCCAGTAATGCCCAAGCTGCGTCGGAATTTCTTGTTCCCATGCCTCCATCCAACCGATGATAATGCGTCTGCCTCTTTCATCAACTGTTGTCTGCGGAGCATAAAAATCAAAGCCGCAGTCAACCGGCTCATACCGATCATACTGAAAGCTGCTTTGCTTAATATCCAAGTGTCCAATCATATAGGTAGTGGAATGCAGATTACGATAGTCATCTCCTTGCGCTGGCATACGCTGCGGCGACATTACCAGCACATCACGCCCTCCGAGCTCAAACAGATCAGGACACTCCCAGTTGTCGCCAAGCTTCCCATCACTGCGCGCGATTTCCCCACTAAAACTCCAACTCACAAGGTCTGTTGAACGATATAGCAAAATCAGTCCGCTGCCCCGTCCATCATTTGACCCTAAAACGGCATAATAAACACCGTCGCGCTCGAATACCTTCGGATCTCGGAAATCCTTCTGGCTGAATCCTGACGGTATTTGGTCTGAACCAATGACAGGATTGCTAGCCAGTTTCTCAAAATGGATGCCATCGTCGGAAACAGCGATATTTTGATTTTGACTATAATCAAGCTCCCTATTAGGCCCCGTTATCAAATGTCCCGTATACATCAAATACAACTTGCCATCCCGCTCAACAGCACTGCCAGAGAAGCAGCCGTCACGGTCATAGTCCTGATCGGGCGCAAGTGCAACCGGGAGGTACTTCCACTTGATGAGATCATGGCTAACCGCATGTCCCCAGTGCATAGGCCCCCATACGGGCTGATAGGGATAATGCTGATAGAACATATGGTATTCACCGTTATAATAAACAAAACCATTCGGATCATTCATCCACCCAAACTCGCTCATTAAATGATAAGCAAGGCGGTATTCCTCTTTCAACAAATACTTGCGTTCTGCAATAAATGTGTCGGCATTTTCTCTTGTATACAAAATAAAGCATCCAACCCTTACTTATTATTTAATTGAGCCTTGCATGACCCCTTGGATAATATATTTCTGCGCAAACAAGTAGACAACAAGCACAGGCAATATGGTCAGCATAAGCCCTGCCATTAATGGTCCATAATCAACCGAATACGTACCGAAGAAATAGAAAGTAGACAACGGCAGTGTCCGCTCATCCGGCGAAATCAACACGAGGGAAGGCAATAAAAAGTCATTCCAAATCCATAATACATTCAAAATGGCAATCGTAACCGTCGTCGGAGCAAGCACCGGAAATACGATACGGAAGAAAGTTTGCGTCCGCGTGCAGCCATCGATAAGCGCCGCTTCTTCCAGCTCGGCTGGTATGCTTTTTACAAACCCATGATAAATAAAGACGGCCAGCGGACTGCCAAATCCGACATACATATAAATAAGGGCCCATTTGCTATTAAGAAGACCAATGGTTCCGTATATTTTGACGAGAGGGATCATAATGGCTTGGAAAGGTATGATCATAGCCGCAACCATAAGGAAAAACATATATTGGTTCGTTTTTGTTTGGTTTCGCACAAAATAATGAGCCGTCATTGCCGCTAAAATAGAGATAAGCACAACGCTAAGCACAGTTATGACTACAGAGTTCATAAATGCCGATATGAAGTTCATTTTTTCAAATGCATTTGTGTAGTTCGTGAAGCTTAGGCTATCCGGCAAGGAAAGCGGACTTGATGTGATTGCCTTGTTTTCCTTAAATGAGTTGATGAACAGCATAAAGAAAGGAACGACGAACAGAACTAAAATAACGAAGAGGGCGATGAACTTTGTCCATGCGAGCCATTGGTTCTTTTTCTCCATCACGCCTCAACCTCCAGCTTCTTGCTAAAATAAACCTGTGCTATGGTAATCGTCGCCACCAGCAGGAACAGAACAAATGCTTCTGCTTGGCCTACGCCATAATCCCGCGATAGAAATGCCTTCTCGTAAACATGCATCGATACCATTTCCGTACTTTTGAACGGTCCGCCTTTTGTGAGTGAAACGTTCAGGTCATAAACCATAAAGCATCTTTGCAGTGATAGGAAAACACAGACGATAAACGATGGAACCATCAGCGGCAAAATCATTTTGCGCATTTTCGTCCATAGGCTCGCACCATCAATACTTGCTGCCTCCAAAATATCCTTAGGCACATTCATAAGCCCAGCTACATAAATAACCATCATATAACCGGCATATTGCCATACCGTGACGATAATCATCGACCAGAAGGCTTTGTCCGGGTCAGCCAGCCATGAGGAGCTGAATAACGGAATACCCCATTCTTTGCCTAGATACACGAGTACATTTGAGAAAATAAATTGCCATACAAAGCCGAGTACAATGCCGCCTACCAAGTTGGGAATAAAGAAGCCAGCTCTAAAAATACTTTGCCCCTTCAATCCTCTCGTTAATACGTAGGCTAGCAAAAACGCAACTACATTAATAAGAGCAACTGAAATAAAAACATATTTTAACGTAAGCAAAAATGATTTCCAAAAAACAGCATCCTTGAATACCGCTACGTAATTCTCAAATCCAACCAAACTGCTTGTCGTCGATATGCCATCCCAATTCGTAAAGGTCAAATAAATCCCATACAAGAATGGAATAATCATTACAGCAAGAAAAGCAAACAAAGTCGGTCCGGTAAACAGCAGCCGCAATCGCAATCGATTCCACAGCCCTTTTTCCGTTATCATCATGATCCCTCACATTCAAGCATGGTTTTGTAAGTCAAAATACGATAAAGAGTAAACAGCTTACCCCGTCGTTTGGCGGGGTAAGCCTTCTATACGCTATTAAGGATTATTTAACCGTCTTCCAATACTCCACAATATCTTTCGTCAACTCCGCACGATCCGAAGCACCTGCTAAATATTTCTGCATCGATGCGCCAAGCTTAGCCCAGTGGTCAGCTGGCAGCGTGCTGATGGAATCCTCTGTTTTGCCGTTTGCGATATGTTCAGATATGGACTTTGCAAGCGGATCTTTGGCTTCAAGTGTAATGTTCTTGAACGCTGGAATAATATTCGCTTTGTTTACGAGGAAGTCTTGACCCTTCTCGCTGTATACCATCCACTCCAAAAACGTTTTTGCAGCAGCCTGCTGCTCCGCCGTATTTTTTTCCTTGTCGATGACCAAACGCTTCGAAACCGCAGAAGACACTTGTGTATTGCCAAAATCATCTGGATTGTTGCTTATAGGGACAGGTAGAAAGCCGTATTGCCCGCTTGCCGTATCAAAGCTGCTAATTTGCGGCCAAGCCCAGTTCCCTTGGAACCAGATGCCTACCTCGCCTTTACCAAGCACCTCTGGACCACGCTCATAAGTTCCAGACAATGGGGAGGCTTTGTCGATATTGTATTTTGTCATGATGTCGAACGTATCCATTAGTCCATTGAAAACCTTATTGCTAGCTAAATCGATTGTTCCAGCCTTCAAATCGTCTATAAACTTTGCAACTGCAACCGTATCAGCAGATTGACCCGCGTAAGCCAGCGGCAAATAGTGTGCTCCCAGCGACCAATCCATTGGAGAGATAATAAGCGGCGCTTTTCCCGAAGCTTCGATTTTCTTGAACAGCTCTTCAAGTGCGCTTGTTGTGTTGATCGTTGCTGGATCAAATGTTCCGCCTACCGCTTGATCTACAACCGCTTTGTTATAAATAAAACCATAACCTTCAACTGCAAGCGGGAAAGCGTAGTTTTTACCATCAAATGTCGTTAGCGCCGTGCTGCGGTCAACGGCATCCGCCATCCACTTCTCACCGCTAAGATCAAGAACACGATCCTTGAATTTCTCAACATCTCCTGTATCGAGCATCGTAATGGTAGCCGGGTTTCCTGATGCATAAAGCGCAGACGCTTTCTCAAAAGGCGACTGTCCTGCAGGTACCGGTATAATTTCAAGCGTAATGTTAGGATTATCCTCTTTAAATACTTTCGCAGCCTCTTCGAGCTGGGCTTGAATCTCGCCCTTCGAGTTAAGCAACGATATCTTTACTTCAGAACCTCCATTAGACGATCCCGCGTTATTCGAATTGCCACATGCCGTTACAACCATAACTACCATTAGCGATAATACTATCGCTTGCATCCATTTCAATGATTTCATTTGATTGCCCCCAATTTTTTGAGATTGAAAAAGATTGAAAGACGATTTACCGATCGTGTAAACCGCTTACAAAACGTATTATATAATTGTGAATAAGAGTATGTCAATCGTTTGACATGTTAAACGATTGACATAACTTTTGAAAAAATAAAAAACCCTTGCTACGCTTGGGTTTTTTACGTTTTTTAATCTATGTAGAAGCTCGTTTAATCAGTTCAACCGGTAAAATATTTACGAATTCGAAAGCTTCCTCGTTTATCTGCTTCATAATCAAATCAATCGCCATTTTCCCAATTTCTGCAATCGGCTGTTTCACCGTTGTCAGCTCCGGCGTAAGCCATCTGGCTGCGCTAATATCGTCGTAACCGATAATTTTCACATCCTCCGGGATTCGTTTGCCAGCGATCACACACTCCTTAACTGCAAAAGCAGCAATAATATCACTCGTTGCGAAAATGCCATCCAGATCGGGATGATCCTGAAACAGCTGATGTATAATTTGCTCGTACTGGAGTTGATCAAACACATTCATATCAGTCTGAATGATCACATGCTCGATCCCCTTCTCCTTCATCACGGCTTGAAACGCTTCTGTACGCTGATTTGCGAGCAAATGCAGCTCCAAATTACCGCAAATATGCGCAATTTTTTTGCAGCCTTCACCAACCAGCAATTGTGCCGCAAGGCTCCCGCCTGCATAATTATCGGAAGAGATATACGGAATTTCACTGCTGATCTGACGATCAATCGTGACAATTGGCGAGTTCAAATGTTTGTACTCATCGACCTGAAGCGTATGGCTGCCCATAATAATGCCATCCACACGATTGCGCTTCAGCATTTCGATATAATCCTTTTCTTTCTGAGGGTCAAGCTGGGAATTGCAAAGCAGCATTTTGAAGCCGAGCTCATAAGCATAGTTTTCTATGTGATTCGCGAGCTCGCTAAAAAAAGGATGAGCTACACTAGGTATAATAAGACCAATAACGTTAGATTGTTTTCTTAGTAATGAGCGGGCAATCTCGTTAGGCTGGTAATTCAATTGCTCCATCGTTTGATAAACCTTCATTCTCGTTGCTTCACTAATATAACCCCGATTGTTTAAAACGCGGGAAACCGTCGTCACGGATACGTTCGCTATTTTTGCCACATCGTGTATCGTTGCCATGGCCGCCCCTTTGCTTATTCCAGTAGTAGTAACCATTATAGCTAAATGGTTAGCCTTATTATACTTAATAAATATTTCAAAAGTATAGATTGTCCAAACAAAAAGAAGCTGTTTCAGATAAGCCCTTTGCGACTTATTTGAAACAGCTTCTTTATCTTGTTCTTATCGGAAAATTAAGCCCACGTCGGCTGAACTTTTAGAACCGCAACTTCTTTCTCACGCTTAAAGGAAGAAGCTGTATCCACATCAGAAGACGTTGAAGAGATCGCCACTACAGCAGCTGTATCACGTACTGCCGATGTTACTTGGACCGAAACGGATGGCTTGCTTGCCGCCGTGTCTTCCTCGCTAATCAGCTCAATACGATGAATATCAGCCCCAAGAGCTGCAAGCTTGCCTGTAATGTTAACATAACCGCGATCCACATGATGCAGACCTGTTACTTCAGTCTCGCCTTCCGCCCGCAAAGCCGCACAAATAAGTGCTGCTCCTGCTCTTAAATCGGTAGCGCATACCTTTGCACCCGTTAGCGGCATACCGCCATTAACGATAGCTGTACGTCCATCGACTTTAATTTGAGCGTTCATCTTCTGGAATTCCTCGACATGCATAAAACGATTTTCGAAAACCGTTTCCGTCACAACGCTTGTTCCCTCAGATACGAGGAGAAGAGCCATCATTTGAGATTGCATATCTGTTGGGAAACCTGGATGCGGCAATGTTTTCACATCAACCGATTTCAATTGCTTGCTCGATTGTACACGAATTCCGTTATCGCTCTCCGTAATTTCTACGCCCATTTCCTGCAGCTTAGAGATTACCGGCGTCAAATGATCAGAAATTGCACCTTCAACGAAAACGTCACCGCCTGTAATAGCGGCCGCAATCATGTACGTGCCTGCTTCAACACGGTCAGGAATTACATTATGGGCTGCGCCATACATCCGGTCCACGCCTTCAATACGAATAACTCCTGTACCAGCGCCACGAACTTTGCCGCCCATAGCATTGATATAGTTGGCCAAATCCACGATTTCCGGTTCTTTGGCTGCATTCTCAAGAATCGTTATGCCATCTGCTAAAGCAGCTGCCATCATAATATTTTCCGTTGCGCCTACGCTGGCTACGTCTAGGTAAATTTTCGCACCCTTAAGACGCGTCTTTGTGCTGGCTTCGATAAAGCCCTGCCCAAGCGTAATTTCAGCGCCCATCGCTTCAAAGCCCTTCAAATGCTGATCAATCGGACGAGTGCCGATCGCACAGCCGCCAGGCAATGAAATTCTTACCTTGCCTATCCGACCAAGAAGAGGACCCATAACTAAGAAGGATGCCCGCATTTTTCGAATAAGCTCATAAGGAGCTTCATAAGTCGTAATGGTCTGCGCTGTAATACGCATCGTTTCATTATTATAGGATAATTGTGCGCCTAAAGAGGCAAGCACCTTCTGAATCGTCATAACGTCGTCGAGGAGGGGTACGTCATAGATGACGCTGTCTCCTTCTGTCGCCAATAATGAGGCCGCTAAAATGGGGAGTACTGCATTTTTTGCTCCGCTAACACGGACCGTTCCCTTCAAACGCTGGCCTCCGCGGACGATAATTTTGGTCATCTTTTGGTTCCCTCCGCGAACTGCATTTTCTATTTCCTATTTGTGAAAAAAAAGGTTTATCTCACTTTACCCAACCTTCATCTTATCACTCAATTACACCAATCGACAAGCGTTATATTATTACCATTTTTTACATGTCATTCCCAGCGCATTTTATGACTTTTTTCTCCAAAAACGTCTCTTTTTCACGAAAAAACTACGTTTCCGGTTCGATTACGGGTCCTGATTTATACCTATTCGCAAGCCAACTGCTTTTTGAGACCGTCATGTATTACCCATTGTTGACATGTTTCGCTTTTGTTATTCGACAAACGATTTGAGAAGAACGGTGTAGCCCCAATATTCCAAGATGAATTTTGCTAACAAATGACCCATTATAATTGCAACAAATACTTGAAACAAACGAGCCTTTGGACTCTTTGGAAAACGAAAAAAAGCTTCCCATTTCACCTCTTGCAGTACAAACCACACCAAAATAATGCTAAGAATAACAATGATAATAGAAAACAACCCGGTCATTCCGGTGTAGTTTTGCAAACCATTTATAAGACCGTAATTTACGTCCATGATGCCTCCTGAGCTTTTTCATGTTTTAAGCTTCAAACTCAAGCAGCTTTAAAAGCAGCATTTATCTTGCTTCATATTATTAACGTAACTGGAAGTCATTTTGTTTGATGAAAATATTAGGCGATAAATCGGTGGAGCAGCACCGTATAATCTGCACGGCTAGCCTGCAGGCTAGGTTTATACAGATTTGACTCTATCCCTTCAATTTGTTTGTTCAACTTCATGGCATACAGCATGGGTGCTGACCAATGAGACTTTGGTACATCGGCGAACGGATCAATGACAGGCAGCTTAGGCCGTACACCTTCCGCATAACCGATAATCATTGCCATTTCCGCCCTTGTAATCGGCTGATCCGGCTTGAACTCGCCATTCGGGAATCCTTTTACCCAGCCTTGCTCTACAGCCCTCGTAATCGCATCATTAGCCCAATGTTTTAATGGGACGTCTTTGAATCGCTTCCCTTGCACGCGACTTGATGAAGCTGGCTTATATGCCTTCACAACCATGGAAACGGCCTCAGCTCGCGTTATGGAGCGTCTAGGCTCAAAGCGATTTTGTCCTGTTCCGTTAATAATGCCTTTTTTGTTTAACGCGACGATTTCATTTTGAGCCCAATGGCCTTTAATATCACGGAATCCAGCAATCAACTCCTCTGATTTCACCTTTAAGCGATAATACTGCTTGTCAAAAGGAGCATCTGCTTCCAGCTTCACGTAATACACTCCAGGCTGCAGCAGCTTTTCTTCGGTTTGCAGCTTCCCGCTTGCTTTTGTTTTGGATGCCGTAAGCTGCTTCATCCGTTTATCATAGAGCAAGAGGCTCAAATCAACATCAAGCGGTACACCGTTTACCGTCATGCTGATAATGCTGGCGTTTGAAACCCGGATTTGAAACCAATCTACGTCGGAGTAGCTGCTAATTACACCAAGGTACTCCGTACCTGGATTAATCATGAACGCCTCGTACGATTTATTGTTTGGTTCATTCGGATCATCATATTTTGGCATATAATCCATCTTCAATATGTAGGTGCCTATGGTCGGACTAGCTTCTGAGGAGATTGCATTGTGAACACGAATATAATATTTACCAGGAGTCACAGTTATGACTGGTGACTGCTCAGTCTCCCCTTCACCCTCATCATCGTACACCATTAATTGCTGACCTGCCTTCTGTATAGCAAGCCCTGGATCAATACGTGCCGTATTCGTACTAAGCGTCAGACTTAGCTTTCCGCTCTGAGTAAAGGTTACCGTAAACCAGTCGCGATCGGCGGTTTGATGAAAGTTGCCCGTAATCGACTGCGTACGAGGCTGCAATGTATAAGCTTCAAAAGATTTATCATTTTTTTCGTAATCGTCCGGCTTCATCGTAAAAGTAGACGTGAGCAGATAAGGCAATTCATCGTTGCTGCTCTGATTGATGAGCTCCAGATGAATGAGCTGCCGCCCTTTTTTAACCTCAAGATCAATGGACCTGCTTGCAAGCTTCGTATCGCTCGTACTTTGCTTCACGCCATTCATGTAATGGGTGAGCCTAACAGGCGGAACAATCTTTCCGCTAGGAACAAGTCCTTCATATTGTATGGTCAACGTGCCATCATACGGCGCATCGATTTGATACCAATCATGGTCGGATACGCCCTGCAGCAAAGCCGAAATTTGGCTGTTCAGCGGAAACCTTGCAGCAGTTGATTGGGTGTCATTTGGTTCGAAGCCGTCTGGTTTCAAGGTTGAACGTACCGCTTGGTCGATCTGCAGCACACCGTAACCTGACGTGCTGTCCGCACCTGGCGGCCCAATATCCTTAGCTGTTTGGCGCAGCAGCTCGCGTATCTGGTAAGGCTTCATGTCCTTGTAGCGAGCCCATATGAGCGCTGCAGCAGCTGCGGCTTGCGGAGCCGCCATTGAAGTTCCTTCTTCTTTCTTATAGAGTCCACCAATGGCTGTTGTATATACATTCCAAGGTGCGACAAGGTCAAGCTCAGTCCCTCGATTCGATCGACTATCGACCGTATTATTCGACTTGACGCCACCGACAGCGAGTACCGTCGGATAAGCTGCCGGGTATTTTACCGCAGCTTTCTCTCCAAAGGTGACGCCGTCATTGCCTGCCGCTGCTACAAGCAGTACGTTTTTGCTTTCCGCATATTGTACAATGTCGAGCATGTACGGAGAATATCGATGAAGGCCAACCGACAGCACAACGATGCTTGCTCCGCTGCGAACGGCGTACAATATGGCTTCGCCGAGCTCCTGCTCTGTTCCGTCACCTCGGTGATCCAGCGCTTTTATCGGCATGATTTTGGCTTTCCACAGTATGCCTGATACGCCAATGCCGTTATTTCCTACAGCTGCGATAACACCCGCTACACTTGTACCGTGCCCATTGTCATCATCGGGCGACTCACCAGGGCTCACTAGATTAGCGCCTGGAACAAGATTAGGCTTCAAATCCGGATGTTCCAAATCAACACCTGTATCCACGATCGCTATCGTAAGCTGCTGCTGCTCGCGAACGGTTTCCCACGCCTTTTGCGCGCCGATCTGACTGAGATAAAGCTCCTTAGACAACTCAGGATCATTTGCTTTCAGTACTGTTGCCGCTGCCGCAATCTTCGCTGTGGAAGCAGCCTCAGACTCCTGCGGCGCCGCTGGCGGTGTCGATGGAGTCTCTGGAGGCGCTGCTTCGGTAGGTACAGAAGCTGCCGGTGATACATTGGATGGTGAAGAGCCTGTAGGCCGCGCATTGCTGCGCGCGGCCTCTGAGCCTGCCGAGGCTGCGTCCTCCGACTCGCCGGCAGGCAGAGCAAGCATATGCACCCTATTGTTCGGGTGCACGTACTCTACGCCCGGCAGGCTTCGCAGCCGGTCGAGCCATTCCTGTACGTCCGCGCCTTCAGCGGCCGGACGTACGAGCATGACCGCCGCCTCATTCTGGCGGCGGAGCACCTCTGTCCCGCGCAGCTCATGTGCTAGCGCGGGGTCACGCCATTTGAGCAGCCAGCTTTGCGGCTGCTCTGCATCGGCGCCTTCGGCGCCCTCAGCCGCATGGGATGCTGCGGCCAGCGCCGTAGGCGCCGCTCCGAGAGCGAACCCTGCGGGGGCTATGCCCCCGAGGGTGATGCTCCCGATCAGCAGCGCGGGCAGCGCGCGACGAAGGAGCTTGCGCGCGGCGAGCGTGGCAATGGCGATTGCTTGCAAAGACAAGCGAGCTTTATGCTTTTTGAGCGCAGAGCCCAGTCGATCATCAGATGGGCTCTGACTAATCATTTGTGAATTTCGTAATCGCTTTGGTTCTTTTTGAGTGCTCATCATTTTCTGCCTTTTCGTATGAAACGGGTTATGGTTTGTTCCCACTTTCAATTGGATATTCCTTAACTACAATTTCTCTTTGCAGGTATCAATTCCCTTGTTTCTGTAAGACAAAAAGGACAAAAGTCCTACAACTATCCCGCTCCATAGCTCGGAACGTCAGTATTCGGCACAAACTATTATTTCCCGGTAAATATAGACGAGCGGCAACACTGGTCCACATAGATAGAATAGTACTTCATGTCTACCTATACGATGAACCTATACTCCCCCTGCTGCACATTACCCGCAACATTCTCCGCTGAAACACCGAATTATATTTCTGCTCGTAATTCCTGATTAAAACAGCGTTAGACAGCTTCTTCTCTTCTTGCTATATGCAAGGAAAATAAATATAGAAATAACTATAGTCCATCCATTACTATCATCATATCTAAAACTGCCGCTACAGTCTGTGTCCTTAACAGTAACTTTAACTATGATGCTGCTTTTTAGCTTATAAACTACTTTCTATTTCCCCTGTGCCACCTCGAAAATCCCATTCATCGAGTAAACAAAAAAATAGATCGTTTAAATAGACATCATTTCCTCATCTACTTAAACGACCTATTATTTTCACACCTTTAGAATACGAATGCTTCGCATCACTCTACTACAATCTGCTCATCCCATTATCATTAAATCGCCCTTGATCGAGAATATGGCATCAATCCATTGCATTAACGGTCCTGGGAAAATACCTAGTGCAACCGTTGCTGCTGCACACAGCCAGATCACAACTCCCGTTGCTCCAGATATTCGCACTTCATTATTTTCTTCTCCGCTGCGCATGAACATTTGACGAACAATGCCAAAGTAGAAATAGTAAGAAATGACGCTGCTCACGACGATAACAGCTACGAGCCAATAAGCTTTCGCATTCGCTGCTCCGAGCAAGATAAACAGCTTCCCAAAAAATCCACCAGAAATCGGCAAGCCCGATAAAGACAAGATAAATACCACCATAGCCGCTGCCGTCCAAGGCGCTCGGTAGTACATACCCGCGAAGCTTTTCAGCTCCTCATGCCCCGATGCGCGGCTAACTACCGTAAAGACAGCAAACGCGCCTATCGTCATAAACAAGTACGCAACCAAATAATAAACAAATTCAGAGAAGTTGCTGCTATGAACCATCGTTATCGAAATACCGATAGGCACCAGCATGTAACCCGCATTGGCTACTCCTGACAGGGCCAGCAATCGCTTTACGTTCCTTTGTTTAAGCGCAGCTGTCGTTCCGACGAGCATCGCTGCGGCAGCCAGCACCAGCAGGACCAGGAAGAGATCATTTGATATTTTTGCCGCTTCTCCCGCTGCGCTGAATAAACTAGTACTAAACATAACTCTAAATATAGCAGCCAGCGCAGCACCTTTGGCAATGACCGCTAGAAAAGCCGACACAGGCGTTGGAGCCCCTTGATATACATCAGGCGCCCATGCGTGAAACGGAGCCGCTGCAATCTTAATACCGAATCCAGCAATCATAAACAGGAAGCCCACATAGGCAAGCGCTTTGAAATCCTGCATCGCCCGCGGCAAAGCATCCCCAATTACACCCAAATCGACTGATCCGGTTATGCCGTAAATGTACGACATGCCGAACAACACCATCGCCGAGGAAATCCCGCCCGTAATGACATACTTGAATGCCGCTTCAGCAGACAAAGTTGATTTGCGCCTAATGCCAACCAATACATAACTTGTAATACTAAGAAGCTCTAATCCGATATACAACGTAACCAGGTTTCCTGATGAAGCCATCATCATCGCGCCCATAAGCGCGGGAAGCACCAAATAGAAATACTCTGATTTGTCTGTTATCTCCTCTTCATCCCGATCCGATCCAATTGCGAGCAGGATGATAAGCGCAGTACCTGTTAAAAATACAATTTTCAGCAGGCTGGCGAAATCATCAATGCGGTAGCTGTTGCTTAGCAGATGGATAGAGTCGGCAGATGCTCCGCCCTGATTCATATCCAACATCCGGAGCATGACTAGCAGCAGCGATGCAAGAATGCCCGCTAACGTCAGCCACCCTGTAAATTTTCTATTCATGCGCTTTGGCAAGAACAAATCCAATACAACAAGAAACAAAAACATGGCGGCCAGCATAAACTCAGGGGCAAGGTAGCGCATATCCGTCCATGTCAGTGGTATAAATGAAACGCCTTCGTACATGGTTTATCCCCCCGCCCTTGATGCAAGTAATTGTCCGAACAGCTTATCCATGCCATGCTGCACAGTATCCGTAAGGACGGAAGGAAAACAGCCGAGAAGCACAATGAATGCAAGCAGCACAATCATGGGAGCCGCCTCAATTAGCCTTGCGTCCTTAAATGCTCCAAACGCCTCACGCTGTGGACCAAATGTAATCTTTAGTACAGCGCGAAGCATATAGACAGCGGTCAAAATAATGCCAAGCGCCGCAGCCGCAGTCAACCAGCGATTCGACTCGAATAGGCCGAGCAGCGATAGAAACTCCCCAATAAAACCGGATAAGCCCGGCAAACCGAGTGAAGCGAGCCCCGCAGTCAGCAGTACGCCGCTTATAAATGGCATAGAGCGCGCTAACCCACCCAGCTCTTGCAGCTCGGTCGTTCCCGTTCGTTCATAGATGCTGCCTACGATCAGAAATAACAAGGCAGATATGAGTCCGTGCGATACGAGCTGGTATACAGCTCCCTGCAAGCCAATCTCATTTATTGCTGCTATCCCTAGCAATACGATACCCATATGGCTGATGGAGGAATAAGCAAGCACTAGTTTAAACTCACGCTGCCTGAAGGCTAGCAGCGCTCCATACAATATATTTATGACGCCAAGCACAGCGAGCACTGTCGCAAATTGTCGCGCTTGATCAGGGAAAAGCATAATCCCAAATCGCAGTAATCCGTAAGCGCCCATTTTCAGCAATATCCCGGAGTGAATCATGACAATCGAGGTCGGAGCTTCCGTGTGCACCTTAAGCATCCAAGTATGGAATGGAAATATTGGAAGCTTTATGCCGAAGGCAACTAGCAGCATAATAAACAGCACCCATTGCATCGTATCCGTCAACTGGAATGGATTAATTGAACCAAGCTGCTCATTAGTCAGGTTAACCCAAGCGGATGCGTCCGCCATGTTGCGGAAAATGTCTGTATAGCTGCCGCTGTAAATAAAGCTAACTTGTTCGCCTACTTGATCTACGTGGAAGCCAGCCGTGTTCACGAGAATAACGAACGCAATCAGCATAATGGCTGAACCAATTCCGTTATAGATTAAAAACTGATTGGCTGCACGCTCGCGATTGAAGTAACCCCAAATTCCGATTAAGAAATACATCGCAACAAGCGTAATCTCGAAAAATACAAAAAACAAAAATAAATCACGAGCTAGAAACACGCCAAGCATTCCGAGCTCCAGCAGCAAAAACCATATAAAAAAAGATTTCCACCTTTTCTTGATATGAACTGCTGCAAGTGCAGCCATTGCAGATACGAGCGTTGCGAGAAGCAGAAGCGGAAGCGACAGGCCGTCAATGCCTAGCTCATATTGAAACGTAAACTTAAATTCAGATACGCCCGATGGCACCTCTTTATTTAGCGGCACATCCACCCAGCTATATTGCTCGTCATATGCCGCCCCGCCCTGCTGCTTATTATAATCAGCATAAAGCCACAAGGAGAGCAGCAAAGGAACTAATGTGGTTACGACAACCGTTGTCTTCATCCAGCTGCTGCGCTGCTTCGGAAGCAGCAGCAGAACGATTATACCAAGCAGCGGTGCCAGTAATATAAGTGATAATATCGGAATGTCACTCAGGATGCTCATGGCAGGAACCTCCTTCCAACGATAGCAGCCACAAGAATGACGAACCCGATAACAGCTGCCAAACCGTAGGTTTGTACTTGACCGTTCTGCAGACGAGCAGCCACTCTTCCAGCCGAGGTAACAGCCGTGCCTGTCAACCTCACAATCCCGCCTATGACATAAGAATCAAACGCCATAAGCGCAGAACCAATCATCTTCAGCGGTTTCACTATGATAACGGCATAAAGCTCATCGATGTAATAACTATTTTCCAGCAATTTGACTAGCTTAGGCATTTTTTCTTGCAGTACATCTTTGTTCACACTGTTTTTCCCATAGATGAGCCAGCCGATATAGATACCTAGAAGGCCAACCGCAATGGATGCAACAATGGCAATGCCGCTTTTATGCAGCGACTCTCCCTCATCGGTGATCCATGAGCCAAATGCTCCGTTCCATGGCGTCTCAATAAACCCGACAACAATGGCGAGAGCAGCCAGCACGATCATCGGCAGCGTCATCGAAACTGGTGATTCTTTCGCATGTGAAGAGGCCTCGTTTGGTTTTCCCATAAATACAAGAAAGAACAACCGAGACATATAAAGCGCCGTACAGAAAGCGGCTGCCAAACCTACAATAAATAGTAGTGGATTCGTCTCCCAAGCAACCGTCAAAATTAAATCCTTAGACCAAAAGCCGGATAATGGCGGAATGCCAGCAAGCGCTAAAGCGCCGATCGCGAACGTCCATGTCGTCACTTTCATTTTCGAGGCAAGTCCGCCCATCTCATGAATGTTCTGTGTATGTACCGCATGAATGATGCTGCCAGCACCAAGGAAGAGCAGCGCTTTGAAGAAAGCGTGCGTGAACAGGTGGAAGATGCCGCCTGTTAAGGAACCCAGACCGAGCGCCATCATCATATAACCCAACTGGCTGACCGTGGAATAGGCTAATATCCGTTTAATATCCTTTTGTACGAGTGCAATCGTCGCAGCGAATATAGCTGTAAAACCGCCTACATATGCGATGGTCTCCATAGCAGCTGCAGAATCCTGAAAAATATCATACGTTCGTGCAATAAGGAATACGCCTGCCGCAACCATAGTAGCAGCATGAATCAGTGCACTGATCGGTGTCGGGCCCTCCATTGCATCAGGAAGCCACACATGAAGCGGAAACTGGCCTGATTTGCCGATCGCGCCTACAAAAATAAGCAAAGCAATCAACGTCGTAATCCCGTTCGTAATTGCACCTGATTGCCCATCAAATACGCTTTGAATCGTAGTGAAATCAAGGGCATGATCCGGCATATACCAGAAAAGGAGCAAAATAGCGATCAGCAAGCCAACATCGCCGATTCTTGTCACAATAAATGCCTTCTTGGCCGCCGCTCGCGCTTTGGGCAATGTAAACCAGAAGCCAATTAGCAAGAACGAGCATACGCCAACTAGTTCCCAGAAAATATAAAGCGATAATAAATTATCGGATAATACAAGTCCCAGCATAGAAAATGTGAACAAGGCAACATAACCAAAAAACACAGTTATTCGCTCATCATTTTTCATATAGCCGGCCGAGTATACATTCACGAGAAAACTGACGAGTGTCACGACCACCAGCATAAGCGCTGTCAGGTTGGTCACCTCGAAACCAATCTTCAACGTATAATCTCCGATAGCAATCCAATCAAAGGAATAATTATAATCCACTTCATTGGTACCAAGTCGATCAATCATAATAAGCAAGGATAGAACGAAGGCGCCAAATGATCCAAGCGAGCCGATGATAACGCCCGCTCGTCGATAGCTGCGACCGAGCGCCGTCAAAACGAGGAATGCTGCCAGCGGAAACAGCGGAATTAACCAAGCCGTCTGTGAGTACATATTCATACGCCGCGCTACCTCCTCATTTTGTCAAACTCATCGACATTAACTGTCCCGCGCAATCTGAACAATGCTATTAATATAGCTACCCCAATCGCCGCTTCTGCCGCTGCAACTGTAATTGTAAATAATGAAAAAATTTGCCCCGTCAATGACGGAACAACACCGTATTTGGAGAAGGCAATAAGATTCAAGTTGACCGCGTTCAACATTAGCTCAAGCGAGAGCAGTACGACGACTGCATTTCTTTTCACTAATGCGCCATATAGCCCAATGCAAAACAAAATAGCCGCCATCGTTAAATAGGAAGGAAGCATGTAATTATTCCTCCTCCTTTTTGGCAAGTACGATTGCTCCAATAAATGCTACCGTCAGCAGCACCGAGAGCAGCTCGAACGGTATCACATACCCTGTATATAATAGCTCGCCAATTGCCATCGTATTGTCTTCTCCAGCTTGAAAAGACTGCGGCTCTGGAAAAGTTGTTGAACGGATCGCATAAAACAATAGGCCAAACAAGCTGAGCGCGCCTACGGCGGCAAGCGTTTCATGGAGCGGCTTCACCGGCTCACGCTCTCCTGGCTGATGCTTCGTCATCATAATGCCGAATATCATCAGAATCGAGACTGCTCCAGCATAGATAAGCACCTGAACAAATGCGACAAACTCAGCTTCCAGAAGCACGAACATTCCGGCTAAGCCTAGAAATACAGCAGCCATAGAGATGACCATATGTACGACCTTCTCTAAGCTGATCATTAGGACAGCGCCGCATATCATGATGGCTGAGAAGATAAAAAAAGCGACAAATTCGCCTGTAAAATCAATATTGAACAACTATTTTGCGCCCCCTTTGGCCGGCGCTCCGATATTGTTATTGTCCTGCCGAGTAAGTGTATTATTGTCTGTCAGCCATTCTGCATCCTTGAACAAATCATCGCGGCTGAACGTTGCCAGCTCGAAATGATTGGACATAACGATCGCTTCGGTCGGACAAACCTCGGTGCACAGATCACATAAGATGCATATTTCAAAATTAATATCAAAAGTATCGATTACCTTGCCCTTTTTATCAGGGTCCGGGTTCGGTTTGCCGGTCAGCGTAATGCAGTCGGTTGGACAAATGCGTGCGCATTGGTTGCAAACGATACATAAATCCGGGATAAAGTGCTGGATACCGCGGAAGCGATCCGGCATGACAAAGGGTACATCAGGATAGGAGGTGGTCACTTTTGGAGCCGTCATTGATTTGAGCGTTACACCCAGTCCTTGCAGCATTCCTTTCATTTCCTTCTCCCCTTTGCTAGTTCTTGATAAACAGCTCTAAATATACAGCCGTTAAAAACACATTAAGCAGCGACACCGGCAGCAGCACCTTCCAGCCAAGACCCATAAGCTGATCTACTCGTATGCGCGGCAGTGTAGCACGAATCCAAAATAAGAAAAACACAATAAACGCAAACTTGAGCAAAAACCATATAATGCCCGGTACAAAATCAAGAAATGGCGCCGGTGCGTGCCAGCCGCCCAGAAACAATACTGTTGTTAATGCAGCAATGGCATAAACGTATACGTATTCCGAGAGCATAAAAAATGCAAACCGAAAGCCGCTATATTCAACGTGATAACCTGCAACAAGCTCAGATTCCGCCTCCGGCAAATCGAAGGGCGTACGATTGAGCTCGGACACAGCTGCAATAATAAAGACAATGAAACCGATTATTTGAGGAATGAAGTTCCAATTCCAAAACCAGCCGCCTTCCTGCGCCGCAACAATATCACGCAGATTCAAGCTTCCGCTAAGCAAAATAACGCCTACTACCGAAATAACAAGCGGTACCTCATAGCTTATCATTTGTGCCGCCGAGCGCATACCCCCAAGGAGTGCATACTTATTATTGGAAGCCCAGCCGCCAAGCACGATGGCAAGCGTCGAGATGCCTGAAAGGGCTACATAATAGAGCAAACCGACATTCAGATCTGCGAAATATAAGTTTTGTGTATAAGGCAGTACAGCGAGTACGGAGAATGCCGGTATGTATGCTAGGGCAGGTGCAAGAATGAACAATGCCCGATCTGCCTTGCGCGGAATTGTGTCCTCTTTAATGAGCAGCTTAAAAATATCTGCTACCGTCTGCAGCAAGCCAAAGGGCCCTACGCGATTGGGACCGATGCGAAGCTGCATCCACCCGATTACCTTACGCTCGAAATAAATGGCGTACGTGACGAAACCAAGCACAATGAATAAAAATACGACAGCCCAAAGGAACAGCACAAGTGCATTTCCCCAAGTTAGCGATTGGTTAAGCCATGACTGCATTAGCAATCGACCTCCCCGACGACAATATCAATGCCGCCTAATATCGTAATGAGGTTTGTCATCGTTTCGCCTACGAGCAGCTTCGGCAGTATTTGCAAATTAACGAATGACGGTCTTCTGAATTTGAGCCTATAAGGTTCTGCTTTGCCTTTGGATACGATATGGCAGCCAATTTCGCCGCGCGGCGATTCGATCCGCACATACACCTCGCCAGCAGGGGGCCTTATTGCGCGCGGAACCTTCCCCATCGTCTCCCCGCCAGAAGGGAATTGCTCGAGCGCCTGCTTCAAAATACGCAAGCTTTGGCGGATTTCTTCCAGCCGAATCCGATAGCGATCATAACAATCTCCCACTTTTCCAAGCGGCACGTCAAATTCAAATTGGCTGTACAAGCTGTAGGGCTCCGCCTTGCGAATATCAAAGTCTACACCTGTACAACGCAAGTTGGCTCCAGATAAGCCATAATCAATCGCTGTTGCCGCATCATATTTTCCTATCCCTTTAATGCGGGCAAGGAAAATTTCGTTGCCGCTGACGAGCTTATCATACTCTTGCAGCTTATTCTCCATATAAGGAATAAAGTCGCGCACTTTGTCCAGCCAGCCTGGAGGCGCATCCCACTTCACTCCGCCAACTCGCATGTAATTGTAAGTTAATCTTGCGCCGCACAGCTCATTAAATAAAACGATAATGATTTCCCTGTCACGGAATGCGTAAAGAAACGGACTCATTGCCCCAATATCAAGCAGATAAGTTCCCCACCATACTAGATGGCTAGCTATACGCTGCAGTTCCATAACGAGAAGCCTGAGATACTCCGCCCGCTGCGGTACTTCAAGCCCCATCATCGTTTCCACTGCATGCACGAGAACATAATTATTAGTCATTGCAGAGACGTAATCCATTCGATCGGTGTAGGGGATGATTTGCGTGAAATTCAAGTTTTCCGCGATCTTCTCGGTGCCTCGGTGCAAATAACCCATAACAGGTGTCGCTTCGGTTATGACTTCACCATCGAGCTTAACGATAATCCGGAATACGCCATGCGTGCTTGGATGCTGAGGACCTACATTTAAGAGCAGTTCTTCTGTACGAATCAAGGGCTGCCTACACCTCCGAATCTATCGACTCATAATCTTTGCGCAGCGGATGGCCCACCCAATCATCAGGCATCATAATCCGCCGCATATCGGGGTGTCCAGGAAAATCAACTCCCAGTAAATCGTAAATTTCACGTTCATTCCAATTCGCTGTTGCCCAGACTGGTGTTGCCGAATAGACGGCTGATGCTTCCCGCTCTGTCTTTATCTTAATTCCGACCTCTCTTTTGATTCCAAGCGAGATCATATGATATACCACTTCTATGTGGGTCTCGTAATCGACACCTGACACATTACGTAAATAATTAAATTGAAGCTGCTCGTGCTCCTTAAGCAGCTTTGCAGCTTCCCGCCAGTGTTCATTGCGTAAGATAATCATCGGCATATCGCCATTCAGTTCATTTACATAGGCATCCTCAACCGCTGCTTCTGCTACCTCCTGCTTCAGAAGCGCGACTATGGCATCAAGCTCAGGCTGCCTTGGCGAAGGTGCTTTCGGCTGCTCCGGCTCTGCTTCACTCGCTTCCGCTTCGGCCTTAGCTTTTGCTGCCGCTCTCGCAGCGCGTGCTTCCGCAGCTGCCTTCAGCTTGGCTTCCTTCTCCGGGTCTACGGGAGGCGTCTCTGCGACCGGTTTATCCTCTTCGCTCATCGACTGGTCACCCGCTTCCCAGTCTTCGCTTCATAGCGAATTTTCTCCTGCAGTTTATTAATGCCATAGATCAGCGCGGCCGGATTAGGCGGACAGCCCGGAATATACACATCAACAGGTACGATCTGATCGACGCCTTTAATGACTGAATAGGATTTAATATAAGGTCCGCCAGCCGTTGCGCAGGATCCCATTGCAATAACCCACTTCGGCTCTGGCATTTGATCATAAAGCCTGCGTAAAAGGGGACCCATCTTCTTCGTCACTGTACCGGCCACAATCATCACGTCAGACTGTCGCGGCGAGGTTCGGAACATCACTCCAAAACGATCCAGATCATAATGCGATGCGCCCGTTCCCATCATTTCAATCGCACAGCAAGCAAGACCGAATGTGAGCGGCCATAACGAGTTGCTTCTTGCCCAAGCCTTCAATTGCTCCAAGGTGCCCATAAATACATTGCGTTCCAGCTCTTTGCGTTCCTCTAACGAAATTGATTCTAAACTGAATTCCATTTCAGCACCTTCTTTTTCCAGGCATATAGAAGACCAATAAGCAGCATTCCCGCAAAAATCAACATTTCGACTAGCACAAATAAGCCGAGCTTATTATATGCGACGGCCCAAGGATATAAGAAAACGGTTTCTACATCAAAGATGACAAACATTAGTGCAAACAAGTAATAGCGGATGTTAAAACGGACCTGTCCCTCACCTACCGGCTCATTTCCGCTTTCATAGGTGGTTTGTTTGAGCTCACTTGGCTTATTCGGCCTTAGCAGTCTTCCTACAGTTAATGCAACGACGGGAAGCATAATGCCAAGCACGATAAAAATAGCCACGACGACATAATTATTGGAGTAGTGTTCCACACGATCGCCTCCGTAAATTTGAGTAGGTAGCCGCTTGGTCAATTTTCCTCACAATTATAACAAATGCTTCCACCGCCGTCTATGATGGAGTTGTGCCCAAGGCAGGTTCCTTGTTCGTTATATCGGATTCCCCTTCTGCTGCGTCATTCCCTTTTTGCCTGCGGCTGCTGGACTTCTGTTCATCTTGAAACCGTCCGTCGCTCGTATCTTTTTTTCCTCTAACAACGGCTACCACGAGCAGCAATAACGGTATAGCACAACCATGCAGCAAGCTGTAAACCGTCCATACTCCTATGCCAAACTCATGCGCATGAGCCGCATTTCGATATATCATGAGCGATATAGGCACAATGACAAATGCATAGGGAATGACCAATGGACGATAGGTAGATAGCTTAAGCATTTGAGCCGTTAAGACCGTCAGTACATAAACGCAAAGTGCAAGCTTCATGAAGACCGTTCCAATCCAAACCATCGCAACTAATATTTCAACACGCACCAATATCTCTTCGATATTAATGTTTTTCGCCATATCATAGACGGCAAACGGACTTCTACCCGCTTCTTGCACCCCCATTACAGCAACCAAAAAAATCGTAATCAGCGTACTTACAAAAGTAATGGCGGAAACAGAAAGCTTCAGTTTTTTTCTTAATTTTTTGCGGTCCTCCTGACGTACAAGCGGGAAAATCGTCGTTATAAACACGAATTCCGCAATAGGGAACCCGAGAATCGGATAGATCCCCTTAATCGGCCTTACCCAGCCGTCGTACAAGAAAGGCTCAAAGTTTTGAAAATTAAATTGATTGAACAAAGCAAGGAGAACAATCCCAATAACTAAGGCAGCCCATCCAAATAAAATCTCACCCGTTCTCGCAATCGTCTCAATGCCTAAAAGAACACCATATACAACAACAATCATAAAAGTGAGGTTGATGAACCACTCCGGTGTCTCGGGCAATACAGATAAATTCAAAAAATCGGATATATTGCGCAGTACCAATGCGCTTAACAATAAGAAATAAAAAATATATAGGGTAGTCAATACCTTTCCGAGCCAAACCCCCAGCAGCTTTTCTGAGTATTGCGCTAAGGTCAGCTTTGGAAAACGATCAGCAAGCGCTAGATAAATGAGCAGTATGAAATAATTAAACGGTCCTGCGAGCAGCATTGAAATCCAACCATCCTGCTTGGCAATCGACGTCACCATTGTTGGCAATATGAGCGCTGCACTTCCGAGTGCAAATAAAAACAATATTTTGGCGCATTGCCCCGATGTGATTTCGGCATTGTTTATTCCCGCAAATTTGCTCATCTATGCTATGCCCCCTGCTCGATCCACTTTAATATAGGTTTATACACGGGTGAGAATATAGCTGTAATCCAATCTGCCGGATTAGGTATCGGTAGATGCATTTGCTTTGCCGTCATAATTACCACCCCTATGATCAAAATAACCAAAGCCCAGCCCCCTTCACGCTGGCGGTTATTTTTGCTGTTCCTTCTCCATATTGCCGTTCCAACCATAACGGAAAATAAGAAGAGGACAATGAGAGAAATCATACTACCCACTCATTTCGATATAGATTCGCCCCGTACACCTGAGCCTGTTATTTGAGTCGTACAGATAACTTCGCTTTTCACTTGAGGGAATATATCTTCCCAGTCCGCTTCGATTTTCCTCCAAATATTCGGCTCTTGAAAATAAACCTCTTTTCCCCACCCTAATACATCCGTGTGGAATTTCTTCTGTACGCTATTGATCGTGCCCGCTACCTCTTCCTCGATCGCTTTATCTGTCATTTTGCCGATCTTGATCAGTACACTTTCCTCCGTGATGTTGACGCCGTGGCACATGATTTCTTGAATTCCGCCCACTACACTGATATGGACCTGTATAATTGGATGACCATCCGGATCTTGTTTAACCTTATACACGGTCGCCGTATCCTGTACCTCAACAATGAGCTCCCCTTCTGACTCCGGGCATCCAAGCTTTACGACAGTGCTCTCCACTTTATTTTGAAGCCAAGATAGACCTCTTGAATCCTTGGACTTCAAATAACCAACAAGCTTGCCATCGCTAAAAACGGCCATCGTCGACAGCACTGGAATCGCTTTTGCAGGAATGCTATTTAAATTATCATTGGAATGGCCCTCCGCCTTACTCCCTTCTATTTGAATAGCGGGCAATACGGGTTGTTGCTTCCCTCTTCCCAATAGTCTCGTTATATCTTTGACTAATACGACATAGTTCGATGCATAAGCAGACTGATTCACTTCAATCATTTCCCGAAGCTGATTAACAGGAATAGACTCCATTTGAGTCGTTAATTGAAGCAAATCCTCCGCTCTCACGCCTCGTGTAACAAGAACCGAAATATCAGTGCGTATATCCGGGTTTCTCTCAATTAAGTCAACTAAGGGGTAGATGCCTTTTCTAGCCATACTCTCACTAATAATCAGCATTTGTGTGTGGGAGAAAAAAAGCCGTCTAGATGTTTTTGTCGACATTTTTCTTATCGCCTCAAACAGGGTATCCCCTTTTTCCGTAAACGTCGTCACCGCGGTGCCGCCAATGGCCCCTTTGGTTTCCGCTGCAACGTTTTGGGGCAATACGACCTGAACGGTCAACTGAAGCTTGTTTTTTCCTGTTGGGTCATCGTCAACTCCTATGGCGTATACGACGCCAAGCTTGTCCAAATAGCGCAAATCCCAACAGCCGTTTAATAGCGCCAGCATACATGCTGTCCATACAAGAATAAGCTTCCGTCCTATTTTCCTAATTGAAAATATCCGTTTCCTTGCATTGACGCTGCCATGGCTCATTGCTGCGGCTCCTTCCTATGCTCCGTTTCAATGTCTTGTCTAACTCTATTACTCGAAGCAAGCTTCTCTGGCCGTTCCCGCATCATCCAAAGTGGCGCCCTAACCAGCGTATCCTTCATATCCTTTAAATACATCGGGGCGAATGGTTTAATATAGGGCATGCCAAACGATCTTAAATTGCTCAAATGCAGCAGAAGCAGCAGCACAACTAATCCAATTCCATAAAAACCGAGTGTCGACGCTGCTAGAAGCAGCAGAAAGCGCAGCAGCCTAGCCGCAATTCCAAGACTGTAGTTAGGAGATACGAAACTGGCAATCGCTGTGAAGGAAACGACGATAACGACGGCTGGCGAGACGATTCCCGCCTCTACGACCGACTGTCCGATAACAAGACCTCCAACGATTGATATCGTGTTACCCGCAGCACTAGGCATTCGTACAACGGCTTCCCGTAATATTTCAAATACAAATTCCATAATAAAAGCTTCCAAATAAGCGGGAAAAGGCACGCCCTCTCGCTGTGCTGCAAGCTTGAGCAGCAGCTGAGTCGGTATCATCTCCTGGTGATATCCAACGATTGCGACATATATCGACGGCATAAGCAATGCGATTAAAAAGGATACAAAACGAAGCAGCCGCAGAAAAGTCGCGATATCAAACCGCTGATAATAATCTTCTGAAGCCTGAAAAAACATATTTAAAATTGTAGGTACAATCAGAACAAATGGCGTCCCGTCAACAAAAATTGCTATTCGTCCTTCAAGCAAATTGCCTGCTACAGCATCCGGCCGCTCTACGCTCATGATGGTAGGAAACGGCGACCACTTCTGATCCGTAATTAATTCCTCGATATAACCGGATTCAAGTATGCCGTCAATTTGTATTTCTTCCAGACGTTCTCTTAAATCCTTAAGCACATTCTCATCCGCCAAATCTTTGACATACATGATGCATACGGGAGTTTGTGAAATTTCTCCGATCGTCCATTGCTCCATCCACAGCTTCGGACTTCGTATCTTCCTGCGAATCAGCGATGTATTTGTTCTAATCGACTCCGTAAACCCTTCCCTAGGACCACGTATGGCCATCTCGGTTTTCGGTTCTTCTACGCTTCTTCTTGCTCCCCCTACTACATTGGTTCCTATTGCCTGAGTTGCACCCTCTATCATGATGACGCAATAGCCCATAAACAATTTTTGAAACAATAGCTTCCAATCGCATAAATCATTAATAATACCGGTTGAGAGCAAATTGTTTTTCATAAATGCAAGCAGCTCAGCAGGCTCTAAATTAGCCTCCTCCGGGTATTTGCCTCCATGCATCGGTTGAATGACAAAATGGTCAAGGCGTTCATCGTCAACCATCCCTTGTACATAAACAACTAGCGCCTTCGTGTGGCCTCTATCCGTTAACGTCAGCTCACGATAAATAATATCCTGACTCTCACCCAACTCACGCTTCATGGTCTCCATATTTTGCTCCAGGGAAGTGGAAAGGGCCTTCTCCGCAAAAGGCTGAAGCTGCTCCTTTTCATGCATCTCCGCTTTGGTTATGCGCTTATCAGCCTTGTTGCCAGCGCTGCCATTGCCCTGCTTATAGGTTCGGAACATTTACCCATCTCCTTTCTGTTGCATAATCGGATTGATGCTTAGGATAACTCTTCCATGGCATAATTATGTATTGAGTCTTAGTTGATTAAAGAATACATCGCATAAAAAAAAAGAGCCGCAGCTCCGTTTTACACGGACTTCTGCAACCCTATCTCGTTCACTTATCTTTTTCGCGACTCCGTCAGCTTAAACTGGCCAACAAGCTGCTGAAGCAGCGTCGTTATAGACTCCACACTCTGAGAGGTTTGTCTCACATTTTTCATTTCGCCAATGAGCTCTTGCACTTTGCTCTCTACATCGGAAGAAATCTTTCGATTTTCTCTGCTTACCAGTGCGATTTTCTCCATTAGCTGCACGACCTCATCAACGACCTGCGTCTTGCGATGATCCTCGGCATGTGCTGAAGCAAGCGTACTGGCAGCGGCTGCTACAAGCTGATTGCCCTCCTCAACTACGCGAGTACCTTCATCCATAGAGGCATAAGCTTGTTTCGCTTCATCATAAATGTGACGAGTAATTTCATGCACTTCCTCGGTCGATTTTTTGGTCATATCGGCAAGCTTGCGAATTTCCGATGCCACAACGGCAAAACCTCTGCCTTGCTCGCCAACCCTCGCTGCCTCGATTGATGCATTAAGCGCTAATAAATTCGTTTGTGCAGATATTTCTTCAATGACATGCAAGACCCCTTGTATTTCTTGTACCGTATCCATAAATTTATGGATGGTTCCGTTGGTTTCCCCTACCTTGGCAGAAATGTGAAACATCTTGTCCCCGATGCGATCAACCTCGGTTTTGGCTACCTCAATTTGTCCAGCTGCCTGCTCTTCAATCTGTTTCAGCGTAGCCTGCATATCGCCTGCAGCATCCTTCGCCATATCAATATCCTTCAATTGCAATCTAATGCTTCCAATCATATCAGATACTTTTCCGCTGACTCGTTCCGTTGAAGCTGAAGTGACAGCCGCTGATTCGTTTAGGACAAACTGGCTTGATAGAACATCTGAGGAGGCAAGCTTAACCTGCAGCATAATGCCTTCCAAGGAATCTATCATATTATTTATCCATTTTGCTAATTCTTTTGATTCATCATTATCAAAATGATTAAGCTGCAAGCGCTGCGTCAAATCTCCCTTTCCTTCTGCATTTATGCGAATAAAACGATTAATTTGGCGCAGATGCGATACGACACGCTTCGATTCCCTATTTTGAAAGGCAAAACTGAATAACAATCCAAATACAAGATTGAATAAACCTGCCGCTGTTGCAGTCACCCAGATTGGAGCATGAACGGCAATAAATAACATAAGCAATGCCGACAAAATACTAACACTTGTAATCGATATAAGCTGCAGCTTGCGTTGTCTCCAGCCTATACTGCGAATGCGGTATACTTCCTCTAAGTCACCCTCGCACATCATCCCCCATTTATCCGGACAATGCGGCAGCTGAAAGGTCACTCCCTTGCCAATAACCGATATATGCCTATAATCCGAATAACCTGGATATTCAACGAATAGATTGCTGTCGCTTGCAATGGTATTCGCAACCCCAGGATGAAGCTGTCCAGTTGCCGGATCATTAAAGACAATTTCAAGCTCTGTATGCTCCTTGATCGAAACTTTGCCCCAATCGGTTGTTACGCCATCCTTGAGATTTTCGCCATGTGTGAAGGTTCGATCCTCGAACCTGCTTCGAGATAAAGCCGTCCCTGGCGCTATATGAGTATTCAAGCCTGCCTTCGCCATAAAGATATAATTATCACCCGAATCTGGATAGACATGGCCCGATTCCCGCTGAATTAAATCTCCTAATACATCATTCGGCACACGCGCACACAACGTCCCAGCAAAGCTGCCATTTACCGTAATTGGAAGCATAAATAATAGAGTCATTTTGTCATGAAAAGAGGAGGAACGAGCTCCTAGCTTTAAGGTGAGAGAATCACTATAAGGCCCAAACAAGCATCGACGAGGGCTGCTCAACTGCTTAGTGTAGCTCAGTCCAAGCTGCAAGCTGCTATCTTCCTGATAGATTGTCCCAATATGCGGCCTATGTGTGGAACTGATAACAGTTTGCTTCACATCGAGTAAAAACAGCTCGGTTATATCGATCGCTCGAGCATATGTTCTTTCAAATAATCGTTCTATATGCGACTGTTCAGTAGAAGTAGTAAAATCTTTGTTTGGAGCGAGGAGCTCCGTCAGTTGGCCGCCCAATTGATCGATGTAATTCCAATACTCCATTGCCCATGAAGTTAGCAATTCCTTACGCGTCTCCGCAATCCCCTCAAAGCTTTGCTCGACATCTGTTTTCATATCTTTATTCAATTGCCATGAAACCCAGAGCGGAAACCCTACTTTCATACCTAGCCAATCAAACATATGATTCTCCCCCCGCTATTCTCATCGTCTATGATGTTAACTATATTAACATATGTTAGGGGGAATTATATACAAATAATTAGTTTTTTTGTCGAAAATACGCATATTTCAGAATACATAACACCAATTAGGGGGTGAAACACGAATATTCGAATCAACCTGACATTCGAATTCAGCACTCACTTTCATTTAGACAAGAATATGTTACATATAAGCTATCTTTATATCTAACCTCTCTATTCCTATAAAAAAAAGCACCGCCAGCGCCTTAAAGGCGCTGACAGTGCTTTGGTGGTTGTTGCTTATTTGTGTTTAATATGCAGACGATTCATCGCACGCTGCAAAGCAAGCTCTGCACGGCGGAAATCAACTTGGTCTTGCTTCGCAGCAAGACGCTGCTGAGCACGCTGTTTAGCGGCTTCTGCACGTTCAACGTTAATATCAGTTGCAAGCTCAGCGCTCTCAGCAAGAATAACGATCTTATCCTTGCGTACTTCGATGAAGCCTCCATTAACTGCTACTACATCTACTTGATTACCGCGTTTGATAACGACAGGTGCAATACGAAGCGGTGTGACAAGTGGAATGTGATTTGGCAATATGCCAAGCTCACCTTCAACGCCTGTTACACTAACCATATTAGCAGTCTCTGCGTATACTTTACGCTCAGGTGTTACAATCTCTACTAAAAAAGAACTCATGTGGATTCCTCCCGCCTTTCGCTATTAAAGCGTTTTGGCTTTCTCCACGGCTTCTTCAATCACACCAACATATCGGAAAGCTTCTTCCGGAAGGTCGTCATGTTTGCCCTCGAGAATTTCTTTAAAGCTGCGAACCGATTCTTTTACAGGTACATACTTACCTTTAGTTCCTGTGAACGGCTCAGCAACGTGGAACGGTTGAGAAAGGAATAGTTGAATTTTACGTGCGCGAGACACGGTCAATTTATCTTCTTCACTTAGCTCATCCATACCAAGGATTGCGATAATATCTTGAAGCTCTTTGTAGCGCTGAAGAATTTTCTTAACGCCTTGAGCTACGTTATAGTGTTCTGCACCCAAAACAGATGGGCTTAGGATACGTGAAGAAGACGCGAGTGGATCAACCGCTGGGAAGATACCCATCTCGGAAATTTTACGCTCCAAGTTCGTTGTAGCATCCAAGTGGGCAAACGTCGTTGCTGGAGCTGGATCCGTATAGTCATCGGCAGGTACATAGATCGCTTGGATCGAAGTAACCGAACCTTTTTTCGTAGACGTAATACGCTCTTGCAATTGACCCATTTCAGTTGCCAATGTTGGCTGGTAACCTACCGCGGAAGGCATACGGCCTAGAAGGGCCGAAACCTCGGAGCCTGCTTGTGTGAAACGGAAGATGTTATCGACGAACAATAGTACGTCTTTTCCTTCTTCGTCACGGAAATACTCAGCCATTGTCAGACCAGTCAAAGCAACGCGTTGACGTGCGCCTGGCGGCTCATTCATTTGTCCGAATACCATCGCTGTTTTGCTTAGTACGCCGGAATCTTTCATCTCGTGGTAAAGGTCATTACCTTCACGAGTACGCTCACCAACACCCGCGAATACGGAGATACCGCCGTGCTCTTGTGCGATGTTGTTGATAAGCTCTTGAATCGTAACCGTTTTACCTACGCCCGCACCGCCGAAGAGGCCGATTTTACCGCCTTTTGCGTATGGAGCGAGAAGATCGATTACTTTAATTCCTGTTTCAAGAATTTCCGCTTGCGTGGACAATTCGTCGAAAGCAGGTGCTGCGCGGTGAATCGGAAGGTTAACTACCGATGAAGCATCGCCAGCTTCGTCAATCGGTTGGCCTAGCACGTTAAATACGCGACCAAGCGTAGAAGCACCAACCGGAATAGTAATAGGTGCGCCTGTATCTACGGCAATCATACCGCGTACAAGACCGTCTGTCGTACTCATAGCTACGGCACGTACCTTATTGTCACCGAGGTGAACGGCTACTTCAAGCGTCAAGTTAATATCAATGCCGCCTGCTTCGCCCTTTTGCTCGATTTTGACAGCGTTCAAAATTTCCGGCAAATTGCCGCGTTCGAACTCTAAGTCTACGACCGGACCCATGACGGATACAACATGTCCTTTTTTCATGGTTTTCCCTCCTGGTTCCTTCTTGTAACTGCACGCCGGTCAGCTTATCGCAAGCGCCTGGCCCTTGCAGTGTATATATTAAGATTGAGCATTTGCCCCAGCAACGATCTCGGAAATTTCTTGTGTAATCGCTGCTTGACGCGCCCTATTGTAAGTGAGCGTCAATTGGTTGATGATTTTCGTCGCGTTTTTCGTCGCGCTTCCCATGGCAGTCATACGTGCCCCGAACTCACTTGCTTTTCCGTCTAGAACTGCGCTGTAAATGAGCGTTTCCGCATATTTAGGCAGCAGCACTTCAAGCACGCCCTCCGGTGATGGCTCGTATTCATACGATGTGACAGCCGTGTTCCCGCCTACTTCTGCAAGAGGCAGCAAACGTACGTCTGTCGGCACTTGAGTAATCGCATTAACGAATTCGTTATAGTACAAATACAACTCATCATAAGCGCCTTCTGAGAACATATTAACGGCTGAATAAGCAACCGATTTAATGTCTGCGAATGTAGGAGCATCCGGCAAGCCGATAACTTCCTCAACGATTGTCATATTGCGGCGGCGGAAATAGTCGCGACCTTTCCGTCCGATAACGAACAATACATATTCATCCGTCGACTTATGATTCTCTCGAATCGTTTGCGTTACTTTACGAAGAATATTCGCATTGTAGCCGCCCGCTAGTCCACGGTCCGATGTAATAACGAGATAACCCGTTTTTTTCACTGGACGCTTCTCTAGCATCGGATGCTTCACATCTTTAGTGCCAGCTGCGATGCTTGCTACAACTTCCTTCAGCTTCTCAGCATATGGGCGTGATGCTTGCGCTGCTTCTTGTGCCTTTCTTAGGCGGGAAGCGGCAACCATCTCCATTGCTTTCGTAATCTGCTTCGTATTTTGTTTACTCTTGATTTCGCGTTTAATATCGCGCATACCTTTTGCCATTTGGTTTCACCCGCCTTTGTTGCTTTGGACCTGCTCCAAAGCCTGGTGTTGGTGGAGAAAGTTATCTAGGCCCGAACATAAAGAACGGGCTTCGATTTATATTGGATTATAAGAAGGTATAAGTTTCACCCGTATATGCTTAATTATGCCGATACAGAGAAGCTTTTCTTAAATTTATTGATAGCTTCAACGAGAGCTTTCTCGTTGTCAGCAACAAGATCCTTAGTATCGCGGATCGATTGGCCAATTTCAGGGCTGTTCGAATCGAGGTACGCGTGGAACTCTTCCTCAAAGCGAAGGATATCGCCAACTGGAATCTCATCCAAATGACCTTTAACAGCAGAGAAGATTGAGATAACTTGCTTCTCAACAGGCATCGGCTTGTTAACGTCTTGTTTAAGGATTTCCATCGTGCGCGCACCGCGGTTAAGGCGAGCTAGCGTCGATTTGTCAAGGTCGGAACCGAACTGCGAGAACGCTTGAAGCTCACGGTAAGCCGCAAGATCCAGGCGAAGCGTACCAGCAACCTTTTTCATTGCTTTGATTTGAGCGGAACCGCCTACACGGGATACAGAGATACCAACGTTAACCGCTGGACGCTGACCGGAGTAGAACAGATCTGCTTCTAGGAAGATTTGACCGTCTGTAATCGAGATAACATTCGTAGGAATGTATGCCGATACGTCTGATGCTTGCGTCTCAATGAATGGCAATGCCGTCATTGAACCGCCGCCTCTAGCGTCGCTTAGTTTAGCCGCACGCTCTAGCAAACGGGAGTGAAGGTAGAATACATCACCTGGGTATGCTTCACGACCCGGTGGACGACGAAGCAATAGGGAAAGCTCACGGTAAGCAGCGGCTTGTTTCGATAGATCATCGTAGATAACAAGAACGTGCTCGCCTTTGTACATGAAGTACTCACCCATTGTACAACCAGCATAAGGAGCTAGGAAGAGCAATGGAGCCGGCTCAGATGCACCAGCAGTTACTACGATCGTGTATTCAAGAGCACCGTGGCGACGAAGTGTTTCCACTACGTTTGCAACAGTGGATTGCTTTTGACCAACAGCAACGTAAATACATTTTACGCCGTTGCCTTTTTGGTTGATGATTGCATCGATTGCAATGGATGTTTTACCCGTTTGACGGTCACCGATGATAAGCTCACGTTGTCCGCGGCCTACTGGTACCATTGCGTCGATAGCTTTCATACCTGTTTGCATAGGCTCATGAACCGATTTACGGTCAATTACGCCTGGTGCTGGAGATTCAATCGCGCGGAATTGAGTGGTGTTGATTGGACCTTTACCATCTAGTGGCTGTCCAAGTGGATTTACTACGCGGCCAAGAAGCTCTTCGCCGACAGGTACTTCCATGATACGGCCTGTACGTTTAACTTGATCGCCTTCGCGAATATCCGTGTATGGTCCAAGGATAACGACACCGACGTTGCTTTCTTCGAGGTTCAAAGCCATACCGACTACACCGTTTGAGAATTCGAGCAATTCACCCTGCATCGCATTTTCCAAACCGTGTACGCGGGCGATACCGTCACCGACATTGATTACGGTGCCGACGTCTACGACTTGAATTTCGGATTTAAAATTTTCGATCTGTTGTTTAATCAGCGTGCTGATTTCATCAGGTCTGATACTCAATTCGTTCACCCCTATCTACAGTGCATTAGATTTTAAACGATTTTTGTAAACGTTCCAACTTGCCGGACAAGCTTCCATCATAAAGACGGTCGCCGATGCGTACTTGTACGCCACCTAGCAATGAAGGTTCTACTATTTGCTCAGCAATAATAGCTTTGCCAGTCAATTGTCCGAACTGCGCCGCTACGTTAGCAAGCTCAGCATCAGACAAAGCTTGTGCGGAATAAACCGTAGCATGTGCTTGACCGAGCGAATCTCCCGCAACCTTCGTATATGCTGCATAAACCTCAGCAATAATATCTTGGCGTCTGCGAGTAATAAGAATTTGTACGGTGTTGAATACCAGTGAAGATACACGATCACCGAATGCTGCTTTTAGAACGGCAATCTTTTGTTCTGGAGCAATACTTGGAACAGACAGGAACTTTTCAATGTCAGCGTCCTGCTCAAGAGCTTGCACGATCAGCTTAAGCTGCTCCTGAACCTCTGAAACAACCTTTTGCTGCTGTGCAACCTCGAACAGTGCTTTAGCGTAGCGCTTCGCTACGACTGCATCGCGGCTCATTTATTTCCAACTTCTTTCAAATATTGACCAACAAGCTGTTCTTGTGATTTCTCATCCACTTGCTTCTCAATAATTTTCGATGCGATTTTTACGGAGATGCCGCCAACTTCAGTACGAAGCGCTGCAATTGCTTTGTTTTTCTCGCTTTCGATATCTTTGAGAGCATCGTCTTTCAGACGGGATGCTTCTGTTTTTGCTGTTTGAACGATCTCGTCTGCTTGCTTCGAGCTCGTTGTTCTGGATTGTTCAATAATTTCGTAAGCTTCTTTGCGAGCTTGTTGGAGTGCAGCCTTCTGCTCTTCCATTTGCTGCTCAGCCGCTTTACGACTGTTCTCAGCTGTATTCATTTGTTCAAGCACAAGCTGTCTGCGCTTCTCCATTACTTCGAATAATGGGCCAAATGCGTACTTATTGAGTAACCAGTACAAAACACCAAACGCAACCATTGCGATTACTGTAGATTCCCAAACCCATGACATAGATGCCGCTCCTTTCTCACCACAATATTGTCTTAATCATAACGAAGGCGAAGAGGGCTAAGGCCTTCCCCGCCAATTTCAGTTATTAAGCTTGGAAGAAAGCCAAGAAGCCGATAACTACGCCGATGATAGGCACAACTTCGACGATACCTACACCGATGAACATTGTTGTTTGCAATTTACCTTGAAGTTCAGGCTGACGAGCGATACCTTCAACTGTTTTACTAACGATCATACCGTTACCTACACCCGCGCCAACTGCACCCAAACCTACTGCCAAAGCTGCTGCTAATAATTCCATTTTTAAAATCCTCCTCGAAAATTGTTGTTTTTTTGTATAACCAACCTCAATGTTGAATTAAGGCATAAAGCGAAAATTAATGTGCTTCCTCTTCATCGTGAATGGCAGCTTGTGAAATATATACCATCGTAAGAATCGTGAACAAGAAAGCTTGAATACCGCCTACAAAAAGACTGAAGCCCTGCCATGCAACCAGGAATGGCGTACCAATCCAGCCCATCATCAGGATTGTTGCAATCAGTACTTCACCTGCGAAGATGTTAGCGAACAACCGAAGCGCAAGTGTTACTGGCTTAGCGATTGTCTCAATAAGGTTAACTGGGAAGAATATTGGGTAAGGATGGAAATAATGTTTCAAGTAGTGCTTTCTATTCTGTTTCAGACCAAGGAAATGGACGATTACGAATACGATAAGCGCTAACCCTGCCGTTACTGAAATATCAGCAGTTGGCGATTTCCACCAAGCAAGTTCAACATGACCATGCTTCTCATCCAATAATTCCTGCGTAACACCGATATTTTCATTAACAGTACTAGTTTCGGTTACGATACCGAAAGGCAAACCGAGCAGGTTGGAGATGAAAATGAACATAATCAGCGTCATTCCTAAAGAAATGAACGGTCTGACTCGTTTTGCAGGCATTGTGCTTGAAATAAAGTTTTGAACGAAATCAACGACCCATTCCAAAAAGTTCTGCATCTTCGAAGGGTTGTCCACCGAAAGGTTGCGAACAGCCAGCTTAGCGATCAAGAACGTCACAATGACTGAAACCACAAGTGCTACCAAGGTCGAAATGTCAATATTAAACGGCCCCAGTGGCATCACCGGAAATTCATGCATCTAAAATTTTCACCCCTTTCCGCTAAGATTGTCGTTTATTGTGAATATATGCTGCTACCAAAAGAATAAACGGCATGACCATACAGCCAGCTAACGCGGCCGGCATGCTGAGATCCTCCGGAAAACGATAGGCGATCATGGCAACCAGCAACACTGTTGCGATGCGGTTTCCTAGACCAAGACCTCTCTTGCGTGGTCCAACCCCCGCTGCTCCTAGGGTGACCATTTCTACTCTGCGTCTTAGTAAAAACGCATTCATGGAACTTGCTGCCAATCCCACAAGAAGACCGAGAGACACCGTACGCCAGTCCGGCAAGAAAGCCCATACAATTAGGCATACCGCCATTGCATAAATAAGCGTACGTAATGCTGTCTTCATTATTTTATCCATCGGCGTCCTCCATAACCTTCTTAACAAGCAGAATGGCTGAGAGTAGTCCGACAGCCAGACCGACCAGTATGCCACCGAGCGTCCATCCCTTCGCGTCCCCAAAACGGTTCCCGAGAGAAGAGCCGATCCAATAGCCTAAAAAGATACATACAGCGACTTGCAATCCGAGTGCGCCGACTAGTCCGGCTGCGAGCAGTGGATTGTCCCTTCTGTCCTTTTTATTCATGGTTCATACCCCTGTCAATCCTCATTTATTTTATCCAAGCCACAACACGTTTGTCAATTGAAATCACTGCAAACTTTTGGTGAATTGATCGACCAAAACCCTTGATACATAAGGTGTTGTGCGTCCCGGAAACCGTACAGTACTACTGTATGCTGTACATTCGCCTCTCAGCTCATCACTCCTGTGTAATCTATGAACGTTCTGTGAACGAAACAGGACGATCCTTTAGTCTGCCAAAATGATGCAAGATCGCATCTACAATACGCTCGGAAGCGGTGCCATCCCCATAAGGGTTAGCAGCTTGACTCATGCGAGAATAAAGCTGAGAATCGGTTAGCAGTGCATGAGCTCTGCTGTACACCAGCTCCTCATTTGTACCTACCAACTCTAGCGTTCCTGCTTCGATGCCCTCTGGACGCTCTGTCGTATCGCGAAGCACGAGAGTCGGCACGCCAAACGATGGAGCCTCTTCTTGCAAACCGCCGGAATCCGTCATGATCATAAAGGCATGCGGATAGAAGTTATGGAACTCGAATACATCCAGCGGATCAATCAAGCGAATACGCGGATGATCGCCCAAAATTTCATTCGCAGGCTCTCTGACCGCAGGATTCGGGTGGACCGCATACACGACTACCACATCTTCGTGCTCGTCGGCGATTCGTTTCACCGCTCTGAAAATATTGCGATGCGGTTCTCCTAACGCTTCACGACGATGTGCTGTCATGAGAATCATCCGTTTCCCTTTAGCCCAGTCGATGACCGGATGCGAGAAAGACTCATCCACCGTATATTGGAATACATCAGTAGCGGTGTTCCCAGTCACATAAATGGCAGCATCCGACTTGTTCTCTTTGCGTAAATTGTTGGCCGACCATTCTGTCGGAGCAAAATGCACATCTGAGAGCACGCCGGCAAGCTGCCGATTCATTTCTTCCGGATACGGAGAAAGCTTATTCCAAGTACGAAGCCCCGCCTCAACGTGGCCAACTTTTATTTGCTTAAGAAACGCTGCATAACTTGCAAGAAACGTTGTCTGTGTATCGCCATGAACAAGCACGATATCAGGCTTCGCTTGCGTTAGAACAGGATCAAGCCCTTCTAGCACGCGAACAGTCGTCTCCGTTAACGTTTGACGATCCTTCATCACATTCAAATCGTAATTTGGATGAATTTCAAAAAAATCGAGTACCTGATCAAGCATCTGGCGATGCTGCGCAGTTACACAAACGATCGATTCGATTTCATCCTCTCGCTTCTGGAGCTCGAGTACGAGCGGCGCCATCTTGACTGCCTCCGGACGTGTTCCAAAAATAGTCATTACCTTCAGTTTAGACAAAAGATTCCACTCCTATTATCATTTCATACGACACTGTGCTAATTTGTTCCGAACATGCGGTCTCCAGCATCGCCTAGACCAGGGATGATGTAGCCTCTTTCATCCAGACGCTCATCGAGTGCGGCGATATAAATATCGACATCAGGATGCGCTTCTTGAACAGCCTTCACGCCCTCCGGAGCAGCAATAAGACACATTAATTTAATTTGATCGCAATTATGATTTTTCAGTGAATTGATCGCTGCGATAGCAGAGCCGCCCGTAGCAAGCATCGGATCGATAACAATAAGCAGACGATTCGGTGCATCTGTAGGCAAATTAATGTAATACTCTTTAGGCTGGAGCGTTTCATGATCTCTCGCTAGACCGATATGCCCTACCTTTGCCGATGGAATCAGCTTCAATATACCGTCAACCATCCCAAGACCAGCGCGCAAAATAGGCACAAGCCCAAGCATTCTTCCGGATACAACCTTCGAATCCGTCTCGGCTACAGGCGTCTGCACCTTAATCGTATCAAGCGGTATTTCTCTCGTAATTTCGTAAGACATCAATGTTGCAACTTCATCAACCAATTCCCGAAAATCTTTTGTATTCGTTTCTTTATTCCGAATAAAAGTCAGCTTATGCTGAATTAACGGATGGTCGCAAATAATTACTTTGCTCATGGAGCGGTATTCCTCCCGTTTGTTGTTGTTATTGTATAGTAGTCTTCACACAATCCCGTATATTATAGCATTGTAAACAAGCCCTTGCATCTTGAGTTTTGTGTTTTCGCAAATAAAGGCCAGTGATTCTAAAATTAGGAGTCACAGGCCGCTGTAAGTATATTCCTTTTAACTGCTGCAGCCTCCGCCGCCGCAGGATGATCCACCGCCGTCTCCACCGCTTCCGCAGGAGGAATCCCCGCCTGATCCGCTATCACCGCCGTCACTTCCACACGAATGGTCATCTCTTCCATCGTCGGATGAGCCGCTGCAAGCATAAGTGGTATCGCCGCTTCCATTCGCTTTACGTTCCTCTTCATTTTGAGCTTGATCCATCTGCTGGGCAAAATCATTCGGGTGCGATATTGAATTATAAATGAGAAGGCCTGATAATAGGCCGGTTGCTCCTAAAACAGGATCATACCCATAGCTGCTCGCGGAGCTAGGCTCTTTCCCGTAAGGCGCTTTGCCCTTTCCAGCAGCCAAAAGCTGAGATTTGGCTCTGTCTATCATGTAGTTAGCTGTCGCTTTCAAATCAGAGTGTCTCTCTGTCGTACTCACGTTAAACCATTGCTTGCGCAGCTCTTCTGTACTCCAGCTATCAAGCTCCTCCAGCCTCTGTTCCGACATTTGCGTTCGGTAAAAGGCTCCCCATATTCTGCCGCTAACCGGCGCCTGTCCAAACAGCTCGCCATAAGCCCAGTCGAACATCGCTCTTTCTCCCGGGAGCGGCTGCGCACCCGGCGCATGAGGCGCATGATGAATCATTGCACCGGAGAATTTCATGCAAAACTGTTCATACTCCCTCGTGAACATAAGCATTTCATGCCATACCGCATCAACCTGCTTGCTATACATAGGAACACTGCGCATGATGCCGCACATAAGAAAATATCGCTTCAGCTCAAACCAGGTCCAATTCCATTCTTTATCTGATATTTTTGGGAATTCCTTTAATACCCTGTCCTTCACTCGGCTCTCAAAATCGATACCTAGCGCGGACTCCAAGCGTTCCGCCGCAGTTCTCGCAGGGTGCCCATACGGCACGCCAAGTGCAGTCGGCAGCTCGGCATTTGGCCAAGGTGTAAACGCATTGGTACGGCCAGCATATTCTCTGCCTCTGCCGCCTGATTTAGCCTTGCTGTTTGAACTATTCGATTTTGATAGTGCACTTAATACAACAATAACCAAAACTACAATAATCAATATCGTTACCACTTGATCCATCCTAACCCTCCACGTCGGTTCGTCTTACCCATATATTAACACATCTCCTAATCGCACGGGTCATCAGGATAATGAAGGTCACACATAAAATCGAGGCTCTCTTCTGAATAGAAGCCTTTAAACAGCGCTGTACTGCCCTGTATGCCTACTTCATGATACGGAAGGGTTTCCCTCAGTTAACCCCCCAATGTCCAGTACAACCGCTCTACGATCCTGCATCTTGCACTTACACACGGCGAAGCCGCTCTCCTCAAACTTATATAGTGGGCCTTGAAGTCATTTTGTAAACTTCTATCCACAATCAGTATAAAAATAATAAATTATTTATTGAAAAAACGTTTAAATGATAAACTATCCACATTTTTGATATGAGTTATCCACATTTGTCCACATGTTATCAACATTTTTGTGCACAACCTACTAAAAGCAAAAAAAGATGAAGCAGGAATCATCCTTGCTCCATCTTTTTTCAAAAACTTATTCACAACTAGCTTTATGCTAGATAATTGATAATGATTAAACTGACGCATAGTGACAAGCAGCAAAATGCCCTTTTCTCACTTCAAGTAGAGCTGGCTCATCCACCTTGCATTTGTTTGTCGCAATCGGACAACGCGTATGGAACTGGCAGCCTGTAGGCGGATTGATTGGGCTTGGCAAATCACCAGTCAGTACAATACGCTCACGGGTAGCTTCAATCTCCGGGTCTGGAATCGGAATAGCCGAAAGCAAAGCCCTTGTGTAAGGGTGAGCAGGATTCGCGTACAGCTCGCTGCTCTCTGCGAGCTCAACGATTTTACCAAGATACATAACCGCTACACGATCGCTTATATGCTTAACCATGGATAAATCATGCGCGATAAACAAGTAAGTCAAACCCATCTTGCGCTGTAGATCCATCATCAAGTTAACAACTTGCGCTTGGATAGATACGTCGAGCGCTGAGATCGGCTCATCTGCAATGATGAAGCGCGGATCAACAGCAAGCGCGCGTGCAATACCAATACGCTGTCTTTGACCGCCAGAAAATTCATGCGGATACCTTGTAGCATGGTCTGGATTAAGACCTACGACATCCAGCAGGTTCTCAACTCTGTGCTTGCGTTCTTTTTTGCTTGCAACAAGCTTGTGAATATCGAGCGCTTCTCCGATGATGTCCATAACCGTCATACGCGGGTTTAATGATGCGTAAGGATCTTGGAATATCATTTGCATATCACGGCGAAGCTCTTTTAGCTTAGGGCCCTTCAACTTATAAATATCTTGCCCGTCGAAGTTAACACCGCCGCTAGTTGGTTCATACAGCCGCATAATAGTACGACCAGCTGTTGATTTTCCGCAACCGGACTCACCAACTACGCCGACCGTTTCTCCTTTTTTGATGGAGAAAGATATATCATTAACAGCGTGGAGCGTCGCTCCTCCGCCTAAATTAAATGATTTACGCAAATTATTAATTTCAATTAATGGCGCACTCATACTGACACCTCCCGATTTGCATAAGGATGTGCTAGCCAGCATGCCGACTCATGATTCTCATTGCCATCCACTGGGAGCAATTCGGGATCATTGTCCACGCAAACCCGCATGGCTTCATCACAGCGAGCACAGAAGCTGCAGCCCGTCGGCGGCTTAATCAAATCCGGCGGCATACCGTAAATCGGTACCAACGGCTCTTCCTTCTTCTGGTCAAGACGAGGAAGGGAGCGCAGCAAACCTCTTGTATAAGGATGCTTAGGGTTTTTGAAAATCTCCCATTTCGTACCGGTTTCCACAACCTTGCCTGCATACATAACGATAACACGGTCACACATATCTGCTACAACGCCTAAATCATGCGTAATAAGAATAATAGAAGTGCCAAGCTTTTGCTGCAAGTCCTTCATGACTCGCATAATTTGCGCTTGAATTGTAACGTCTAGTGCCGTTGTTGGCTCATCCGCAATAAGAAGCGATGGGTTGCATGCAAGCGCGATAGCAATCATCGCCCGTTGACGCATGCCTCCAGAGAACTGATGCGGGTATTGATTAACTCGTGATGCAGGGTTCGGAATACCTACAAGATCAAGCATCTCAATCGCACGTGCTGTCGCTTTTGCACCGCTTATTCCTTGATGCTTGATTAGTCCCTCTGTAATTTGACGGCCAATCGTTAGCGTAGGGTTAAGAGAGGTCATTGGATCCTGAAAGATCATCCCCATCTCTTTACCACGAATGTCCTCCATTTGATTATTGGACATTTTCAAAATTTCTTGGCCTTTAAACATAATCGATCCTTTAGTATCGGCCGGAGGCGATGGAATCAAACGCATGAGCGATTGTGCAGTTACACTTTTGCCGCAACCGGACTCCCCAACGATGGCTACTGCCTCGCCTTTGTTGACGTGAAAATTCACACCGCGAACCGCTTTAACGATACCGCCTCGAACTTTGAAATTAACACGAAGGTCTTTTACTTCAAGTAATTTCTCCATCATTGACCACCTCCTACTTCTTCATTTTCGGATCAAGCGCATCTCTCAGACCATCGCCAAAAATATTAAAGCAAAGCATCGTAACGCTTATAACTGCTGCTGGGAAAATCATTCTCCACGGATACAGTGTCCATGCTTTAATTGCATCATTTATCATCGTACCCAAAGACGCAGCCGGGGATTGAACACCTAGTCCCAAGAAGCTGAGGAATGCCTCTGCGAAGATCGCACTTGGAACAGTAAGTGTCAACGTTACGATAATCGGACCCATTGCGTTAGGAATAAGATGTCTGAATAGAATACGTGGAGTGCTTGCGCCGAGCGCTTGAGCAGCCATAACGTATTCTTGATTTTTGAGCTGCATGATCTGGCCGCGCACAATCCAAGCCATACTGATCCAACCGGTTATACTAAGCGCAAGCACGATCGTGAACATGCTCGGCTCTAATATGACAATCAAAAGAATGATAATAAGCATGCTTGGAATGGAGTATAGAACTTCACAGAAACGGTTCAATATCTCATCGACACGACCGCCGAAGTAACCCATAATTCCACCGATAATTACACCAAGAACCAAGTCTGCGAGTGCAGCATATATACCAACCTGCAGAGATATCCCTGCCCCCATCCAAGTACGGGTGAAGAGATCCCGCCCAAGATCGTCTGTACCAAACCAATAGGTAGCGTTAGGATTCAGGTTCTTTTCCTTCAAGTGATTCGTTTGAAAATCCTGCTCTGATATGATCGGGCCAAAAATCGCCATAAGGGTGACGATAAGCAGCACAATTAAGCTGAACATCGCTATTTTGTTGGAACGCAGACGCAGCCAAGCATCTTTCCATGCCGAGATGCTCTCACGAACAACTACTTCCGTGTGCTTCTCATCTTTGTTCAGCTTCGCGAATTGATCCGGCGTAAAGGTCTTATCCTTCATCCTTTTCCGCCTCCTCTTGTTAGCTTGATACGCGGATCGACAAAGCCATAAGCAACGTCAGTCAAGAAACGCGCAACCATCAGGATAATTCCATAAAATAAAGTAAGCCCCATTATGAGCGTATAGTCGCGGTTAGTAATACTTTGTACAAAATATTTCCCAATTCCACCTATACCAAAAATTTGTTCGACAACGACAGAACCGGTAATAATGTTAGCGGTCATCGGTCCGATATAAGTTACTACTGGCAAAATAGCATTGCGTAGAGCATGACGAACCAAAATAATGCGGCCGCTGAGACCTTTAGCACGAGCGGTCTTAATGTAATCAGCGGATAGTACTTCTAGCATCGTTGAGCGCGTCAGACGCGCGATAAATGCAGCTGGAAGAAACGAAAGCGCAAGAACAGGCATAATAAAATCTGTAGGATCGTTAAGTCCCGATACATTGAGCCAACGCAGCTTGCTGCCTAGGACGAACTGTAAAATTGATGCTGCCAAAAAGTTGGGAATCGATACCCCAAGCACTGCAATAACAATCGTGAAGCTATCCAAAAATTTACGATGATTAAGAGCTGCAACGATGCCCAGAATCAAACCTAATGCTAGCGACACAATAACAGCAAAAAGGCCGATTTGCGCAGAGTAAATAAAGCTTTCTTTAATAATGCGAGTAACGGACATATATTGCTGCTTCATTGACATCCCTAAGTCGCCATGAAGCAAATTGTTCAAATACATCAAGTATTGTTTCCATACCGGCTGATCAAGGCCGTACATTTGCAAGAGGTGCTCCCTTATTTTCTCAGGAATAGCCTTCTCCCTAATGAAGGGATCGCCCGGGATAATTTTCATAAGAAAGAACGTAGCGGACGCAAGAACAAACAACGAGACAAACATGGACAGAAACTTCTTGGATACATATTTTATCAACGCAATGGACACCTCCTTACAGAATATAAACAAGAAGTAATGCTAAAAAGTGATAAAGCCTGAATCTGTCAACAAGAAAGGGATATATGCGGACACCCCGCATATATCCCTAGCTTCAGGTGCTGGAAGGACGACTATTTCGCTTCGTAGAAACCTCTAGTGTAGTCGATGTCCCCTTTGTAGTCCAAGAAGATGTTCTTGAATCCAGGTTTAAGCATGTAAACGTTGCTGTAGTAGTAAATTGGCATGATCGGCATGTATTCCATAAGAATTTTTTCTGCCTCAGTCATAGCCGCAATACGTTCAGCTTGATCTCCGCTTGCATTCGCTTTTTTGATCAAAGCGTCGTATTCAGGTGAAGCAAAACCAGTATTATTTTGACCGCCGCCAGTTACGAACATATCCAAGTAAGTCATTGGATCGTTGTAGTCAGCTCCCCAACCTGCGCGAGCGATTTGATAGTTCATTGCAGTACGGTTTTTCAATAGAACAGCAAACTCTTGGTTCTCGATACCAACTTCGATACCAAGGTTTTGACGCCACATTTCAACGATTGCTTCAGCAATTTTCTTGTGGCCGTCGCTTGTGTTGAACGTCAATGTTACTTTAGGGAACTTAGCAAGCTTAAGCTCAGCTAGACCTTCAGCAAGCAATGTTTTTGCTTCGTCAACATTTTCAGTGAAGAAATCATCTTTTACTTCGTTACGGTAATCTTCTTTCAAACCGATGATGCCTGGTGGTACAAAACCAAACGAAGGAACTTCGCCGGCCATTGTTACGCTCTCAACGATTGCTTGACGATCAATCGCCATTGCAAGTGCTTTACGTACTTTTACGTTGTTGAAAGGAACTTCTTCTGTGTTGAATTGGTAGTAGTACGAGCTTGCGATACCTTTAGTAACGATCTCGTCTTTTTTAGATTCTTTTAGAACCGGAATTTGCTCAGCTGGGATTTCACCAGTTGGTTTACCCGTGTAATCAAGTTTGCCTGTCTCGTAGTTAGCAAGCTCAGTTGCAGATTCAGCGATCATTGTGAAGTCAACGCCTGCAAATTTCACTTGTGCTTTATCGTAGTAGTTTTCGTTAGGAACAAGCTTAATGGAAGTATTGTGCTGCCATTCGCTCATTTTGAAAGGACCGTTACCGATGATTGTTTTAGCATCAGCAGCCCAAGCCTCGTTGTCCTTCACAGAAGGATGAACAGGGTTGTAAACATAGAATGATGTAAGGCTCAAGAAGTATGGTGTAGGTGAAACGAGTTTAACTTCAAGCGTTTGAGCATCAAGAGCTTTGATACCCACAGCGTCTGTGTTTGTCGTTTTGCCTTCGTTATAATCTTGTGCGCCAACGATGTAGTAGAATTGGTACGCGTAAGTTGAACCTACAGCTGGATCAAGCGCGCGCTTCCAAGAGAATTCGTAGTCATTTGCAGTAACAGGGTCGCCGTTACTCCATTTTGCGTCTTTGCGGATTTTAAATGTGTAGGTTTTGCCGTCTTCTGATTTTACCCAGCTTTCAGCTGTTGCAGGAATGGATTCACCATTCTCGTTTTTACGAGTAAGACCCTCGTAGATACCAGTTGCAAGTGTACCTGATACGTTGTCTTCCATAAGTGCCGGGTCAAGTGTCGAAGGCTCAGAGTGAATGTTCATTCTGAAAACTTTCGCTTCGGATGCTCCTCCATTTGTAGCGCCGTTTGTTGCGCCGTTCGTAGCACCGTTGTTGCCTGTTTCTTCTTTAGGCGTACAACCAACAGCGACAATAGCAAGAATGAGTAAAGCAGCAATAAATGATAAAGCAGACTTTCTTGTTCTCATTGTAATCCTCCCGTTTTTTTTCTGCTCAGTTCAACATGGCAAAATCGTCCAACTTACTCGCTTTGTACACAAACGTTTGCATCTTCTTCTAGCTTGTCCAATGCAAATATACGTATCCTCTTGAGCAATGCTAAACATTTTCCCCATTTAAACAATGAGTTTAAATATAATAATAAATTTCACTATACAACCATGTTAATTATTTATCAAGAATATGTAAGCTGTAAATTTTTGTTTATAATTACTTTTATACACTGTTCTTTAACACATTAACGCGTTTATTCAATTAATTATTCTGTTGCGTTAATGCTGTACAGCGTTTATTCAGTTAATTATTTTAATAATATTTCACTTTAATATTTTTACAGTCATTTATTTACAAAAATAGCACTAATACTTAAAAATACAGATTAAATTGAAAATCCTTTATATTTCCATATTATTTTAAACTACATATATATTCCACAAATATATAATGTGTTTTTTTCGTATTTATACTATAACACAAATAATAACGACCATTATATTTAATTATTATTTTTCGGTCGTGCAAAATGAACGTTTTTTCATTTCAACATTGACGTTTGCTCATTTATTCCAAGCGGCTTTTAACTTTATTATTTTTTTTAGATATATTGTTTATGCACGGCATATAATCAAAAAAAGACCTATTCATGCATATGCACAAATAGGTCTTTTTTAATTAATAATATATTTATGATTAGTAAGTCATGCCAGGGTAAAGTGGGTATTGTGCCGTAAGATCACGAACCATGCCGCGCGCTTTGGAGAGCACCTCTTGATCTTGAGGGCTGTTAAGCACAAGTGCAATAACCTCAGCAATAACCTTCATTGCGTTCTCTTCCATGCCGCGAGCTGTCGCTGCAGGAGTACCAATACGAATACCGGATGTTACAAACGGGCTTGTTGGATCAAACGGAATGGCATTTTTGTTAACCGTAATGCCTACTTCATCAAGCACATGTTCTGCTACTTTTCCTGTAATGTTCAGGTTGCGCGTGTCGAGCAGCATCAAGTGATTGTCTGTTCCGCCAGATACGATATTAAAGCCTTTTGCAACAAGCTCTTCCGAAAGAACTTTAGCGTTCTTAACAACTTGTGTTGCGTATTGCTTGAATTCAGGTTGAAGCGCCTCGCCGAAAGCTACTGCTTTAGCAGCGATAATATGCATCAAAGGACCGCCTTGCGAGCCTGGGAAAACTGCTTTATCAATCGCAGCAGCCCAAGGTTGACGACAAAGGATCATACCACCGCGAGGTCCGCGAAGGGTTTTGTGCGTTGTAGTTGTTACAAAATGCGCATGAGGCACTGGGCTCGGGTGAAGGCCTGCAGCAACCAAACCAGCGATGTGAGCCATATCAACCATAAACAATGCGCCTACATCATTAGCAATTTTGCCAAGCTTCTCGAAATCGATTGTGCGCGGATACGCACTTGCGCCCGCAACGATCAAACGAGGACGGTGCTTGAAAGCAAGCTTGCGAACTTCTTCATAATCAATAGTGAAGGAATCTTCTTGTACACCATATGCAACAAAGTTATAAAGCAATCCAGATGCATTAACAGGGCTGCCGTGTGTCAAATGTCCGCCATGTGCTAGATTCATACCAAGCACAGTGTCGCCAGGCTGCAAAGCTGCAAGGTAAACAGCCATGTTCGCTTGTGCGCCGGAGTGTGGTTGCACGTTCGCATGCTCAGCGCCAAAAAGCTCTTTCGCACGGTTGCGGGCAATATCCTCTACGATGTCAACATGCTCACAACCGCCATAGAAACGTTTGCTTGGGTAACCTTCTGCATATTTGTTCGTCAAAACGCTTCCCATAGCTTCCAATACCGCTTCGCTAACGATGTTCTCGGATGCGATAAGCTCGATATTGTCACGTTGACGAGTAAGTTCTAGTCCTAGAGCTTTCAATACTTCTGGGTCTTGTTTGCGCAAATTTTCCATGATTAAATTCCTCCTCAAATTAGATAACCTTTATCAAGCAAAAACGTCTTCGGTGTCCTTTAGACGCTGAAAATCAAAAAATTATGGCTATAAATCAACTATTCGCAAGTTCCAGCAGATTGCTCCGCCGTTATATTCTCGCTGAGCTCGTATACTGCTCGGGAGCCGCCTATTAACTTTGGCCTTGTGATAGCCATCGTGACATGCGCTCCGCCAATTTCACGAATCGTCGGACGAACGGGAACAGCCACCCGCTTCAAATGCATACCGATAAACGTATCACCAATATCGATGCCCGCATGCGCCTGCACCGTTTCCACCAAACAAGGCTCCTTCAGCTGACGATAGGCATAGGCTGCCATGGAGCCGCCCGCTTTAGGCACTGGCACTGCACCTACAATATCAAGCCCCAATCGTTCTGCGGAAGGTTGATCAATGACAAGCGCGCGATTCAGATGCTCACAGCATTGATAAACGGGAATAAAGCCAACTTCGCTGCGAACCGCTTCAACGCCTGCGTAAATTTGTGCAGCCGTTTCAATGGTTCCCGAAGTGCCAATGCGATGACCAAGCACCTCACTAGTACTTACACCGATTACTAGCAGCTGACTCATACCAAGCTTGCCTGCCGCTGCCAGTTCCCTAACAATTTGCTCAACCTGTTCTGCAATGCTTCCTAGCTGTACGTTTTCGTCTACGTTCATTGCGAATGCCCCCTAATTAGGACTGGCTGCTGTACTGTTCTTCAATTTGTTTCACTTTACTAACACGACCGACATGACGTTCTCCATTTGAGAACGGCGTTTCAAGCCATATGCGAATAATTTCGAGTGCCACTCCAGGACCGATCACTCGTTCCCCAAGCGCCAAAACATTTGTATCATTATGCTCCCGAGTGGCTTTGGCTGAGAACATATCATTCACAAGCGCACAGCGGATGCCGCGTACTTTATTAGCCGCAATCGACATGCCGATACCTGTTCCACAAATGAGTATACCGCGCTCTGCTTTGCCGCTCGTAACAAGGTCGCATACGGGCAATGCATAGTCCGGATAATCGACGGATTGGTCACAGTTGCAACCAAGATCTTCAATTTCATGACCAAGCGATTGAAGAAACGGTACAACTTCATCCTTCAAACGATAACCTGCATGGTCAGCACCAATAGCAATTTTCAACGCAAAAGACCTCCTTAGAAATGAAACATCACAGTGCTAGTATACCTATTTTTGCCCAAAAAGACGAAAAAAGAGCAAGACATGCTTATTAGCATGCTGCTCTTTGCCCAGGCGACCGGCCGTATATTCCGATGCTCCACCGTGGTTACCCACTTCCGTCGCCAGTTACATCGGAAACCGTATATTGTCATTTTATTATATCTTATACAGCTATAAAAATCAATCGAATGGGAGCAAAAATGACTTCTGCAACCCTAAATACTTATCTTTTGGCAAGCTTGTCCAGCAGCTTGACGAGCGCGTCCTCTATTTCGTTAGCACTGCTGCTGTATATAGCAAGCGAGCCTCCGAAAGGATCAACGATGTCAAAGCTTGGTATGCGACGCTCCAGCTCAAGCAATCGTCTTCTCTCGCCAGTCGTCAGCTGTTGGCCAAGCGCCTGCTTCATATGAAGCTCTGTATAGAGCTGCTCCAGCTCCTCAATATCCGCGAGCACTTGCGCGTCTTGATTTGCATATTCCTTTAACGTATAGATTTTGTCGACCGCTTCGGGATGCCATTGCAGCAAACCACGCTTATGATTTACCGTCATTGTCAAAATAATATCAGCCCAACCAACCGCCTCGCTCGTCAGCGCCAGCGACGTGCTCTTATGCTCGATGTCCCGTTGCCTAAGCGTCTCCACCGCATGAGCTGACACGGGCAGTCCATCAATAGTAGATATGCCTGCGGAGCGAACGGCTACGGTGATCCCTCTCAGAGCAGCCATTCGGCGAAGCATAGCCTCTGCCATCGGTGAGCGGCATGTATTGCCTGTACATACAAATAAAATACGTTTCACACTGCCAACTCCTTTTTGCACGTTATTCCAAGCTGTTCAACGATTAAGCGAAAACACTTGCAGCGTTCCTTAGATGCTAAATCAGCTTTGACTTGAAATTTAAAATAAGACTGAAATATTGTTCTGCTTTCTTACTTATATTCTAAAAGATAAACAAGATGCCGAACACGAACAAAATTCCTCCGCCTATGGCCTCTCCATATTCGCCAAGCTGACCGCTGACTTTACGCCCCAGCATTAAACCGCATATCGACATCAGCCCGCCGAGCAGACCGATAAGTAAAACCGTCATCAACATGTTTGCAGCGAACATCCCAAGTGTAATGCCTACCGAGAACGAGTCGATACTGACGCTAAGCGACAGAACGAGCAAGCCCCATAAAGATTTATGGTCAAAAGATTGAACCGCCTCGCCGCGCAGCGAGCTATAAATCATATGTCCGCCGAGCAGCACTAGCAAAATGCCTGCCGCAGTCGTGGCTACATCCCCAAGCAAGGAGCCGACGTATTGACCTGTGAAAATACCTGCCAGCGGCATGATCATATGAAACAATGCAATTACAATGCCAAGCTTCAAAACATCTCGCAGCCTTATGCCTTTGAGCCCTATTCCGAGTCCCAGAGAAAATGCGTCTAGACTGAGTGCCACCGCAATAATAAGCAGCGTCAAAAACTGTCCAGCTTGTAATTGTGCTTCAATCACAGCCTATCTCCCCCATGTCCGCTTGTAGTCTTTACCAAACATATGCGGACATGAGGACAAACATACTAGTGCGGTTTCAAGCTAATTTTGCTTCAAAAATGATCGTTCCCCTTACAGTGCTTTCTATACACGAATAATTCGGTTTCCAGCCGCTTTGGCTAACCGATTCATCAGCGCAGCGCCGATGCCATGCTCCGTGCAGCCTTCTGCCCAAATACGCTGAGCGCCTGCCCCGTCAAAATCTCGCAATGCCGCATAAAGCTGATGGGCTGCTGTGCCAAGCTCCGCCTCGCTGCCTAATGAGAAAACATGATCTGCATCGTAGCAATTCAATCTCTCTTCGAAAGCAAGTACGCCAGTTACCTCGCCGCGCTTCTTTGCAGCTTCTACTTGATCTCCAATATACGCTGCGACAGCTTCAAATTGGCCTTGCACAAGCTCAAGCTCCCCTTGTGGCGCATAATGAGTATATTTCATGCCTGGCGATCGCGGAGCCGACTCCGGTTCTTCTATCGAGGCACTATCAATCAACGCATGGGGTGCCGCTTCTTGAAGCGCTTCGCGCGTAATGCCGCCTGGCCGTAAAATACGAATGCCATGCTCGCCAGCAAGCTCAATTACAGTAGATTCCAGGCCAACGCCTGTTGCACCGTCATCAACAAGACCATCGATCCGCCCATCCAGATCCTCCAGCACATGCTCAGCAAGTGTTGGGCTTGGCCTTCCAGAACGATTGGCACTTGGTGCAGCAATTGGACAATCTGCGATCTCAAGGAGCGCAAGCGCTGTTCTATGATCCGGTATTCGAATACCAACGGTAGACAGTCCTGCCGTTACGAGCGGCGATAACGCATCCTCACGAACGGGCAGTACAATGGTAAGTGGTCCTGGCCAAAACTGTTCCATCAACGATGAAGCCAGCTCAGAATACGGCAGCACCAGCTCATCTAACTGCTTGCGACCCGCAATATGCACAATGAGAGGGTTGTCCGATGGACGTCCCTTTGCGGTGAATATCCGCTCAACCGCCGCTGAGCTGCGAGCATCCGCGCCAAGCCCATAAACCGTCTCTGTAGGGAAAGCAATAATACCGCCTTCTCTTAATTGGCTGGCAGCTTCCGATAATTGTTCACGCAGCTGAGAATCATGAGCCTGCTTTACGCGCCATACATTTGTTTTAGTCATCTCTATCCTTCAATCCTTGCTCTTAATTGAAATTGTTCATTCATTCGTTATTATAGCATAAGCACCCGCAAACAAGCAGAAACGACAACTGCACCAATACATTCAAAGGTGCAGCTGTCGTTTCTTATGAAAACAATGATTTAATCCAATTGATAAAAGATTCGATCATTTCCCAAATAAAAAATTTTGCTTCCGGCGCTTCGCCTTGGGAAGGAGTATCTGCCGGAGCTGCTGCTAAGGAAGCTGTCTTAGCCGCTGCAGTTTCCGATTTCACTACTGACGCTTGCTCTGTCTCTGCTCCAGCTGATGCTGCTGATGCTTCACCGCTTACAGCGTCGATAAAACATAACGGAGGGAACAATACGCACCACCAATTTTGTCCGCCGCCTTCGCCAAGTGTAATACGAAGGGCTTCATAGTCGCCAGCGGGGTAAACTTGATTGCCGTACATTTTTGTCGGGAACGGTACCATTCCAAGCTCTGCGGACGAGCCATATTCAAAGCCGCGGCTCTTTAGCACTTCCGCTGTAATGCGTTCAATTTCAGGCATATTTGCGAGAATCGTCTGACGTGCTTCCTCAATCGTCTGAGGTCCTGTCACCCAGCTATTCATCGCTTTAACGATTTCATCCCGGACAAGACGTTTCACGACTTGATCAGCAGGATTATCGGAATTGGCTAAAATACGAAGGCGAATGGCTTCCTGCGGAATTTCTCCGCCTGCAACCGCAGCATCCATTTGCTGAGCTTCCCAGCTCATAATTAAAATGATAAGTGCAAAAATAATAAAACCATATGATTTGCGATAAACAAATTTATTAGCCTTACCCGAATTAGAATGAGCGGATTTAGAAATATTGGAATAGGAATGAATAGAATAATGGCTGGACATATAACACAAGCTCCTCTCGTCGCACCCGTCAGTGCGTCTGCTTGCGTTCCGGAACGTATCTATCCGTCATTATGTCCGTTATGCTTAATATATAAACCTATCAATCTATCTATTTTTTATCTTATCGCAGACGCTCTTCTAGCAAGTTATAATATTTTCAATAAATGAGAAGGATGGATGAAAAATGGATTTTCAAAAAACTTATGCAGCGTATCGGCCGTTGCTCCATTCCATTGCTTATCGGATGCTTGGCACATTCAGCGAGGCCGAGGATTTGGTCCAGGATGTGTTTGCAGACTACAGCCTTTTGGACCCTAGTGAAATTAAAAATGAGAAGTCCTATCTCGTTCGGATGCTCACTAACCGCTCGATCAATCTCAGCCAATCCGCGCGCAAAAGAAAAGAAGTATATGTTGGACAATGGCTGCCCGAACCAGACGTCAGCACCGTAAAACAAGACCCTGCTGAAATTTATGCGGAGCATGAAGAGATTTCCTACGCGCTGCTTGTCATGCTTGAGCAGCTTACAGCCGTTGAACGGGCAGTGTTTATTTTAAGAGAATCACTTCAATACGATTATGAGGATATTGCTTCCTGCTTACATAAAACGACAGCAAACTGTCGTAAAATATACAGCCGAGCCAAAGAGAAGCTTCAGGAAGATAGATCGATGCTACCCATAAACACGGATAAAGCCGAGACCCTCGCTGTTGCCTTCATGGAAGCAGCTTCCTCTGGAAATTTCGAGAAACTGATTTCTCTTTTATCCGAAGAAGCGATTCTTGTCTCCGATGGAGGAGGCAAGGTACGTGCAGCTATTTTCGCTATTATTAGCAGAGAAAGAGTCATCGCCTTTTTGAAGGGTGTTATTCCGAAGACCTTCTTGGGAGATAGCCATCAATTCGCTGACGTGAACGGACAAGCTGGTGTCATCGTTAACCAAGCCGGTATGCCAAGAAGTGTTATCAGCTTTCGGCTCGATGAGGAAGGGCAGAAGGTTGAGCGGATTTATGTCATGTTGAACCCAGATAAGCTGAAGCATGTTCGGATCGAATGACCATTTGAAAATTTACGAACCGCCAATCGCGAACACAGCATGACTAAAGTATGACTAAACAAAGACGACTAAATAAAAAAATTTTTAACCTTCTGTCACAACCGATAACTGTGTTTTGTCTTAGAGGATGAAAGCAAATAATTAGAACATAGAGGAGAATGAGGAACATGACAGAAAGAGTCCAAATAGCAAAAGAAATACCTGCTGCATATCAGGCAATGAGCGGATTGGAGAAATACCTAGGCACTACGAGCATCGACAAGCAGCTGCTAGAATTGATTAAAATTCGCGCATCGCAAATAAATGGCTGTGCATTCTGCATTAATATGCACACGAAGGACGCTAGAAGCTTGGGCGAGACTGAGCAGCGAATTTACGCATTAAGCGCTTGGCGCGATACGCCTTACTTTACGAAGGAGGAGCGAGCGGTACTCGCTTTGACGGAGGCTGTCACAGTCATTACGAAAGAGCATGTGCCCGATGCAGTATATGAAGAAGTTGCCCGGTATTTCGAGAGCAAACAAGTCGGCGAGATTATTATGGCTATTATTACGATCAACGGGTGGAACCGTCTTGCGATAAGCACCGGTATGATGCCGGAATAAGTGTGAGCGGATAAAATCGGTGAAAAAGCGCTAAGTGATGGGTTGCAGTGAAAATAAGCCTAGTATATAGGCTTATTTTTGCGTGTCACATAAAAAAATGCGCTAAATGATGTGTTCGAGCGAAAATAAGTCTAAAAAGTAGGCTTATTTTCGTCAAAGGAGCTGTTTTCTCGAAAATAGAGCTAGAATGTAGGCTAATTTTTACATGTCACATACAAAAACGCGCTAAATGATGTGTTCGAGCGAAAATAAGTCTAAAAAGTAGGCTTATTTTCGTCAAAGGAACTTTTTTCGCGAAAATAGAGCTAGAATGTAGGCTAATGTTTGCTCATGAGCTACAAAAAAGCACTAAATGATGCGTTCCAGTGAAAATAAGACTAAAATATAGGCTTATTTTCGTCAAAGGAGCTGTTTTCTCGAAAATAGAGCTAGAATGTAGGCTTATTTTTACATGTCACATACAAAAACGCGGTAAATGATGAGTTCGAGCGAAAATAAGTCTAGAATATAGGCTTATTTCCGTCAATGGAACCCTTTTCTCGAAAATAGAACTAGAATGTAGGCTTATGTTTGCTCATCACCCGCAATAAAGCGCTAAGTGACATGCTCCGGCGAAAATAAATCTAGGAAATAGATTTATTTTGCTGAGCCCAGTCAGGCTGCTGCTTGAAAATGGCTGCTTTAAATGAAACAGAGGCTTTCCCGAAGTAGATAAATCTACTTTTGGGGAAGCCTCTTTTGCTGCAAGCGAAGTTAACTCCTTGTTGCAATGACATGGCGCTCGATTCCAGCGTAGTCACTGATGATTCGAATGTCGTCCCATTGCGACATTTCGCGCATCATGTCGGCAACGATGCGAGGCTGGCCCATACCGAGCTCGAATGCGACGATGCGAGGCATTTGCGCGAGCAGCGGAAGCTGCTCCAGCATGCGCCGGTACGGGATCAACCCGTCCGGCCCGCCTTCTAGCGCGAGATGCGGCTCATAGTCGCGAACTTCGCGCTGCAGCTCTAACATATCCGCCGCCGGTATATACGGCGGATTGGATACTAGCACGTCGATGCGAAGCTCGCCGTGCTGCAGTTCACCCTGCTCATGCCCATGTACAAATGGCATGAGCAGGTCGCCCTGCACGAATGTCAACCGATCCGCCGCATCATGGCGGATCGCGTTCGTGCGGGCGACTGCCAGCGCGTCCGGCGATAGATCGGACGCGCATACGCGCCATGCGTGACGCTGCGAAGCTAGCGTCACGGCGATGGCGCCGCTGCCTGTGCCGACGTCGACAATGGTCGGCGGCTGCATATCCCCTGCAATCAGCGCAGGGGGCCAAATAAGATCAGCTGCCTCAAGCACAGCCTCGACGAGCAGCTCTGTTTCCGGACGCGGAATGAGCACGGCAGGCGAGACTGTAAATGGCTGCCCATAAAACCATTGCTCACCAATAATATATTGAACAGGCTCCCCAGCAGCCTTACGACGTATGAGGTCTTCCCATTCTGCTAACCGCTCTGCAGGAAATAACTCACTGCCATCACGCAGCAATGCCGCTCGATCCATATTCAGCAAATGCATGAGCAGAAGCTCTGCATTGTTGCGCGGTTCTTCCACCGCTTCCGATTGCAAAATCGCTGTCGCTTGCATGCAAGCTTGCCGCAATGTTAATGGCGCAACAAACCATTGCTCCTCCGAATGCTTGCTCATCCCTGTATCGCCCTTCCCACTTTAAAGTAACTTCCTTCTCCTTCATGCAGCAACTATAGCCTCTTTTGCCATTACCGCCTCACAGCTAGCAGTACATTCGACAATAATTCACTGCAATGTCCAATCTATTTATGCGCTCCACACGACCATTTGCCTTGCCTTCGCTTCCCCAAACCGAACAAAACGCCAGACCGCTGATTGCTTATTGTAAGCAACCAGCGACCCAGCGCAAATTTGTTAAGCCATTTCACGTTCCATAAGATCAGCTTGCTCTGCAATCGTCAGGGAGGAAATAACCTCTGTCAAATCGCCGTTCATCACTGAATCCAGCTTATGAAGCGTTAATCCGATACGGTGATCCGTTACACGGCTTTGCGGGAAATTGTATGTGCGAATACGTTCGCTGCGATCTCCCGTTCCAACCTTGCTCTTACGCTCGCCCGCATACTTTGCTTCTTCCTCTTGACGGCGAACATCAGAGATACGTGCACGAAGCACGGCAAGTGCCTTCGCTTTGTTCTCATTCTGTGATTTGCCATCTTGGCAAGTCGCCATAATGCCGGTTGGAACGTGCAATACACGTACCGCGGATTTCGTCGTATTAACGGATTGACCGCCCGCTCCACTGGAGCAGAACGTGTCCACGCGAATATCCTTGTCGAAAATTTCAATCTCCACATCTTCAACCTCAGGCATAACAGCTACCGTAGATGTTGATGTATGAATACGGCCGCCTGATTCCGTTACTGGAATCCGTTGTACGCGATGAGCGCCGCTTTCGAATTTCATCTTGCTGTACGCGCCCTTGCCCGTAATCATAAAAATTACCTCTTTAAATCCGCCAACGTCGTTCTCGCTGAAATCCATTAGCTCTACACGCCAGCCTTGTGCATCAGCAAACTTTGTATACATACGATATAACTCATATGCGAACAATGCTGCTTCGTCTCCGCCAGCCGCACCGCGAATTTCGACAATAACGTTCTTGTCATCATTAGGGTCCTTCGGCAATAGAACGATACGAATTTGCTCATCAAGCTCAGCTTGGCGTTTGCTCAATTCGTCGATTTCCATTTTAACCATTTCACGCATTTCGTCATCGAGTTTCTCAGCTTGCATCAGCTTAGCGTCGTCCAGCTGCTCGGTAACTTGTTTATATTCCGTAAAGGCATCATATGCCTCTTGTAAATCCGACTGCTCCTTGGAAAGCTCTCTAAGCCGCTTGGGATCACTGGATACATCTGGATCACACAATAGCTCACTCAGCTTCTCATACCGGTCTGCGAGTGCTTGTAAACGGTCAAACACGATCATTCACCTCTGTTTATTCCATTAGGATAATGTTCATTATACCATATCATCGAGTTTCTATCGACTGCTGGTTTCGATTTACAGCCAGCTAATCATGCCCATTTTTACGAACCGCTTCATTCTTCATATACCAGGCAACCGCCATTGGTTACTGAGCATCCAGCATGAATCTTGATTGCAACAAAACCCTGTAAGCGCAAAGCTGCACTTACAGGGCTCTATTATTCCCCTAATATTTACACGTTAAAACGGAAATGGATAACATCGCCGTCACGAACGACATATTCTTTGCCCTCAAGACGAACTTGCCCCTTCTCACGAGCCGCTACCATCGAACCCGCAGCTGCAAGATCTGTAAAGGAAACAACCTCAGCACGAATGAATCCACGTTCGAAATCGGTATGAATAACGCCAGCCGCCTGCGGCGCTTTTGTTCCACTGCGAATCGTCCATGCTCGAACCTCTTGTACACCGGCTGTGAAGTAAGTGTATAGGCCAAGAAGCTTGTAAGCTGCACTGATCAAACGGTTCAAGCCCGACTCCGACATGCCAAGCTCCTCAAGGAACATTTCTTTGTCTTCGCCTTCAAGCTCGGCAATCTCAGCTTCAACCTTCGCGCTGATTGGCACAACTTCAGCACCTTCAGCAGCTGCGAATTCGCGTACTTTCTGTACGTACTCATTGCCGTCTGAATTTGAAACCTCGTCTTCGCTCACATTAGCGGCATACAAAACCGTCTTCATTGTAAGCAAATGCAAATCACGGACAAGCAGCTTCTCATCATCGCTCAGCTCAAGGCTGCGAGCAGGCTTATCGTTGTACAACGCTTCCTTGATGCGTTCAAGCACTTCGATTTCTTGAGCAACTTTTTTGTCTCCGCCCTTAAGGTTTTTACGTGAGCGTTCAATCTTTTTATCAACAGAATCAATATCCGCCAAAATAAGCTCCAAATTAATCGTTTGAATATCGCTAATTGGATCTACCTTGCCAGATACATGCGTAATGTTATCATCTTGGAAGCAGCGAACCACATGAACAATGGCGTCTACCTCACGGATATGCGCCAAAAATTTATTGCCCAATCCTTCGCCTTTGCTTGCACCAGCAACCAAGCCGGCAATATCGACAAACTCAAACGCTGTAGGCACGATGCTCTTAGGAACAACGAGCTCAACCAGCTTGTCCAAACGCTCATCCGGTACTTCAACAACACCAACGTTAGGATCTATTGTACAAAAAGGATAATTGGCAGATTCTGCCCCTGCTTGCGTAATTGCGTTAAACAATGTTGATTTGCCGACGTTGGGCAAACCTACTATTCCTGCTTTCAATGCCATGCTATAAGACACCCCTATTTTCCCGAAAGTAAACAACTCCAGCTATTATACCCCAGCGTCACCTACTTTGAAAGTGCCATCCGTTAAGCCTAAACGGCATTTGATGGCTTCCTTGGCAAATGAAGACGGTTTTCTGATCGATAAAAGCATTGCAAGTTGTGAAAACCTATAAAACTCTGCATTTGAACAGCCGTTTGTTTTTAACCCGTTTTATACCCCTAAACGATATTGTATTTGTGCCTCGCCGCAAGATAGTCACTTCTGAGAATGATAAGCCGCGCTGCGGAAATACTATGTTGGCGCTGGCTTAAGCTGTGCACACAAGCACCTAAAATTTGAGGAGGCAAGCTTATGGAAAATCAGACTCATAAGGGTAATTACAAAGGAACGACGAATATGAAAGCCAAAAATCAAGATATGGCATTCGTAAATGATACCATTGAGGATACAAAATCTGTAACAAATTTCACCTCTAAAAAGAAGAAAACGGATTAAAGGATAACTTCCGAGCCCTTATCTATAAAAAACCTGGGTTCTGCAAGCGTATCATCCACTTGTAGAATCCAGGTTTCTTGTATTAAGAATACATTACATCCGAAGCGGCGCTTCTTGCAGCTCTGCGCGCGATTGAAGGTAACGGAAAAACGCTACCGATGCTTCGCCTCGCGTCACTTGTTTCTTAGGCAAAAACTTGCCATCTGATAAGCTCATAATTTTGAGACCTACAACAATGGCTGCCTGCCCCTTATTCTGGATCTGATCCGAGTCTTTAAACGAGGCTTTAAAAATATGATCATAATTCGCAAGCGCATTATAACCAAGTGCTCGCACGATCAGCTCCGCCATCTCATCACGTGATACTTTACCGCTAGGGTTAAAGGAGCCATCCCCAACATCTATTAAATTTTGTTCCAATGCACTTTCAACATAAACGAAATAGCTGGAATCCGCAGCTACATCATTAAATGAGGCTTTACCACCAAGCTGATTACTGAAGGACATCGAGAGCGGCGATACTCCGCTGCTGCGCGCTAGTACCAGCATTTTAATCAGCTCTCCGCGTGTAACCGCCTCATTAGGACGCACAAGACCATCTTTCACATCAAGCGCTTTGTATGCAACCATTAGTTCAAGCTGACGCTGTGCAAAGTGTCCATCAATATCCTTAGCCTTTGGCTTCTCGAGCTGTGTGACATCACCTGTTTCCCGATTTCGCCAGCCGCCCGTCACTGCATCGAGGAACACCGACTCATCCATAAGCTTAGGCACTAATTGGTAAACTAGTTCTGCTTCTGTCTTTCTATCCACTTCGTCGCCTCTTATTTCACCTGAAGCAATCATCAGCTTATATTTCTCAATTGGAATAGGCTGCCCGTTCCATGTGAAGCTTTGCACAAGCCGATACGTAAGCTGTGTTCGGTAATAATTCAGCCAGCTGTCAACTGCCTGCTCCTTCTTAATCAAGGCAGGAGCCTCAGCTGGATATTCAAAGTTCGACAAATTAGCATCGTAATTTACAACTTCCCCAGTGCTTGAATGTATCGACAAGTTAATGTTGTCATATTCAACCACTGCGCCATAGATTTTGTGTACAAAATTGAAATAGTATTGACTAGGTTGCCCTGCGACAATTCCCTCATATTGCTTCGGATCAGGTTTGACCAGATATAGCTCATCCGTTAGCCATGGCAGACGTTTCTTAATTGCCTCTACCGCTGCTGTAGTCGCTTGCTCTAGCGTCACCTTTGTCCCGCCTGATTGACTTTGTTCGTTATACATATACGTATTGAAATGGCGAACCTCTCCAGTGCGACCGTTAACGGAAGCTGAAGCTGAGCCCACTTCCTTGCCATCCTTTTTCACTGTCCAATTCAGCTGCCAATAGGCTTCGGTTTCACCTGTGCTCTCATTGCTATTTTCACTGTAGTTGGAACCGTTCAGCTCCACCCCTGCCGGCAGCGCAAAAGCAGCTTTTACCGCATCTATCGCTTGCTTCTCGGTAACTGCCCCCGCTTTCGGCTTTTCGCCTAAAGGTTTCTCGGATATAGGTGTTTCCGATATCGTTCCCGCTCTAAAATAACTGTCTCTCGACTGATCCTTTAGCTGGCCAGTCACCGCATCGATCGATATAGGCTGAAGCTCATAACTAAGCAAAGGTTTCCTTTTCCCCTGCATATTGTAAGGCACGATATAAGCTAACAGTGGAGCTGCTGCTGCTCGCAGCTTTTCATTTGCCTCTGCTGCCGACAGCTTTGCATCTACTTTTGGGAAAACAATTGTATCATCCCACTGCAAGGAAAATCTTCGGACATGCCCTTCACTATCCACTTCAAGCTCTATGTAGTTATCTACATAGGGTATGTCATTCACCAACCGATCATAACGAATGGAATGCACAACCTCACCCGTTAGCGGTGGACGCAGTTGAACACCATAGTCAGGATTGTATTGAATTTGTCCTTTATAATCAGCTGCAATTTTATCTATGAATTGGAGCGCAATCTGCTGTGCGGCATCACGTTCAACCTTAAGCGGATACGTTGGTTTGGCAGATGGGTTATCGGTATAAGAGTTGAACTCAAGAAGCTGACCTTTATCCGCATGAATACGAACGTAGATGCTTCCCAAATGTTTGCCGTTCACCTTCTTCACGAAATCCAGTCCCCAAGCATTGCGTTTGCCGCTAGCCATCACTTCCATATTAAGACTAGCTCCTTGGAGGACATACTCCTTCGGAATGCTTACATACTGCCTCGCTAGCGCTTCCGCTTTCTCCTTCGTTATTGCTACATCAACTGGAGCTGCAAATCCTTCTTTCATGATGTCTCCTTCCGACGATGGCACGGCTTTTGCTGCTGCATTCGTCACTGCTGGCTTGTTTGAGCTTTCAGCAAATGCCGTTGCTGGCAACATACTCATAAGCATCGCTGTGGATAGCACTACCGCAAGCCTCTTTCGATGATTGATCCTCACTGCTTCACCCTCCAATGCTTTTCCAATTTATTCATAAATTAGACGCGCCATACAATGTGGAAGTTGCACAATAAGCGAAAAAAGACTGCTCAAGGCACTTGTCCTTTAGGCAGTCTTTTACAATATGCAGTTAAAACTGCTACGCCGTTTTTCTACGTTCAATATATGCCCATATTTTTTGCAAAATATAAATACCGAGCCAAGAGAACAATATAATAAACAGGGGCATAACGGTAAAGTTATAACGATATTCCGGTACGAACACAAGTCTAATCATCGTCATGACGAAGATGACCACCGCCAGCATGGCTGCAGGATGTCTCCATCTCCATATAAGCGCAAGCAGCGGAATAATCGTGCTGTATATAATCAGTACATGCAAGTATGCTACCTTCGGATAAGCATGGTACAAAGGAGCATGTCCCGAGCCGAAGAACATATGCGTATAAGTATATTTAAGCTTTCCTACCGTATACCATTTTACATATTTCCAGGTTTGCTGCGTGAAGCCTGCTTTGATGCGCGCCCATGCAACCTCATCCTGTGTCAATCCCGTTGGATCAACGATCTTGTCTGTATAATCTTTATTCGGATAAGTACCCGCTTTGAATGGATTGGACTGTGAAGCAGTCAATACAAACTCATTTAATGAAACGACATTCCTTATCCACCAAGGGAGCATCGTAGCTGATAGGCAGAGCCCCGTAATAACACCCATTAATAGAACTTTTTTGAAAATAGCCCATTTGGATATGACCTCGGTCTGCACACCCGATTTCTTCTTGTACCATTTCTGAAGCAGAAATACTCCGTACAAAGGAACAAAAATCGGTAGAAATTCCGCCCTAACAAGTACTGTCAGGCCTAACAAGATACCCGCTAGCGCAGCATCGCGCTTTCGTTCGGTACGAAAGGCATATAACTGCAAAGACAGATAGGCCATTAAGAGAAATAATGCGAGCGTTTCTGTGAGAACTGCTCCATTTGCCCAAATAAAGGGATGATAAATTGCACTAATAAAAAACGCTACGATTGCCACCCATTTGTTTCTTGTTGCCTGCATCGCAATCATATAAATGATAATGAGTGTAGCCATGCTAATTAACACCTGTACCCAACGAATAAGCGGGAACGGCTCTACGCCGATTTGATCAGCCACTAAATACATACCCGTCATAAATAGTGGATAACCCGGTGTTACCCTTGCATTTGGAACCTCTTCCTTGTAGGCGTAAATGCCTTCATCAAGCAACCGGTGCACCATCTCATCGTAATACTTCGAATCATGTGAAATGTTATGTTTGACCGATGTAAGAAAATCAACCCTCAGCCACAAGGCAAGCATAAAAATAAGAACGATCGCTATCGTCCATGCTTTGTTTTTCCTAACCCATTCCACCACGTAAATTGATCCTCCCTAATGTTGAAAGCGGCTTATTTCCAAGCGAGTACGATTACACCCGCCAAAATAATAGCTGCGCCTATCCAGCGCTGCAGCGGTACCGATTCGTTAAATATAAATACAGCTGCAACCAGCGCTATTACATAAGCCAAGCTTTGCAGCGGATAGGCAAGGCTAAGCGGGAGCTTCTTAAGTACGTACAACCAAAGAACGGTAGCAATTCCGTACAAAACAAGTCCCGACCATATATGAGGCGACCACAATAACGATACCCATGTGTCGCCTTTCGCCGTATCCATTTTGTTCATTCCTGTTTTCCACAATAATTGGCCCGAAACAAGCAGCAAAATATTAAGAAACAATATGATATATGCCATTATGAATCCGACCTTTTGCGTTCATGTAGCTCGTGATGTAAAATTCCAAGCTCTTGTGTAAGACGAATAACTTTCTCCGACAATTTGGATACAATGACTGTAAGATGCAAAATAAGCATAATACAAAATAAAATTCCGACTAGAAAAAGCAGCGCCGGCGCATAAGCAATACCAATCGCGTGAGCCAACGTATCAATAATCTGAACGCGTACGGACAATATCAGCATTACTACACCAAACAACAGCCAGAGCATTGAATACTGCTCACGGAGCAATCTCCGGTTAATCAACATAATCAGCACGAACAAAAAAACCACACTTGTGATAATCCACAAGGCTTGCATGGTGTATCCTCCTTAAAGTTTGCAGAGCAAACTCTCATCGTAAACATTTTTCTAAGATTGAACCTCGACTGGCTTTGTTGCTTTCAAGCTGCGAATGAATAGCGACAATGTTACCTTAACCATATAATAAACCGAACGCATCGCATTTATTGATGACGTACCGCCTGTACGTGCTTCCATTACGACTGCTACCTCGCTTGTACGCAATCCGCTGCGATGAATGAGTACGATGGAATCCACTTCTGGATAGTCTGTCGCATAATCGCTTTGGAATACGGCAATCGCACGTTTATTTGCAGCGCGGAACCCTGAGGTTACGTCCAGCACGCGCTTGCGTGTCATTGCAGTAACAATAGTAGATAAAATCTTGATACCGACTCTGCGCGTTGCAGAAGACAAGAAGCCGGTTTGTTCAATGAAACGTGAGCCAATCGCCAAATCCGCTTTCCCGCTAAGCACGGGGTCCAAAATCAAATGAAGCTGCTCCGCCTTATGCTGGCCATCTCCGTCCACTTGAACGGCAACATCATAGTCATAACGGTGGGCATAACGATATCCCGTCTGCATAGCTCCGCCGATGCCCAAATTGGTCGGAAGTGTAATGACAGAAGCACCGTTCGCCTCAGCTACTTCACGTGTACGGTCTTTGGAGCCATCATTGATGACCAGAATATGAGCAGATGGGCAATGTGTCTTCACATCATGTATCACATGGCTTATGCTATGCTCTTCATTATAAGCCGGAATAATGATCAAAATTTTTGAAGATGTCATACCTTGCCGCAGGGACTCTCCGGTAACCGTTTTGTCCTTTTTCGTACTGACTGCGTTCACTACATCACCACTCCATAAATCAAAGTTAGGGCACGCTGCTGCGTACAATTATTTTTAATTCTACTAACTAAATTAGTATAAAGCAACAGATAAGGTTGGTATAATCGCTTATTATTTCCTTAACATTTGCTTAATTAGGTCGATTTTTACATTCACACTTAGTACCTTTTATACCAATATTATCTTACTGAAAATAAGAGTTTCCAGAAAAAAAATATCGCCTGACACCAGTTGCTCACTGATACCAGACGATATTAAGACGGTTATTTATTACAAAATGTTGCTTACATTTGGCCGGAAATTTTTGCTTTCAATGCATCTTTGGATTGTACGCCAACCATTTTGTCAACGGGTTGACCGTCTTTGAACAAAATCAATGTCGGGATACTCATAACGCCGAATTGTGAAGCAAGTTCTGGCTGCTCGTCAACGTTAATTTTAGCAATTACTGCTTGGCCTTCCAGCTCAGCGGAAAGCTCCTCAACGATTGGTAGCTGCATTTTGCAAGGTCCACACCAAGGTGCCCAGAAATCTACAAGGGAAACGCCGTTTTGAATGGACTCGTTAAAGTTTTCTTTCGTCAATGCTACTGCCATTTCAATCATCCTCTCCAAACAATGTGTATGATAAAGGGAATACCCGTCTCACCGTTAAATGAAACATCATTTGCTAACCGCATGCGTGAATTTGCTTCAACACATCCTGAATCGTAATCGCGCTAAAATGACTTTCCAGCTGCTTCTCCGCTGTACAAAATATGCCGAACATCACTTGATTCATATTCGACCCAACAACACAATCCATCTCTGGGTTGCCCGAGCACCAGCTCGGAATTAGCGAGCCTTGTGCCATCACGCGATAGATATCGGCAAGTGTTACCACATTCGGATCAATCGTCAGCCTATAGCCGCCTCCTGAGCCTTCACGGGTATCTACATATCCACTGCGGCGCAAACCACCCATTACCTTGCGAACACGAGCAGAATGTGTGCCGACATTCTCGGCGATCATATCGCTGCTAGCCATTCTTTCCGGTAAATAAGCCAAGTAAACGAGACTGTGTACGGCAATCGTAAATTCGCTGTTCACTGTTTAAGGGCCTCCCTGCTTTATACTGTAATTTTATCCGTTACAGTTAAGTTTGTCAATAGGTCAGGTCACCATCTCGCTTTCTTAGGATACGGCAGGAGCAATCACGTTATTCCCCAACAGATTTTGGATTAAAGGCAAATGTTTTTTTGAGTTTTCTGTCATGTTTGAAGGCTTATGCTGAATAAATATGAAAGGTGCATCCTTATTTGATTTGAACGTATAAGAAGACATTCAAATCCAATGGGCACATGGCTTCCTACACTAGTTTTACAATGTAAAACTTTAAGGGGGTGACGCATAATGGCGTTATTTTGGAATCGATGGGTAGTCATTCGTACGGAAGGGGGTTCTAGATCGGAGCTCATAGACCGATTGGAAGCTCATTTCAAAACTAATGGATTGAAAACCAAAATCACCATTGAGGGCAATTCCTTGAAACGGATTCATGTGCTTAAAAAGGATGCCGATCTCGCCAAGACGCTGCTGGACGCGTTTGACGAGGAGCATTAAGATGTGCGGCAAAGCTTTGCCAAGCAGCGGCACCCTTTCAGGGCAGCCGCTGTTTGTGCTGCTTCCCTAGGACGAGCGTCCCACTACGGATGAATTCCTCATAAAACGATAGCCCTTACGAACGCCGTTCAGCACCCATTCGGGAACCGGAATCGGTTTTTTGGATAGAAAAGGCATGTAAATACGATTGTAGGCTTTCTTCAAATCATCCCACATCGTGCACGGCTCTTCCTTCAAAAAATCTGAAATATCAAGCACGATACCCCTTCCATCCTTAATCATTACATTTTTTCCATGCACATCATGCGGGAACAAACCGCGGGATCTTGCATACTCCAATGCTTGATCAATATCTTCTATCGCCTTTTTTGGTATTGCTGCTCCATCAATGATGCACTGATATAAAGTTTTTCCCTTTAATCGCTTTAAAATCAAATAATAATGGCCTTTATATTCTCCGGCATGATAACAAGTTGAAAAGGCAGGATGCGTGCCAATTCGCCGGTAAACCTCGCATTCACTCTCCCAGCCGTCCCGGCCTGGCGCATAAACCTTCACAGCTATATCCGAATAATCCTGATGTGTAAATACGCCTGCGTAATTGCCCGCCCCAAGCAGTCTCCAACCGCGCGGCGTCTCCGCTACCCGGATTGGATTTGTGGGGTCAACGCTATCAAGCACAAGCTCCGAGAGCAATGACTGCTCCATAAGAGCAATAAACGTATTCAGCTGCTTCTCCTCCATAGTAAGTACTCCTCTTCTCCCTATCTACATACATGCTTTCCTTTCATTGTAAGACCAGTAGCTGCAAAAATAAAGACCGCACCAAAAAGCTTTACAGCCCTTTTGCGCGGTCTCGCTTCGAATTTGATCCTAATGGCCTCCACTTACTACTTTCAGCCCGATAACGCCTGAGATAATCATAGAGAGAAACAGCATCTTGCGCCAATTTCTCGACTCTCCAAAAATGACCATACCTAGCACTACGCTGCCTATCGAGCCGATTCCGGTCCATATCCCATATGCCGTACTAATTGGAATCGTCTGTAACGCTTTAGATAAGAAGAAAAAGCTCACGAAACCAGCGCCAATCGCCCCTACCGTCCCCTTCCAGCGTTTAAAGCCATCAGAGAGCTTCATGAAAGTAACGCCGGCGACCTCACCGAAGCCTGATATGATTAAAAAGACCCATGCCATTTTATGAACCCACCTTATCTTGTTCTATGTTGGTTACAGCCTTTGGTGCTTTGTCAGGAGCTGGCTTGTCATTTGACACAAGCTTAAGTCCAACTATGCCCCCTACAAGCAATGCGATAAAGAACAAACGCCAAAAATCAGCCGGCTCATTCAGTATAATGATACCTGCGAGAACAGTGCCTACTGTTCCAATTCCCGTAAACATTGCATAGGCAACGCCAATCTCTATCGTACGCATCGCGCGGGCAAACAGCATAAAGCTTATGACAAGCAGCACCACTGTTATTATGCTTGGAACAAGCACTGTAAAGCCCTCCGAATATTTGAGGCCAAACGTCCAGCCTACCTCAAGAAACCCCGCTAATAATAAAAAGACCCATTGCATTTTGTTCAATCCTCTCTCGCTGTCATCGTCCAAATCTGCCATAATGATTGCCACACCATTTGCTTCCTTTTCTCAAGCAGCTCTTTTCCATATATTTGATTCTCAACAAGGATGCCATCTACACATACATAAAAGGTAGCAATTAACCGTTCCGTCTCTTCCAGGTTAAACAACCCTTGTGACGCTCCCTTTTCCAGCACGCTAATAATTCCCTTGTTCAGTTCATACTCATAGCGCAATAAATCTTGATTGAGCTGTTCGCGCAAATGGCGCGGCGGTACAAGCATCGTTTTCTTCAAGAAAGCTTGACCCGTCGTTAAATGAGTGAGATCAGTAAAAAAAGTAAACAGTCGATGTACTTGCTCCTTAATCGGCGCCTGATCCATATCTTGAAGAAGCTCTATAAACTGATTATGCTCTTCAACAATCATTTCCTGAATGAGCTGCAAGAACAGTTGTTCTTTCGATTTATAATGTGCATATATGGACGGCGTCTTAATGCCCACTGCCTTAGCAATTTCTGACAAGGATGCCCCCTCATAGCCTGATTCTGCAAACATCGTCAGCGCCGCCAGCTTTATTCGTTCCGACGTTGTTAATTCAGCACTCATGTCATTCCCTCCGATCCGCCTTCGTTCCCCTGCCTAACGAACGTTAGTTTTTACAAATTTTAAAATGAAATAATCATTTAGTCAAGATGAAAATAACTATCATCAAATAAAGCCATGCATGCTCCCCTTCATTGGAGATCATACATGGCTTTATTGTTATTGCTTTGATGCTTGGCTATATTTCTTCCAAAGCGTAGATCCTCCATTAAAGATCATGCCGAGTGTAATGCCAAGCAGCGTAACGATAACGTTCAAAATAAGGCAGTAAACAAGCAGCAGTCCAAAATCGACCGTATTGTCCGAAAGAGGAAGCACTTGGCTTAGTATAAATGCGAGAAGCACGCTAAACGGGATCCAGAACAAAAATATGAAGATCGGAAAGTACCAATGCTGATTTCGAAAAAACTTTACGATCGGCAAAGCGAACGCAATAATCATAATCATGCAAATGATGTAGCTCTGCTCCACAATCCCGCTATAATAATAAGCTGTATATAGAAACACATTACTCACTGCAGCATAGATGGCACTTAAAACTAGTACCAACCGCATCGACCGCCGAAACAACAATTGCTCCTTCGTAACCTCTTCCATTACTCGCCTACGATTTCTTGGAGTGCCCGAATAAAGGCATCCATTTCTTCATCCGTTCCGATGCTCACCCGCAAATATTCATTAATCCGAGGTTGATCGAAATATCGGACCAGCACGCCCTTATCGCGCAACTGCACAAAGATGTCCTTAGCTGCTATCGTTTTATGCGAAATGAAGACGAAGTTTGCCTTCGAGTCTGTTGCAGCAAAGCCGAGCTCCTTCACCTGCTCCGTTACACGTTCTCGTGTAGCAATGACCTTCTCCGTCGTATCTCGGAAATAAGCGTCATCCTCAAGAGCAGCAATGGCGCCTGCCAAAGCAAGCCGATCCATCGTATAGGAATTAAATGAATTTTTGATTCGATTCAATCCATCAATCAACTCCTCGCTGCCAAAAGCAAAACCAACGCGAAGGCCAGCGAGCGAACGGGATTTCGAGAGTGTTTGAACGACAAGCAAATTCGGATAGTCGTGAATAAGCTCCACTGCTGATTGTCCGCCGAAGTCAATGTAAGCCTCGTCGATGATAACAACCTGATCAGGATTGCTTGCAAGCAATGTACGAATATCCTCGAGCGGAAGCAATTGAGCCGTTGGCGCATTCGGGTTCGGTATGATGATACCACCGTTGTCCGAATGGAAAGCTTCGACTTGAACGTTAAATTGCTCGTCCAATGCGATAAGCTCTGTTTGCAAGCCATATAACTTCGCATACACCTTATAGAAGCTGTAAGTAATATCAGGGAACAGTACCGTCTTAGCCGGATCAAAAAAAGCTGCGAAAGCAAAAGCTAAAATTTCATCAGAACCGTTGCCCGCAAACACTTGCTCTGCTCGCAATCCGTAATAGGAGGCAGCTGCTTTCACGAGCCCTTCGCAAGTAGGATCAGGATATAGCCGCAGATCAGCATTAGCTGCTCCTTTGATCGCATCAATTACCTTCGGAGATGGCGGGTACGGATTCTCATTCGTATTCAATTTGATATACGTCTTATCCTTAGGCTGCTCGCCTGGAACATACGGCACCAGTGAAGCAGTGAGCGGACTCCAAAATTTACTCAATGACAATTCTTCCTTTCGTAATCGATATTTCTATCGCTTCTTTTTAATTATTTTAACATTAAAGGATTTGTTAATTACAGAGTCCGACGAACGACAAGCCTAGTCATCAGCAGCCCAAGCAGCGCGCCAAACGTATTAAGAATAATATCGTCAATGTCGAAGCTGCCCACCCGCGTCAACATTTGAGTAAGCTCAACGGCTGTAATCAACATAATCGTGACCATTGTCAGTCTAAATACTTTCAAGTACTTCTTATTTAATAAGGGCAGAAATATGCCGATCGGTATGAACAAGACAATGTTTCCGAATAAGTTTTTGAACCAAATGTCAGGGTTGAAATGATCATAATGGATGATATATTTTTTTATCGTATAAAGAGGTACCAGATTATAGTTATACCCCTCGCCAAAATAACGGCCACGATGAAATAAAAGCCAGCACATGATCAAGGTGTAGAACAAAGCAATTACGGTAATCAACATATTCAGGAGAGAGCTTTTGAATATGGCTTTCGAATGCCCGCGCATCCCTTACAATCTCCAAGGGACAGAATACACGTTAAACTCTGCCGCTCCTGTAATCGCTAGTCCGTTAAGCTGGTGTCCTGTTGCACATCCTCCGTCAACGCCAATCTTCCCTGCGCCAAACCAAACATCTGGTTTTCCATGAATATCGATGGTTTTTGTATGGCCGAAAATAACCGTTTTGTTTACATTGGTCGGCCTCTCAAGGAATGGTTGTTTTATGTAAAGAAAATCTCTGGCAGGCTGCTCTTTCCAATTCAAGTAATTCGGATTAAGACCCGCATGTACATATATAAAGTGTTCATCCTCATGATAATAGGGCAGGTTGTCCAGAAAAGTCATATGATGCGCGTAACGCTCCTGAACAGCTATTTTGGCTTGATCGATAACATACTCAATCGGACCTTGCTTAATGCCAGCATAGCTCTCTGCGGTTTGCCTGCCGCCATGGCCGGTAAACTTAAGCAGTGCCTGCTCGCTTCGCTCCAGCATAACATCAACGAGCCTCTCGTCGTGATTGCCTTGAATGGCGATTGCTCCATCCTTTTGGACTAAGCCGATGACCTGCTCTACCACTTCTCTGCTTTGCGGTCCCCGATCAACGAAATCACCAAGCAGCATAAGCTGATCCTCGCCGGGACAATAATTCATACGTTCAAGCAAATCATTAAAAGGTGTATAACATCCATGAATATCACTAATCACAAGCGTTCGCTTCATATACGCCTCCCCGAGATCACCAGATCTCTTTCTACACCGTCCAGTACCGCTACCTTAGGCAAATGACCCCAAACCTCAAATCCAAACTTACGAAGCAGAGCGAGGCTCGGCTCATTATGTCCAAATACAAAACCAAGCAGCGTATTTATTCCCAAGCCCGGACTTGCCTCAATCGCTTTCTGAATCAGTACCGTTCCAAGACCAAGCTTACGGTATTCTTCCGCTATATAAATGCTTATCTCGGCAGTCGCATTGTAAGCCGGCCTGCCATAAAACGATTGGAAACTAAACCAAGCTGCGATTTCCCCTTCAATCGTTAATACCCATAGCGGCCTGAAATCAGGAGAATGGTCATCAAACCACGCTTTTTTGCTAGCTACAGTAGCTGGCTCAAGATCAGCCGTCACCATTCTGCTTGCAATTGTTGAATTATAAATATCAACAATACGCCCCAGATCACTTAGCTGCGCATCGATAATTTCATATTTGAGTTCTTTGGTCATACCTGCCACCTCTTACCCTTCTACTTCTAGATGGATGCTGCTTTAAATAGGCCTATTACAACTTTGACAAATTATATCACATCGCTGAATGTTTAAGCATCTATGCTGCATGGTAGATTCCGTCTAATTCCGCCTATAAAGGGCGAGCTTCTTCAGTCCCCTTGTCCCTGCCTATACTTGTTATAATCTTCAGGCGTGTTGAGATTCGTAAAAACAGATACACCATACTCCTCTGGCAGAGAAACCTCGATGGTCTGAAGCCTGCGCAGTAAACCCATGAGACGATAATCTTGATTCTCTAGCGCTTCTTCTATTTGAATGGCAATGCTAGCATGATAGAGTGCATGAAAAGGCTGGTCAGACGCATGGATTACGTCTACCCCTTTTTCCACATGAGTCATTAGCTCAGCAAGCAACCCTTCGGACAATTGCGGCATATCACACGCCATAACAAATACATAACCCTCTGCAATCATGGACAAGCCCGCGTGCATTCCCGATAACGGGCCGCATTTTGGATAATGATCCGTCACGAAGCTTACCGACTCTCCTAATTCTTCAAGGCTTTTACGATAAAACTCTTCACTCTGAGGCGTTCCTACTGAGACAACTACATGCTGCACAAGCTCTGTTAGCTGTTGTACGAGACGATATAGGAGCGGTTTGCCTTCAATAAGCAGCAGCGCTTTGTCATCTCCCATTCTCGTGCTTAAGCCTCCAGCTAGTATTAAGCCATAAATATCATACTTCGCCATCTTCTCATCCCCCTCTAAACAGAAAGAAAGCCTGCCGAGCACTCAGGCAAGGCAGGCTTGTATTATTTTTGACGGGTTTACGCCTTGGACGGATCGAACGAGCTCTTTAATGAAACGATTCGGTTGAAGGCAAGCTTCTCATTTGTTGTATCCTTCGGATCTACATTAAAGTAGCCGTGACGGAAAAATTGGAATTTATCGCCGCCCACAGCATCTTTCATATTAGGCTCAACAAAGCCTTGCAATACTTCAAGTGAATTCGGGTTGATGCATTCCATGAAAGGTTTGCCTTCATCTTCCGCTTCGCTCGTAATGAGCGGTTCAAACAAACGGAACTCAGCAGCTATCGCCTGAGAAGCTTCAATCCAATGAATGGTGCCTTTCACTTTACGTTCATTAAAGCCGGATCCGCTCTTCGTCTTCACGTCATAGGTACAGCGCAGCTCAATCACATTGCCCTCTGCATCCTTGATCGCCTCTTGGCATGTAATGAAGTAAGCATGTTTTAGACGCACTTCATTGCCAGGGAACAGACGGAAATATTTGTTCGGAGGATTTTCCATGAAATCATCCTGTTCAATGTATATCTCACGCGAAAACGGAATTTGACGGATTCCCATCTCTTCGTTTTCCGCATTATTTTCGGCATCAAGCAGCTCGGTTTGACCTTCTGGATAGTTTGTAATGACCACTTTAAGCGGACGCAATACAGCCATCGTACGAAGTGCCTTCAGCTTCAAGTCTTCTCTTATAAAATGCTCCAGGTTGCGCTCATCCACTAGGCTGTTGCTTTTCGATACACCGATCTCACGGCAGAAAGCACGCAGCGATTCCGGTGTATAGCCTTTGCGGCGCAAACCGCTGATCGTTGGCATACGCGGATCATCCCAGCCGTCTACTGCCCCTTCATCCACCAATTGCTTCAGCTTGCGCTTGCTCATAACGGTGTTCGTTACGTTCAGGCGGGCAAATTCATATTGATGCGGTGTGGAAGCCATCTCACATTCAGCTATCGTCCAATCATAGAGTGGACGGTGGTCCTCAAATTCCAGCGTACAGATCGAATGCGTGATGCCTTCAATGGCATCGCTTAGCGGGTGAGCATAGTCATACATCGGATAGATGCACCAAGCATCTCCTGTACGGTGATGATGCGTATGCGCAATGCGATACAGCACAGGATCACGCAATGTGATGTTCGGTGATGCCATATCAATTTTTGCGCGCAGCACCTTTTCGCCGTCCTTAAATTCGCCTGCGCGCATGCGTGCGAACAAATCAAGGTTTTCCTCTACTGTACGGTTCCGATACGGGCTTTCCTTGCCTGGCTCTGTCAACGTGCCGCGATACTCGCGCATTTGCTCAGCTGTCAGATCACATACATATGCTTTGCCCTTTTGAATAAGAAACACCGCACGATTGTAAAGCTCTTCAAAATAATCGGAAGCAAAGCGAAGGTCGTCCCATTCGAAGCCAAGCCAGCGAACATCCTCTTGGATGGACTCTACATACTCAGTATCTTCTTTTAACGGATTCGTATCGTCAAAACGCAAGTTTGTCTTGCCCTTGAATTCATCAGCCAGCTCAAAGTTCAAGCAAATCGACTTGGCATGTCCAATATGCAAATAGCCATTTGGCTCTGGCGGAAAACGAGTGACGATTTCTTTCACTTGGCCGCTCTTCAAATCTTCGACTACGATGCTTTTTATAAAATTCGAGGATGAGGACTTGTTATCTACTGCATTCTCCATCTGCGACCAACCTTTCCCACGGAAAATATTTATCCTCTTATAATACACAAATTCCCGTCAAATTATAATACTTAGTATGTATCAGCCACTTTCAGAGCATGCTCCCGAGCCTAGCAATCCAGAGCACTAGAACGAAATAATGCCGGAAGAATAAAGAAATACGAGCAATACCAGAATTGGCGCCACATAACGCAGCATGAATAACCATACTCGCAGCCACCATGCAGACAAGCCTGACTCCTTAGCTCCGCCTTTCCATACATACCCGACAAATATAGTAACGACTAGTCCGCCAAGCGGCAGAACGATGTTTGTGCATACAAAATCAACCCAGTCAAAAAACGACTTCCCGCCAAACGTAAGCCAAGGTATTTTGTCACCAAGCGATAACGCCGATGGCACCCCAATAACGAAGCAAAGAATGGATAACAAAATAACTGAAAAGCTTCGGCTCCAGCCAAATTTCTCGCGAACGAAAGCAACCGGCACCTCGAGCAGTGAGATGGTTGAAGTAAGCGAAGCAAAGGCGATCATTACGAAGAACAGCCCTCCAAACAGCCACCCTAACGGCATCGCTGAGAATGCTGCAGGCAAGGCTACGAATACGAGACCAGGGCCTTGCGAAGCCTCGAGTCCAAATGCGAAGGTAGTAGGGAAAATAATCAGTCCTGCAAGAAGTGCATAAACAATATTGCCTGTACCTACTGCTGCTGTTGCTAGAGAAAGCGACTGCCGTTTATCCACGTACGCCCCATAAGTAATAATGGTACCCATGCCAAGGGAAAGGGATAGGAAGGCATGGCCAAGCGCTACGAATGCAGACTCCGCTGTCAGCTTGCTAAAGTCAGGCTTTAGGAAAAAGGCTGCGCCTTCGCCGGCTCCATCCAGAAACATAACACGCACACAAAGTACAATGAGCAGTACAAGCAGCCCTGGAATAAAAATTTTATTAACCTTTTCAATACCTGCCGATACACCTCGAATAATGATCAGGCCCGTTAGAAGCAAGACGATGAATTGCCAGAATACCGGCATCCAGCTTCCATTAAGATCACTGAACTGCTGCGCAAAATCATTATTTTCAAACAGCTGCCCTGTAAAAGACAGCATCGCATAATGCAAAGTCCAGCCTGCGACTATCGCATAGAACGACAATATAACGAACGCTCCCAAAATGATAATAACGCCGAAGCCGCTCCACATCTTATGCGCGCCCAGCCGCGTGAACGAAGAGGACGCATTGCCGCGGCCGCCTCGACCTACTGATAGTTCCGCTAGCAGCACCGGCAGACCTACTAACAGCATGCATATAAAAAATAGAAGAAAAAAGGCCGCTCCTCCATATTTACCTGTAATATACGGGAACCTCCACATGTTGCCGAGTCCGACCGCACTGCCTATTGCCGCCAAAATAAATCCTGAGGACGTAAACCGCTCCCCTGTACCGCTCTCCTCGCTTTGTGAGGCTCCTTCTTGTTTTTGATCCTTCATAAGCCATTCCTCCTGTAGTAATCTAAGCTGTCTGCGACTTATCTATTGCTCCGATGGGTAGTATAACCTTTTTCAAAAAATATATCTGCAAGCGCACGTTCTGAGCCGTTATAGTTTCATTTGAAAATCACACAATCCAACAGGCTGGAATGTGTATTGACGATGGTTACTTTGTGCTTCGCCAATCATCAGAATGGTGTCACGAACGGCATCATAAATCAGCATATTTCACACTGCCTCATTGCCGCTCCGTTTTCACTTCTATTTATTCATTTGATTCTAGTTAACAGGACTGAATAACTTTTATTTTTGCATATATAAACCTTTTTAAACGTTGATTCATCCACGTACTTGTAATGCATAAATCCCTATATAATAAAGAAATATATTGAATTCGTAAAAAGTTTTATCTGAATATGATTGCATATTTACAACTTTAATTCGTGATCGAAAAATGCTCGAATATCGAATTTTAGATATTTAGGACCATCAAAAAATGGACAGAAACGATTAATCGTTTCTGTCCATTTTCAACTTCTATCTTATATTAATTTAATAGATGATAAGTACGATATTTTCAAATGAATTGCAGTGTAGTAAGGCACAGTATGAAGTGCATGATGAACCCAACAATTAACTCTTAAACTGAGGTTAGGCCAATCACATTTTGCTTAATAGACGCTGTGTGAACGTGTAGTCGCATCCGTTGTTCTCCCAATTAAAAACCCATCTATTGCTCGTTGTTCACTCTATCAAAACCTCAGCAATTACCCGTTGATTTTACGGCATTGCGTTAGCATATTGATCTAGCCTCGCACATCTCGTTGTCCGTAATGATCCTACTTTATTCTATATCACTTCTAAGAACCATCCGATTCACGCATATAGAAGTAAGCTTTGCATTCACTTCCAAAGGTCGAAGTATAGTCCTTCACATCGAAGAATGTTTGGTTATAAGGAAGCTATTCGTCATTAGACGCCAGTCTTACCTACAAAACGACTAAAACAACCATTAAATGGGCTTTTTTTCGCCCGGAAGCCGCATCTATTTCATTTTTAAGTGAGGGAGCACTATAGCAGCTGCTCGATATTAGCCTTCATATCGGAAGGTTCATCGGTCGATTCGAACCGTTTTACGACATTGCCTTCACGGTCAATTAGAAATTTAGTAAAGTTCCATTTGACTGAGTTGCCTTCGAGGTAATGAGGCAGCTTCTCCGAAAGGAAAGCATTGAGCATTTTACCGCTAGGGTTGCTTGTATCAAAACCTTGGAAAGGCGCATCTTCCGTTAGCTGCTTGAAAAGAGGATGAGCGGTCTCGTCCCGTACATCAGTTTTCTCAAAAAGAGGGAATGTCACTCCGTAGTTCAACTGGCAAAAGCTTTGAACATCAGAGTTTGCACCCGGCTCCTGCTCGCCAAATTGATTACTTGGAAAACCAAGAATCTCAAGGCCTTGGTCTTTATATTGTTCATATAGTTTTTGCAAATCCGCGTATTGTGGTGTAAAGCCGCATTTGCTTGCTGTGTTGACGACAATTAGCACCTTCCCTTTATATTGTTCCATGCTTTGTTGTTTACCATTAATGCTTTGCAGCTCATGTGAGTAAATGCTCATTGTTTATTGCCTCCTCTAAAATATGTGAGTTATAATAAATTAAATTGTACACAATTTAATTATTACATAGAATACCATGCAAAACAAATGAATGTCAAACCTAAAGCCTTTATAGGAAAAGCGAAGCATGGTTCTAAAACCGATAATCCAGTCTTTATATGTAATCCCCTACGCTGACCACCGTTTTTTTATAGCTGCTACGCAAAAAAAAAAAAGACTGCTCCTCTTGCGAGTTACCTCGCACCTCAGTGCAGTCATATTATTTATAATTGCGATTGCTTCTTTCTACTGCCCAGCCATTCCGTGAACAAAGCATAATCCTGCTCTACTTGATCCGCGTAGGACAGCGCCCAATTGGCAATTGACGTGCAAAAAGCATCCTCGTCATTGCCCATCGCCTTCACAATCTCAATCTCACTGTGATACGCGAGAATCCCTTGCGCTACATCGGCATCCGCCCGCGCATGCATTTTTGCAGTCAGCCTGCCCATGCTCGTCGTAACCGACAGCAAGTCTCCAGCCGTATCAAGCGCTTCTAGCTTAAGCCGCTTCTTATATGGTGATCGCTCACGCACATAAAACTGCCGCTCTCCAATAGATAGCCATCCAAGATACGGGTCTGCCTCATGGTGCATCGCTCTCTGAGTCATGGTGACGCGCTGTCCCTGATGCTCAAACATAGACCAAAATGTCTCATCATAAGGCATAAAATAAGCTGGAACTGGAACGCGCACTTCCTTTACCTCAAGCACGATATCGTCCTCGCCTTGTGCATCTTCGCCTGCTTCAATCAGTACATAGTATCTATCGAGCCCAATAGATGCTGTCCCCGAGCCATGCTTCACTGCAATATCCTTTACCTGAAAATGACGCAATTCTTCTGAGTCATCGGCTTTGACGGTATCTAAATACATCGGCCATGCTTGCAATAAAGCCTCACGTTCTTCGTCAGTCGGAGATACAATTTCATCTGTCGTTGCAAACTGCCTATGCTCCTGTACGAGCGCCGTAACCTTTTCAAGGAAGTGCTGATCCTTGCGTTTTTGCAGTTTTTTGAGCAGCTTCTTGACGGGACCTTCCGCACGCTCAATATCAATCACATAGGTGCCAGGGTCATCCTTGCCCTTTGCGAATCGACGCATCTGCTTGGAATAGGCCTGTAGATAAGCTTCAACCGCGCTAATCTGATTAGCATGGGTTTGTCCTTTAAGCCTGCCGACGAGCGCTATACTTACCGACATTCGCATCAAATCATACAAATACGAGCCCAGATAACCTTCGTCAAAATCATTCACATCATAGACGAGCGTACCTTGCTCATTGCGGAAAGCACCAAAGTTCTCAAAGTGCAGATCGCCCTGAGCCCAAGTGGGACGCCCCTCTGGCGTGTGATAAGGAAACCAAATTCGTGATGCGTCAAAATAAAACAAATAAGCGCTGCCGCGAAAAAAAGAAAATGGCGTTTCCGACATTTTAAGATACTTTTCTTCACGTTTGCCGCGCTCAAGCTTCATTATTTTTTGATCAAATTCTTGAAAAATCGCAGATAGTGTCCGTCTTCTAAGTTTGCTCTGGGTCAGCTTCACTCGTTCTGTCAGCTTCGAATCCATACATTCTCCCCCATTCAACTTACATTTCTACTTTTTGCAGTCTCATATAATCACTAATCATAGCCAAGCGCCATGGTAGAATCATGCCAAAAGCGAGCAAATAGAAAACCGCCCCGGTTTGCGGAATCGACATATATTGCTCTACGACACTATGTAGAGAAAGCCTGATTATGAACAGCGTCAGCATAATAAATACAAACGCCTTAGATCGTCTGACATAGATTTCCGACTTCACGCGTTCCAAGCGGGTCGTGACGATTAATGGGAAAGCAAAGATCAGCATGCCGGTCAAAAAAGCGGCTAACCCCCAAAACCATGGAATATGCGTCTGGGAAAAGGCAAACATGACGAAGCCTGTTGCCATGCCTAACGGCGGTATGATGATTTTGCGCAATGAGGTCGGCCGTTTACCAGCGCGCATACGCAGGATAATAAGTGTAAGACCGGCCAGAGCTGATATGACGATGGAACCAACTTGAATCACTTGCGTTGACAGCAGCACCGCTAATTACCCCCGTTTTCATGGTGTGGATGCCCTATTTTTATAATCGCGAAAATGCTCTTAATCCTTTACAAGGCAGCAATAAACTACTCTTTATTCCATCGTACTTCAAAACCATAAACATCGCAAACATACGCTATTTTTTTAAGCCTATGACCGTCTATGGAAGCTTTTCTTCTGATCTAAAAGTTCCTCATTTTCATTTAGCTTCATGGAAGCTGCGATGTAAGAAAGAAGCTGAAGCCGGTCGCAATAATGATTGAACCATTAATCCAGAAAATTAAGAAAGTCATGAGCGAGCTCATATCCTACGACTCGTTGTCGATCGCCACGATAAAGAGGGATAAGCCCTCCTTTTGAGCATAACTTTTTCAATAAATTTACTGCTGTTTTATGATCAATACCAAAATGGCGCTCCACATCCTTTGGCCTGATTAAATGAGCCTGTTGAACTGCAAGCCGTATAGTTTCTTTCTCTGCTAGTTGAATTCGTGTTATTGGTGCTCGCCTAGCCTGGTACCTGCTCATCACCATTTTAAGCATGGTCATACATATCTCAGGGTTTTTCTCAACATCATCATAAGCGTAAGAGATGACCGGATAGCCCATCGCATGCAAAAAGGTTTCGCGGTTTAGTTCATGGCAATATTTTTGTCGATCCATGTCTCTAACATGAGATGCAAATCCTTTGATCTCAATAATGAGCTTTACAGTACCCGAAAACCAAGCAAAATCTGCAAAATAGGATCTGCCGCGCCAATCCAACACTTCATACTCAGGATGCAGGTTTCGAAAATCTCCACACAAAGGCCACCAGACAATACACAAAAATTTGGATTCCGCATGTCCATGTCCTCTTTCCAGCCTTCCGCGACGTTCCCCTGGCCTTTTATCTAAATGGTATTGAATAAATGTGCGATGCGCCTCCTCATAAGTCACCTTCAATCATCCCCTCTGGAAAATAGAAAACGTCCCGTCACCACTCTAGAGTGAGTGGTAACGGGACGTTCTTCGTCTCTTGTCATTGATTATAAGGCATCTGGAATCATAAGAATAGTGTTGTTCTTGCATTCTTTTTAGCGTTATATCAACCTTATCCGTTGACTGAAAGTCCAACCTTATCCACCTCATATAAACGATCAGTTGGCATGAAACGCAACTAAAATGCTTCCTCAACTTGTCTCCTCAAAAGAAAAGTAACTTAGCTGGAATATGTACCGCTATTTCACCCTTTTTTACGGAAAATAATAATTTAACAGGAATTTCTCCTGTTAATTCAGTCCATTTCAGCGGAATTTGCTAATATCCAACAAATTAACGGGAGGCTTTCCTTCTAAATGACTAAAATCAGCCGAATTAGTAAAATTAGATGGAGATTTTCCTGTTAGTGTTAATTGATGTTGAGTGATTTGGTTAAAATGAACGTAACCTTCGCATAAGAAATGTAACTTACTTGCCTCCATAACTTGTCTCCTCAAAGAAAAGTAGCTTAACTGGAATTTCTACCGCTAATTCACACTTTTTTACGGAAAATACTAATTTAAGAGGAATTTCTCCTGTTAATACTGTCCATCTCAGCTTAATTTGCTAATATCCAACAAATTAACGGGAGATATTCCTTCTAAGTGAGCAAAATCAGCTGGATTAGCATAATTAGCCGGAGGTTTTCCTGCTATTGTTAGTTGATATTGAAAGAATTGGTTAGTTTGTTTCGTGGGTTCGTGGGTTCGTGGGTTCGTGGGTCGGTTCAATAGTTCGTAGATTGTTGAGTAGAGTACTGGGTGTTTAAAAGTTTCTTCATTTTTAGTTAAATCGCTCGTCTTGAATGGGTTAATCATTTAAGATTGACCGATTGTGGTTTCTCGTAGTTGGAGGTTGCTTTTAAGCTTACTCATGGCTTCAAGTGGATTTAAGAATATGTAGATGGGAAACCCAGAAACACGCATATTCAGCGTGCTTCTGTCATCATGTTCCCGTTTGCTTTTGAATTAACTCTGAGGTACAAACTTGCGGATATCGACGCCCAGCGCTTGCGAAAGCTTCATGCCTAGTTCGCGATCAGCTCGGAAGAAGTTGCAGATGGCGCGGAGTCTTATATCATCGTTTGTTTGCTCCAGCTCACCAGTCAAATTGGCGATTAGGTTTGCTCGTTGTTCTTCAGGCAATGAGCGATAGCGCTCGCCCGCTTGAGTGAAATCGTCAGTTTTGTCGATTTTTTGGCGGCCAGCCTGTCCCTGAAGAGGTACATAAGAATCCCCGTTAGTCTTTGCTTCCTTTGGACTCTCTGATGAGCTATTAGGTTCGTAATTCACTGGAGAAGGATTTGCATGCATTGTCATTGCACCATCTCGTTGATAGTTGCGAACAGGTGCATACGGGCAATTTACTGGAATGTGCAGGTAGTTCGCTCCAAGGCGGTAGCGCTGAGTATCCGGATAAGAGAACAATCGGCCTTGCAGCAATTTATCCTCCGATGGCTCGATTCCTGGTACAAGTGTGCTTGGCGAGAAAGCAGATTGCTCAACCTCAGCAAAATAGTTTACTGGGTTGCGGTTCAACGTCATCGTGCCTACCTTTTGCAACGGATACATATCCTCCGGCCACACCTTCGTTGGATCTAATGGATCAAACGCATACCGTTCCACATGATCGACAGGCATAAGCTGTACATGAAGCTCCCATTCTGGGAAGTTGCCAAGTTCAATTGCATCATGTAAATCACGTGTCGCATGGTTAAAGTCTTTGCCTTGCATCACGCTAGCTTCAGCTGCTGTAAAGTTTCGTACTCCTTGCAGCGACTTCCAATGATATTTAACATAGGTCGGTTTACCATCATCATTAATCCATTTGAAGGCATGAACGCCGAATCCGTCCATTTCACGATAAGTAGCAGGCGTTCCGTCATCGGAGAACAACCAGGTGAGCATATGCGTCGATTCTGGGGAGAGCGTCATGAAATCCCAGTAGCGCGCAGGCTCTTGGACATTCGTATTTGGCGCCGGCTTGAGGGAATGCACCATATCAGGAAATTTCATCGCATCTCGAATGAAAAATACCGGCAAATGGTTTCCAACAAGATCATAGTTACCTTCCTGCGTATAAAATTTTACCGCAAAGCCGCGTGGGTCGCGCGCCGTCTCCGGCGAGCCTGTTCCGTTAATAACCGTTGAAAAGCGTACAAATACAGGCGTCTCTACTCCCGGCTCCTGCATAAAAAGAGCCTTCGTATGATCCTTCATACTAACTTCCGTACGAAATACTCCATGTGCGCCTGCTCCCCTAGCATGCACGACACGCTCTGGAATACGCTCCCGATCAAAATGCGCAAGCTTCTCAAGCAAATGGTAATCCTCTATTAGTGTTGGTCCACGCTGCCCCGCTGTGCGCGAGTTTTGATTATCGCCAACCGGCGTGCCTTGATTCGTTGTCATATAGTTTTCCATGATAGCACCTCATCGATCATTTTATATATTTAGACTTGATCTAAATTCATAAAACAATCTTATCGAATCAACGGTCAACTGTCATGAAAGCCTAATGAATGAAAAATGAATATTTCATGAACCACAGCATGCTGGTGAAATTCATTACCTAAAATGATGCACTTACCCCTCAGTCACGAATATCCGCTATCCGGTAGCCTACACCACGCACGGTAACTATATATTTTGGCGCTACGGCGCTATCCTTTAGTTTTTTGCGCAAGCTCTTAATATGAGCATCCACCAAGTTGCTGCCTCCATAGAAATGCAGCCCCCAAACGGTATCGAGCAAAGATTCACGCGTTAGAACGGAACCGTCTGATGTCATGAAATGCAGAAGCAAATCATATTCCGTCTTCGTAAGCTCAATTCGCTGCCCCGCCCGATCAACGGTCATTTTTTTGAGATCAACTGCAATATCCTTAAACACACGAATGTCGCTATCCGCCTTCGCAGCTGCTGCTGGCTTATTCAGAAGCATACGGTTGATTTGTTTTATCGCTTGCTCAGGTTTAGCCGGCCAGACTAGCAGCTCAGATGCGCCAAGGGCAAAAGTTTCACGGCTATCATACGATTTTTGATCCATTAAAATGAGGACAGGAACCGCATGCAGCTCAGCCGCTTCTACCAGTTCTGCACCTGCTTGCAGCGTATGGCTCGCGGCAGCTTGAGCTACAGGAATCGCATCAAATACGAGCAGCTCTGGCTGCAAGCTTTGGAGCATGCTTTTATTGAAATCATGCAATGAAAACACATCAAAACATTCGGATGAAAGTGCGACAAGCAGGCTTTTGACCCTCTCTGGAAACGGACTAATAATCATGACCCGCTTCGTGATCGAGCAAAGCATCCCGTTTTGCAGCAGCTCTTCCTCTGAATAGCCAGCGGCTGCACTCTGGTCGAGCGGCATGCCCTCGTTCATATAATCGTTGTTCATTGTGGTTGTTTCGTCGCGCATTGATCACAAACCCCCTCTAATACAACTTGCACATGCTCGATTTTGTATTTCGTCTCCAAAGCGACCTTCTCCATCCACTCACTCGGCAAGTCGGTCAATACTTCATCCACGCGCCCGCATACAGTACACACGATATGCTGATGTTCATCCGTCCGAGCATCATAGCGGCTAACTGTTTCTCCAAGCTTCAATTCTCTAATGAGACCCACGTCTGTCAAATACCGCAATGAGTTGTACACGGTGCCGTAAGCGAAGTTGAAGCCTTTGCCCCGAAGCCGTTCAATGACATCGGCCGCCGTCGGGTGATCATGGGCTTGCTGCACAACTTCAAAGATGGCCTTGCGCTGTATCGTTAAGTTAATTTTATTCATAAAAAGATCATTCCTTTAACTACTGATTTTAGACTAAGTATAAATTGAAGGTCGAAAACGGTCAACCTCATGAGCTTTCCTTTATCCTCCTTATTCCAAAAGGCGGCTCAAAGCCACAACCAATACTAGACGAAACAATATGGAAGCTCATTAACTTTACACAGAAGCCACACGCTATCTACAAAAGCACCTCGCAAAAAGTTGAAACGAAACCCAGAAGTCTTATTTGCTTCAATTTCACACTCTTGCAAACGTAACGAACCCAGATAACCCTATTAGCCTCCAAAATCAATGATTCAACTCATTTTTGAGCGTATAGCGTTCTCTAAGTTCGTTAGAATTCAGATTATGCCTAAATCATTATAATAACGACTTTTGAGTTCGTTAGAGGCAAGCATGAACTCCACTCATCATTAACTTCGACTTCTACGCTCATTACAAAAATGGTGACGGACACAGAAGTTTCTGTTTGAGGTGTATGAAGTACAGGTTGAACGCTGGCGGGCATAATAGTCAATGTTTTGTCGCGTTTACAGCTCTTGCAACCATTTCTACACCCCCTACCATCATGCGCAACTTCACTCACCATGATCAACAGCTTATACTACTTTAAGATGCAAACCCTCCCCACCTCACTCGCAAAATCACACCTAAAAAAACAACACAAAATTTTTTGTCGAATTAAATAATCTGAATATTTACAAAATTCAAATAAAGGTGTATACTAAGCCTATCTTAAACGAGAGGGGATAGCCCATTGAAGTAGGTTAGCGATGCATGTCTCATAATCTCGGGAAGGAGCATTCAAGCACTGCCGGACATGCTGGGACAATAGCGAAGACGGATGTAGTCGATCATATGGATGAGAAGTACTTACAAGCAACAAGGATTTGAAACAAATCGAAAGGAAGTTGATCGAGGTCAATAAAATGAGGATCGAAGTCGATAGGTTTGTAACAAATTCGAAAGGACGAAGAAGAGGCAAACAGCGGATTGGAGCGTTAGAATAAATTGAATAGTTCTCTACCAAGCACGTGAAGGGCTTCTGGTTATCTTAGATAAGCAGAAGCCCTTCTTATGTGCGTCTATAGGCTCGGACTGATTTGCGTCTATTGGATTAGACTGATGTTTGTCTATAGGATTGGACTGAGAAGTCTGGAAATTGATTCTTTCAATCGATTGATGATTGGACGATTAGCATAAACTTGTTCCGTTAACTGCGTGCAATGTTTGACATCATCTTCAAAAATGCGTTGCAGCTTTGCCGATGTCTGCGTATCATAGATAAACGCATTCATCTCGAAATTAAGCTTAAAGCTGCGAATATCGACATTGGCTGTTCCAACGGACGCCACCTTGCCGTCGATGACAAGCGTTTTTGCATGAAGAAACCCTTTCTCGTACATATAACATTTCACTCCGCCTGCGAGAAGCTCTCCCAAATAAGAATGAGTTGCCCAGTATACAAAGAAATGATCCGGCTTGCTCGGCAGCATAATACGTACATCTACCCCAGACAGGGCAGCGATCTTCAGCGCGGTCATCAAGCTTTCATCCGGTACAAAATATGGCGTTTGTAAGCTGATTGTTTTCCGAGCTGAATAAATCATTTTGATATAACCATTTTTAATTTGCTGATATTGCGTATCCGGGCCACTCGCTACAAGCTGCATGCCAATTGTTCCCGTATCATCGCTCATAATTGGGAAATACAGCTCGTTAAGCTCAATTCGACCGGAAGCCGCTAAATTCCAATCCATCAGAAACTGCGCCTGCATCTGCAGCACGGCATTGCCGCGAACTCTAAGATGTGTATCCCGCCATTCGCCGAAATGCTCGTTTAATCCTAAATATTCGTCCCCGATGTTGAAGCCGCCAATATAACCGACTTGTCCGTCAACGATAACGAGCTTGCGATGATTGCGATAATTGATTTTTAAATTCAAATAAGGAATTCGCGATGGGAAAAACGCCGCTTCCCTGCCGCCTGCTGCAATCAACTCCGCAAAATAACGCTTCGGCAAGCTTGAGCTTCCTATATGATCGTACAAAAACTTGACTTCTACGCCCTCCGCCGCTTTCGCTGCCAGCGCCTTAACCAATCTTCTGCCAAGCTCATCGTCTCGGACGATATAATAAACGAGATGAATATGATGCTGGGCTGATTCTATATCCTTAAGCAGCGCATCAAACTTCTGATTGCCCTCCGTGTAGATCTCAACCGCATTATTGCTCGTATATACCGCATAGCTCGTTTTCAGACTCATATAGATCATGTCTTGATAACTTCGCATCGCCGGATCATTATATACAATTTCATCTTCTCGCAGCTGGCGCATTTGCCTCTCGACCGTATGCTCGATAATGCGCTGACTATCGCCCAGCAGCTTATACAGCTTTCTTTTACGTACCTTCTGCCCTAATATTAAATACAAAACAAAGCCGAAAACGGGGATGAAAAAAAGAATCATCAGCCATGCCCAAGTTGTACTTGCGCTGCGCCTCTCTAGAAAGATAACCGTAATCGCCAAAAAAATGTTTAGCAGCATAATAATTGCAGATGCATTTTGCATTATAACCATCCGTATTATAGCACCTCAGTTTTATGTTAAAGCTAATGCGATCATACTCCAAGCACGGTGTATGTTCAAGCCTCATTATATGCTACAATTCAAGCAACAAAGCATTTTTCCTAATTTAAGACGTAAAAAAACCTATCTACAACATGTACTAGATGAGCTAATATATTTCAATACTACCCGCATAAACGGCACTGGAGGACTTACGATGGACATACGCAAGCTTAGATTGGACGAGAAAGCGCTCGGTACTTTAAGCGAGGAGCGAGATGAGTATGAACGAGATTATGCGAGACTCATTCAATCTCCCGCCTTTCGCCGCCTGCAAGGTAAATCACAAGTATTTGGCGCAGGTACGGGCGATTACTATAGAACAAGGCTAACTCACTCTCTCGAAGTGTCGCAGATTGCACGCGAGGTTGCTCGCAAGTTAGGCAAACAATATGATTTCCTTGCACGCAAAGAGCATCCGGGGCTCATATTAGATCCCGCTGTCGTCGAGATTGCCGCGATCGCGCATGATTTGGGTCATCCCCCCTTTGGACACAAAGGGGAAGAAGTGCTCAACCATTTGCTCATGGAGGAGTATGGCATACCATACGAGGGCAATGCGCAAAATTTTCGAATATTGATGTTTTTAGAGAAAAGGGCAGGAAGCGGAAGCGGCCTTGATTTAACTGCAGCTGTCTTGCTTGCTATTAATAAATACCCTTTTAGTCTCAGTGAGCCTGGCCGTCTAAAAGGGCTATACAGCACAGAGTGGGGAGAGATTGAACAGCTTCGCCATTTATGGAAAATTCCAGAAGGTTGCTCAACATTGGAAGCACAGCTCATGGATTTATGTGATGACATCGCTTATTCCACACATGACATCGAAGACGGCATACGTGCAGGTAAAATCCAAATGAATCGCACTTTCTTTGAAGACAGCAGACTTATCGATCATGTTGTTCAGGAAATTGTCGAGGATAAAGGCAATACCGGAATCGGCTGGGGTGAGGTCGATATCCCTGCGATGGTGAAGCGTGTACTCGTCTCCTATTTCGAGCAGTGGCAGGAGCTGTATGCAAGCTGTGATCGCGAAGCCTCGCGTACAAGGCGGGAGATGAAAGCGCGCTGGGTCAGCTTGTTTGCAAGCAAAGTCGGCATTATAGACGATACATCGCGCAGCTGGAAAAAGGTCACGTTCGTCAACAATGGGCAACAGGATATCGAGTTACTCCGCACGATGGAGATTTTGAAGAAGCTTGCATGGGTAACACTCATTAAGGATTTCCGTGTTCAGCGCTTGCAGATGCGCAGTGAAATTATGATAAGACGGTTATGGGACAGCTTCAAGGTTCAAGAATCTGGTCGCCTTATCATTCCGCCAGACTGGATAGAAAATTACGAGATCCATAAGAACAAATGGAGCTGGCCGCGATTTGTTGCGGATTATATTTCGGGTATGACCGATGCTTACGCCGAGAAGGTATACGCCGAGCTTTATGCCAGCAAATCAGGTTCAATTTATGAAATGGATTAAACAAGCTAAAACGCCTTCGGCGTCCTTCTGACACTGAAGCAGCTTAGACCGTGAAATATAAGCTAAGTATGAGAAAATAATATACTTTCTTATATTTTAAAAAAAGCGCAGCCTTGGATGAGTGTAACTCATTCGAAGCTGCGCTTTTTGTTATGGTTTAGTCTTGCTTAACATTGTAGCTAACCGCACTTGCAGAAAGGTCCGTAATATAATCGAAGAATCGAACAGGATCAACATCATACACAAGGCTGACCGGGCGACCGCCCTCCACTTCCACCGTACGGCCTTGACTAGGTCCATCCTTAATCACGCCGCTGTGTACCGTCTTAATTTCCACGAGATCCGGGTTGCCGACAACAGCTGTCGTAAGCACATCCCACAAATAATATGTCGAGTTCGTCTCCATATAAACAAGTGGAGGACATGCAGCGTAACATTGACCGACAAAATCTAGTCCTTCATGCTTGCGAAGCGATGCCCAGCGGTTGCGTACATCCATCGTAAGAGGTACTTTGTTCGTGCTCTCAAGCGCAACAAGCAAAATCGGAATGCTGCTTGCCCATACGCGGTGCATAGATTCAGGGTCCCAGAAGGCATTCCATTCTGCGGTTCCGTCATGCTCAGGCTCTTGAACATTGCCCTTCTCATTAAACGTGCCGCCCATCCATACAAGCTTCTCAATCTTCGCTTCCACATCCGGAGCTTCATCCAGCGCTCTTGCTAGGTCAGTAAGCGGACCTGTAAACAGCAAAGTCACCTTCTCATCCGATTTGCGAAGCTGTTCAATCATATGTTGATGCGCTGGCAGCGCAGATACTTTCGTGTTAATCGTTCCTGATTCATTTAAAATAGGCAGCGCGTCCACAAAAAACGTATGCATACGCCATTCAGCAGGGAATGGGTTTACACCGCGTGAATTTGATCTAGCCACTTCAAGCGATTTATTTTTGACAGGGTCGCCAAAGCGGTCAATGATTTTGCTGCTGGCTTTGATGCCAGGCTCCAAATAGCCGTCGGCTGGAATAACGGATACCCCAAGCAGATCAACATCTTTCATTTGCAAAAGAAGAAAAAGCGATACCAGGTCGTCTACACCGGCGTCATGATTAAAATAAAGCTTAACTCCCATATCTATCCATCCTTCCTGAGTATAAAACGATATATCGTTTGTCCATCCTATATAGAGAGGAGGTGAATTGTCAATGGCTAAGGATGTACTGTGCGAAGTGAATTCATGCAAGTTCTGGGCAGCAGGTAATCACTGCGGCGCCTCTTCTATTTATGTGGTCAGCAATCGCGGCAAGCAAGCCAGCAACTCCGAAGAAACAGATTGCAAAACGTTTGAAGCAAAGATCTAACGAAGGGCATTACCAATAGCAAGCAGCGCAAGCGACTATCCTTTATGAACAATAAGGCTTATCCGAATATAGCTTGCGCTGCGCTATTGCTTCTTATTTTGTAACAGGAACCGCGTCAAAATACTCTTCCAGCACTTCTCCGCTCTTCGCCATCTCAGTAGCCACATCCACACCTACATACCGCAAATGCCATGGCTCATATTGATAGCCTGTAATCTTTTCTTTGCCTTCCAAGTAACGAATGATAAATCCGTACTCATGTGCATACTTCTCAAGCCACTGCGCTTCCTTTGTATCTGCAAAACAATCGGCAGCCGCACACTTGCCGTCACTACCCGACACATCGATCGCTAGTCCCGTTTCATGCTCGCTTGTACCAGGTAGAGCGCTATAGGTTCTTGCCTTTTCGAGTCCATCCCTCTTCACATAGCGATCAAAGAGCGTTGTTTGCGTCTTATGCGAGCGATAAGCGGATACACCGGCCAATTGGATGTTGTCTTCCTCAGCGGCTGCAAACAGCTTCTCAAGCGCTGTAGCTGCATCCTGTCTCATCAAGCGTTTTTCAATTTTCTCTGCAAATATAAACCGAACGTCAGGATAAACTAAATCCGTGGGATTGTATTCCTCCGGAAGCTTGTGCTGCTTATTCACAAGCACCGCGATATCCTCTGGTTTAGCAATAACGACCATTCCGTCTTCAGTCTGCTCTGCTTTTCCTGTGCCAGAGCCCTTGCCGCCATTACCGTTATTGCTTGAGTTAGGCTTATCCGTAGCTATGGGCTGTCCATCTGTTGGAGTTCCGCCGCTCGGCTTATCCGTAGGCTCAGAACCTATGCTGCCCGACACTTCCCCGCCGTTAGCGGAACCATCAGCGGAAGCTTGCTTTGGCGGAATCGTGGTTGTCTCATCCTTATTAAATAAAGAGTAACCAAACACCATTCCTGCGCATACAATAATAAACAGCAGCAGCCTTCTTCTTCTTTTTTTCATGATAAGCCTCCAACATAATTTTTTACATATATTTCATGTAATTATACTTGTAATCATGGTTTGTCTAATAGCATCTAGTTAATAGACTACTAAATCAGCAATAATGTTTCAATCTAATAGCTTGGAAATGTTGTAATGAATAGGAATAAACAAAAATCCTTATAAATTTGTTATTTACAATAAATTATGATTGGACATGGAGGAGCCTTTTGCCTTTTGACATTCGACTATAATTAGGAGCATAATGGATAAGAATTTACAGAACGAACGTATATTATGATTAGCGGCCTGGCTGCCTCTGTGAGATGGCCAGTTTTTGCTGTGAAAGGTAGGCGGTTATATGACATTTTTAACTCCAAAACGATTATTAAGCACTCGTCCCATCCTTTTCTTTTCATTTATCATGCTTCTCAAAAGCTATCTGGCTTGGATGGTCATTTTCGAGGATGGTTTTTCGTGGACTACTATTTTAAAAGAAATTCCGTTTGTCCTCATTGTTTATTGTCTCATAGAGTGGTTCGCTTCGAAACGTAAACTTATTTACTATTTAATAGCAAATCTAGTAATGACACTCATATTATTTGCCGTCATTATGTATTACAAGTATTACGGCGTTATTGTAACCTATCTCGCTCTAGAGCAGGTAAACCAAGTCACCGCGGTAAAAAATAGCGTATTTTCACTGATGGACCCTTACTACTTGCTCATCTTTATCGACATTATCATTATGGCTGTGCTGCTGTTCAGGCCTAAGAAAGCCGTGAATTGGAAGAAACAAAGCTCCGTCAAGGAAAGCAAACGCCTTGTCCTTGCCCTGTTCAGCATTTCAATTGCGCTTTGCTTGTTCAATATTTTGCCTAACCGCGCCAGCATGAATGAGATCGTCAAAGCGGAGCAAATGGGCATACTCAATTACGAGGCTTATATGATTTTCAAAAACAAAACGATTGACTTTGTTGATCCAAATCATATCACGCAAGAAAAAATCGATTCCGTCAAAAAGATTGAAACACCTGCAGCTCCGCAGCTGTGGAAAACAGCAGCAGGCAAAAACGTCATCATTATTCAAATGGAGTCATTTCAAAACTTCCTCGTCAATTTGAAGATTGACGGAAAAGAGATTACGCCTAACATTAATAAGCTGGTCAACGAAAACTATTACTTCAAGCATTTCTATCAGCAAGTCGGCCAAGGCAATACATCCGATGCGGAATTCGTCGTAAACACGTCTTTCTATATTCCGCCACGCGGCGCAGCAACGATGATTTATGCCGACAAAGAGCTTCCGAGCTTGCCGAAACTGCTGAAAGCAAACGGCTATGATACAACTACGTTCCATACGAATGTTGTTGAGTTCTGGAATCGCGGCGAGCTTTACAAAGCGCTTGGATTCGACCGTTACTACGATCAGAAGTTTTTTGGAGATGAAGATACCGTATTTTTTGGTGCTTCCGATGAGCAGCTTTACAAGAAAACAGCTGCTGAAATGTCACGCATGAGCGAGAATGGCAAACCATTTTATTCCCATGTTATTTCGATGACATCACATCACCCATTCACCATTCCTGCTGACAAATACAAAATGACGCTCCCTGAGCGTTATGAGAAAACTTTTGTTGGTGATTATATCCGTGCACAAAACTACGCTGACTTCGCCCTTGGCGAATTCATTGCAGATTTGAAGGAACGCGGCATTTGGGACAACAGCTTAATCTTGTTATACGGTGACCATCTCGGCCTTCCAGTGTACTCGCTGGATCGTGATGACAAAGCGCTTATGGCTGAAATTTATGGTCATGAATATAGCTACACCGATATGATCAACATTCCGCTCGTTGTTGCATCGACAGGCGTAACTGAAGGCAAAGTATTCGATCAGCTTGGCGGTCAAGTTGACGTATTGCCTACGATCGCGAACATGCTTGGCATTTCCTTGGATGATCATATCCACTTCGGCCAAGACTTGTTTAATCAGTCGTATAACGTATTGCCACAACGTTATTATCTCCCGACTGGCTCATTCTTAAGCAGCAAAGAGCTATTCATGTCAGGCAGCGGATATGAGGACGGCAAGCACTATTCCTTAGCCGGAGACGGCATTACGGAGCAGGCTGCGACAGAAGATGAGTATCAGCGTGCATTAGAGCTCCTCAACTTATCTGACAGCTATGTTAGCCAACTGCCTTCGTGGAAGACCAAATAATAATAAAACTAAAAGGCTCCCCTTGAAGCGAATATCACGCTTCGAGAGGAGCCTCTTTTTATGCAAATGAAAAAGCTAGCTGCTTTTTACCGCTTCAAGTACTTCCTTCACATGTCCATCTACGCTTACGCTGCGCCATTCCTTAACAAGCTTGCCCTGTTCATCAAGCAGGAAAGTCGAGCGCTCGATACCCATAAACTCCTCACCGTTCCAGCTCCGCAGCTTCCATACGCCGAACAGCTCCGAAACCGTATGCTCGGTGTCAGACAGCAATAGGAATGGCAGCTCATGCTTGTCTACGAATTGCTCATGGGAGGCAAGATCATCTGGGCTGATTCCGATTACCTCCGTGTTGTTCGTGCCGAACTCGCCATTAAAGTCACGAAAATCACATGATTCAGTCGTACAGCCAGGCGTCATGTCGCGCGGATAAAAATAAATAACGAGCTTCTTGCCTGAGTAATCCGCAAGCTCAACTTCTTTGCCATTGGATGCTTGCAGCTTAAAATTCGGGACCTGGTCCCCTACTTTTAAATGTTCTCCCATCGTTGAATGCTCCTCTACTTTTTATTTTCAATCAACAAGCCTTGCTCGCCTTCCACCAAGTACAGCTCACCCAGCCCGCGCACGGTCACAACAACTGGGAAGCTCTCTGCGGTTTTGTTCGTAAAATGCCAGCGTCTTCCTTTTCCAACCACTATAAATATACCATTATCATCGCCGATTGGATTGAAATTGTCATTGCGCGTCCTATAGGTCATGATGCCAAGCTCTGCAAATTGATCGACTGCTGTAGGAACGTCGCTGGTCGTTATGCCAATTTCACTGATACAAAGAATGTCTTGCTGCGGGTCAAAGGGACGGTCAACACCGTTATCCATCGTATGGCGAGCAATCAGCTCTAAAATATTACCCGACGGGTCTTCAAAATAAACAGAATGCGAGTTCCATGATTCACTATACGACACATCCTGACCTGCCTCCGTACCAATCGGAACAAGCGCTTCGATCCACTTTTTTGCTTCCTCAAGCTTATTCTCTGGAATCGTAAAGGCAAAGTGATAACAATACGCTTCAGCAGCTTGATCACCAGTCTCTTGAAAAGTCAGCTCGCTCCAGCCTGCCTGAACGGTAAAGCTGTCCTTCTCGGAGCGAATAACCGGCAATGCCAGCACATCCCTATAAAAAGGCAAAATGCTTGCTGCTTTTTCTGTCAAAAGCACCAGCTTTTCTATAATCATTTTACACCTCGTTATGTTCGTGATACAAAACACTTTCCGTTACGAAAGCTTTTGCCTGTGCTTTATCATCATATAGACCATATGCGAGCATGAGCTTCGTTATTGCAGCCTCAACCGATAGCTTCTCAATTACAATGGCACCCGCTTCAATAAGGCGCAGTGACGACGAATATAGGGCTGCCGAACGATCTCGGATCGGACATATGTATACATCGATGCCAAGCTTTTTACAGTTTGCAATAAACGCAGGAAGCGAGTACGGCCCTGCTTCTATTGCGCTTGCAGTACCCGAATGATGCAAATCATGGAGGATCGCCTTCGGCCGAATCGTTGTAAAATCATACAGCGAATAATTCAAGCCCGGATATGGCCGAATATAGACGATGCTGGAATCGAGCTTAAGGGTGTCCGGCTCCCATGCAAACGACGCTTTAGGCTTAGTACTCAGCGCTTCCGGTCTTGGATTTCTCTCATGCTCCAGCCAGTTGAACACTCGATCTGCCATCTTTCCGTACGGCACGCCGTAGGGGCTGCCGAATTGATCCGTAAAGGACATCGCTTGCGTAACTCTAGTTGCTAAGTAAACAAGTGCATCCCCTTTGTCATCCTCGTAAACGACAAATACGCCCGGCAGCTGTGCATCCACTACAAAATCGATTGCATTTGCAAAATTACGGCGCCCATTGCTTCTTTCATCGGCAACCGGGTAATTGCTGGCGGTCAGCACAATTGGAATTTTTGTATCTGTGAACAAATAACCGATCATCGCTGCGCTATAAGCCAGCGTATCCGAACCATGGGTGATGACTATCCCAGCATACGAGTCGGTATCTATCCCATGGACAGCCTCTGCAAGCGCAATCCAATCCTCGGTCGTCATGTTTTCACTTAACAAGTTAAGCGGCTGTATCGCATCAAGTCTAACATCATCGCGCTGCTCAGCACTGTTGATATAATCATCTATAAGCGAATAAGATCCCGCGTCATTAACATCGATGCCGTTTCCCTGCTTTTTGCTTCCAATGGTCCCGCCTGTAAAAACAACCAATAACTGCTTCACTAATGTTCCTCCTTATTGTCTTGCAATCGCTAGCCAGCGATAAAAAAAGATAACTTCTACTATCGTATATGCGGCTCTGCACTCTGGTCAAGGCACAAGCTCTATCCTTACATGTTGCCCTGTGCAACTCGCTTCATACGAGATCACATCGCCTATCCATCCAATTAAAAAAGGAGGTGCTGGGCATTTGAAACTAACATGCCTACAGCATCCTCCAGTCATTTAATCTCGCTCCTGTTTTCCTTGCTTCCGCCAAAAATCATCGAACTGCTTAAGCAATTCCTCCGTAGAAATGATATTCATCAAATGTTGTCGACCCAAATCCGTTCCCATTTGAAAAAATTGACTGTAATTTTTATAATAGCTCGGTTTTTTTACGCCCTGAAACCGATCGGGGTCATTTGCCATCAGCATATAAGGGGCATACGGTCCTGTAGAATACTTTTCCTCTTCAATCGTATTGTTATAGATGGATATAACGCCTGAGGCATCAGCAAAGGCACGATTGTTCTCAATCGATGACAAATAGGAAATGAATTTCCAAGCCTCATCCTTATGCTTAGACTGGGAAGCAATCCCCCAGCCGGCTGCACCAACGTTGTAATGAGAGATCCCATCAGGCCCTGTAGGCAAAGGGGCTGTTGCCCACTGGCTGCTCTCCAGCTTTTCCTTGATCATCTCTATCACGTCTGAGTCTTGGATAAGCAAAGCCGCATTGCCGTTCACAAATGCTTGAACCTGTTCATTAAAGCCCCAATCTATGGACGCAGGATCTGAGATCTCTGTATAAATCTTCTTGTAAAGCTCAACAGCCTCTGCTGCCCGCTTGCCTGAGAATATCGTCGAGCCATCCGTATTAAACATGGAATCGCTTATATCGACGTTCTCTCCGTTATAGTCCTGAACGATTGAAGACAACGTATTAACGGCACCACTGCCTCCTCGAAAGGAAAAGCCGTATATCCTCTCCATCGGCTTCGTCAATTGCTTGCCGACAAAGAAGAGCTGCTCCCATGTTTCTGGCACTTGCAGCGCCTTGGCATCGAACCAATCCTTGCGATAATAAAGCTGCACTTGATAAAGACTGCTCGGAATATAATAAGCAACATCGCCTGCATCTCTAGACATCAGCTTTGCATTATTGTTAAGCAGCATATAATTGCTCCATGATGAAATATAACTCTCCAAGCTGGTTATCAGACCACTTTCCGCAAGCTGATGTACCGTAACGTCCCGCACCTCAACAATATCAATCGCTTGGTTCTGCTCCAGCATCGTCAAGATCGTCTGATCAGCGGTCTCGTATTCTGACGAAACTCTCACAATCTCAATGGTTGGATTGTCGAGCTCAAATTGTGCAATCAATTTGTCTAATTCCACTGTCCGTAGCGGCGTCATTAGGCTCTCAACAATTTTTAAAGTCACCTTATTCGGAGCTGGTGTCTGTTCAAGCGGTTCCGGACTATTTGGATTAAGCGTACAACCGCTTATGAAAGATATCATGATAATTAACGAGAGCGGGTATAGTGCTTTGCCCATTTGATTGAGCTTCATAAATTCCCTCCCGATCATAAAGTAATGATGCATAACCATTACTTTATTTATCGGCTACATGCGCTTCAATCAATACAGCTGACCTCTTCTTTTTTTTTGCAGAATACCACAGATAAAATGGAACGAGCGCCTCATTTATTGCGCGCAACTCATCAAATGCCTCACTGTCTCATCGATGAGCCCATCGTGGACGGTCGGATTATAGTTCAGCCGGTCGTGATAGCCGATAAAGATACATCTTCTGCGTGCATCCTTTTCCCTCAATCGGCGCCAGCCCTCCTCCAGCTGATTGCAATAATCACGGGAAGCCTCCGCTGGTACGAGGAAGAGAACGCTGCTGCAGCCTAGTTCAGCGATCTCCCTTAGCGAGCTCGTATCAAGAAATCCGATCTGGTGTGCCGATTTCGGATAGGTCATTTGCAAATCGTCATAAAAAAGGTCCTTCATCTTGCGGCGGCGCGGGCCAAATATTCGAAAGCCCGTTTTTCCGGCATGAACAATTAAGATAGGCTCATCGCCTAGACTATTTTTGAGCTGCTCACGCGCGTTTTGCACCTTCATCTCATAATAGGACAACCAGCGCTCTGCTACGGTGGACAAGCCTAATGCATTACTTATCTCAAGCAGCCGCTCCTTCCAGGAATAAGCCTTCCAATCGAGCATTAGAACCGGAGCGATAGCCGAACATGCCGCGTACATTTCCTCATCCAGCATACCTGCCAATATGAGATCCGGCTCCGCTTCACGCAGCTGCTGGAGCACCCGTTCATGCTGATGAGTGCTCAAACGAATAAAGGACAAGCAAGTAGGCATTCCGATAGCTGATAGGTCGCCCGCGAACACAGATACAAGCGTGGCTACTCGTTTCTTCGCAAGCTGGGCATATTCCGTAGGAGCCAGTCCCATATGTTTCTTAAACAGCCGGCTAAAATAGTACTCGTCAGGATAGCCGACGGAATGGGCCACGTCGACGATGGAAGAGGACGTACCCGAGAGCATGCGCATAGAAGCATCGAGCCTCAGCTTGGTCATATATTTAAGCGGTGTAAGTCCTGTATAACTGCGAAAGGCTTGATAAAAACGGCTTGTACTCACCCCTGAGGATCTTGCGAGCTCCTCCATATCCATCGGTGTACTTAACTGCTCAATCATAAACTGCTTGGCTTGCTCGACGTAGCCAATTAAATCAGCTTCGGTCTCTCTCGGCTGCTGGACGGACTGAATGAGCGCAGCCACCATTGCATAAAGCTGTGATTGCAGCTGATAGTATAAAACCACATCATCAGTACCGCAGTCGCTTTGAAAGTCCTGAAGCCAGCTTCTCGCCTGCGGCAGCCTCAGCAGTTTTAATCCCATACTGTCTCGGTAAGGGAGCATCTCCGCGCCTGCTGCTGTCGAACCGCTTCGGAAGCGAATAAGTACGATTTCAGCTAGATGGTTGCCCTCATTAAGCAGCGTACATTCACAATGGGACGGAATGAGAAACAGCTCACCGCCAACGGCTTTTTTAGTCGTGTGCTGCCCCTTCTTCACAATGGAAACTTTTATTTTATGTTGAAGCACAAACGCAAAGCATTGCTCCTCTCGATTGTTCAACTGCATATGGTGCAGCGACGGGAGCTTAACTTCCTCCGTGCCAATATAGAACATTTCACCGTACTTTGTTTGATTCGGTTGCTGCGACATGCGCGCTCACATCCTTGATAAACAATATTATTTTATAAATTGTAAATAATAATAATTATCATTGTCAATGCTGTAAGTAGAGTAAGCTTATTCCAAATGACAGTTGATGAGCGATCCCTTACGTTTCACTTCACCCTCAAGCATTGAAAAACAAAAGCTTTCCTTATCATAAAGATCGAGGTGACTTAACTTGAAGATGTCTACTAACGATGTTTCCAAAGAGCATCATCAACATAGCAAGGAAGAGCCTAAAGTCAATCCGCGCAGCAGCAAGCGTTATTTTGGCCGCGGCGGCGTGAAGGCTGCACTTATGAAGCTGCTCATCGACCAGCCAATGCACGGCTACCAGATGATGAAGGCTCTAGAGGAGCAATCTGGCGGACTTTATGTACCCAGTGCCGGCTCCATTTATCCCACGCTTCAAATGCTTGTGGGATCCGGCTTCGTCTCCGTTCGCTTAGAGGATGGCGCCAAAAAAGTCTATAAAATTACCGAGCAAGGTCGTGCAGCATTACAGCTGCTTCCTGAGAAAACAAAGTACAATAAAGCGGAGGGCAGCAGCCCATCGCCAAAAGCCGAATCGTTCCGGAATGAGAAAATTCGGATTAAGCTTGGATTATCGATTGAATCCTTTAATCTGCTTAAGCTGGTAACACGCGCCGAACAAGAAGCATCCGCAAGCAAAGAGCAAGCAGAAGAGCTGCAGCGTCTGTTAACTGAGCAGCAGCAGCAAATCAGCGCCTTTCTCGATGGGTCCGTGAAAAATGCGAATGCAGCTATAGTTCCATACGAATTGGCCGGACGTTAAGTAACAAGAAAAGGGTTATCGCATAGGTCTTTGTCATGCACCAAAGACCCTGGATAACCCTGCTTTATTAACTAGTGAGTTGAATCATGCGAAACATGGTGACCCTTAAGCGTTTGACCGCTATGCAAACGATCCGTTTTCTCAGCATCCTGTTTGCGTCCCATAAACGGCCACCAGTTAGCAGGACCGAAAGTGCGTACCATAACTGGAATGAATAATGGAAGCATCAACAATGCATAGATGAACAGTCCACAAAGCACAATAGTTGCAATTTGCAGGAGTGACATCACTCCTGAAGGAAGCATCGCTGCGAATGTTCCGCCTAGAATAACGGCTGCAGACATAATAACCGTACCCATGTTTTTCATCGCTTCCAAAATGGCTTCCTGAGGCGACAGATGGCGGTATTCTTTAAAGCGATCCATCAAGAAAATACTATAATCAATTCCTAGTGCGACGAGCATGACGAACCCGAAAAATGGAACCGCCCAGCTAATTCCCGACTGCCCAAGCAGCCTTACGAATATGACTTCTGCAATCGCCATTGAGGAATAGAACGTAACGAGAAGCGATGCGATCATATAAAGCGGCATGACGATCGAGCGGAACAAAAGGATAAGGATAATTGAAATGCCGATGAGCATGAGAATAACCGTACGCGAATAATCCGACGCTGAAATATTGCTCAAATCGTTATTCATACTCGTTACACCGCCGACAGCTACCTGTGATCCGTTATAATCGGTGTTTTGAATCGCGCGGTGAACAGCTGCTTCCAGTCCGTCGATTTGCGCCATCGTTTCCTGTGCATACGGATTGCCTTTAAATATGACATCGAACTTCGCTGTTTGGCGATCCTCCGACATATACACATTAAGGGCAGCCTGAAATTCCTTGTTCGCAATGGCTTCCTCTGGAATATAAAAGCCCGTCATTTGCTTATTCGGCGATTCCGCTAGACTATTCAAATATCCGCCCGCGGATGTGAGTCCATCGGTTACCTTCGATAAGCCATCAACGCTTTGATCCAAACCGCCGGTCAATTCGCCCAGCTGATCGTTTAGCGATGCAAACCCTGCCTGCAGTTCCTTCTGTCCATCTGATAGTTCATTAAAGCCCTGCGTGACACCAGGCAGCTTCGATACAATTTGACCTTGGCCTGCGGCTGCCTGCTCAATTCCTTTTTGCAGTTCTCCAAGTCCTGCAGCAAGCTTGCCAAGACCCGAAGCTAGCGCCGTTTGCCCTTCACTTGCTTGCAAGAAACCGGCATTCGCTTGTGTCATTCCCGCTGAAATGCCTGTCAGCTGCTCATTAAGCTGAGACAACTGCCCGCTGATTCCTGCTGCTCCTTGCTGGAGATTTCCAAGAGCAAGCATGGTTTGTTTAAAAGTCTCATCGGTTTGCAGCTCTGGGTGACTTTCCTGAAGTGCAGTCAGACTTTGCTGTACGCCGGATAACCCGCTCGCAAGCTTCTCCTGTTCAGATGCAATCGCGCTATATGCACCTGTAAGCTTTCCAAGACCGCCGCCTAGCTGCTCGTAGCTGCTAAGCAATTTACGGCTCGCGCCTGCCAGCTGCTCCGCACTCGCCTGCGCCTGCTTCAAGCCCTCGCTAAGCTCTCCCGCACCTGCAGATCCATCCTGCAGCCCTTGCTGAATCTTCTTCAAACCTGCGCCAAGCTGTACAATCCCAGCCTTCAGCTCATTCGTACCATTAACGAGCTTACCGGCGCCGTCAACAGCTTCATTTAATTTCGGCTTATTCTCGCTTAACGCGCTGCTTGCCTCGGAGAGACCATCACCGATTTTGCCCAAGCCTTCGCCGCTTTGACCAAGCCCACTCTCAAGGGTGGTAACTTGATCTGCCACGAGAAATTGCTCCATTACATCACCTGTCGGACGAGTTGCACTGCGAACGGCCTTGATGCCTCCAGAATTCGCAAGCTCGCGGCTGATTTGCTCTAGTACAGCAAGCCCCTCAGGTGTGTCCATCGGTTTATCAGCTTTGACCACAACGGTAGTAGGCAGTGAATCACCAGGTCCAAAGCTATCCGCAATAATGTTGAACGCTTTAACAGAGTCATATTTATCGCCAATCTCATCCAGCGAGTTGAAAGAGATTGTGCCTTTATACGCTGTAAGGAAAGGTACGATAATTACTGCCAAAATAACGAGCGCCCACAAAGGGCGTTTTAGTGAAAACTTACCCACTGTACCCCAAAGCTTGCTCGGCTTATGCTCAAGCGAGCCTTTCGCCGGCCAAAACAATTTTGTACCCAGCACCGCCATAAAAAACGGCACGATCGTAAACAATGCGATAAGCAGTACCGCAACACCAACTGCAACGGCTACGGCAGAGCGGTAAAGCATAAACGTCGAGAATCCGATTGCTGAGAATCCCACCAACACAGCTAAGCCAGAAAATAATACGGTTCTTCCTGCAGTACGGTAAGTTTGAACAATCGCTTCTGTCTTGTTGCCGCTGCTATGCGTCAACTCTTCCTTGAAGCGGCTAATGAGCAGGATGCAATAGTCTGTGCCGATCCCAAATAATACGGCAACCAAGAAAATTTGCGTGAAGTTGGAAAGCGGAAAATCAAAATATTTGACTAAAAACGCAATAACGGATTGTGATATTAAATAAGTAAATCCAACGGCCACTAGCGGTACGAGTGGCGCAATCGCAGAACGGAATACAACAAACAAAATAATTAAAATAAATCCAAGCGTAATAAACTCGGTTTTCTTAAGCCCTTCCTGCGAGCTTTGTACAACATCCTCAGAAATAAGCCAGTTCCCTGTATAATAATGCTCCACTTTCACATCTGAAATCGTCTCATAGAGACCGTCTCTCAGCTCAGCAAGCTCACGGTCGCCAGCCTCGACATTAACGAGCGCAAGGATGGTGCTTCCATCCTTCGATACCATTTGCTCCTCAAGCTCTTTGGTATCAAAATGAGTCGTCACGGAGAGAACCCCGATAGCCTCGCCTTTGCTCTTCAGCTCATCGATTCCTCTCTTCACTTCCGCTAAATCGGCATCCTTCAGACCGCCGTCCTTATGGAATACAAGTACAGTTGGCATTCCGCTGCTGGCGCCTGCATTATCGCCTCCGCCAATCGATTTCTCCAGGTCCCTGGCGACTGACGAAGAATAACCATCAGGCACGTTGATTTGCCCTTTCGTACGAACAAGCTCTTCCATATTCGGCGCGCTGAGCATTAAGCCTACGGCAGCAGCAAGCCACAATATAAGGACAAACCATCTAAATTTCAAAACGGTTCTCATCTTTGTTCCCCCTCAAATATAATAAAACTATGGATTCATCATTTCTTTAGCAAGCTTCTCGAAGGTTTCGATAAAACAGTTCGCTTCCTGCTCTTCAAAACGATTAATGTATTTGGCCAGCAGCACTTGTATCTTATCCTCCATGAGGTCGCAAACCTGCTTGCCTTCCTCGGTTAGCGCTAAATAGATGACCCTGCGATCCTTCTCATCTGGAAATCTTTGAATCAAGTTTTTATCAAATAATCGCGTAATGATCGCGGTTATTGAGCTTTTGCCCACGCAAAAAATGTCCGCTAATTCGGATGATGTGCTCATTTCCTTCGAATGCAAATAACGTAGTGTCGCAAACTGGTCTACCGTTAGATCATCTGGCATTAACTCGCGGATCATCGCATTTAATCGACGGTTTACAAGAAAATTAGCCGCTTCGTAGCGATCGATGAGTTGTTTCAATGATGCTCGATCCACACTGGTGTCCCCCTTTATGTAGTTTCTAAATATCCACGAAATTAATTCTATTATGAAACAGTTCGATAATAGAACTATATCAAACGATTTTATTTAAAACAACGCCTTATTTTAGAATATATTGTGAACAGATGTGAACAAGAGAAGGACAAGCCATTTGCTTTTTTCAAGCTGCCGTTTATATACTAGTGAAGTAATCAAACCAACCATTATTGGAGGTATGTCGTATGTACGATATCGTTATTATTGGTGCTGGTCCGGCTGGAGCAAGTGCAGCCATTTTTACTGCAAAAGCAGGAAAAAAGACGCTCGTGTTTGAGAACAACAAAGGAATGACAAAACGCGCTTGGTTCGAGAACTACTACGGAATATCAGAAATTGGCGGCTCTGACCTTGTGGATACAGGCAAACGACAGGCTGAGAAATTCGGAGCAGAGTTCAAGGAGGAAACCGTACAAAATATCGTTGCCATCACTGACGGCCTGCGGGTGGAAACAGACGGCGGAAGCTATGAAGGAAGGCATGTACTTATTGCAACAGGCGTTTCGACTGAGCTGGCTGAGCATATCGGGATCTCTACAAAACCGGGTACCGAGCCTCGTATCAAAACCGTTATTGCGGTCGACGCGGCTGGTAAAACGAATATTGACAACATTTGGGCGGCAGGAACGGTTGCTGGCGTAAGCGTGCATGCTGTCGTTACTGCAGGGGATGGGGCAAAAGCTGCCATTAACATCATTAGCGAATTAAACGGCGAACGTTATGTGGATCACGATATTTTAAAGGTTTAACAGTATCTTCCTGAAACAAAAGCAGGATATTAGAAAAAATTGTCGAATAACAGGGAAAATAATCAAACTCTTTTTACGTTCCTAGCCTTGTCAGGGTGCTTCGGCACCCTTTTATTTGAACGTAAAAGGTTTTGTCACACTTCCAGGAGGCCGACGGTGAGCAACCCATTGTTTCAGCAGCACAACAAACAATTGACGATTGCTTTCGCATTTGCCTTATGTGCGCTTCTTGCGCTAATCGCCGAGTCGAACCATTTTCAATTTTTGTATGGCATTACCTTTTCATTAACGAGTCTATTTACACTTCTTGGCTTGCGATTATTCGGTTACTGGCCAGGACTCTTAATGAGCGCAGTTGTCCTATTCCTAGGCACTTTTTTATTAAAGCAGCCCCTCTTTCATTACATCATCCTTATTGAAGCTGCCTTTACGGGCTTGCTTCTTCGCAAATACAAGAATCAACTGTTTGGGATTGACGCCGTTTTCTGGGTTCTAGTCGGAATGCCCACTATCTATTGGTTCTACTCCTTTCATTCAACGCTCATAACGCAAGATTTGCTTCTTATTGCAGGAATTATTGCCATGAATGGCCTATTTAACGCACTGTTCGCTGAGATTATCTACCAGTACGTGCCACTGCGCAAATGGAGTGGGTTTGCCCGCTCGCAGCAAGGACCAAATTCCTTCAGCAAGGTACTGTTTCATTTCTCCATCGGTATCGTATTCCTTTCGTTTTTACTCAACATTTTCATTAACAGCTTGAGCTCAATTAAAGAAGTAAGTCTATATGCCGAGCGAATCTCCTCGATCGAAGTCAATCGCATTTCAGAATCATTGGATAAATGGCAGGCGGTTAGCACAGATCTAGATAAGCAAGATCAGATTGCTTTCCTTCAACTAGCCCTTGGCAAACATTTCGGGAATTCTATCATATCTGTGACGAACGCCGACCATAAAGTTATTGCATCCAGCGCGCCTGAGACTGTAGGTGAAATGCTTGATTTCTCCAAAGAAAGCAGCATTACTCCCATGAACAAAAAATCGTATTTAGTCATGCCTGACATAAAAAAATACTCTTGGCATTTCCAGACCTGGTATGATGGAAATTTGATATATAAAGATAAACTTCAGGCAACAGATTGGCTTGTTTACATTGACTTTCCCATTAAAAACCATCAAAAATATTTGTTTTCCAAATATTTTATTCATTTTGCTTATATGATCGGGCTTGCCTTCTTTGCCGTCATTCTAGCGTATCTCATTAATTGGTGGCTCTCTCGCAGTTTAACTCGGCTAGCGAGAGCAACAACGAACCTTCCGCTAAAGCTTCAGGAGATGAACACATTGGAATGGCCACGAAGCAGCATTGTAGAAATTCATTCGTTGATTGCTAATTTCAAACATATGTCAACCAATCTCATTCACATGTTTCAAGAATCGCAGCGAAGCAACGAGAGGCTGGAGGCTCAAACTTATTTATTGCAGCAATCGGAGGAAAGACTGCATCAGCTTGCCTATTACGACATGCTGACTGGTCTGCCGAATAGGCTGCAATTCACACTCCATTTTCAAGACATGATCACTATGAACGCTGCTATGAAAAAACCGATAGCCATCATGTTCGCTGACATCAATCGCTTTAAGCAAATTAATGATACGCTTGGACATGCTGTAGGAGATATTTTGCTCGGCAAGGCAGCAGAACGCTTCGGAGCAGCGGTGTTTGATGAATGCAACGTCTTCCGATTGGGTGGAGACGAGTTTGTATTTGTCGGACAGTATGAGAATGAAGATGAACTTGCTGCAAATGCCCAAGCCGTCGTAGATTCCTTCAATGAGCCTTTTATGATCGACGAAACGCTGCTTTATTTAACCGTTAGCGTCGGCGTTAGCGTGTACCCGCAGGATGGCGGCGATATGGATACCATTATCCGAAACGCCGATATTGCTATGTATAGCGCCAAAGAGCAAGGTGACGGCTGCTACCGGTTTTTCAAGCCAACGCTGGTGTCCGCGATGACAGAGAAGATGCAGATCGAGAACGGGCTTTATAATGCGCTGCAAAACAAACAGTTCTCGCTACATTATCAGCCAAAAATAAATGCTGCAACCGGCGAGCTATGCGGCATTGAAGCGCTCATTCGCTGGCGTCATCCCGAGCTTGGCATGATTCCGCCCGATAAGTTTATTCCACTTGCCGAGCAATCAGGTTTTATATTAGATATTGACAGCTGGGTCTTCCATGAGGCCTGCCGGCAAAATAAAGCTTGGCAGGATGAAGGATTGCAGTATATATGCGTCTCAGTGAACATTTCAGCAAGACATTTCTACCAAGGAAACTTATCTGAAATGATCGTCAAAGCGTTAAAGGACACCGGCCTTGATCCGCAATATGTAAGCCTTGAAATTACTGAAGGTGTATTTATGCGGAATATGGATCAAGTGATCGAGACCATTCTTTTCCTTCGGGGGCTTGGCATTCAAATATCAATCGATGACTTTGGCACGGGTTATTCATCCTTGAATCAGCTGCAGCGCCTGCCTATATCAGACGTAAAGCTGGATCGTTCCTTTATTCAAGGCATTACGAATGACGAGAAAAAATCATCGATCGTCAAAGCAATTATTGAGCTTGTACATAGCATGAATATGAAGGTTGTTGCAGAAGGCGTGGAGACGATTGCCGAATCGAATTTCTGTACGGAGCTGCAGTGTGATGAGCTGCAAGGTTATTTATTCAGTAAACCGCTGCCGCCACAGGAGCTGGCACTCCTTCTCGGTAAGAATGAATAAGCGAGACAACAGACATGAAGGAGCTGCCTCAAGGTCATAGACCGCGGAGCAGCTCCTTCATCTTTTTAAAGTCTACACGGACTTATTGAATATTTCGCCTACAAAACTGTTATGCAGTTGGAGCTGGAGTTGCTGCTGCGGAGGTATCCGTTGTGGATTCACTTTTCACTGCAGCATCACTCGGACGTTCGCCACGCGGTCCTTTTCCGCCGTGTCCACCCTTGCCATGACCTCCACGCGCTGGGATTTCTCCATTTACATGTTTTGTTGCATGATCGACAGCCTCAGCCAGCTTCGTATCATATTGCTCCTGCGTAATCGTTCCCGCTGCCAGCTCCTCCGCCAACTTCGCTTTTTGATCCTTTACTTGCACGTCAATGATCACTTGGATCGCAACACCCTTCTCCCCAGCGATTGCTGCCAAGGTCTTGCCTGATTCAAGCTCCGTCTTTAATACATCTGCCGTTATGCCTAGCGCTGCAGCTATGCCATCTACGTTTTTCTCAAAACCGCCTCCTCTTTCACCACCGCCGCCATGTTTGCCAAAACCTAATCCTTTGGAATCAAGCAGCTTCTCCGCCTGTGCAGCAGCATCCGGCTTTGCTTGCTGTTGTCCAGTTTTTGCAAGCTTGTCTGCTTCTACTTTTGCGTCAGGTTTCGGATTAGCTGCTTCGGCTGCCTCCAGCCATTCAACAAGCTTAGCCTTAAGATCAGCTCGCGTTTTCCCGCTCGCGACTGCAACCTCTGCCAGCGTTGACGTTTGCAGCTTAGTCTGAAGCGCCGCTTCATCGAGCCCTAAGTACGTTATTAACTGTTCCTGTATTTGTTGAAAGCCGCGTCCGAAACCGCCATGTCTGCCTTCATGATCCTTCTTAGCTGTGCTGCTATCTGCTTGTGCACCTTGCTCTTGCTTTGTGTCGCTGCTTGCTGCTGCCGCATTTACATATTGGCTAGCCCATAGGCCTCCGCCCCCTAAGGCAAGCGTTAGCGCAATAGCACCTGCTGTTATAGCTTTTGCTCTCTTCATTGAATATTCCACCTTTCGCTTTCAAATTTGTTGTTACAAGACCTAGCATAGACAATAAAACTTAAGCCTCCTTTAATCCCCGCTGAATGTTGGCTGAAGACATGCTGCAATTGAACACTTTTCTAACATAAAGCCCCGTATTTCTCTAATAAAAGTTTGTTATTGTAATAACAGATGTCATTCATTGAATTGTAAAAAAATGGACTGTATTGTTACTATTCATTTTTCGACATAATTCGACGATAACTTATCTTATCTTAACTTTTCATTATGGGGTGTGATTGCATGTTCCGAATTAAGGACAGAAGTTTAGTCGTTACCAGCTCCATCGTATTAGCCATTCTCCTCGTTATTGTCATTAGCGTCACCGAGTATTTATCCTACAGCTCGCAGAAAAAATCCTATTTAGATGAAATTGAACGGATTGGACAAACGCTTGGTTATCAAATCGAAGCTGGTCATGATCTGGTTACTTTTGGATACAACGAAGTATCCGCTGGGCGTGATACCAATAATGCTACGTTCAAGATGCTTAAGCTGCAGCTCGACGTCATGATTAAGAACGATATCGTCGCAAATGCATATGTGTATATGCCTGAGGTGATTGAACGCGACGGAAAGAAATTTATAAAGATGATGCAGAGCAATGAGTCTCTCTCCGCCGCAGGCCTTGGTCCTGGAGATGAGTATGAAATGAGTGACGAGTTCGCTGGTAAAATTGATGATGCCCTAAATGAGGGATCAGCTTTGACTGAAGTCGTTACAGATGAATATGGGCAGTGGATTTCTTATTTAGCCCGCGTAAAAGACCCAAGCGGCAAATTAATCGGCATATTTGGCATCGACGTTGATTTCAAACAAATTGATGATGCCTTAAATCTTATGTTTTGGAAAAGCATAGGGATTGCAGCGCTGCTAGCCTTTATTGCCATACTTATCATTGTTGTACTCGTAAGAATGACGTTGAAGCCGCTCAAACGACTTGCGGAAGTATCCTCATTAGCAGCGAAAGGCGACTTGACGCTTGCCGTTGCGGTCAAAGGAGGCAATGAAATAGCTCAAGTTTCTATCGCCTTTAATGAAATGATCGCAAGCCTTCGCCAGCTTACAGGCAGCATTCGAATAACATCCGATGAGGTGGCTGGCTCGGCTTTCAACATGCAGCAGAGTGCAGAGCAGACCTCCCGTGCGACTGAAGAAGTAACCGAGGCTATTCAAGAAGTTGCCTCCGGCTCTGAAACACAGCTGCAAAGCTTGCAAGAGTGCCAGCGCGCGATGACAGAAATGACGATCGGCATTCAAAGAATTGCAGAGTCGACTTCTTCTGTATCTGATCTGGCAGCGGACACTACGGCAATGGCTACGGAAGGCGAGACCGTTATTGATCAAACATTGCATCAAATGAATACTATCGAGTCCAATGTAGTCGAAACGGTAACGACCTTGCATGAGTTGAAGGAGCAGAGTGACAAAATTGGCGGCATCCTCGCCTTGATCGGCGATGTAGCCAATCAGACTAATCTGCTTGCGCTTAATGCATCTATTGAAGCGGCGCGTGCCGGCGAGCACGGCAAAGGTTTTGCTGTCGTTGCCCATGAAATCCGCAAGCTGGCTGAACGCTCCAAGGAATCCTCCGAGCAAATTGGAACTATACTGCATAGCATCGGAAGTTATGCTGCAACAGCCGTTTCGTCAATGGAGCAGTCTGTGGAAGCCGCTCGTTTCGGCTCTAACATCTCGGCGCAAGCCGGCGAGTCCTTCCGCTCTATCGTTACTTCCATTCGTGATGTTTCCAGTCAAGTACAAGAAGTATCCGCAGCGTCGGAGCAAATGTCAGCTGGCAGCGAGCAAATTGCAGCTTCGCTAGATGCGCTTGAGGGCATAACGGCTAATTCCGCAGGAAACTCGCAGCGTGTCGCTGCGGCGTCAGAAGAACAGCTTGCTTCCATGCAGGAGGTTGCAAGCTCCTCCGAGCAGCTGCGTAATTTAGCTTCTACCTTGAATGAGGCGATCAGCCGCTTCAAGACCTGATGTACTAACAAACGATAATATCTGCCCAAATAAAAAAGGCTAAGCGGGATGACTCTCGCTTAGCCTTTTTTTGCCGTTTTCTATGATGCAGATGCTGCGCCGAATTGCAGCTGATACATCGCGTAATATTTGCCGCGATGCTCCATAAGTTCATCATGGCTGCCTCGCTCCACAATGACGCCGCGATCAAGCACTAGAATTTGATCTGCACTGCGAATCGTCGACAGGCGGTGCGCGATGACGAACGTCGTGCGGCCCTTCTTCAGTACATCAAGCGCCTCTTGAATGATCGCTTCGGTCTCTGTATCGATGCTGGCTGTTGCCTCATCGAGAATAAGAATAGCGGGATCATAAGCAAGCGCCCTTGCAAAGGAAATCAGCTGCCTTTGACCAGCAGACAGTGTGCTTCCCTTCTCAATAACAGGTGCATCAATGCCGCCTTGGAACTGACTGAACATGTCGTAAGCGCCAACGTCACGCAGCGACTGTACAATTTTCTCGCGGCTAATCTCTGGATTATCAAGGCTAATGTTCGATGCGATCGTTCCGGTAAATAGGAATGGGTCCTGAAGAACGATACCCATATGCTGCCTTAGCAGCTGCTTCGGCATATCGCGTACATCAGTGCCATCTACGATGATCTTGCCCTCATTCGAATCGTAGAAACGGAACAACAGATTAAGAATCGAGCTTTTGCCTGAGCCGGTATGGCCTACTAGCGCAACCGTCTGGCCTTGTTGAGCGTGGAAGGAAATATTTTTCAGCACATATTCATCCTTCTTATAAGCAAAAGAAACATCCTCGAACTTAACATCGCCCTTATATCGGTCCATTTTGCCGGAAACGACATCGATTCCTTCCTCGTCCATCAGCTTAAATACTCGCTCTGCAGATACGCGTGCCGTCTCGAGATTGGATAGCTGGTTTACGATACCAACGATCGGCGCAAACATACGGTTCATATAATCAATGAATGCGTAAAGCACGCCGACCGATACCGCTCCGCGGAGTGAATCGCCCCAGAACATAATGAGTACAATGAGGAACAATGTATTCCGTATAACATTGACAAGATTATGCGATGTTACCGAGTTGAGGCTGAGCAGCTTGTTTTGATATTTATAATAATGCTCATTCATTTCCTCAAATTCCTTCGTCGTTTCCTTCTGACGGCGGAACGCCTGGATAATCGTCATCCCTTGTATCGATTCATTGATCATTCCGTTGATTTCACTCAGCTTTGATCTAATGATACGGTTATAACGAGCAGCGAATTTCCGGTAAACGATAATCCAAATGATGAGGATTGGCACAAGCGGCAAAGCCAGAAGCGCCAAGCGCACATCAAGCAAGAACAAGGCTCCATAAATAGCCACCATATAAATAACACCTGTAAAGAAATTCGCCAGTACTGCGACATACAGCTCGCGTATAGCTTCTGTATCATTTGTCACCCGCGAGACAACCTGCCCAGCTGATAAATTATCATAATAATTGACCGGCAGCCGCTGCGTGTGAGCAAAGATATCCGTACGCATCTTGCGCACGATACGATTCGCTGACGTTTGCAGCATTAGCCGCTGTCCGTAGGTGAAGACAGCTACGAGCAGCAAAAATCCGAAATACATAGCTGCTAGCCTCATTAACGCCGGAAACTCCGGCTTATAGAAGGAATACAGCTCTTGTGATGTAAGCTGTGTTACTGGATACGAGACCGTTTCGCCTGTTTCCTTGTTTGTCACCGCGAGGTTGTTCCCCTCTACGACACGTTTGCCTTGATCGGATGCCAGCGCATCCTCCAGCCAATAAAATTTGCGTCCAACCTGCAGCACGCGAACCTCCTTGCCCTTCTGTTCCGAAGCGGCAAAGTGATCCTCGCGCTTATACCATTTATCTTTATAAAGAACCGCATACTCTTGTTTTGCTTCGACTTCATGCCATTTCTTCTCGATGCCGAGAATATTCTGGTCAATCATCCGTTTTGCAATTAGCGGTCCTGCAAGCTCTGCGCATACAGCAAGCACGAGCAGAAGAAGCGCAAGCAGGATCGGTTTTTTATAAAGCATGGCGTATTGAAACAATCGTTTTCCTGTGTTGCCCATTGCTCTTCACGCCTCCAATTTATTACGTTTCAATAATAGCTTCAAGCTGCTGACGATCATACTGCTCGCGATACCAGCCGCCCATCTCCAGCAACTGCTCATGCGTGCCTTCTTGCACAATTCGTCCTTCGTCGAGCACGATAATCCAGTCCGCATGCTGTACTGCGGATAACCGGTGCGTCGTAATGAATGTCGTCTTGCCTGCTCTTTCTGTACGGATGCCCTCAATAATCTCGGATTCCGTCTTCCCGTCAACAGCTGACAAAGCATCGTCCATTAGCAATATTTCCGGATCGGCGATAAGGGCACGCGCAATACTTACGCGCTGCTTCTGTCCGCCGGACAATGCCACGCCTCGTTCGCCTACCATCGTCTCTAGTCCATCCGGCAAAAATTTAATATCTTTGGCGAATGAAGCCCGCTCGAGTGCTCGCTGCAAATCGGCGTCTGTGCCTTCTTTTAGGCCGTAGAAAATATTTTCGCGAATCGTCTTCGAGAACAAGATAGGCTGCTGCGGCACATATCCGACCCAGCCCAGCATGTCATCAATTTTCAAGCTGCCAAGCGGCTCTCCAGATATATGAATACTGCCGCGTCCTAGCGGATATTCGCGAAGCAGCTGCTTCAGCAATGTAGTCTTGCCGCTGCCTGTTCTACCTACGATACCAAGCGTCTGCCCCTGCGATAACGCAAAGGAGAGATCCACCAAGTTATCGACTTGGGAGGATGGGTAACGGAATGTCACATTTTTGAATTCAACGGACGTTGGTTCATCTACTTTCACCTGCGTTGCTGCATCAGCAACATCAGGCTTATAGCCAAGTGTTTCACTTACACGATCGAGCGAAGCATTACCGCGCTGCATAATGTTAATAAGCTCACCGATAGCAAACATCGGCCAGATCAGCATACCAAGAAACACGTTGAAGGATACGAGCTCCCCGAGCGTAATTTCATTATGGAATACAAGATATCCGCCATAACAAAGCCCGATCAAATAACTTGTTCCAACGAGTATTTTCATCGTCGGCTCGAATAACGCGTCGATGCGCGCAACAGCAATATTTTTGTTAAGTACTTCATTTGTTTTGGCGCTGAAACGCGCTTCGCTTGCTTCTTCCTGAACGAATGCTCTAATGACGCGAACACCAGATACCGATTCCAGCACCTGATCGTTCAAATCGCCAAATGCGTCTTGCGCGTCCATGAAACGTTCGTGAATTTTTTTACCATAATGCTTCATCGCAAGCGCCATAAGCGGCAGCGGCAGCAATGCGGCAAGCGTAAGCTTCACGCTTATCAAGCCTGCCATAACAATTAGAATCGTAATCATAAATAAGGTCGAATCGATTAGCGTCAAAATACCGAAGCCGGCTGTCTGCGCAACTGCTCCTAAATCATTGGTCGAGCGTGCCATAAGGTCGCCCGTCCGATTGCGTTCATAAAAGGTGGGGGTCATTCGTAAAAAATGTCCCATCAATCTCGACCGCAGCAGCTTCTCCAGCACGAATGCTCCGCCAAACAGCTTGTAATGCCATATGTACGTAATGACATAGCCTACTACCGTTAGTGCGATCCAGCCGTAAAGAACGCGATTAAAATCGGCTTGACCGAGTAAATCCTGATGTATGCCATCAATCGTATAGCCAATAAGCCAAGGCGGGATGACATCAATAATTCCTGTTAGAACTAGAAGTGTTATAGCAACCGTATAACGCTTCCAATGCAATTTAAAAAACCAACTTAATTTTTTGAGTACACTAAACATGCTTCTCTACCACACCTTCCGCTATCCATCCAAGCTTCGTTTACCTTCGATTTACTCCCGAGAACACAAAAAAAGCGTGTCGTCGTAACGACACGCTTCTTCCCCTCAAAAAAACGCGACTTAGAACATAGTCAAGTCTCGCGAGGTCATAGAAAAGGCGCATAATTACGATGACGTAATCATGCGCCTCTGATGATGGGGTTTACCCTTAATCAAAGTGAAACAACGCGCGGATGGATTACGTTATTCATGTTCAAATGATGGTTATTCTTCGCTGCAAATTGATTGTAATCGTAAGTGTTCATGTAACGTAACCCTCCTCTCGCTAAAATATATTAGTCACTTTACCATCCATAGAAATTACTGTCAATACCGATTGGTAAAAAACAAAATAAACTACTATCTGTAGAGAACCCTCTAAATGTCACAAATCGTTGCAAATTGCTGTGATCCTAATCACAGGGCTATGTGCATTCTAAGGTCTATACTATGCATATTAGATGCAAACAGACATTGGAGGGGTTATTCATGTTAAGTGCACAATGTATTCAAATTATTAAATCTACGGTTCCTGTATTAGAGGTTCACGGCGTGACGATTACGAAACGCTTCTATCAGCTTTTGTTCACCAATCATCCTGAGCTCCTGAACCTGTTCAATCATGCTAACCAAAAACAAGGCAGACAACAGGCCGCGCTTGCCAATGTCGTTTATGCAGCAGCGCTGCATATCGAGAACCTTGCAGCTATTATTCCGGTTGTGAAGCAAATTGGACATAAGCATCGCAGCTTAGGAGTGAAGCCAGAGCACTATCCGATTGTCGGCAAATACTTGCTGATGGCGATTAAAGATGTGCTTGGAGAAGCTGCTACGGATGAAATATTAAATGCATGGGCGGAGGCTTATGGCATAATTGCGGATGCTTTTATAAGCATTGAGCAAGAAATGTACGAGAATACTCATTCGCAGGCGGGCGGCTGGGAGGGCTTTCGTGCTTTCCGAGTGGCGCGGAAGGTGCAGGAGAGCCATGTAATCACTTCTTTCTATTTGGTTCCGGAAGATGGCGAATCCATTGCAAGCTTTGAACCCGGCCAATACGTAAGCGTCAAAATCAAAAAGGACGGCGTTGAACGCACGCAAATACGCCAATATAGCTTATCCGATGCACCTGGAATGCCTTATTACCGAATCACTGTAAAACGCGAGGATGCTTATCTAGACCGTTCCGCTGGCGAAGTATCGACCTACCTGCACCAGCATATTGTTGAGGGTGCCACTTTATGGCTATCCGCTCCTGCGGGAGACTTTATTCTGAATAGAGCGGATGAGCGTCCTGTCGTATTGCTAAGCGGAGGTGTTGGGCTCACGCCGATGCTCAGCATGTTAAATACACTAACCAAACACGATCCTAAGCGTCAGGTAACCTTTATACATGCCACTCAGAACGGTGATGTCCATGCCCAGAGGCAGCAAGTAAGCCTGCTTGCGAGCGAGCACCCTCAGATCTCTCTCTACTATTGCTACGAGAAACCGACGGAAAGAGACCTGAAAGAGCAGCTTTTCCATAAGGAAGGTTATATCGATCTGCCTTGGCTGCAATCCATTATTGCGGATACTGACGCTGCATTTTATTTCTGCGGTCCGACTCCATTCATGGCGGCAATTAATCGTTCTCTACAGCAAATGGGCGTTGCAGATTCGGACATTCACTATGAATTTTTTGGTCCCTCAGCCAGCCTGGAACTTGAAACGATAAGCTAGCTGCTCTTATCTCTGCTGCGCCCGCAGCAGACGATTGACCGTTTCACGGCGAAGGCCGATGAGCTGCCCGATCTCATCCTGTGTCAGCACATCGGTTATCGCAGTCGATCCAATATATGCTGCAAACCATTCCTGCAGCTTTCTCAGTTTATCGGCAGGCGTCACTTGTGTTAATTGATCGATTCGCTGCTGCATCATCCTCAGCTTACTTTGAAGGAGCAGTGCGATTTCAAGGCTTTTCTCCGGACTCTGCTTCAGCTCGTCGTACCATTGCTGCGGCGATACTAGATCTATCTCGCAAGCAACAAGCGCTATCGCTGTGCCGTGATAAGGCAAAGGACTAATTAACGAATGATGAGGTATGATCTCGTTCGGTACAATGATATTGACTAGAAACGGATGGCCATCTTCATGAACGCGAACAATTTTCAACAAACCGCTCCTTAAGTGAAACAACGACCCGCTTTCCCCTTGGTTGAACAACGTCTGTCCTTTATGCAGCTGCATGGTATTCTCCTTATCAGTAAGCTCAGCCGATATTATGGCTGGGCTTATTTTAATGTCTTACTACAACATAGTGTACGCTGTCATCCGAATTGACAAATATATACGATTGACGGTACAAGAACTGTGAGGGTAAAATGTAACATGCTGCGTAAAGTTAACCGTTGCAATCCACCTGGAAAGAAGGCGAGCTCACGGCATGCGTATTAGAACTTATGCAATCTGCTTATATATCATCTTGATTTACTGGGTCTCGTTACATATTCCGTATATGCATTCCTTGTTCTTCCCTACCTTGGGCGCTTTCAGCTTACTTTTCATTTCACGCCCGTTCGAGAAATCACAACTTCGCAAAATCGCACTTGGCGCTGTCTTTTCCTCATGTATCGGCTCCATACTTAATCATTGGAATCCTGGGGTACTATCGCTGCTTCTCACACTACTCATCGTTATTTTTTGCATCAATCGACTAAAATTGAACGCTCCTCCCATTTTGGCCGTTGCTCTTATTCCTTTTTTCACGCAGCCAACGCAATTGTGGGTCATTCCTTTATCCGTGTGCGGAGCGCTGCTTGGCTTGCTGGTCACCTTATCAGCTGCAGTATATATAGAGAAACGATTTGAATCATTGCCGTCACTTCTCAATCGAATAGTCAAAACGGAATCCGATTCCGTCAATTGATTATCCCTTCCACTCTTCAGGCAGAAGCCGTTGATACTGGGTCTGCAAATACCGATCGTCGATGAGCACGAGTGTGCCGCGATCGGTTTCCGAGCGGATGAGCCTTCCTCCAGCTTGCAGCACCTTGTTCATTCCCGGAAATACGTAAGCATAATCGTACCCATTCTTGCCCTGCTCGTTAAAATAATCCTTCAGCATATTGCGTTCTACACCAAGCTGCGGTAAACCTACCCCAACAACGATAACGCCGACCAATCTGTCTCCGACGAGGTCAACGCCTTCCGAGAACACGCCGCCCATCACCGCAAAACCGATCAAGGACCTCCCGCTCCCAGCCTGAAATGTACCTAAAAAACGATCCCGCTCTTCCTCTGCCATATCGGGCGTTTGCAGCAGTACCTCTGCATCCGAGGCCGCTCCTGTTGGAACAGACCATTCCTTCAGCTCCATATACGTCTCATAAACGGCATTCATGTAAGCGTAGGATGGGAAAAATACAAAATAGTTGCCCGGCCGCTCACTCATCAGCTCCATAATCAGCTTCGCTATCGGCAGCTTAGATTGATCGCGGTCATGGTACCTTGTAGAAAGCGGATTAATGACTACATCAAGCTGTTCCTTCGCAAAAGGAGACGGCACTGCGATCGTATAATCATTTTCTCCCGCTCCCAGCATGTCCATATAATACGAGACGGGAGAGAGCGTTGCAGAGAAATAGATATGCGAGCGATAACCCTTGCCCACCTGCTGCAGCAATTGAGAGGGATCAAGGCAAAACAGCTTAAGCCGAACATCGCTCTTCGAAAGCTCGATATAGACGACATAACGCTCATCAAATAACTTAGCTGTCCGCACAAAATTTTGCGCTGCAAAATAAGTATCCAGCAGCGTGCTGTCTCCGCTAACACCTATAGCTATCGCCTGTTCCGCAGCCGACGCGAATGCATCCACTAATGCGACCAGCTCCTCCGGCAGCTGCCGCTGAATCAAATGCGGCGCCCCATCGCTGCTTTTGCGCAGCGCGATGAAATAATCATTGATTGCCTTAGCGGTGCGATACCCCTCGTTATGTACGCCCTTCAGTTCACGCTGCAGCGCAAGAAACGGAGCTTTCGTCAGCTCCGCAGAGAACATCTCCCGCGCTCGATCCACAAGGTTATGCGCTTCATCCACCAGCAGCGCTGTCCGTTTCTTCATCTCCGCATACTGACGCTTAAATGAAATGCGCGGGTCAAAAATATAATTATAATCACAGACAACCGCATCCGATGCATACGCCAAATCCAGCGAAAATTCGAATGGGCAAACCTTATGCTTATGGGCATAGGCTTCGATAACAGGCCTCGTCATAATCGTTTCCTGCTCCAATATATCAAGCACGGCGCCATTAATCCGATCATAGTAGCCTTCCGCGTAAGGGCAATGCTCTTTCTCGCAGCGGACTTCCTCTTGGAAGCATATTTTATCCTTAGCTGTAATCGTCACAGCGTGCAGATGCAGCCCTTTCTCGCGCATAAATATAAGGGCGTCCTCGGCAGCCGCTCTTGTTGTCGTCCTTGCTGTCAAATAGTAAAAACGCTGCAGCATGCCTGCTCCTAACGCTTTAATCGTTGGATAGGTCGTCGATATGGTTTTCCCTATACCCGTCGGCGCTTTCGCAAACAAACGAACGCCTTCCTCAATTGATTTATAGACCGCTCCGGCAAGCTTGCGCTGCCCTGCTCGGTACGTCTCAAACGGAAAAGCAAGCCCCTTAATGCTCTCATTCCTTAGCTGCTCATGCTTGCGGAGCTGCTGCACATAGGGAGCATATCGCGCAGTAATCTCATAAACATATTGCTCCAGCTCTACGAAGCTGACTTCCCGCATGAACCGCCGCTCTTCCTCTGTCTTTGTCTGCACATAGGTAAGCTGTACACGCATTGCGGACTGTTCATGCTCCTTAGCATACATATAGGCATAAAATAGCGCCTGCGCCCAGTGGACAGGATAACCGTCCTCCGCTATACGATCCAAGTCTCCGCCAGTCGATTTGATTTCATCTACGGTCAATATCGGATCTGTCCCAAGCAGTCCATCACAGCGTCCGTCCACGACAAACAGCAGATCATCCAACTGGATATCCGCTTTGACATAGACTTCCTTCTGATCCTGCTCACCATAGGTTAGCTGTACTCTCTGATGCGCTTTAGTGCCCTCATGCATCGTATCGATGGCATTTAGCCTTACGTCGATGCTGCCGCTCAGAAATACGTATTCGACTAAGTTTCTCACCGATATCGTGACCGTATCGTTTATCAGCATATTTTCCTTCTACCGCTCCCATAAAGAACATTTGTTCCTCTATTGTAACATAAGCATCATCATCATCGCACAACAGTTATGTTTGTTATTCGCTTGGCGAAGCTACTTATCGCATGTAATAAATCGACAAATAGACGTCAATATTGTATGGAATACAACATAGACGTCTATTATGGAAGCCTTATTCTCCAGCTAATCTATTCGGATCAGTAGTTAGAGCTCTTCCGTCTCATCCTCAGGGTGATTGCCGACACCGTTCAATAGGTCAATGCCGTGGAATTCCTCACCGGGAGACGCAGGATCGATCGGACTGTCCTTCGCCATAACATCCGCATCGGGCACCGAAGCCAGCTCCTCAGAAATTTCCTCTGGCGTATCGACCTCGTCGTCCAGCCCCGCACGATTATCCAGCGAAGCAGGAATATGAGATTCAAGCACATGTGTATCGGGATGCTGCTTCTCCAACAGCTCCGATGCATGAGGCACAGCTGCGCCACTCGCATCCTCCGTAAACAAACCAAAATCAGGATCGATATCCTTTTCCGTTGCTAAGCTTTTAGCATGCCGCACATCATGTTCATTATCCATTATAAAGGCCTCCTTCTTCATATCACCTACCTTATACTACCCACTATCTGGGCGTTTCTAACCATAAGCCTACACACAAGCTAATATGGCTATCGTTGCGTTATCCTGGTAAGGCCTTTGTTCTGCAAGCACATGCTGCAAAATAAACGCTGCGGCAAGCGGAGGATATAAGCACGACGCCTCCTCCAGCAGCTTATCTGATAAGTCGTCATAGAGCCCGTCACTGCACAATATAACTAGATCGCCCATCAAAAGGTGCAGCGGCTCTTGATTGGCATCGATTTCTGTTATGCGAGGGATACCTAAATAACTTGTTAACAAATGGCGCTCCGGGTGCGTCTCGGCTTCCTCCTGTGTTAGATTGCCCGCCAAAACATACTCCCGTAACCGATTCGCATAAATATGATCCCTCGTTAGCGGCAGGAGCACTCCGCCTCGAAACAAATAAATACGGCTGTCGCCGGCAGATATCCAGTACAGCTCTCCTTGATGGATGACGGTCGCAATAAGCGTCGTTCCGACACTCCATTCCAGTTCATGACTTAGCGCCATCTCATATACAGCTTGATTGGCAAGATGCAGTGACTGCTCCAATGCCCGCGGGATAGACTCCTCTGCTGATTTGGCTATATATTCATTCAGCAGCGTTTGCACGGCAAGCTGCCCCGCCTCCTTCCCCATAGCGTAGCCGCCCATGCCATCCGCAAGCACAGCAAGCACACCGTGACGCTCAATAGCTTCTTCATCATCGAGTGACGAGAAGCCATAAGCATCCTGCTGCTCCTCACGCTCGCCAATATGCTGTGCATGACCGGTAATGACCTTCATCGTGATGACAGCATTACGGCTATTCGATATTAACTCAGCGGCAGCGTTTGCGGCTCCAACGATCTGCTCGATTGAAGGTGTTTTTAGAGGGACGGGTGGCGGCTCCCATGCAGGCGTTACGGCAACCCCTGGCCTTGACTCCGTCTCCGCTCCAGCGGCTTCAACCACTCCATGGCTGCGATTGCTTATGCGGCTGTTGCCAGCTGGCAGATCGAATACAATAATCAGGATTAGCAGGGCCCCAAACCCGATCATGCCAATTGCGATCGCTATCTCAATAATCTCTCCTTGCTCACTAGTCCACAGCTGTTCCAGCTGCTTATCCGGAATCGCCGCTACTCCGATATAGACGATTACAAGCAGCAATAAAACAATAGCCAAACCTTCAATGATCCCTCTTCTGTTCATTAGATCCCCGCCTCGCCTCAGCTTGTCACCCACCATCTACCATTTTATTTGCGTTAGCAGCGATTTATGCCGAAACCATAAGTAGCAAACGTGCATAATAAGCAACTTCTTAGACGGAAAGGAACCGATGCACAAAAAGATGGTGCTATTCAAAAAGGTAAGAAGCCATGGGACATGCCCTCATCCGCCTCTGCTCCTCACAACTAAAATAGATCTAAAATATAGGCTTATTTTCATCAAACGCTGCCATTAATCAAAAATAGAGCTAGAAAGTAGACTTATACTTCCTCATTATCAGCAAATCAGCATGATTTGGAGCCAATTCAGCCAAAATAGAGATAAAATATAGGCTTAGTTCCATCAAACGACCCCATTATTCAAATATAGAGCTAGAAAGTAGGCTTAAACTTCCACATCATCAGCAATCATCATGATTTAGAGCCGTTTTAGCGAAAATAGAGCTAAATTATAGTCCTATTTTCATCAAATAGCCCCATTGATCAAAGATAGAGCTAGAAAGTAGTCTTATGCTATCCCATCACCAGCAAATCAGCATGATTTAGAGCTGTTTCAGCCAAAATAGAGCTAAAATATAGTCCTATTTCCATCAAACAACCCCATTGATCAAAGATAGAGCTAGAAAGTAGTCTTATTTTCCCATCACCAGCAAATCAGCATATTTTAGAGCCGTTTCAGCGAAAATAGAGCTAAAACATATGCTTATTTTCAACAAACAAGCCCATTATTCAAAAATAGAGCTAGAAAGTAGTCTTATACTTCCTCATCAACAGCAATCAGCATGTTATAGAGCCATTTCAGCAAAAATAGAACTAAAATATAGTCTTATTTTCATCAAACGCCCCTATTGATTAAAAATAGAACTAGAAATTAGTCTTATACTTCCCCATCACCCGCAAATCAGCATGATTTTGAGCCGTTTCAGCCAAAATAGAACTAAAATTTAGGCTTATTTTCATCAAACAAGCCACTTAATAAAAATTAGGACTAGAAATTAGTCTTAAACGTCCGCATCACCCGCAAATCAGCATGATTTGGAGCCGTTTCAGCGAAAAAAGAGCTAAAATATAGGCTTATTTTCTTCAAAAACTGCCATGAATCAAAAATAGAGCTAGAAACTAGGCTTATGTTTGTTTAACTGAGCACAGTTAAAATTAGTGAAGCTGTTTTTTTGAAAACAACCACCTAAAATGAAACAGAGGCTGTTCCAAAAGTAGATTTACCTACCTTTGAAGCAGCCTCTCGATAAACTTTGCAGTTGTCTAAGCTAATAATCTTGCTACATCACTCAACGATAATATCGCGATAGGACGCCAGCACATTGCCTTCCAAATCCGTCGCAAATAGAACCGAGCGTTCACTCTCCAGCACGAAGCTGTAGCTCTTGTTGATTTTTGCATCACGCACAGTAACAGGACAATCCGTACCCGCTTCCGAGATAAAAGTATACAGGCTTCCTTGCTTAAATTGCAGCTTGCTGCCAAAGATCCCCGGGTGGTCTCCGCCTGCTTCCCATACGATGCCTGGCTTCAAATCCTCAGCCTCATGCAGCGCAGCCTCATAAAGTGCAATGAGTGTATCCGTACGCTCGTTAAGCTCCAACGGCAGCGGGCACCACATGACTTTGCCTAATCCGTGGGCTATGGTACGAACGGTTGAAATGCCATCCGAATAGCTTCCGCTGCTGTCCAAAGCAATTTCTTTGTTCAGCTCGCCAATCTTCTTGCCTGCGAAAGAAGCTTTGAAGGTACGCTCGCCAATTTGCAGCATTTCTTCCCGCGATATATTGCTTAAACGATACGGTCCCACAATCGATTCCGCCCGTGAGGTTGGCTTCCAATATTCGTCCAGCCCAATTGGACCTGTGAAGAGCAGTGTGCCTCCATGCGCTTCAACATGCCCAAGCAGCTCCGTCAGTGCAGCATCACTGAAATTGTGTGCGCTCGGAACGATAATGAGCTTCGGCTTGTCGCGCTGCAAGGTTTCCAAGTGAAACTCTCCAATGCCGCGATGCGGAAGCTTCATTTCGTAGCCCAGCACACGAGTTAAGTTTCCTGTCGCTTCGCAAGCAAAACGGCGGCTGGAGAAATCATTGGAGTAAGGAAACACTACCACAATCTCCTCTAGCTGGCGTTCCTCAAACATGCTCGAAATCCGCCCAATAAATTTGCCAAAATCATAGGATACATCCGCTTCCGGCTTTTGTGTCCCGTCAGCCCGCAGTGCACCGATATTCGACTCGCAAACGTTGTCCATGAAATAGTTTGTATTCCACAGCCACTGCACCGCACCTGCGCCGCCTGCGGCAAAAGCATATGCATATTTGCGCTCCAAGATGTTCCTCAGCTCTTCCTCTGAACGCTTCGCCCGGTTATCCGGCATTTCCACATACATAATGCCCGTTTCTTGAATCAAGGTCGGCTTGCTAGGATCTTTGCCATATACACTGTCCCATAGCAGCCTGTCATTCAGCCACCAAGTGTGTACGGTTGTGTAATCTACGCTTTCCGCATAAATTAGCGGAGAAGGACGCGGCCCCATGCCAAGCGCCTCGTCTTGGCCAACGGTCACGAGCTGACGCGGGGAAATGGCATGAATCGTTGCCGTAAGCTCCAAGGCCCAGCGGTTATGCATATCCATCGAAAACCGTGTATAGTCCAGCCAGCGCGTATTTTTCTTCAGCTTCTTCACGTCTTGAATATCAAACGCGATGTCCGTTTGCTCCGGCAAGGTGACCGCTTCAAAGTCCGGCAGCTCTGTGCTCGTCATATTCCACCGCGCCTGCAGCTTGCCAATCGATGCGTGCCGCTGCTTTAGCCAATTCACATAGGCTGCTTTTTCAAAAGGATCATGCATGGAGCGAGGCCCTGAGAAAATGCGCATATGATCAAATAATGAAGGCTCATTGATCAAATCCCACTGTACATTAGAAGTGTGTTTATGCCTGGATACGATCGCTGCAATAAACCGTTTTTGTGCTTGTACGCTTCTCGGATCGAGATACGGGTTTTTGCCTTCCCAAGCTTCGGGAGCAAAGGCGAAAAAGCTGAAGGTCATTTCAATCTCATGTTTAGCCGCTGTCAAAATAAAAGCATCTACAGCTCTGAGCAGCTCTTCCGATGCATGTCCATCCTCGAACATAAGATGCCGCCACGCCGTCCATAAACCGGTACGAATCAGGTTGATGCCCGCTTCCTTCATCGTCGCCATATCTTGATCCCAGATCGCAGCATTTGGCATAGACACGAATTTCCGGCCAACATCCGAGGTCATATACGTCATTCCTACAATAGGGAAGGGCTCGCCATTTTTCTCAAAATAATCCCGACCAACTGCAAGCGGCGTACCTCTCTCCAGCAAATCGCGGTCATACCCCCAGAAGCCCTGCCGCAGTACTCTTTTTTCTCCGCTTTCAGCTTCGGCTTCACATACGATCTCATACAAACCAGGCTCAATAGAGAACGGTACACTAAAACTCATATACTCGATTTCGCTTCCAACGCTCACGCTCAACCGATGCTCCCATACCGCCTTAGCCTCTCCTTGCTTATAAATAGAAATAGCCATCGACCAGTTCTCTTGCTTGCCGCTTTGCTTATAGCCGTATGCCGCTTTAATCTGCTGTGCTTGAAGCGTCAGATGCGGTCTCTCTGCTTCATAATAAACCGCGTAGCTCGGCTTAATCCAAAGCTCAGTCACACCCCTCGCACAAAATGCCGCCCATTCTGCAAGAGCATCCGCACCTGCGCCCGACCAGAAACGGTCAGTCAGCTGTTGATTCACAAACAACCAGCGTCCGCCTGCAAAATCGCCCTTGTTATGCTCGATCAGAACGACAGGAGCCGATACCTCCCGGCCGCCTGCAGACATTCCCTTCAGAAGCGGGCGAATGTGTGCATTCATCGGTCCCTGCGAGCCCGTAGCCTGATTCAGCTGATCCCGCTCATGCGTCACATGCAAAATAAGGCCAAACGTAGGTTCAATCGTGAACAAATGCTCCTTGCCCTGCAGCAAAGGCAGCTCCTGATTGTGGCACAATGCAGTTGACCGCGTATGATCGACAGCAAGTGCCTCATGAATAAATAGTTCCTGATGGTACGCTGTCATCTCCTGCTCGACGTCCCACTGCTCGCCATCCCGGCTCACCGGCTGTTTAAAAGGGGCTCCGCCTGCATGAATCAATCCCCCGCCCCGCTTTACAAAAGCGAGTATTTCCGGCCATGATGCTTTCGGAAAATACGATCCGTGCAAATGAACGAGGCAGTCTACCCCGTCTTCTTTAAGAGCTGCTGACAATCCTTCCGCATCGGTTACTTTAAACAGACTATTCAGCTTTTGAAGTGCCTCTGTATCTGGCGCACAGCCTTCTAACGGAAAAGTAGGGTCATAAAATAGTACTGCTTTCATGGTTCTCGCTCCTATCATTTCTCTATTGTTTATGGATCTTTACTTTCCATGATCCGCTATTTATTGCATAATGGAAGACTAAGCATCATGATTGAACATGGATTACAATTACGTACTGGAGGCGAACACAGTCGTGTCAAAGCTCACAAATAAGTCAACTTCGTTGTCACGAGCCAAAATAAATTGGAATCATTTGAAATCAAGCTTACTTCTGAAATACGCCTTGTCGTACATACTTATCTTCCTAATCCCTTTGACCGGAGTTACCATATTCGTTTATGAAAACGCAGTCACTGGTCTTCGCTCAGAGATAGAACAGTCCAATGTGAATCAATTGAATCAAGTGAAAATGACGATTGATGACCGGATGAGAGAGCTTCAGGAAATCGCCAGCAAAATAGCCTACGACGAGCAATTAACGCCTTATATGGTTCGTGATCCCTATTTCGGCTGGGAAGCTATTCGTCAACTTTCTACCTACAAAGCCAACAGCAGCATTTTGGAAGATTTATTCCTATATTTCCATGATGATTCTACTATTTACTCATCTCGCGGCCTTACCAATGTAGATGTTTTATTCAGCCAAACCTATCAGTTTAATCAAGTGAGTAAAGAGGGTTTACTTCATGACCTAAATGAAGCCAAAGGTCCGATTATGCGTCCTGCTGAGCAGGTCAACGTTAACTATCGCAAGGAATCTATGCTTACTCTGCTCGTTCCGATTATGCCAAATGATCCTTTTCCTTATGGAACCGTTGTCTATTTGATGGAAGAGTCCAAGCTGACCGGAGTCATGGATTCCATCCTCAACAACTTTTCCGGCAGCAGCTATATCTTTGATCAGGACGGCAAAATGCTGACGGCCAATAATCATGGAGCAAGCATGCCGCAGGGTGACTTAGCTATCCTCTCTGCTTTGCAGCCAGGCATTCACAGCCTGACACTGAACGGCGAGAAGCAGTCTGTTGTTGCTGTGCTATCGCAAGAGAATGGATGGACTTACGTCGCCGCAATGCCGAGCCATCAATTTTTCAGCCGTGTCGTTCACATTCAGACTCTAATTCTGCTTGTATTCAGTATCGTCGTACTGACGGGCATTGCCGCAGCTATGTTATTGGCCAAGCGTCAATACCATCCCATTAAAGATTTAATGGAGTTCGCCAAACAAAAGAGCAAAAGCACTGCATTAGATTCAGCAAAAATCAGCAACGAATGGGATTGGATCAAGCAGACCATTCATGATTATAATGCTCGAATAGATATACAGGTGCCTTATGTCCGCAATCAATGCTTGCTGCTTCTACTCAAGCATGGCAAGCCTGACGACCCAGAGATCGAGCAGCTAGTCTTGGATGCAGGACTTGAGCTTCCGCAGGGGCAAGGGTATTATTTCTCTGTTATTTTGGCTTGGAATGCTTCCAATACGGGCGAAAATTCCCGTCAGGAACGCCAGCAGATGCAGGAAATGCTCCATGAATTGGAGCTGCCGGATCTCCATTCGCGAGTTTATGGGATCGAGTTCTCCCCAGCAGAGCAATTTGCGTTCATGGTTAGCCTTGTACCATCAGAGTCCGTACCATTGCAGGAGCAGATTGAACAAATCGTTGAGTCCATAAAGCTCATGATTATGGAAAACTCGCAGCTGCTGCCATCGCTAGGAGTTGGTACGCCATACGAGAATCTGGCAGAGCTTAATCAATCCTTTATCGAAGCGGCTACCGCGCTGGAATTCCGATTGGCAGGCGGTAATGGCCATGTCACTTACTTTGAACACTTGGCAGAGCTCAGCTCGCCTGATACAGAGACCTTCTGGATCTCCAAAAAATCGCTGCTCAAGCTAGAGCAAAGCTTAAAGCAAGGAAACGCAATCGTAGCCAGACAAATGATTAGCAGCATCATCCTTGATATGAAAAACGAGTCATTATCGGTATCCTTACTGCGCTGCTTTTGCTATGACCTGCTGAATGCCTTACTGCGGGCAGCCTCTGAAATGGGCATGCACAGCGTTATTCAGCATATTTCTGCCTTGGCAACCTTCGATACACTCGAAGAAACCGAACAAAAGCTGAACAGGCTTGCCGAACAAATTTGCGACCAGGTGGAACGAAATACCGAGACCGAGCAGCATTCTTTAATGGACGATATCGTAGCGTACGTGGATCAGCAATATGCGGATTACACGCTCAGCCTGGAGCATATCGCCTTGAAATACGCGATCTCCACTTCCTATTTGAGCCGCAGCTTTAAAGAAAAAACTGGCCTCAACTTTTCACAATATATTTCGCGCTGCCGTATGGATGAGGTCATGCGCCTGCTGCTGAGCACCGATGCTCCACTTAAAGACATTATTGAGCAAGTCGGATACTTGGATACACCGAACTTTATTCGTAAATTTAAGAAAGAAACAGGCCTTACCCCTGGGCAATACCGTAAGCTTAATGCTCCCGAAGTCCACCATGTGGAGTAAATCCCATCATTGTCATCATGCTCATAATCAAAGCCAACTCTTAAGCACCGTTCCCGGTGCAAGAGCTGGCTTATTTACTTGGATGTTAGCTCGTTTTCCAGCGGTCGTATGCCGTCTGATAAATCTCCGCCATCCGTTCTCCACCCATTTTCTTGATCGTACCAACGTATTTATCCCAACCGCTAATCGAATCTTGACCTGTAATAAACTTAGCTTCCATTTGCATAACATACGTGCTTAGGTCAGAGCGAAGCTTTGTAACCTCAGCCGACTCTTCTGCAGTTAAGAACAAAGCTGGAAATGGAACTCTTGCACCGCGATCCAACAGCTTTTCCTTATTTTCCTTGGTTACCCACTCATCGAACTCTGTTTTCAAGCCCTTTGTAAGGTCATCACTAATCACCATAGGCGCAGCAATACCATAGTTAGGCGTAAGTGTTGAGCGGTATTCCTCACGATCGCCGCCGCCTGGAACAGGCAGCCATTCCTTCGTCATTGAAGCTTTGTCTGTGTATTTCCAGAGCGTACCTTCAGGTCCTTTGTCAAACAGCATTGCTCCATCATAGGAGTACAAATAATCGACCCAACGCATCGATGCTTCCGGCGCTTTGTTGCTGCTCGTAATGGCGAAGGCGCCTGTTGAATAACCTCTATTTTTTGCAATTGCAGGAGCTGCTACCATATCGCTCTTCACAGGGCTGAACAGCACGTCTTCTGTGTCTGGCTCGCCGCCGAGTGTAAAGTATGCATGCCACTCCGAGAACAATCCGACTTGATTGTTTTTAGCTTTTGCTTTCTTCTGATCATCCGTTTGAGAGAAGGACTCATGATCGAGCAGTTCCTCACTCCAAAGACGATTCATGTATTCCAGGTACGCCTTGTAAGGCTCTTCCATAGGCGTATAGTGAACAACATCCTTGTCATCTACATAAATTTCTTCCTCATATGCGCCAAACGCTCCTAGAATCCACGTCCGCAAATCTCTCATCTTCGAGGAGGAAGCGAGTGGAATTTCATCTTTTTGGCCATTGCCGTTCGGATCCTCTTCTTTGACCCGCTTCAAATAAGTGTACAATTCCTCCGTTGTTTCAGGAATTTTCTTAATATCAAGCGCTTTCAGAAAGTCGCCGTTATACCAAAGCGGATTGCGGTACCATGGCTGGTTTAAATCAAATCTTGGCAATGAGTAGATATGCCCGTCCGGTGCTGTGATGGATTTACGAATATCCGGGTAAGCCTCAAGCAGCTTCTTCACATTCGGTGCATATTCGTCAATAAGGTCTTCTAGTGGAATAAGAATGCCTTGTCCACCATAATTAAGCTCCTCAGCCTGAGTTAGCTTAGCGCCAAACAATACATTAGGATAATCGCCGCTTGCAAAAACTAGATTTTTTTTCGTATCAAAGCTGTCTCTAGGCGCATTCAAATACTCAAATTTAATGCCCGTCAATTTCTCCATTTCGTCCATTACCGGCATGTCATTCCAGTTCTGAATACCGATGTCCGGCGCCATTAGCGTCAAGGTAAGCTTCTCATTAACGATTGGAAAACCTTCCTTATTCACGTTTGCAGCTGCTCCTGCTCCCGCTCCAGTCGTATTTCCTTTTTCCTTGTCGCCGTTCGAGCCGCAGCCTGCAAGCAATGTAACCGTCATCACACCTGCAAGCAGCAAGGACGCTGCTTTACTTGATTTGTACATTTTTAAATCCTCCCTTTTTTTCTTCTATACTATTTAAATGATGCTATATAATAAGCGAAGGAATGATTTCCTTCGTCCATTATCTCACAAAGTCCTTCGGAAAAGCTCCGAACAAGGCAACTAACCCTTTACAGAGCCAATCATGACGCCTTGTACGAAGTAACGCTGCAAAAACGGATAAACGGCAATGATCGGAAGCGTCGATACAATAATGACTGCATATTTGACCAAAGAAGCCGCATCTGCCTTGGAATTCATCGCCATTGCTACTTCACCGCTAACCGCGGCACCTGTAGTCTCTGCTGTCATTTCCTGCAGCACAAGAATTTGACGCAAAATCATTTGAAGCGGATATTTCGCCTCGTCATTCAAATAAATCAATGCAGAGAAATAACTATTCCAATGACCTACTCCATAGAAGAGAGCCATAACCGCAATAATCGGTGAGGATAGCGGTAAAATAATACGGACAAATAGCTTCAAGTTCGTACAGCCATCCATATGTGCAGCCTCTTGCAGCTCCTTCGGAATCGTAGACTGGAAAAAGGTTCTCGCCACGATGATATTCCATACTGAAGCAGCGACTGGCAAAATAAGCGCACCCATGCTGTTAATGAGGCCTAGGTTTTTAATTAACAAGTAGCTTGGCACAAGGCCACCGCTGAAGAACATCGTAACTAGAATGATGCCCATGAACAGCTTGCGCCCGATGAAATCGGTTCTGCTCAGCGCATAGGCAGCAGGCAGGGTAACGACTAGATTGAGCAGCGTACCCACGACCGTGTAAATGATCGTATTGAGATATCCGTTCCAAACCTTCGCGTTATCGAATACCAGCTTGTACCCTTCCCACGTAATCCCCTTCGGAAACAGCCACATTTCGCCTGAATTGACGTATTTCGGATCACTTATCGAAGCGCTGACCATATAGAGCACCGGGTACAACACAACGATTAACGCTAGTAGCAAATAAATATAGTTCAAAATGAGAAACAGCTTATCGCCTTTTGATTCTTTTACTGCTGTAACCATACGTTTCTGCTCCTCCTTCCTACCAAAGACTGGTTTCGCTTGTGCGTTTCGCAATTTTGTTGACCATGATAAGCAAAAGCGCATTCACGACTGAATTGAACAAGCCCACGGCTGTAGAGAAGCTATACTGTGCATCTACTAGCCCGGTTCGGTAAACAAATGTAGAAATGACATCCGATGACCCCATATTTAATGGATTTTGCAGCAGCAAAATTTTCTCGAAGCCAACGCCCAAAATATTGCCCATGTTCAAAATCAATAAAATAGTGATGGTCGGTACAATCGTCGGCAAGTTGATGTGCAGCACTCGTTTGAAACGGCTTGCGCCATCGACGATAGCTGCCTCATGAAGCTGAGGGTCTACGCCAGACAATGCTGCAAGATAAATAATTGTCCCCCACCCTGCGCTTTGCCACACGCCTGATAAGACGTACACCGTCTTAAACCATTTTGGATCCGTAAGATAAGCAGCCGGCTCCAAGCCAACCAGCTCGATTAGCCTCACAAGCATTCCCGATGACGGCGACAAGAAAGTGATAATCATCCCGGCCATAACAACGACAGAAATAAAATGCGGTGCATAAGTAACCGTTTGCACAGTTTTCTTAAAGTAGCCGTTCTTAATTTCGTTAAATGCTAACGCTAGAATAATGGGCAGCGGAAAACCGATGGCCAGTTCATATAAGCTAATGCTGAACGTATTCCACAATAAGTCCCAAAAATAATAGGAGTTAAAAAATCTCTCAAAATGCTCGAAGCCTACCCACGGACTTCCCATAATGCCTTTTGTCGGAATGAAGTTCTTGAAAGCAATCTGGATACCGTACATCGGACCATAATGGAAGATAAGAAAGTACAGCATGACAGGAGTCATAAATAAGTAGAGCTCCCAGTTTTGCAGCATCTTTTTTGCGAGCGACTTGTTTCCGCTTGTCTTCTTGTTTAATGGAACAGCTTGCAATTCGTTTCCTTCCATCTCTCTCGAATCCTCCTCTCTCTATGTTGTTATTCGCAGCTTCACTCTACCGGCAACCGGCATTGTAATTGACTAGCGCTTACATTCCAAATTGTAGTCATTTTCACCATCAACGGTAAATATGTATGATCTGCATTGTCATTCGAAAACGCCGTAACCATAGGGTTTTACAGGCTTTTCGCAATGACAGTTGTCCTATTTTTGCTCATCAGAACGCTCTTAATGTGTTAGATATGCTGTCCGAAAATGGGGTGCAAGTGATACATATTGTGCTTTGCGGATAAATGTGTGAACCTTTCTTACGAATGCCTGCTTCTGAACAGCCGTTATCAATTAACCCTTATGAACACGCATACAATTCCAATCCAATTCAGGAGGCTTTTGACCGTGACAAACAAAACCGCCCATCTTATTTCGCACACGCACTGGGACCGCGAATGGTACATGCCTTACGAATACCACCATACGCTGCTTGCAGAGCTAATGAACGATTTGCTTCGCATCTTGGAAGAGGATGACAGCTTCCGCAGCTTTCATCTGGACGGACAGACGATCATTATTGAAGACTATCTGCAGATTCATCCTGAGAAAAGAGAAGTGCTCGAGAAATACATTCGAGAAGGCCGAATTATTATCGGCCCATGGTATGTGCTGCAGGATGAATTTCTGACAAGCTCCGAGGCGAATGTCCGCAACTTGTTAATTGGGCATCAAGACGCTGCTTATTATGGCGTTATTTCAAAGCTTGGATATTTCCCCGATTCCTTCGGCAATATGGGGCAGGCTCCACAAATGCTGAAGCAAGCAGATATTGATACCGCTGTGTTTGGACGGGGCGTTAAGCCGACCGGCTTCGATAATATGGTCGGCGAAACGACCGGCTCCAGCTATGAATCTCCATATTCAGAAATGCACTGGACCTCTCCGGACGGTTCGTCCGTGCTGGGACTGCTATTTGCCAACTGGTACAACAACGGGATGGAAGTGCCGACAGATCCAGAAGAAGCGAAAGCCTATTGGATCAAACGGCTTGGCGATGCCAGTAAATACGCTTCTACGCCAGAGCTTCTATTCATGAACGGCTGTGATCATCAACCTGTTCAAACCAACTTATCCGAGGGCATTCGCACGGCAAGCGAGCTTTTCCCGGACGTCAACTTTGTTCATTCCAGCTTTGAGCAATATATCGAAGCATTAAAGGGACAGCTGACTTCCCATTTGACGACAGTTGAGGGGGAGCTTCGCAGCCAGCACACAGACGGATGGAGCACGCTCGTCAATACGGCTTCCACTCGGGTTTATTTGAAGCAGCTCAATCAGCGGGGACAAACCTTACTGGAGAAAGGCGCTGAGCCTTTAGCTGCACTTGCACATCTTGTCGGCGGCCAAAGCTATCCGCATCAGCTATTAACCTATGCTTGGAAGACGCTTATGCAAAATCATCCTCATGACAGTATTTGCGGCTGCAGCGTAGACGAAGTGCATCAAGAAATGGTGACGCGATTCGATAAGAGCCGCCATACGGCCGAATCCATTATAGCGGAGAGCCTGAGTGCAATTGCGGGACAGATCGATACAAGCGGGGTTAAAGCATGGGGAGAATCCAGCGTGCCGGTTACTATTTTTAACATGACGGGTTGGGAGCGCAGCGGCACAGTAAGCGCGGAACTCATCGTTGCCAAAGCTTATTTCAAGGAAGGGCCTAACCCTGCTGCCATTGCTGAACGGCTTGAGAAGCTCCCGCTTCATTTGGAGAATGGGGCTCTGCTGGATGACGAGGGTTGTGCGATTGCTGCCAAAGTGGAGGATTTAGGCGTTCATTTCGGTTATGAGCTGCCGAAGGATAAATTCCGCCAGCCTTATATGGCTCGCAAAATAAAGTTAACGTTTGAAGCAAGCCGAGTTCCGGCACTTGGCTTCAAAACATATGCTTGGCATAAATCCGCTGCAGCCCCGGCTTTAGCGCCTAACAGATCACTAATCGCCAGCCCAAGCGGCATGGAAAATCAATATATTGCTGTAAGCTTTGAAGCAGACGGCTCATATAATTTAACGGATAAAGTAACCGGGAAGACATTTCAAGGACTTGGCATTTACGAGGATTGCGGCGACATTGGCAATGAATATGTATTCCGTCAGCCTGAGGGAGAACAGCCTCTTACAACCAAGGGTATTCCGGCAACGATAACCCTTGTTGAGAATGAAGCTTATCGGGTCACGTACGAGATTGTCCATGAATGGGCAATTCCAGCCAGAGCTGATGATACTTTCACCACTGAAAAACGAAAAATGGTACGTTTCCGCGATCGGCAGGCCCAACGAGTCGAGCATATGGTGCCGATGCGCATCGTCACTCGCGTTAGCCTAGAGCAGTCCGGCAGAGGGCTGCAGCTGGAGGCATCCTTCAATAATCAGGCCAAGGATCATCGCCTTCGCGTATTGTTCCCTACTGGGCTGAAGTCGGACAAGCATTTGGCTGACTCGATCTTCGAGGTCGCTTCCCGTGATACGACGCCAGCGGAGGAGTGGATAAATCCAAGCAATGCCCAGCATCAACATGCATTTGTTAGTGTGTCCGACGGCGAACACGGCTTAAGTGTCGCTAATAAAGGTCTTAACGAATACGAAGTGCTTCGTGATGGATCTAATACCATAGCGATTACGCTTCTCCGTTCTGTTTCTGAGCTGGGAGATTGGGGAGTATTCCCGACACCAGAGGCGCAGTGCCTTGGCGAGCATACCGTAGAGTTCTCCCTATTCCCGCATGCCGGCGATGCTATTTCTTCGGAGGCATTTGTGGAAGCTTACCAATTCCAAGCGCCTTGGTTCCACCTGCAAACCGGAAATCAACAAGGCTCGCTCCCGGCAACCTATGAGCCACTGAAGTGGGAAGGCAAAGGGTTCGCTTTGTCCGCCTTTAAAGTATCGCAGCAAAGCGGCGATGTCATTATTCGTTGGTACAACCTCGCGGGCGAGCCGCATGAGCTGGCGTTTGAAGCTAATTTTGGCGTAGATCATATTTATCAAAGCGATATTTTGGAACGCCGCCAAGAGGCCGCGAGCATTCAGAACAGCCCTGTACGCCAAACCATTGGAAAAGCAAAAATTATAACCTACTCATTACAATTGAACTAATCAGGAGGCTAACCTTATGAAATTACCAGATTCTATTATTAACGTATTGGCTGAGGCGGACCAGCGCCTTGCGCATCGTCCCAAGCTGCAAAAGCTGTTCAAAAATTGTTTTCCAAATACGCTGGAGACAACGATCAAGCTGATGGACGATGGCACAACCTTTGTCATTACAGGAGATATTCCGGCGATGTGGCTGCGGGATTCTACGGAGCAGGTTCGTCATTACATCCCTTATGCCAAGGAGGATGCTGAACTGCAGCGTATTATTAGCGGCGTAATTCGCCGTCAAATGTTCTACATTAATATAGATCCCTATACGAACGCATTTAATGAGACGGCAAGCGGCAAACATTATAATGCCGGCGATCAATCCGATATGACAGCTTGGATGTGGGAGCGCAAATATGAGCTGGATTCCTTGTGCTTCCCTACTCAGCTCGCCTATATGTACTGGCAGGAAACGGGCAAAAGCGATATTTTCGACGATGCCTGCTATCAAGCCTTAAACTCGATTGTCAATGTTATCAAAACGGAGCAGCGGCATGAAGAGAAGTCCCCTTACCGCTTCGTGCGTCCAGGCTTTAAAGAAACCGAAACGCTGCAAAATGACGGGTTAGGACTTCCGGTCAACTATACAGGCATGTCTTGGTCGGGCTTCCGTCCAAGCGATGATGCTTGCCTGTTCGGATACAACATTCCTTCCAACATGTTTGCCGTCGTTATTTTGGGCTATATTCGGGATATTGCGGATCAAGTGTATGGCGACAAAGAATTGGCTGCAAGAGCAGAGAAGCTGCGGCAGGAGATCGACTTCGGCATCAGAGCGTACGGCATCGTCAATCATCCGGTATTCGGCAAAATTTATGCTTATGAAACGGATGGGTATGGAAACTACTGTCTTATGGATGACGCGGGTACACCTGGACTGCTGTCTATTCCTTATTTCGGCTATGCGCCTGTGGACGATCCCATTTATCAGAACACACGCAGGTTTGCGCTGAGCCATGAAAATCCGTTTTACTTTGAAGGCAAATTTGCCAAAGGCATAGGCAGCCCTCATACGCCTGCCGGGCATGTATGGCATATGGCTTTGTCGATGCAAGCGTTGACTGCTGATAATAATGAAGAAATAAAAGAGCTGATCGATATGCTCGTGAATACGGATGCTGATACGGGCTTTATGCACGAGGGCTTCCATCCGGACGATCCTTCCGTATTCTCGCGAGAATGGTTCGCTTGGTCCAACAGCCTGTTCGCCATGTTGATTTGCGAGGCGATGGATAGAGACATCGTATAATTTCGTGTACGGGTAAGTTCTCTCATGAATAAGAGGCAGCCCCTTAGGTCAATAACCTAAGGAGCTGCCTCTTCTATTATAGAAGATACGGGAGCATCATTATCTTCTGATTGCTCAGGATATTATTTTTTCACAATATCCTGTACCGCTTTATCGAATTTTTCAAGCAATTGATCGCTAGTAATTTGCTTGCCGAGGTATTCTTGCATTGCTGCACCCCATTGCTGTGTAATGCCGTCTGGGAAACGATCCCAGTTCCAGCTTTTCACTTGCTCAGGATTAGCATTCGCGAAGGTTGCGAAGTCGCCGCCGATTTTGCCTACCGCTTCTGGGTTCGGCTCGATGGAGGACAATGCCGGTACAAATTTGAAATCGGTTGAAATGAATTTTTTGCCTGTTTCCGAAGTAACCATCCAGTTCAAGAAGGCTTTCGCTTCTTCCACTTGGTCGGATTTGCTGTTAACGATCCAGTTGTTCGGTACACCGGTAAATACGTTAGGCTTGCCTTGAAGAGGGACAGCCATCATGCCAAGGTTAAGCGCTGGATCAATTTCATCAATCATGCCTTGAATCCAGTTGCCGTGCTGAATCATGGCATATTTGCCTGCTGCGAACTCCGCTACCTGCGTATTGTAATCCGTTGTCAGCGCATTGTCTTGACCATTCGCAAACATAATGTCCACTAGGCGAATCCACTGCTTCATGATCGGATCATCTTTCAGCTTCACTTTGCCTGCTTTCACATCTTCGATAAATGCCGCAGGATCAGCTTGGTTAGCGAATGCGATATTTAGCGTATGAATGCCCATCGACCACCACTCCGAAGTAAGCGCGAATGGAATGATGCCAGCATCCTTCAGCTTTTTGGCTGCTGCTTCTAGATCCTCCAGCGTTTGCGGCAGGTCGGTGATGCCTGCTTTTGCAAATAGATCCTTATTGTAGGTGAAGCCATAAGCTTCAAGGTTCATCGGCATGCCAAGCAGCTTGCCGTCACGCGTAATTTGCGCTTTCGATGCTTCAACCAAATCCTTCGCCCAAGCCTCGCCAGTCAAGTCCGTCGCACGGTCCACGTAAGGATCGAAGCCTGCCCAGCCGCTTGAGTTGAAAATTTCCGGCTCCTCGCCGGCTGCCAGCTCTGCTTTCAGCAATGCGCTGTAGTCTTCCCCGCCGCCGTGTGTCTCAATTTCCACTTTTACGCCGGTTTCCTTCTCGTATTCAGCAGCCATTTTGGCAAGTGCATCAGCTATCTCTACCTTGAATTGAAACACTTTAATGGTAACGTCCTTCTTCGGCGCTGCCGTCGCTTCTGTTCCACTATTTTTTTCAGTTTCTTTTGGTGCATTTGTTGCTTTCCCGCTGTTACCGTTGTTGCTTCCACAGCCGCTTGCCAGAACGATGAGCATAATAGCAGCTAGCATAAGTAAGGAAACTTTTTTCATCATATGACCTCCCGCAAATTTTATATATCATTTCGTTTTTGTATCGCTTACATCGTCATTATAATTGTGCAACAACGTGGCACAACACCGAATATATTGTACTTCTAGGTGTAAAATGTTGATAACTTCCATAATAAAACTTTTTATCGTTAACCTTTAACTGAACCGGCTGTAATTCCTTCAATAATGTGCTTTTGCAAAAATAAAAAAAACAAAATAATCGGAATCGTACTCAGCGTGAGTGCAGCCATTGCGAGATCCCACTTGCGCAAATATTGGCCAAAAAACTTTTGCACGGCGAGCGGAATCGTAGTCAGCTTATCATTTATAACGAGCACTGGCAGCAAATAATCATTCCAAATCCACAGCACGTTCAAAATAATGACCGTTACCGTGATCGGCTTCAGCAGCGGAAACACGATACGCCAGAACACGCCATAAGGTGAGCAGCCATCCACAACCGCCGCTTCCTCTACCTCTAGCGGAACAGATTTAATGAACCCATGATACAGAAACATCGATAAGGAAATGCCGAAGCCCATATAGCATATAACGATACCATACAAATGTCCGCGCAATTCGAACATCGACGTAATGCGCATCAGCGGCAGCATAACCGATTGGAACGGAATGATCATGGCAGCAATAAGCACCGTCAGCAATATTTTATTAAAGGTCGTCGGACGCCTAACCAAGCGGTAAGCCATCATGGAGCTGACGATGACAAGCATAAGGACGCTAATCGAGGTCACCATAAACGAATTCAGAAACACCGTCGGAAAATCGATAGCAACCCATGCGCGCTTGAAGTTGTCCAGCCCCAGCTTCTCCGGCAGCGAAGCGGCGTTGAGCAAAATAAATTTGAGCTCCTTGAACGAGTTGATGATCAAAAAGTAGAACGGTGCCAAGAAAATGAGCGCAGCCGCGATACCTATAATTTCGAGCAATAAAATGAGAGGTGTATAGCGCTGTTTGTTTTCCATTACGCCTCCACCTCCTTCTTCTTCGTGAACCATACCTGCGTGACTGTAATTAAAGCTACGCCGAAGAAGAATATCATCGCTTTCGCTGTTCCAAGTCCATAACGGTTGTTAACCAGCCCCTCGCGGTAAACGTTTAGCGCGATCGACTCCGTTGCATTGCCAGGACCGCCAGCGGTGAGCGACAGGTTCAAATCGAACATTTTGAATGAGTTTGATGTCGTAAGGAACAAGCAGATCGTAATGGCTGGCATAATAAGCGGCACGGTGACTGAACGCAGCATTTGCCAAGCTCCTGCCCCGTCGATTTTGGCGGCCTCGATTAAATCCTTCGGCACACTGATCATAGCTGCGATATAAATAATCATCATATACCCTGCCGTCTGCCATACGAATACGATAACGATGCCCCAGAAGGCAGTATTCGGAGTACCTAGCCACTGAAGGTTAAAGAATCCGAAGCCCGTCGCTTCGCCGATAGCACGAAAGCCCCTTACGAATATAAAATACCAAATGTAGCCGAGCAGCAGTCCCCCGATTACGTTAGGCAAAAAAAATACGGTTCGCAAAATGTTACGGCTCTTCAGGTTTCGCGTAAGCAGCAGAGATAACAGAAATGCCAGCAGATTGGTGACGATAACCGCGGCAGCCGTAAACTTAGTCGTAAACCAGAATGCATTCCAAAAACGCTCATCGTCCGAGAAAATCTTAACTATATTTTTCATTCCTACCCATTTGGCGTTGCCGAGGTCCATCCCGTTCCACTCCGTAAAGGTGTAGTAAAAACCCATCACGAATGGCGCAAGCACAATCAATATAAAGGCAATGAGTCCCGGTCCAACAAATACCGTTTGCTGTATCCATTCGTTCCACTTGATTTTTTTGGACATCATTCTCGTCCCCTTTCTCTTCCCTATGTGTCAATGTATCTGTTGATATTCACAGTATAAAACCGAGTCCCCCATCAAACCACAGAGGATGATGATAAGGTAGGTGGACTATATTGACCATCCGCAGCAGGATCGGTTACTGTGTTTATGCAAGAGTGACTTAGACAGAAAGCGGGCGATTGTGATCATGAATACGATTAAGCCATTTAACACGATTCGCAAAAAGCTCATGCTTTTGCTGCTCGCAGCTACGATTTTGCCGATTGCAACCTCGATGATTATCTCTTATAATGCGACAACCAAATCGATTACAGAGGATGCGATTGCTCGCAACAATCGACTGCTGTCGCTCGGGAAAACCAACATTATGAACTACATGAACAACATCAATCAGAAGTCGCTCGCTGTCTACAACGCAATGAACGTTCCGCGCTCCTTGTACTATATTTTGGAGCACAGCATGGAGGATGAGGTATTCCCGAACGATATTACCGACGTCATTCGCAATCGCAACCTGCTGAAGGATCATTTGTACAACATGTATCAAAGCGTCAGTGAGTTTCATAAAGTAAGGCTTTATGCGGTCAACCAAAACGCAACGTATCTACTATGGAATGACGACATTAAGGTTGGGCGAAACAATGTCCCCATTCCACAAACCTTTAAGAAAGCTTATATAGAGCCTACGCATATGAGCCATAATTACGGACTCGTTGATCTCAAATCTTCGGCAAGCGAGGAAATGGTATTTACGCTCCATCGTCCGATCTTCCTCGCCCCAAGTGATGAGCTGCTTGCTGAATTGTCTATCGATGTAAGATTGAATGTATTAGAGGATTTAAATCGCCAGCTCTATGACGGCGGCGAGGAAAGCTTCTATATTGCGGATTCGAATGGTCAAATCGTGCTTTCTTCAGATAAAAACGAAATCGGTACGTCTGCTAAACAGAGCTGGCTGGGGACGATTTTGGGCTCCGGGCAAGACAGCGGCCATTTTGACTGGAAAGAGGAATCGTTCAAGGGCATGATTTTTTATGATCGAATTAAGACGCCTTACATGGACTGGTATTTAATTAAACAGACGCCCTACAAGCATCTCTTCAGCGCTGCCGATCGGATTGCCCGTATTAACACGGCAGTCGGAATCGCTTTTCTAGCCATTGTCGTATTAGCCACTTTGTTCATTTCAATTCGGTTTACGAAGCCACTGCTTCGCTTAATCGGTTACGTGAACAAGATTGAGACGGGCAATTTGAATGTATCGATCGACATACACAGCAATGATGAAATCGGCCTGCTCGCAAGGCGGTTCCGCTCAATGATGCAGACCATCAACAATCTCATTTTGACCGAATATCGGCTTGAGATTGCCAATAAAACCAATGAGCTGAAAGCGCTGCAAGCTCAGGTAAATCCACACTTTCTCTATAATGCGCTGCAATCGATCGGTACCGTTTCACTGCAGCACGGCGACACCAAAGCGTACTCACTCATTACGTCTCTTGGAAAAATGATGCGCTATCACATGAACGCCATGGATTCGGTCGTGGAGCTGCGCCGGGAGCTCGATTATGTTCAGGCCTATCTTGATCTGCAGAAACAGCGTTTTGACACAGCTCTCCATGTGCAGCTGCTAATTGATGAGCAGACAAGGCAAATACTCGTTCCAAAAATGATTCTGCAGCCGCTGCTCGAAAACTTTTTTAAGCATGGGTTTGTGCAATCATCGGAGGAGCCTTCGGAGCTTCTGATTACCAGCGTTTTGGATAAACAAGGGGGATGGCTTTCGATTACGGTTCAAGATAATGGCTGCGGCGTGTCCGAAGATCGGCTTCAAGAGGTGCGGCTTCAACTGGAGAAAATGCCTCCAATCGGCACCGGGCAAACGAATGATCAAGAAGAGGGCGGCATTGGCCTGCCTAACGTGCTTTCGCGTCTGCGCCTGCATTTTAACAAAACGGCTGCTATGGAGCTGCGTCACGTGAAGCCGCATGGCTTTTCCGTTACGATTCATATTCCGCTCGCAAAGGAGAATGAACGATGAAGGCATTAATCATTGACGATGAGAAGCATGTGAGGGAAGCGATACGGCTGCTCGTCCCTTGGGATGATTACGGCATCGATACACTGCTTGAGGCACAAGACGGTATCGCCGCTACTGCTTTAATTCGCACGGAACGGCCAGAAATTATTTTCACCGATATGATGATGCCTAATATGAATGGCTCGGAGCTGCTACAATGGGCGGCTGAGCATGCGCCCTCCAGCAAAATCATCGTCATTAGCGGCCATGACGACTTTAGCCTCGTTCGCCATGCGGTCAAATACGGCGGAATTGATTATATTTTGAAGCCCATTGATGCTGAGCAGCTCGTTAGTGCATTAGCGAAAGCAGTGAGCTGCTATACCGCGGAGGAGCAGGAGCGATGCCGCAAGACGAGGATGAATATCGAGCTTAATCAGCTTAAACCGATGTACTTGGAGCAATATTTTTCAGCAATGATCAATGAACCCGGCTCCTACTCTAATTTTGCTGATACGCTCAGACTGGAATTAGGGATTACGAAACCTATATCTCGTGCACGTGTAGCGCTGGTCAAGCTAGAGCTTGCTTCTCCGTTCATTAGAGAAAAATTTGCCTCAGGACTCGATTTGCTGCTGTTCTCCTTGACGAATATTTGCAATGAATTTCTAAAGGAAAAAGAAATCGGCTTCGCGCTTCGCCACCGCGGACAGGAACAGGAGCTATTGCTGCTGTTTTGGGGAGATGGAGAGTTGGCGCCTGCGCTAATCAAAGAAATGAACGATGCGATATTTGTGATATTGAAGACGCGGTTTCATTTTGGACTCGGGCATGCTGCAGCCTTTCCTTCATCAGCAGCCACCGCTTATCAACAAGCGAAGCATGCGCTTTTGCGCCGGAATTTGCTCGTTAACGATTCGTATTGCCATACTTTTGAAGCAGCTGTCCATCAGCACAAAAACACGCTTTTGCTCTTTAGCGAGCACGAAGAAAAAATAAAATTTGCTGTGCAAAGCGGCAACAAAGAACAAATCCGCCGCGCTTTAAAGCCTTGGTTCGATTCACTTGATCAAGCAGGATTCATCTCGCAAGAGCAGCTAATGAACTGGCGTCAGCAATTCGAATTCGCCAAGTCTATATGGGAATACAAAAGCGACAAAAACAAAAGTGGAAGCAAATCAGAATTAATTGAGGATCAGGCACTCTTATCCTTGGATGCCAATGGTTTTTTTGATTACGAGCAGTGGAAACAGGGCGTTTTTATAGAAACGTGTGATGTTTCCTTGCGTTTGGCTGAACATGACAAGGAACGCAGTGTCATTGAGGACATCGCTGCCTATATTGAACAGCATCCTCACGAGGAGATCACGCTGCAGGATATATCCGATCGCTTTTATTTAAGCAGAGAATACATTTCGCGCAAATTCAAGCAGGAGACGAATGGCAATTTATCCGATTTTATTGCGGAGGTAAGGATCAAGCGGGCAAAGGAGCTTTTAGCGAACGGGCAGTTAAAGATCGCTCAGGTTGCAGAGCTGGTAGGCTTTCAGGATGAGAAATATTTTAGCCGTGTCTTCAAGAAACGTACAAACTGCTCTCCCAACGACTATAGGAAACACCATTACAGCGGGGATAGTTAGCGGAAACCTACTTTCGCATAAGGGTTAAGTCAGCTCCATAAATTGATTCAAAGGCAAAAAAAAGCTGAGCTTCGTTCAATTGGCGTTAACCAACCGAGCAAAACTCAGCTTCTCTTTGTCTAAGAAAGACACCTACATAATCGGTGTACCCTTCTTCAACGTCTTCATGTCACTATTGGAGTTATTGAGCGCGGGCAGCATCTTCTCGCCACTGACCATTGGTTCATGGCAGATTAAACAAGTAGGAACGTGATCAAACGCAAAGTTATCGCGCATCCAACTGTTGCACCCTTCCGTCTCGCATGTCCATACCTTCGTGTTTTCTTCCGGAATTTCTTCAAGCGGTTTTTTACGATTGTACATATGGTCAGCCCCCTTCGCGATAAAAAAGGAAAAACTGCCTCGAACTTAGAGTAAGGGGCAGTTATCATTTATAAACAGCAGTGTATTGTGAATATTTGCTTCAAACTTGCAATTGATTTTATTGTACCATATTTCGTCCAATAAAGGCAAATATCAGCCTATATTTTAGCGCCTTTTTTTTGGAGAGTGGCAGTAATGCACAAACAGCTGCTCAATCGGTTTGAAATACAAATGCCCATCCTCCCAAGGTTGAAAATGAAGATCCATTCTAGAATCGCTCCAATTGGCAGGAGTCCCTGTCGTACTAAGCTTCCCTGGCAATATGGGTTCCTCGACGACGGCAGGAAATTCCTGATAACCAAACAGCAAATTCTCATGCATCGCAATGATTTCATACTTCGGCCCATGGAAAGCCCGCTCCTCTTGGAGCTGATAATGAAAATAAATATAGCTTGCTGCCATTTCCGGCTTTAAGTGCGCCACTCTTCCAACACGACGTTCAACTGCTTCTTTGCGAAGCCAATGATCACAGCTGGCTGGCTCGTTGAAATGGAAGACATCAATCATCGGAATCCATTTTCGCGCAGCTGACTGTCCAGGCCAATTCTCCAAAAAAACAGCCATCTCTGGAAGCAGCTCTTCAGGTTCAAGCACTCGTTCGATGCATTCACAATAAATGAATACATTTCGCTCCCATTGGAAGCAGCCAACCGTCATAATCTCCCCTTGCTCTATTAGATGCTGTACAGCATTTGACTGTTTCGCCGCTTCGATGGCTTCCATCTCGAAGCCTACTTTCATTTGCGCCCTCGCTATGACTCTAAACATGATTATTCTCGCTCCGCTCGTACGATCAATTGAAGTGCATTCGAATTTAAAGCCTCCCTGTATAGTTAAACGTGAATGACTGCATCAACATAGTAGTATATATCGGTATCATAAGGGAGCCCAATGCTGCAATCAATCGATTTTCTCAAAATAAATGACGCTAACGCCAGTTTTTTAAAATGTTGGATATTCTAATTAAGGAAGTTGGAAAGAATGCCAAAAAAACGAGGAGGAAATACAATTGGAAAGCACAAGTGAGTTTGTCCAAAAGGTACAGGCTACGCAGCGTAAAGCCGAACTCAACAAAAGAAGAAACGGCAACGGCAACCCTGCAGAGAGACTTGTAAATAAGCAGCACAGCACCAATAAATAAATGATTGAATAAGGCTTCGATCGGGTGCTGTCGCCGCAGGGTGGCAGCACCTTTCTTGTTTTGCAGAGAAGGTCATCTCTTTCAGCAGTTGGACAACTCCGACATGTATAGACACAAATAAAAAACCAGCCCTACATGTGAAACCATGTCTGACTGGCCTATGTGTACAGCGAATTGATAATTGCACATGATTGCCTCGCGCTTTTAAACCGAATACTCGTGAGGGTAATAGGCAATATGAGAATCCGCTACAATTGTGAGACTGTTCTCGTCAGCGTTATATTCCACTGGACCGTCTTTGACGTAATACCACGTTTTTAGCGTCGGCTGATCGTCAAACTCTTGGAAAACAAACACGTTCAGCTCAGCTTTATGTGCAAGCAGCTCTTCAATACTTTCGCTCCATGGCACAGAAACCGTGAATCGCCAGCCTTCCCCCTGTGGAACAAGCGTATAGGGCACTTCCAGCTTATTCGAATCAATAAACATCCGTCCACCCACCGCATGTTTAACAAGAAACGTTTGTTTCATTTTTATCCCTCCTAAAAGTTTGCGATAGCAAACTTACTTCGAAAGCCTAAGGCAAATCGATCAGCATAAAAAAGGCTGGAGCCGCAGCGGTGAGTGTAAGCTCCTCAGCTGCCTCAATTTGTGCCTCATCACCGGTAAAGAGCGTTTCGCCGTGAACCGACAGTTTACCTTCAATAATATATATAAATTGCTTCCGTCCCGGTTCAACAACGTATTCAAGCTGTTTTCCTTGCTCCAGCTTGCTCAGATAAATCGTCATATTCTGATTTATGGAGGCAGCCTGTTCCAAAACCTGATTTGAAACGACAGGAAGCAGTGCATTATGCAGCTTGTCTACATCGAATCGGCTCGCTTCATAGGATGGTTTCATACCTCGTTCCTGCGGCATGAACCACAGCTGGAGCAAACGCAGCTCTTGATCTTCAGATGCGTTAAATTCCGTGTGGATAACGCCCGTGCCAGCTGACATCCGTTGCACCTCGCCAAACGAGGAAACGACAGAGTTGCCCATGTTATCCTCATGTCTAATGCGACCATTCAATACGATAGATACGATTTCCATGTCGCTATGTGGATGCGCGCCAAAACCTTTTTCCGGAGCCAAATAATCGTCATTGCACACACGCATCACACTAAAGCCTGTTCGATTCGGATCATGATAAGCTCCGAAAGAGAAGCTTGGGTGGCTGCGCAGCCAGCCTAGATCCGCCGAATGCCGCGATGCCGCGGGGAATACATCGATCATCGTTTCTCCTCCAAACAAGTTTTTATTTACTTACTTATATATAGCAGTTTTTCATTCTCTGAGCAAGCTTAAAATTGAACAGTATTCAGCAGCGGCTCGAAACCATCGATATGGCAGCCTACTATATCTCCGCCGCGAATAACGACAGCACCTGGTGTTCCTGTCATCATAATGTCGCCCGGCAGCAGCGTCATCACTTTGGAGTGAAAAGCAACAGCTGCAAAAGGGCGAAACTTCATATTGAATACCTTATTGCGATGTGCGACCTCGCCATTAATTACGGTTTCCACATTCAGCTCTAGCAAATCAGGAATCTCATCCTTCGTAATAAACTCCGGCCCGAAGCTGAAAAAGGTATCGAAGCTTTTGGCCCTCGATAAAAACCTCTGATGTCTAGCATGAATATCAGCTGCCGTAACATCAATTGTCGTCGTATACCCGGCAATGACGTCGTATACTTCAGCTTCTGATATATTTTTGCAGGTTTTTCCGATAATAATGCCGAGTTCAGCTTCTGCTGTAATTTTCCCAACTCCTTCTGGAATTTGAATCGCATCAAGCGGGCCGATAATCGTCGTATCCGGCTTGATGAAGCTGACTGGCTCTTCATTTGGGTCCGCCAACGCTAATTCTGCCGCATCCTTTACGTAGTTCATGCCGATACCCCAAATTTTGCGAGGGTGACGGTATAGCGGAGCATACTGTACCTCCTCATAAGGAATCGCCGGCAATCGCTTCAACTTTTCTTTCCCTGCTCCTTCGTACCATTCTGTTAAAAGACCCAGCTCGCCCAAACGATTAAGCTCGAATAGCTCTGTACTCCAGCTGGCATTCTCCGCCTCATTAATCGTTTCTATAAGAACAAGGCCCTTTGCACTTGGTATCGCAGCGAGCTCCTTGCCATTCCTTTTTACTGTTGATATTTTCATTGCCAGCAGCTCCTTTTCTTTAACTTAATGGCTTTATTCGTGTCGAGACGTGATCAGCCACCCATTTTAACAGCCTCATATCCTGGCTTCTTCCCGCAATGAAGGAGAGGCCAATTGGACAGCCCAGCTCGCCTGCAATCGGAACCGTAACCTGCGGCAGCCCTGCCAGCCCTGCTAAACAGCTCATTTCGAGCGTTTGAGCACGACGCCGCTCAACCTCCGAGCCCGATAATCCGAGCAGCGGCGCTATCGCAGGCACGGTCGGCACAACGAGCACCGTATCCTCTCCAAGCCATTCATCCATAAGCGCCCGCGCTTCATCCCGAATGGTGAAAGCTGTACCACTATCCTCTTCCCGCAGCGTGCTCGCCCAAGCAAACCGCTCCGCTATGCCCGGTCCGAAGGCAGGCTGCTCGCGCAATATCCAGTCCCGATGCTCACGCCAAATCTCTAATCCTTGAATGATACGAAAAGCATTCACCCATTCTCGCAGCCCGTTTGGCGCAATGATGGCTTGTTCATGCCTTCGGGCTAGATCATGCAGCATTGGAAAATATTGCGACAAAGCTGTAGATGTGTGCTCATCCGTCAATGCCCATACATCCTTCGCAAACACCATTCGCGTGAATGTCTGCTTACTGCTCCCTTGTTCATCAAGCAGTACACTGCCCACTTGAAGCAGTGTCTGCGCATCTCGGGCCATCCAGCCTACCGTATCGAAGCTAGGCGCCAGCGGTATAAGCCCATTCGTATCCACTGCACCATGCGTAGGCCGTATTCCATAAATTCCACAATAGGCGGATGGCACTCGAATGGAGCCTCCCGTATCCGTACCTATAGCGAAATCTGCTAATCCTGCCGACACCGCAACAGCTGATCCGCTGGAGGAGCCTCCGGGTATGCGACCAAATGCTTTAGGATTCACCGGGGTTCCATAATGAGCATTTTCCCCGTTGATGCTGTACATCAATTCATCCGTAATGGTCGTTCCTTTTAATGTCGCTCCGTTTCTAAGCAGCCGATTTATGACCGAAGCGTGCTTATCCGCCTCGTCATGTGTTCGCAGCCAATCGGGATTGCCTGCACCAGAGATATGTCCAGCAATATCGAATACATCTTTTGCCGCATACGTTTTACCGCTTAAGACACCTTCAGCTAAAGGCTCTATCTCAAGCTGTTCCGTCGCATACGCATTCCAGCTTTGCTTCATCAAGATCCCCGCCTCCTCTTTACCATCCCATTGCTGCGCCATCGCAGCGCGGATCCGATCCGCCTTGCAGTAATCCTTGTTCATCTCGCATAATCGCATGAGCATGGCCCACAATGCCGTCGAAGTCCTTCACTTTCTTTACCGAGTGACCTGCCTGCGCCAGCGATGCTAGTACGTCTGCAGAAACACGTCCTTCTATTTTCAGCTCCTGCGTTGGCTCTCCCCACGTTCGGCCCCATACCCATCTAGGTTCATTGATCGCTTGCTGAGGATCCATGCCATAATCAATCATCCGGGTAAATATCGCCGTTTGCGTCTGCGGCTGGCCCTCGCCGCCTTGCGTGCCATACAGCACAGCAGGTTTGCCATCACGACATGCCATCGCTGGCATTAAGGTGTGAAATGTCCTTTTAGCTGGCTTCAGACTGTTCACATGATTCGGATCAAGCGAGAAAAACGAGCCGCGGTTTTGCAATAAAACACCCGTATTGCCCGCTACGATGCCCGATCCAAACTCGAAGTACAAGCTTTGAATGAAGGAGACGGAATTCCCTTCCTCATCCACAACTGCTGCATAGGCGGTATCGCTGCCCAGCACCTCTGATTTCTCGCATGAAGCATGATTTAACTCAATTGAAGCAGCAAGCGCTGCCGCATAGTTTTTATCCAATAGCCGCTCAAGCGGTATGTTTGTAAATACAGGGTCTGATAAATATTTGTTCCGGTCACGGAAGCTTAGCTTTAATGCCTCGACGCATAGATGATAATAATTATGGGAGCCATGTTCAATTTCACCGAGCTTAAACTGCTCTAGTATTTGAAGCGCCATAATAGCGGAGAAGCCTTGTGAATTGGGAGGCATCTGATGAAGCGTATACCCTCGGTAAGTGCCCTCAATCGGGAGCACCCAGTCGCCATGATGATCCGCAAAATCATCTGCAGCAAGCAGACCATTTTGTTTGCCCAAAAAACTCGTCATTTCCTTTGCGGTTTCGCCTTTATAAAATTCATCGCGCCCAAATTCAGCTAAACGGCGCAGCGTCTTCGCAAGCGCAGGCTGCTTAAATCGCTCGCCAACCTTAACCACCTGCCCGTTTGGCAAGTATATATCTGCTGTTTCGAGTGTTCTTGCAAGAACGATTTCATTATGAACCGTATTTTGATATTGATCATTCGACATGGGGAAGCCATTCGCGGCGTAATCAATAGCGGGTGCCAGCACCTGCGCCCAGTCCAATCTGCCATACTCTCGGTGAACCGCATCCCAGCCGTCTACCATGCCGGGCACCGTTACGATACTGCCAATGCCCCGATTCGGAATCGCCGCCAAGCCATCGTAAGCACTAATACTAGCTTTATAACCAGATCGGCCGCTGGCATTATAGCCGCGCACCTTCCCTTCACTATGATGATAGCCGAGCCAGAAGGAGTCTCCTCCAAGGCTTGTCATATGCGGATAAACGACGGCAAGACATGCGCTCACAGCGACAGCTGCATCATAAGCATTCCCACCTTGCGCAAGCATGCGAGCGCCAGCTGCAGTAGCTAAATAATGAGGGCTGACAACCATAGTTTTGGTTCCGATGACCGATTGATTCATATCTACCACCCCTAAAAATGGATATAACTCTAATCAAACTCGCAATTCACTTATTTATATGTTAGATAATATAACATTGTGTATTCTTTTAAAATACCACCTCAGAGAATGATAGGCAATAAAAATGTAACTTCATTTTATTAATTGTGTTGAAAACGAATGATGATGTGTATATATTTATACATATGGTAATTAAAAATAGGTATTACAAGACACCTTGCAAAATAGTGAAATAAAATAGGAGCTGATGAACAAGTGCAAGAAAAGCTTTTTGATGAACCAAAAATAATGGAAATTGATGATATTGATCGTAAAATCATTGCTGAGCTCAATATTAATGGAAGAATATCTTACACAGACTTAGCGAAGGAGATTGGATTGTCGCGAGTAGCTGTCCAATCCCGGATTAATGCGTTGATGGATGGCGGCGTAATCGAACGATTCACGGCCGTCATTAACCCTGAGCGAATCGGCATTAATGTATCGGCTTTTTTCAATGTAGAGGTAGAGCCTAAGCATCTGCACGCCGTTGCTGATCAGCTTTCGACTGAGCCGTTTGTCACCAGCCTCTACCATATGACTGGACCGAGTAAACTGCATATGCATGGTCTGTTTCGCAACAATCAGGAGATGGAGCATTTTCTCAAAGATAAGCTTTACACACTGCCCGGCATTATGAGCGTCGATTGTCAGGTGTTAATTAATCGTTACAAGAGTCGAATGGGAATGAGGCTGTAGATGATGGCTGGCAAAATAATGAATAACCGCTACATGCAGCTTTCATGGGCGATGATGAAGACAGGTATTCTTGGCTACGGGGGCGGCCCGTCCGTTATCCCGCTAATTCGATATGAGGCAGTTTCGAACTATAAATGGATTGAAGATGAGGAATTTGGCGAAATTCTTGCGCTTGCGAATGCATTGCCAGGTCCGATTGCAACAAAGATAGCCGCCTATTTAGGGTATCGCGAAAAAGGTACTCTCGGCGCTATCGTGTCTGTTCTCGCCCATATCATTCCTTCTGCTGTTGCGATGATTCTTCTATTAACGACGGTTCAATTCCTCAGCAGCGCAGCCTTCATACAAGGTATGATCGGTGCGGTAACGCCCGTCATCGCTGTTATGCTTGGCATGATGGCCTATGAATTCGGAGAACGTGCCGTCAAAGGACTTGGCAAATACGTCGGCTTTGGTTTTTTTGCATTAGCATTTGGACTGCTGCAAGGCATTCATATTCATCCTGCTATCGTCATTCTTTTATTTCTTGTTTACGGTGCTTTTCATCTAAAAACAGTTGCAGCCCTTCAGCGCAAAAAAAAGCAGAAGCAGCTCCGAAGCAGCCAGCAGAAGGAGGGCGTAACGCGTGGAATGGATTAATTTAATTATCGGATTTTTTATCGCTAATGTGCTTGGCTACGGGGGCGGACCAGCCTCCATTCCGCTTATGTACAGGGAGATTGTAACGAATCATCAGTGGACGACCCCAGTAGAATTCTCAAACATACTGGCGCTTGGCAATGCACTCCCAGGTCCGATTGCGACTAAAATTGCTGCCTTTGTCGGCTACGATGTCGGCGGCTGGATCGGCTTAATTGTCGCATTAGCTGCAACGATTGTTCCATCCGCTGTTGCGCTCATTCTACTTCTTAAGGTGCTGCAGAAGCATCGTCAATCGCCTGTAGTCAAAGGAATGACACTGCTTGTACAGCCTGTAGTTGCCATAATGATGCTGCTTCTTACATGGCAAATGGCTGAAAGCTCTATCGAATCGATTGGAATTGTGCAATCGCTCATTATTGCAGCGGTCGCCTTCTGGGCGATGCAGTTCCGCAAAATCCATCCTGCCATTGTCATCGTTATCGCATTCGCCTATGGCGGTCTTGTTATTCCTCATTTGAACGTATTATAAATAACTAATAGGGCGAATCCGAGCAGCAAATGTCTGCTTGGGTTCGCCCTATTTTTCATGAATATAACGATTGATCAAAAAAGTTTATAACATGGGTGAGTGCTGCAGGAATAACAATCAGTTTATTTTTTTCTATAATTGACAGCAGAAGATAAATCTAAGAAGAAGAAAGAAAACCCGCAAAAAGCCTTGTAAAATCAAAGTTTTTTGCGGGTTTTCATGTTTTTATCAAGCCCTGCTCCCTACCATTGACAAATGAACGGAGCGAACGCTCCAGGGAGGGACATGAATATGTCTATACAACTGTTAGCACCAAATTACGTTCAAGAGGCTTGCGCTGCATACAATCGTGCATAAATGCCGCCGCTTCGCAGCAGTTCCTCATGCGTGCCCAATTCGGCAATCTCTGTGCCCTCCAGCACAACGATCTGGTCGGCATGACGGATCGTCGATAGCCGATGGGCAATCACAAGTGTTGTGCGATTCTTGGATATGTCGTCAAGCGCCTGCTGGATCTCTTGCTCGGTCTTGGTATCAAGCGCCGATGTCGCTTCATCCAGAATGAGGATCGGTGCATCGCGTAGAATCGCCCGTGCTATCGAGAGCCGTTGTTTCTGCCCTCCGGAGAGACGCACACCGCGTTCACCAATGACCGTATTGTAGCCTTGCTCCATCTGTGCTATAAAATCATGCGCTTTAGCCGCTTTCGCTGCATTAATCACATCCTTCTGGGTCGCATCCTTCCAGCCATAAGCGATATTGTCATACACCGAGCCATCAAACAAGAAGGTATCCTGCAGCACCATTGAGATATTGTCTCGTAGGCTGGGGAGCGTCACATCGCGAATATCGATGCCATCTACTCGAATCAAACCGGCCTTCGGATCATAGAAACGGTTAACGAGACTGGCCAATGTCGATTTTCCTACGCCGGTTGTGCCTACAAGCGCCACGGTCTTCCCGGGTTCAATGGTGAGGTTCAGCCTCTCTAGTACAGGCGCACCATCTTGATAAGCGAATGAGACATCTTGAAAGGAGATTTGTCCTTGTACACGCGGCAAACGAACTGCGTTTCGCTTCTCCTGTATGTCTTCCTCTTCTTCCAGCACATCATATACCCGTTTAAGGCCAGCGGCGGCTCGCCCTCCCATTTCTACCAAGCCGGAAAAGGACTTTACCGGTTGATAAAACATACCCAGGTAGGCGATGAATCCGATGATATCAGCAATGCTTACCTCGCCTGTTGCCATCAATCTGCCGCCCAGTATCACAACAAACACGGTACCCAGCGCGGTCACAAATGCCAACAACGGTACTGAGGTTTCGTAGAACAGACTGGCGCGCAAATAGGCCTTCGTATTTTTTATAGCCAGACGAGAAACGTTGCCCCGCTCCTCCTCCTGACGATTGAAAATTTGAATTTCCTTCATGCCCGACAAGTTTTCCTGCACCTTGCCAGCAATTTCTCCCCGCGCCTTGGAATTCTCTCCCCACAATGGCGACAAGCGCTTGCTTTGCCATATCGTGATCGCAAGCAGCAACGGAATCGTAATTAGACTAATCAGTGCCAGCTTCACATTGATCGTCAAGAGCAGGATGCCTACTCCGATAAAAATCAGTACGTTGATTATAAATTCAGGAATGGCATGGGCAATGAAAATTTCCGCTTCCATCGCATCATTAACAACGCGCCCGGTTAAGTCACCCGTCCGGCTTCGATGGAAATAGCGCAAGCTCATCTGCTGATATTTGCTATACAATCTTGTTCTTAAATCCGCCACATAATGAAGTGCGGCATAATGATTCATATAACCTGCCAGTGATGTTCCAATGGCTTGCAGACAGGTGGCTCCAAGCAGCAACAGACCAATCGTCAGCGCTTCTGAGGCAAACTGACTGCTGCCTTCCATCGCCAATTGTGTCAACGAGCGGAGCGCCCAGGGCAAATAAAACCCTGCGATTGTAGCCATTAAGACAACGGCAAATCCAATGCCTAACTGTAACCAGTATTTCCGGGCGCCCAGCAGGACACGCCATGCGATTTTCATGTGGCAATCGCCTCCTTCTGTTCCTTAGCTTTTAGGAATGCTTGATCTGCTCCTTGATCCGCTCCTTGTTCTCTACGCTTATCGCGCAATAGCTCGTACGTCACATACACCGGTCGCCCCGTTCGTGGTTCCAGCATAATCTCGGCATCTGCTTGGCGACTTCCTTGATGGACAATGTGTGGATATGAGCACCATTCAGATAAATCGTGCCATGCTTTGTCTTGAGCAGCCGACCGACTGCATTTCGTACGGTTGTTTTGCTCATCCATTGGGACCAATAACCGAGGTAATCTGTCCACGCGGAATCTACAAATCCAGTTCTTTTACGATAAGTGTTTCATTATAAGCAATATTGATTTGTTGCGCTGTGATACATTCCATGCTGTCCTCCTAATTAGCCTTCGATAGTAAATAAAGAAAGTAAGGAACGCTGATGACCGTAATAACGATTCCCGTCGGCACATCTCCCCCAAGGCTAACCGTGCGCGTAATCGTGTCAGCCAGGACTACGACTAATCCCCCGGTCAGACTGGCAGCAGGAACGAGCAATTTGTGATCGGGCCCAACCAGTTTTCTTGCCATATGCGGTGCGATCAACCCAACGAAGAAGAAGCTTCCACCCACGGCCACACTGCCAGAGGATAAAGCAACAGCAGCGATCGACAACCCCAAAAACTGCCGCTTCACGGCAAGACCAAGCCCTTGTGCCATCTGATTGCCCAGATGGAGGGTATTCAGCATGCGAGCCTTATAGAAAATATAGCCGATTAAAATCAAGACCCATGGTGCTAGTATGGTAATATAGCCCCAATCATCGCCCCACAAGCTTCCCGCCAGCCAGTGCAGCATAAAGTTCATCTGCGAGTCATCCAGCTTGAGCGTCAGGAAGGTGGTCAGCGCCCCATACCCGCTTCCGAGCGCGACACCGGTTAAAATCAAACCGATAGGCGAGATGTCTCGCCCACGGCGATACGATAATAAAAAGATCAATCCTGCCGCCAACAGTCCGCCAACAAACGCCAGCAATGGCAAGGCAATAAAGGCGCTCTTTCCTGTCGATGCAATAAATACGACAAAGAACAGGACAAACAAACCCGATCCCGAACTAATCCCAAGTGTCCCTGGACTAGCCATGTCATTGCGCAGCAGACTCTGCATTACGACCCCAGCCGCTCCCATCCCCAGACCCACCAAAATCGACAGTAAGATTCGTGGCAAGCGAAAATCAAACACAATTAAATTTTGCTTGTCGGTACCGTTTCCGAGGAGAACGTTCAGCACTTCTAGCGGTGAGAGATTCATTTTGCCAGAATTGATGCTAATGACCGCAAACATAAGGATGAGCATCATAATCACTACATTGACGAGGATGCCCCGCTGCACCGTATAACGCTGCTTAATCATTCAAGTTCCCTCCTTTGCCTGCGAGCCAGGAAGAGAAAGTACGGCACACCAATAATAGAAAATATAATGCCAATCGGTGTTTCAAACGGCTTATTAATCAATCGGCCAACCAGATCGGCCGATACGGTCAGCAACGCACCATATAGCGCAGCAGCAGGAATAATATACCGATAGTCGACACCGACCATGTATCGCACAATATGCGGAGTAATCAGACCAACAAAACCGACCGGTCCAACCATGACAACTGCCAATCCAGTCAGCACGAGCACAATAATCGTCGATAGACCCTTGACCAGTCCGCTGCGAATACCGAGTCCACTTGCCACATCATCCCCCAAACTGAGCAGTGTAACGGATGGAGACAGCGCCAGCGCCAGCAATACGCCACCAACAAATAGCGGTGAGATAATTAGCAATTCCCCCCACTTAGTCCCCACTGTACTGCCTGCCGTCCAGAACGCTAATGCTCGACCAAGGTTATAATTAATCGCTAAATACTGACTGAGTGCACCAAACAGCATAGATATGGAAAGTCCTGCCAGAACTAACCGCTGAGGCGTCATCCCGCGCTTGCCCAGTGACGCGAAGAAGTAAGTCATCCCGGTCGCAAGCGCTGCACCCAGACAAGCAAACAGCATCATCAGCCCATACGAATAACCCGGCAGAAAGGCCAGGCAAAGCGCAATCGCGAATGCTGCCCCAGAGCTGATTCCCATCAGTCCGGAGTCGGCCAGCGGATTGCGTGTCGTCCCCTGCATAATAGCCCCGCATACCGCAAGGCTGCATCCGACGATCAGATCGGCTGCGGTACGGGGAAGTCGTAGGGTTTGAATAATTTGATGCTCAGTGAGAGTTGGATCAAATCGGAAAATAGCCTCCCATGCAGTCGCTAACCTCATGTCGGCGGCACCGAAGCTAATCGATGCCGCCGACATGAGAACCGTTAATCCAAGCCCTACCAACATGTAAATGGTGAAGTTTATCGCCCCACGGCGTTTTTGTTCAGGCTTGTTTTTCATCATGTGTTCCTTTCCTCACCTAATGACAATCTAGTTCGAAACATTGCTCTTATATTAAAAACCTTATTTAGCTAATTTCAGCAATTGATTTACAATATGATCAATCAATGCACTGGAAGTCATTATATCCGTGGACCAAGATAGCGATGTACCCACCGTTACGATATGATTCTGTTGCAAAGCAGGCAGTGATTTCCAAACCGCATTATCAGTAGGAACTTTCGTATCTCCTATGGCGATCACATAATCTCCTACATAAGCGGCCAAGACCTCCATAGAGATATCTCCCCAATATTTATTTGTGTCAATAATATCAGTTTGAACTTTTGACGGTGCCTGCATTTGAAGTTGATTATAAACAAGCTCGCCAACCGCATGCTTGGCTCCAGCGATGTAGTTACTTTTATCACTGAATTCCCCCATCGTAATCGTCACGTCTGAAAGACCTGCATTCTGAAGGGCTAGCTTCGCTTCTTCAATTTTTCCGGCATAAGCATTCAAAACAGTCTTAGCCTCTTGCTGCTTGTTCAAAACATCGCCAATAAAATGTATCCGCTCTTCTGTAGTCATATCACCATAAGGGACATAAATTGTCGGGGCAATTTTCGATAAATCATCATAGTTTTCATCGCCCCATGCTAAAATGATCAGATCCGGCTCAAGAGTCATGACATCTTCCGGCTCCATAGCTATTTTAATGGAGTCTGTAATCTGATTAGCAAAAACAGCCTCTGTCTCGCCCCTTGCCACTCTCGCCACACCTAGAGGAGTTACACCTAGGGCAATTACATCACCAACCAAATAATCAACTACAACACGCTGAGGGTTGCTAGGCACCTCAACATCACCCTTTACTGTTGATATCGTTCTGGTCTGAGAGACTGCTTCTGAAGCTTTCGTCTCCGAGACTTCCGATTGTGTCGTTTGTTGTGTCTGTGCAGGCGTAGGGTTCACCGTTCCTCCGTTATTTGCTGGCGTCCCCGATGTACATGCCGATAACAACAGCATTAAGCTCATCGCGGCCGCCAAAATCATTTCTTTACTTCTTACTTGTCCAAACATGGTTGATTCCCCTTCTCTATAAGACTTGACTAGATTCGCTAGTTCCATCTTATTGTAATGAAGATGAGAATCATTATCAATACCATCAACCTGCATGGATAGTGCGTTTATTTTCCGATAATCACTTGGCGTCATCTTGTAATATTTCTTAAACATCCGAAACAGGTTTTTCTCATCTGCAAAACCAGATCCTGTTGCGATCTCTTTAATGGTTGCTTCTGTATGCTTCAAGTCATAACACGCAGCTTCGATCCTTCTCTGAATGAGGTACTCCTGTAAGCTCAACCCTTCCTTCTTTTTGAACAGCCGCGTCAATTGCCCGCCACTGATCCCAAACATATCAGCAATCTCTTGAAACATAATCGGCTCCCTGTAATGTTTATCAAGATATATCTTGGCAGAACCGGCTGGATCTGGCTGGAGATACCGAATCTCACCACTCTCAAAATCTCTGTACACCCCATGAATCAATTGATATAGAAAAATTTTTGCCTGCAGCTGATCCATCGCCTTGCCACGGTTCCAGCCATTTATCATCTGTTGAAACCAATCGAGCAGCAAAATGGGATTACTTGGCGTATAACCAAACTGTTGAACAAATGGATTCACTTGCTCCAGTAATAGCTGCAAATGCTTATTGAAAAAAAGAGGCAATTCTGCTTTGTAAAACACCATAAAGGTCTTCACATTCTCCCCTTTAGGCGAAATACTGAGCAGGCTCCCCTTCCCGCCGTGAACTAATCCGAAGCGTTCCATTCCAAATGTGGTTTCATTCAGTTGAATTTGTGCTTCTCCTCCACATGCATAGATAAACATGCTGCTAGGCATTTTATACTGCTCCAACGGGTATTGGGGTGCTACATTCTGAAAGCGCACATCTATTAATGTAATGATCGAGCGTGTCCAAATGCGGGCCATCGTATCGATCATCTCCGGTGTAAATACCTGGCTTGCTTCTGCTTCTTCTTGCATCTATCCGCGCTCCCTTATTTTATTTTTTTCTAATTTACATACCGCCAATAATTGATTTTGATTATCAATATCATTTGTGTTAGGTAAGTATATCATCATTAATTGACATTGGGGAGCAGGCAACGGACGTTATGCTTTTCTTCATCCTTATTATCACAATTCCCATTTCATCCAGCGAACTGCATAAGTCATGTTTAGCACTACATAAATTATTAAATTTAGTGTATTATACCAAATATGACCAAAAGATAATTTAGCAATTGGACCGATTGGAGACTGCGCTTCAAGAAAGGATATATAAATGAAAAAAATATTTGAATTCGCCTATTACGGCGGACTGGCTGGATTTATTATTATGCGTATTTTTTTATACGACTACAAGGGCATTATGTTCGCTTTTGCTGGATTAGGTTTGATAGGGTTTATAGGCAAAAAAATCATTAAATCCAAACAAGCTTCGATCAGCAGTTAGGACTGCAAAAAAACCTCCAGCTACGCTTCAGTAGACTAGAGGTTTTCTTAAAAAACTAAATGATTATTCCTTAGGATTGCTCGATAACGCAAACCTCAATACTCTGCTTATCGCCGCTGGCAGCACACTGACATGACTCTCATCACAAAATTTTACCATTTCAGAATAAAAGCCTTTTGCCGCAAGGGGCAGCAGCCGCTCAGCAAGCTGTTCTGCATCCTTCACCATAGCCGGAAGCTCGTCTGCACCAATAGTCAGCATCAGCCTCGGTAGATTGCCCTCTTTTATGAAACTTTTCTCAAAAGCTTCGGCTTCCTCCAGCACAGCATGATGGTTCCACCAAATAGAAGGACTCCCCGCTGCATAGTTTTGAAATGCTTGAGGCCTTGTAAATAAGGCATGAAGGACTAGCAAACCCCCGAGCGAGTGCCCAAACAGGCTCTGTCTTGTCGTATTAATCGGATATTGTTGCTCAATTGCTGGGCGCAGCTCCGTCTCAACAAATTGGAGGAACGCGTCAGCGCCCCCATGCTCTGGCCACTCCTGCCCATTCGGGCGAGCAGGCAGGTTCTGAACCTCTGCTGGCATAGTGAAATCATAACATCGCCTGCTCATCTCAAAGGGTTCCCTTGAAGGGTAACCAATGCCCACTATAACTACAGGATCATAACCATGCGGCTTTCGTGTTTGAAGACGAGCTGCCTCCGCAAAGGTAGCGAATACAGCATCCCCATCGAGAGCATATATGACCGGATATCCCTCTGCTGGAGGCGGCTCGCTCGGAATGGCTATCATTATTCGATATTCCAACTGCTTATGATCTGAGTAAATGACTTGCTCAAAACGGCCTTCGACATAGTGGCTGCTCATGTTGTTATGACTCATGGTGCAAGCAGCGTTACAACATCATTAATGATTTTTCCATAAGCAATCAGTCCGCTTCCTGTCCAATAAGTATCGTCAACCTCATAGACATGGCCAGCTTTGGCGTATGGCGTGTTCTTCCAGATCGCGTTGTCGGTGAGCTCCTTCATATTTGCAGTTCCCGTACCTTTGTTGTTCATTGTAAAAATAAAATCGGCATCTATGTCCGGTATAATTTCAAGTGAAACATCCATACTGTTTTTCGTTTCTACCAGCTTGCTCTTTCCAAGACCCAATTCATGCGATAGAACGTATCCTCCAAAATAGTTGCCGCCAATCATATACATGCCTTTTCCATTAAAATTGATAAGTGCCGCCTTCTTGCCTTCCGCCACAGGCGCAAGCTTTGCCTTCGCTTCCTCTTTCTTCTTCTCATAATCCTTCAGCGCCTGTTCTGCCTCTGCTCCTTTGCCCAGCAAATCGCCAAGCTTTGTGACTGAGCTTACCAGATCACCTGCTGCATTTTTAAATACATATGTCGGCGCAATTTTGGAGTACTTCTCATAAACGCCATTTTCAGCATAGAAGGCTGTATGCAAAATAATTAAATCCGGCTCAAAGTCCATGACTACCTCTGGTGCGGGCGGAAGCCCGCCAACAAAGTTAACTTTAGGCACATCTGCCAGTTGATCCTGCAAATATAACTGCCCATTTTTCCCATCTGCCCATTGCGCCACCGGCTTAACGCCTAAGACAATCATGGAATCCTCCATATACGGAGCGAATACCTTAAGCGGCTTAGTCGGAATCGTGATTTCATGATCCAACTCATCCGTCACTACCCGAGTTGAAGCTGTTGTCTCCGCTTCTTCAGATGCTGCGGTTTCGTTCGGGACTGCTGTTTCTTGATTGGTCACTTCCGTTTCACCCTGCGAGCCGCATGCGGTTAGAAGGCTGATGCTCAGTATGAATACGAGCAGCACTAGTGCGCCCTTTTTGAACGATTTAATGATTGAATAGTCTCTGGCCTGCATAAAAATAATCTCCTCCTGTGATAACGTTTCTCATTTAAGAAGATTATATTTCATGCGCACGGGTGCTTCCATGGACTTTATCCGCATATGGGTTTGGACAATATCCTGTGAATAGAAGCAGCATCTCATCCAACATTCGGTTAACGGCAAAAGCAGAGTATTCACACCATGGATCCGAAGGAATTAGATAACTGCTGCCTTTCTCTACCGCTTTCAGCTTGCGCCATTCCGCTTGATGTTGAAGTGTTAGCCAATACGTGCGTGAAGCCCTCTCAGGACAGACCAATAACAGCAAGTGATCCGGATTAATCTCTTCAAGCTGCTTCAAGGATATTTCTTTATTGTAGAGCTTCTCTCCCTTATAAGCGGGATTCAGTCTCAAATCCTCATATAGCACATCATGAATTGCCCTGTTGCAGTACATATGAAGGCCATTGCCATTAATGCGAATTACGGCAAAAGCTTCTTTGCCAACTGCTTCTTTCATTTTCTGTTTAGCAAAAGCTGCTTTCCGATTATAGTCTTCTATCCATGCTTCGGCTTGACGGTCTCGCCCAATAAATAATGCTATTTGATGAAGCTGTTCTTGCCAGCTTGTCTGTTTTGCAGGCACAAATAACGTCGGGGCAATGCCAGCAAGCTTCTGCTTCTCCTCTTCCAGCAAAGCATCTCCTGCAACAATGGCATCCGGTCTGGCTGTTATTAACTTATTTAATTCTGTCCCGCTTTTCTCCTCGCCATAGCTCATATGCAGCTTAATCTCGTTTTGATAGACATTGTAGTAATATGGCGTCCACTTTGAATCAAGCGGAGCAGCCGCAGGTATCAAATTCAGCGCTAGCAATTGCCCCATGATAGCAGGCGAATAAGCCGCGATGCGCCGCCTAGGATTTTTTATAAAAGCAGAGGGAGAGACGCCAACCTCTTTCTTAAACTTCCGGCTAAAATAAAACTCATCGCTATAGCCTACCTTCAATGCAATTTCCCGCAGCCGCAAATCCGACTCGGTCAAGTATCTTTTGGCACGATTGATGCGAAGATTCGTTAAATAATCGATTGCGCTCTGACCGTATGTTTTTTTGAACAAGTCTACAAAATATTTTGGACTGATGTTTGCCAGTTTAGCCAGTTGGTCAACAGATAAAGGCTCATGGTAATGCTCCTCCATAAAGCTTCGGATATTCAACAAATCTACCCGCGGCGACCGAACGCGCTCCTCCTCTAGAAGACTGTTATCTGAGTCCATCATAATCCCCCTAAGCCTGCCCTAAAACAAATAGATTCATTATTTACGCAGGACGCTACTTAAATATTATTATTTTCAGTATACCAGTGGTGATAATCATTATCAATTAGCAATGCAAATAAGCCCTTTATGCGAAGGGCTTCATGTTTTTATAGTGAGTGTTAGTTCTTTGTACATCGATTTATTTTGCCAACTTATCCGTTACTGTTAATAGAATACGCTGCATCACCCAGTAGTGGTTCGTACATCATAATTGCATGATTCTCTGTAATAAACTCATCTTCTAATAACAATTTCTCTGTGTTATACACTTTTCTATATATTTTATTATGCCGGACATAACCGCCCCAAAACTCATGAGTGATCCAGTGTTCTTTTTCATATACTTCGTATGTTTTGATTCGAGGTATTTCAGCTCGCCATTCCCCAACTAAATGTGTATCCGTTAGACTCAAACACAGTTGATAGGTATGATTCGTTTCATTCTTAATCTGCAAATCCAAATAATTGTAGGAACAGGTTGCCCCGCTGCCAAAAGGCTGGTTTCGATTAGAATCCGGAAAAACATCGTAGCTGTGTCGGTACCTCTCCGTAATCGTCAGAGGAGAATGCAAGGTCATCCAATAAATTAAATTTGACAATTGGCATAACCCGCCGCCTATCCCTGTAGTCACCTTCCCATAGTGCAGAATCATGCCATCTACATAACCATCTCTTTTTGCAGGGTTCCCAATCAATCGCCAGTACGAGAAGGTTTCACCCGGTTTGATCACTAAGCCGTTTATTTTTTTCGAGGCAATTGCAAGGTTTGTAATTTTATTATGCTGCAGCCACATATCCACATCCCGCAGCTTACGAAGCAGTGGTGTGCGATGTTCAAAAACCTGATAAGGCAGAAGATCATGGTTGGGGCGATGTTTCGCAAACTTTTTCTCCCCAAAATACCAATCGAGATAACGCTTAAATCGATAATACTTTTTCCCAAAATAAATCCTTAACTGACTTCTCTTTATAGGTCGCAATGAGGTCCTAGCATCTACACCTACTTATAGTTAATCTTTTTTAGCTTTCTTTTTCATTTCAGTCCACTGAGTAAACACGAGCAAAAGGCAGCCAAAAAAGAGCAGCAGACGAAAATAAGATATTGCCTGAGTGTCTACCCACTGCTTGATCAAATCGTATCCGTAAAATAAACTTAAAGCTACTCCGATACCCATCCATATTTTATGGCTCACGATGTGCCTCCCTTGGCTCTGTAATAAAGTTTACTACTGTAGTCTGCGTTTAGCTAATGCACGCAAAACCTCTTTCGGAAATTACCAAACTATCTTTCGTTGCTTGCGCTCTTTTAAATCAAATATAATTTAAATGAAATAGGAATTTAGTCCCTTGGTACAAAAGTATTGTCATCTCTATAATCAATGGAAGAGTAACATTTCTTTTTTCACTGCTTTCAGTATCTCCTCTACCTTATCGGATATTTTCTTTTACACTAACAACTACAGCAAATATACGAGGAGCGACCGAATTGCATATCGATTTTTTGTTTACATTACTATTGAACATCCTCAGCTGCTTGATCCTCATTTGGTCCTTCTACAATGAGCATAAACAATTTCGGATATTTAAAAAATCCAAAAAAAATGTTCAAGTTTATAATCCATCTTTCCTTATTCCCGACAAAAAATTTACGCTCACGGTGCTATCATATGTAGCTATCGTTACGACCTTATGGATACTGCTTATCTTTGGTTTAACGGATATCGTTTATAAGCACTGGTTTGCGTATGTTTTTCCCATTATGCTCACCACTATATTCTCTGGCGGTAAAATCAATTATTCAATTGGTGAAGATGGCGTGTACCATGCAAAAACAGTCATCCCTTGGGAGGATGTTGTTTATTATCAATTGACGGAAACAGATCCTTTCCATACAAAATTTTCACTCGACATCCATACAAAACATCAGGTTTTTCGCGGAGTAGTTCATGCTGATTCCAAAAAAAAATTACTTGTGCTGCTTCGAAATGTTCCGACTTCAGGTAATGTAGATCAAATCCCAACTGAATAGGACGGGCTAAACCGTCTTTTCCAATATATAAAAACAAAAACAGCAGCCCTCGGGATTTCCCATGGTCTACTGTTTTTCACTTTTAAGCCCTTATACACGAGCACGAATTCCATCTATATAAGCCTTTGACTCCGCCATCTGATGCTCTTTCGCTTCTTCCATGATGATGTGTACATGCGGCTTATATTGATTCAAAAGCTTCATATACAGCTCATAATTCATCTGTCCGAGGCCAGCCGTTACGGTAGCCAGTTCGCCACTCCCGAGCAGCATGCGATCCTTCGCATGAGCCGCAATAATACGATCACCGAGCAGTTCGAACGCTTGCCCAATGACCTCATCCTGCCTCGCAAAATTAGAAGATGTCAGCAGATTGCCAGGATCAATAACGACACCGATATTGGAGGAAGGAACCTCCCCCAGCATCCGAGCCAGCTCAGGAGCAGTTCCAATTAAATGGTCGTTTGCCGCTTCTAGACCGACAAAGACGCCCCACTTCTCAGCTTCCTCTACTAACTCCTCTAATGTCGCCTTCATCACGGACCAATCTCGGTCAGTGTAGTCTCCGCCTTCATTCCGTCCCGTTTCCGCAGCTACCATTGGCGCTCCGAAATACTTCGCATAACGCAGCAGCTCCTTGAATCGATTCACATTGGCACGGCGCAGCTGCTCGTCTCGTTCAAATAAATGAACATAGCAGCCAAGCACCGAAATCGAAACGCCATGCTTATCGAACTGCTCGCCGATTGCATTCGCAAGGCCTGGGCTTAAGTTCCCAGGCTTGCTGAAATCAACATCGCTAATCGCCTTCCACAAAGCTAGCTGCACATGGCTGAAGCCGCTCTCCGCAACCTTAGGAGCGAGCTCCTTGTACGGCAAGCTTCCGAATAAATGAGCGAGTACACCGACTGACATCTGATCGTCTCCTTCAAATTTAGGCGCTGCCCTCGAGTGCGACATCCACCTTCGGCGCGTACACTTTTTTGGCTAAATAAGATTGTGCAATCATGAACAACCCACCTGTTACCCAGTAAAGTGAGATAGCAGCCGGTGCCGATAGAGCGAATACGCCCATCAGTATTGGAGATAGGTAACCCATGAAAGCCATCTGCTTCTGCTGTGCAGCATTCGCATTGGGCTGCGTCGTCTGCGAAACCTTGAATTGTACAAAATAAACGAGCGCTGCGATAATCGGCAGAACAATATCCGGCGAGCCTAGCTTAAACCAAAGAAACGAATGATCCGCCAGCTCTGGCGTAAGCTTGATCGCGGAATATAGACCCATCAAAATCGGCATCTGAATGAGCATTGGCAAACACCCGATAGCGAGCGGATTCACCTGATGCTTCTGGTAAAGCTGCATCGTTTCCTGCTGCAGCTTCTGCTTGGATGCTGCATCTGACTTGTTTTTGTATTTATCTTGGAGCTGCTTGAGCTCCGGCTGAAGGATAGCCATCTTTGTTTTCATCTGGTTCTGAGAGCGATACTGGCGCATCATGAGCGGCAGTAGAACAAGTCTGATCATAAGTGTAATGCCAATAATCGCAAAACCGTAATTTCCGCCAAACATATCAGCCAGATATTGAAGCACCGCTGATAATGGGTAAATGACATAGTGGTTAAAAATACCCGGTGTATTTCCATCAATCGTTCCACTAGCCGTACTACAACCGCTTACTAGAAGCAGACCTGCCAGCATCAAACCGGCCATTAATACACGTCCGTATTTTAAAGAAGTGAATACATTGTTCGTTTGCATAAAAATCCTCCTCGTTTGTTTGAAAATAGCTGAACAAACGAGTTGGAACAGTCTGCTATGTCATCATCTGGCGATTCTTTCCGCTTTACCTTGCGAACTAACCAATGATGCAGCGGAATTGAACGAATCAATACCTGCGGCAGCAAACTATACATTATACTTACAACCTGATTCCGTTCCCAGTACTCATAGGCACCAGAATGCAGATGCGAAGCGTAAGCATACGCTAATGAACAAAGTAAGCTGATTGAAATGAGATACGGTATGATGTCATGCAGTTCAAGCTCGAACAATGTACTCACCTCCCTTCATCTAAAAATAGTTTTCTTTCTATCTGGATATTATAACAGTAATTCTGATCAAATGACGACTGTCAAAATCTCGAATATGCAAACAAAAATGGCAGGCACTAATTTCTTCAATAAATGCAGTCTTTTCGCATAAATTATTCAGCATAAATATAAGTGGGTATTAATAAATATGCTGAAATTTTCACAAAAGCAAACCTTTGGTTATTTACAAAGGATAGTGAACACCATATAATTTCTAATGTTGCAGGCGCATACGGCTGAAACGGAGCTATTATATCAATATACACTCATCTCGTGATGACAGATAAGCCTGTTAAACCTATCAACTTAGAAGAAAGAGGACACCATGAATCGAAAAAAGCTCAAAGTCATTTATTTATCGCTTATCGTCTTTACGGTTCTGCTAATCGGACTTGGACAAGCCTTCCCTATGGGGAAAAGCAGCGCTTATTCCGTTAGTGCAGAGAGTGCATCAAGCACCACAGTTAATGGTCAAAAAAAGAAACTAATAATGGGCACATCCGCCGATTATCCACCTTACGAAAGCGTCGATGCCAAAAACAACGGCGAATTCGTTGGATTAGATATCGATATAGCCAAGTATATCACTAGTCAGCTCGGATACGAACTGGAAATCACACACATGGATTTCAATGGGCTTGTTGCTGCGCTTCAGACCGGCCGAGTCGACTTCGTCATGTCCGCAATGTCCGCCACGGATGAGCGCAGGCAAAATGTCGATTTCTCTGATACGTATTACGCTGCCCGCAATACGATTGTCTCAAAGAAGTCTGCACCGCTCGAAACAGAAGCTTCTTTATCGGGTAAACTAATCGCGACGCAGCTTGGCTCCACACAGGATCTTTACGCAGAAACGATTGAAGGAGCCACGCTTAAGAAACTTAATAAGATTCCAGATCTTATTCAAGAGCTGAACACCGGCCGCGTCGATGCGGCTATCGTAGAAGACGCTGTTGCTATTGAGATGACCAACCTTAACCCCGGTTTGGCGATGCATTTCCTGCCCGCTGAATCGGCAGAAAATGGTTATGCCATTGCATTTCCTAAGAAGTCCACTATTGTGAACGAGTTTAATGGTGTTCTTTCCGAAATGAAGGACGACGGCAAGCTCGATGAAATCGTACAGAAATGGTTTACTGCTGAGAAGGAACAATCCAATTCTCTGCTTAATTTGAACATCGACTTCAGTATACTGAAGGGATACACTCCTTACATTCTGAAGGGTGTATATGTCACGCTGCTCTTCACCTTTGTATCCGCATTATTCGGACTTGTGTGGGGTACAGTGCTTTCCCTATTCAAAATATCCGGCATTAAGCCGCTCGAGTGGTTCGCAACCGCTTATACATCTATATTCCGCGGTACGCCGCTGCTTGTACAGCTGACCATTATTTATTATGCAACGCCGCAGCTATTCAATTACGATATACCTGCATTAATGGCTGCTGGCCTTGCCTTCGGACTCAATTCAGCTGCCTATTTGTCTGAAACGATCCGCGGCGGCATAATGGCCGTGGACAAAGGACAGCGCGAGGCTGCCATTGCACTCGGCATTCCGTACCGGAAGATGATGCTTCGCATTATATTCCCGCAGGCGCTTCGTAATATTTTGCCGGCGCTCGTGAACGAATGTGTTGCTTTGCTTAAGGAATCGTCACTCGTATCTGTCATTGGGGTATCCGATTTGATGCGCCGTGCAGATGTAGTGCGCTCCACTGAGTTCCGCTCCATCGAAGTATTATTATTTATAGCTGCAATCTATTACGTGCTTGTGCTCGTCTTAACATCGTTTGCTCGAATGCTTGAAAGGAGGCTGCGCCGCAGTGATTAATGTAATCGACTTAACAAAAACCTTCGGCAAAAACCAAGTGCTAAAAGGAATTACAACAACCGTTGAAAAAGGAGAGGTCGTTGCTCTAATCGGACCATCCGGCTCAGGGAAATCCACCTTTCTACGTTGTTTAAATATGCTGGAGACACCGACTTCCGGCGTGATTACAATAGATGGAACAGCCATTACCGATCCCAAAACAAATATTGCCCGCGTGCGGCAGCGGATCGGCATGGTATTCCAGCATTTTCACCTATTCCCGCATATGACCGTGATCGACAATATTACGTTTGCTCCGATTCAGGTCAAAGGAGTATCGCAGCAGGAAGCCCGTAAGAAAGCGATGGAGCTGCTAGCTCGCGTAGGTCTCTCGGACAAAGCAGATAGTTATCCATCCCGCTTATCCGGCGGTCAGAAGCAGCGCGTTGCGATCGCAAGAAGCTTAGCGATGGAACCCGACATCCTGCTGTTCGATGAGCCAACCTCTGCGCTTGATCCTGAGATGGTCAAAGAGGTGCTTAATGTTATTCGCAGCCTTGCCGACAGCGGCATGACGATGCTTATTGTTACGCATGAAATGAAATTTGCCCGCGAAGCTGCGGATACGATTTATTTCCTAGATAACGGCAAGCTTGTTGAAAAAACGAAGCCCGAGCAGTTTTTCACTAAGCCGCAAAGCGAGAGAGCTGCACGTTTTCTGGAACAGGTGCTTTAAATTAGCTTATTAAGGATAACAGGTGCTAAGCGCACATTTAAACAAAGCTCTGCGGCTCATTCTGCCGCAGAGCTTTCTCTTTTATCCGCTACCCCATCCGATAAACAAGCGACTCCATCTCAACACATGCCATAATGAAAGCACCGACGCCGTGCAGATCGTTCTGGCTCGTTGGGCGCGTGACGTAGTTTTCATAATCGCCAGCTGAGGTGCCAATGCAAATATCCGGCAGGATGAAACGCCCCTGCTTGTCAGCCTGCACCACTCGAACAAGCCCTTCAAACCCGCGCCTTGCCGCATCCAAGCACTCATCTCCTACAAGGCCAAGCTTATAGGCTCTTGCTAGCGTATAAACGAACAAACAAGTACAAGAAGTTTCCAGCCAATTATCAGCCAAATGGCCTTTGTCCAAGACCTGATACCAGAGCCCGCTCTCTCCATCCTGATACTTAATCAGCGACTGGGAGAAATCAGCCAGCACGGCTTCCATCTCAGCACGTCCCACTTCGCCTTCCGCTATTTCATCAAGAAACTGAGCCACTGCAAGACCGTACCAACCAAGTGACCGACCCCAAAACTCTGGCGAACAGCCGGTCTCAGGATCTGCCCAAGGCATCTGCTTGCTCTCATCCCAAGCGTGATAGAGCAGCCCCGTCTTCTCATCTCTCATATAGCGGCGCATCAGCTGCTCTTGATGCAGCACCAAATCGCGCAGCCCTATATCTCCGTAGGCATTCGCATATTTTAGCGCAAATACTCCGCCCATATACAAGCCGTCCAGCCACATATTGTATGCATATTTATCCTTGTGCCAAAAGCCGCCCTCCGAGGTGCGGTGCAGCGTGTCGAACAGGCCGCGCAGCTTATCGGCTGCGATTCGGTATTTACGCTCATCGCCTTGTTCATCTAAACGGAACAATAACAGCCCCACTTGGATAGCATCCAGCTCGTCACGGGCAAAATCAAAGTTGCCGCATTCATCCACCAGCTTGTCTACGTAGCGCTTAATATAAGCAGCGTAACGTTCATCCCCCTCCGCCTGCCACAGCATCTCCATCCCGCAAAGAAACACGCCTTGGTGATAATGCCAGCGGCCAGCAGGAGGAAGCTTTTCTGGCAAATAGGTGTCCATTAATGAGTCACAAGCGGCTCTCGCCCAATCGATAGGTGTCATTTTCACATCATTTCGCATCCAAACAGTACTCCTCTCCATTTTCCACTGTAACAGTTCAAGCTCAAACAACATCAACCTTTAATCGAGCCCAGCATCGCACCCTTGGCGAAATGCTTTTGCAAGAACGGATATACGATCAGAATAGGCAGCGTCGCTACAACGATGACAGCCATCTTCACCGTCTGATCCGGCGGCGGAACCGCCGCATCCAGGTCGGAGCTGTAGTCTAGGCCGCTAGCCAGCACGACGATTTGGCGGAGCAGCACTTGAATCGGCCATTTGGCGCTGTCATCCAAGTACAGAATCGCACTGAGATACGTATTCCAATACGTGACCGCGTAAAATAATGAAATGGTAGCGATCGCGGGCATCGATAGCGGGAGCACGATACGGAACAAGATGCCAAAGTCGTTGCAGCCGTCGATTTTGGCAGATTCCTCAAGCCCTTCGGGTATATTTTGAAAAAAGTTTTTCAAAATAATAAGGTTGAATGCGCTGATTGCCGACGGAATAATGAGCGCTGCATAGCTGTCGATCAGCCCCATCTCGCGCACAACGAGGAATGTCGGAATGAGTCCGCCGCTGAACAGCATCGTAAATACGACGAGAAACATAATTCCCTTGCGTCCGTCGAGATCTCTTCGCGACAAGCCATAGGCCATCAACGCTGTTGTGAACATGCTGAACAGGGTACCGACGATCGTAACGCCGGTCGATACCGTCATGGCACGAAAAATCGTATTGGTCGAGAATATGAATTTATAGGCATCAAAGCTCCAAATCGTTGGCACGAGGATGAACTTCTTCATCGCCATCTCAGCGCTTGTGGTGAATGATCCGGCAACAACATGCAGAAACGGAAGCACCGTAACGAGCGCGATAATGGCAAGGAGCGTGAAGTTCACAATGGAAAATAGCCGCCCGCTAAACGTTTTATCCTCTACCATGCTGAATCCTCCTTAAGTTTTTGTAGTGAAGCTTCTGGCGACTTAATCTTCGAGCGCCTTATCCTAATAGATGCCTTCCTCGCCCATCTTCTTCGCGAGCCTATTTGCCGTTATTACAAGCACAAGCCCGATAAAGGATTTGAAGAAGCCAATCGCCGTGCTGTAGCTGAATTTCCCCTGTCTAAGTCCAGCCGTATAGACATAGGTATCGATAATCTCAGCAACCTCGCGATTCATCGAGTTCAGCAGCAGGTAAACATGCTCGAAGCCAAGCTCAAGCACATCGCCGATCTTTAGAATGAGCAAAATAATAATAACGCTGCGAATGGCAGGCAGCGTAATATGCCATACCTGTCTAAGCCGACCCGCTCCATCCATACGTGCTGCCTCATAGAGGCCAGGATCGACGGAGGCGATGGCCGCCAAATATATGATCGTTCCCCAACCCGCTTCCCGCCAGATCACCTGAATGATATAGGTTGGTCTGAACCACTCGGGGCTGAGCAGGAAATTGACTTTTTCGAATCCAAAGTACTCAAGCAGCTCGTTCACGATACCGCCGTCCGACGTTAGCATGACGAAGCTGATCGACACAATAATGACCCAAGACATAAAATGCGGCAAATACACAAGCGTTTGAAACGTCCGTTTGAAAAAAGAGAATCGAACCTCGTTCAGCATAAGCGCCAGCAGAATCGGGATCGGAAAATAAAACAATAAATTCATGCCAAACAGCAGCAGCGTATTCGTCAAAATGTTCAAAAAATCAGGCTCCGTGAACAAACGTTCAAAATGCTTGAAGCCAACCCACTCACTCCCGCCAATACCCTTGAACGGCTTATAGTCTTGAAAGGCAATGGCAAGCCCAAACATCGGAATATATTTAAAAATAATAAAGAAAAGCACGCCCGGCAGCAGCATGACATAGAGCCATTTGTTTTTCCAAAGCCGCTTCTTAAGCTCGCTCGTTCTAGGCTGAGGTACCCTTACCAGTTGAACCGCGTTTTCCTGATGAGCTTCTTGCATATGGGTTCTTCCTTTCCACGGGAGGTTATAGAGGCTGCTCGAGCATGCGAGCAGCCTCTATGGGCTATTCTTTATTTTTTGTAAGCAGCATTGTATTCCTCGATAATCTGAGCCCCACCGCGCTTCTTCCAATCCTCAACCGCTTTGTCGAATCCAGCCTTATCAATCGATCCATAAATATATTTGTAAGTGGCATCCTTTATAATTTCCTGAAGCTCCGTGCCTTTCTCGGTATACGTTTTCGAATCAAGCGGCGCAGTAGGATCGGCAATGGCGATTTTCTCGTTCTCGATAATGAGCTGCTCCGCATGAATTCTCGCCGGAAGCTCGTGGAAACCATCGTACATACCGTTTGTTTCCGGCTCACCAATAACGCTGTCCTTAAAGCCTTTGACCTCGCGCTCCGTCAGCTCTTTATCTGCCGATGCTTTTGCCTTGCCATCCACTACCGTATAATGAGTGCCTTCAATGCCCCAGAACATCATGTTCGCCACTTCCGGCGTCATCAGCTGATCGAAGTAAGCCAAAATTTTCTTCAGCTCGGCTTCGTCTTTAATCGCAGATTTCGGGAATAAGGCTACGTTGTTGTAGCCCGGAATGGACCACGATGCCAGCTTCCCGTCTGGTCCAGCGATCATGCTGTGTGTATCAACGACTGCGGTCGGCACGTTTTTAACAAGGTCCTTCACTAGTGAGTCGACATCCTGCATGGAGCCGATGTATACGCCTGCCTTGCCGCTCGTGAACATATTGACTTGATCTGTTTTGCTTGTCGCTGCAAAGTCTACGTTCATCGCTTTGGCGTCGCGAATTTTTTTGATAAAATCCATCGTGGCTGCATATTCAGGCGTCGTAAACTCTGGAACAAGCTGGCCGTCCCGCTCACCCCAGTTGTTCGGCGTGCCGAACCATGCGGAGGCCGTTTTGAACGCACCATATACGAGATCATTCCGGTCAGCTAAACCAATCGTGTCCGGCTTGTTGTTGCCATCCGGGTCGCCTGTCGTAAATTTCTCCATCATCGCAAACAGCTCATCCACGTTTGCCGGTGCGGCGAGGCCAAGCTTATCTGCCCAGTCCTTGCGATAAATAATGCCTTGTCGAGCAAGCGGTCTGCCGATGTATAACGAATATAGCTTGCCATCCACTTTTGTATTGTTCAAAATCTCTTCCTTCAGCTTGCTCAGGTTAGGAAACTCGCTGAAATAAGGTCCAATTTCCCAAAACTGACCGTCCCTGATCGCTTCCTTCATTTGAACGAAGGTCGCTTGGTTCTTCAAATAAGTAACCTGCGGCAGCGAGCCCGTCGCAAAGGATGCGTTCAGCTTCTCCTCATACGTGTCTGCCGGAAAAAATTGATACGTTAGTTTTGTGTTCGTCAGCTTCTCCAGCTCGTTTTTGATTGTATCTGGCGGTGTCTCTGCGATGTTAAGAGGCAGCATGATCGTAATTTCAGTCGGCTTCTCCGGCTCTGCCGGTTTGTCTGTCTCTTCCGTCTTTGCTGCGCTGTCATTGGTTGCTGCTGGCGGCGTATTATTTTTTCCATTATTGCTGCCGCTAGAACAAGCTGCGAGCAATAAACTAAATGTCAAAACTACGCCCATCAGAATCGAAAACGATTTTTTCTTCATACAGCGTTGACCTCCATATATCGTTTTGGTTGCTACCTCTTCAAGCTACCACCTGGAAGAAGAGTGCCGAAACAATCATTTGTTCATATGGCATATCGTTTTAGAGGCATCTGAGCTAATGATTATCACCGCTTCTGATGACACTTTTGACTAAATACCGCAACACAAAAAGGGTGAAGATCGCTCTTCACCCTCAAATCATGTATTTTATATGAAATGGCACTTATTTCATGGCGCCCTTTACTTCCAAGCAGAAACCTTGATCTTCTTATATTTGTTCACGAATCTTCTCTCCAGCTTCTTAAAAAAACCTTGGGTCTTTTTCTCTTCTTGTATGTTGCGCAGACCTCGTATAAGCAGCTGGTATCTCCATTCGTTATCATATCCGAGTTTATGTACTTCTTGGAAAAAATCAGGTTTCATCATACGTCACACTCCATGTCGTCTTATTCACTTTCTGCCAACACTTAAGCAGATTCTTATTATATACTGCTGTTCTATGCAATTTCTAAACAAATTACGGGATTTTTCGACAATTATATATCTTTTTTAATATAAAATCGTTATTTGTACCTAGTTCTTTATACTCATATAAATTCTCTGCTATTTTTTCTCGCAAAAAAAATAGCAGCCACGCAGGGATTAAATAGCCTGCTTAGCTGCTCTATGAATAATGATATTGCCTACTGCTCTTTTAATATGCTGTCACTTGGAATTTACTCCGATCATTGCTTCTTGAAATACGCATCCGTATACTCGCTAATCATTAAGCTGCCGCCGCTGCGCTTCCAGCGTTCCACCTCCTGATAAAATCCTTCCATACTAATCTGTCCGAGAATATATTTGTATGTCGCGTCGGAGATGATTTTGTACAGCTCCATGCTCTTCTCATCGTACGTCTTCGATTCAAGGCCAATGACCTTGTCCGTCACGAGAAACTTATCGTTATCTGCGCTGAGACGCTCCGCCATCTCCCACATCGTTTCTTTCTCTGCTACCTTCCGTACATTCGGATTGCTTAGATCGGCAATCATAAGCGGATAAAGCGCGTTGACCTCGGTTACACGCAGCTGTGACGTCTCTTCAGGCAGTAGGACCTCTTCACCCTCCATAAGATAGTGCTTGCCTTCTATCCCGTACCGCATAAGATTGGCAACATCCTTATCCATCGTACGGTCAAAGAACGCAAGCTGCTCCAGCAGCTCCTCTTCCGTCCGAATCGCCTTTTTGGAAAATAAATAAAGCCCGTTATAATTCGGAATCGACCAGACACGATACCCATCCGGTCCTTGAATGCGATTCACCAAGGTGAAGCGCGCAGCAGGATTGATCTGCTTCGCTTCATCCGAGAGCCTCTGCACGTCGGTCATGCTGCCGATATATACGCCTGCTGCACCTCGTATAATGTTAGCCCGCTGCATCTCCTTGCTCGTTACCGCAAAATCCGCGTTTATGAGCTGCTCATCATACAGCTTCTTCATGAAATTCATCGTATCCATATAGGCTGCCGTTTCGAACTCAGGAACTATCTTCTTATCGACGATACCCCAGTTGTTCGGCGTGCCGAAATAAGAGCTCAGCGTCTTAAAGGCGCCAAATACCAAATCATTACGGTCAGCCAGTCCGACGGTATCCTTTTTTCCATTACGGTCCGGGTCACCGAGCGTAAACTGCCGAATGACCTCATACAGCTCCTCAATCGTTCCTGGCTTGTCCAGCTTGAGATTATCCAGCCAGTCTTCCCTTATAATAACGCCTTGTCTAGACGATGGCCGCTCCGTGTAAAGCCCGTATATGCCGCCATCAATTGCGGATTGCCCCAAAATGCCGCTATTCAAATGCCTTAAATTCGGGAACCGCTCCAAATAAGGGCCGATCTCCCAGAAAGAGCCCGAGCGAATGGCATTTTTCACAAAAATATAATCGGTATGCTTCACGAAAGTCGCCTTCTTCAGCGAATTTGTGGAGAGAGCTGTGTTCATTTTATCTGTGTAGATGCCATCCGGTACCCAGTTAATATCAAGCTTCACATTTGTTAAATCCTCGATGAGCGCAATGATCTCTTCACTTGGCGGATGGGGAAAGTGCAGCGGTGCCATAATGGAGATCGTCGTTTTTGTGTTTGCGTCTTTTCGCTCATTTGGAGCAGAAGTAGCGGTGCATGAAGCGCAAATGAAAAGGATAAGCAGCACGATAAAAAAGCGACAGCCTGCGCGTACTCCTATGTTCCGTGAATGGATTACCACCTTAATCCCCCTTGTCTTATCAGCCTTTTCTCTTCATAATCTAAGGAAATGATTATTTGCGCGATAGATGATTATTGCTCAAAATGTATGCGTTTACTAAAATAAAGCTAATGCTCGCTCATTACTAGACAAGGTGTTGATAGCTGTGCGATCTTTAACCTTTTTAAGCAAGATGACGATCTTCGGCTTTCTGCTCAGCACGCTTCCCGTCATTTTTATCGGCGCATTCTCGTATGCGACCTCTTCCAGTGAAATTCAGAAAAATGTAAACCGTGGGAAAATGCAGCTTATCATGCAAATCAACTCCAATGTAGAGCAGAAATTGACGACTGTCAACCACACGCTGAATCAGGTTATTAACTCGACCGTGCTCAAAAAAGCGATGAATCAGCCGCTAACCGTCAACGATTTTGTGATGTATGATGACCTGCGGAACGAGATCCGCCATATGCAATCCTTTGACACCAAGCTTGAGGATGTCATCCTGATCAATGAGCGCCATAACTGGATGATCAAAAATTCCGGGCTATATTCGTTTGAACAATATGCTTATTTCGATGAGCTGTCCAGCCTTATGCATATGCCTGAAGGAACCTCATGGGTGCTTAACCCATCCAGCTGGTTTTATAGTGAGGAAGCCGCGGAAAGTGCTGCTTGCAGCTACAGCATCAGCCTCGTGAAGAAGCTGCCGACGAATGGGCTTGAAAAATACGGCTTGGCGCTCGCCAACATTCCGACCTGCAGCTTGCAGGAGCTACTTAAGAGCGATGAGGACCCTTTTTCGACCATTATGATTTTGGATGATCAATACCGTATTCTGATCCATCCCGACCAAGCATTGATCGGCAAGCCTGTGCTCGAGAGCGGACTGCATATGGGTCAGCTCACTGAGCCCTCTGGACAGTTTACACAATCGATTGAACAGAAAGATTATTCCGTCACCTATTACCGTTCCGATCTAAACGGCTGGATCTATCTCTCTGCCACGTCCATTGCCGGCATGACGAAGGAATCAAATAAAATTGGCACGTATACACTTTATGTATGTCTATTTATGCTCACGCTATCCATGCTGCTCGCTTGGATAGGCTCTCGGCATATGTATTCGCCAATTCAATTGCTGCTGAATCAAATCGGCGAGCGCCTGACTGACATTCAGAAGCGGAAAACAAATGAATTTCAAGCGATTGGGGAACGCGTCACCCATTTATTCCAGTCCAAAACCGAGCTTGAAAAAGAGGTTAGGCAGCATATTCATCAAGTGCGCACCTTCTTCTTCATGAAAGCCTTCCAAGGCAACATCAAGTCAAGTGAAATCCCGGAGAAGCTGGCTCAATTCGGCTATGACTCTCAACTAAAAGAGTGGAAAACGATGGCTGCGATTACGCTGCAAATTGATTTTCCTGATAACAGCCGTTACTCCAAAAGTGATTTGGAGCTGCTCCTATTCGCTGTCCATAACATCATCGAGGAGCTTATTCCCTTCGAGCAGCGACTTGCCCCGATCATTATGGATCAAACGATTGTGACGATTATCGGCAGCGCAGAAGTGGGCAAGGACGCTTTCCACAATGCCAAATATGCGTTAACAGAGCATCTGCAGCAGCAGATCGCAAGCTACCTAAACGTGCAGGTCAGCATTGGCATGAGCTTGCCGTTCGACTCCTTCTCATCGCTGTCGACAGCGTATAGAGAAGGCCTTGAGGCACTGAAGCAGCGCATGAAATTAGGCGAAGGCATCATTATTCAGTATGAGAATGTGAATGCCGGCAAACATTATTTGAATCTCAACTACCCAGGGCATATCGAGAATGAGCTTATCGATGCAATTAAGCTGGCCGAGAAGGATAAATCGAAGGAGCTGCTGCGAGCTTTTTTACAAGCGGTATTTGTCGTGGAGCTATCGCCGCAGGAATATCAAATTCCACTTGCCCGGCTGCTCAATAATCTGTTGATCGTTATGCAGGAATCAGGCGTAAGCCTAAACCAAATCCATCCGTTAAAGGGTTCCCTGCTGGAGGAGCTGCTTGGGCTGCATACCTCTGCCGAGATCGATGATTGGTTCTGGAGCAGCGTTGTTTATCCGATGATCAACATATTCAAGGATCGTCAGGAGGCGCAGTACCACAACATTTCGGAGAAGATCATTGACCTCGTGCAGCATCTGTACGACACCGATCTTACGCTTGAAGAATGTGCATCACGGCTCCACTATAATGCCAATTATTTAAGCAGCGTTTTCCGCAAGGAGACGAATTATTCGTTTAGCGAGTATTTGTCGATGTACCGTTTCAAAATGGCAAAACAATGGCTCGCCGACAGCGAGCTGCCAATTAAAGACATCGCTGCAAAGCTGTGTTACAATAATCCGCAAAACTTCATCCGTTCCTTCCGCAAACAAGAGGGAATTACTCCAGGGCAATACCGCTATAAAAAACGCAGTGGATAGCCGATAAAAATAATGAAAGCTTTTGGAAAATAAATGCTCTTCAATATGAATGGGAGGCTTTACGCATGACACAACGACCGTCACGGGATGAATACTTTGATTATTATGAACAGTATATCGGCCTAGTAGGCGAAGGATCTGTTACGGAATGGCTTACAAAACAGCTCGCAAGCACAACTGAATTGCTTTCCGATATTCCCGAGGAGCAGGCTAATTACCGCTATGCGGAAGGAAAATGGACGCTTAAGGAAGTCATCGGTCACATCTCGGATAATGAGCGCGTCATGAGCTACCGTTTGCTTCGAATCGCACGGGGTGACAAGACACCTCTTTCCGGCTATGATCAGGACGAATTTATGAACGGCGCCACCTTTCAAGAATGGTCTTTATCACAAATTATCGAGGATTACATCTCGGTTCGCCGGGCTACTCTCGCTTTGTTGCGCGGTTTGTCGGATGAAGCATGGCTTCGCATTGGCGTAGCTAATGGCGGCAATATCTCCGCTAGAGCTCTCGCTTACATTATTGCTGGACATGAGACTCATCATTTGAACATTATTCAAGAAAAATATTTAGAAAAATAAATCATTTACTCTAATTCGCTCATTAACCTAATGAATAGCTAGATAAATCCTATATGTAAACCTTTTATTATGATAAAATGGTTAACATATAGGATTTTTTTGCATGAGGAGCGGTACTTCTATGACAATTCGATTACGAGGACACCATCTGCTTTGTCTACTAGGCTACCGAGGTATGGGTTATTCGGATGATTTCTGCGTCAATATGACTGCTATTTACGAATTGCTGCTCGCAAAGCCTGAAACTGAAATTGAAATTATTTTAGGCCCAGACGATGTTTGCAAAGCATATCCGCCGGACAAAGCCTATCATTGCGAGGGAACCGTCTACAGCTTGGATGCAGCGATACTCGCAAAGCTTGGGCTCCAAGCAGCTGAGCGAGGAAGCTGGCAGTCCATATGTGATCGCGTAGCTGAAACGATGGTGCCTGAGGACATCAGTCATCTATGCACGACTTGTCCTTGGGAGAAATATGGCGTCTGTGCGGAGGGTGTTGGCCTCGTTAAACAAGGCAAGCCATTACCTAAATTAGGCGGTAAGTAGACCGATAGAGAAAACATCGATACAGCTAAATAGAACTAATTGAATTATTTATTCCCTACAGGCTGCGCTGAAACTGGCGCAGCCTTTTATCGAGTGCGCAAAACAAGCTGCTTAATGCCTATTTTTTGTGCAATTGCCACTATGCTTATTAAAATATAGTAAAATAGAAGATGCTGCTATTCATATTTTCGGAGGAATATTAACCATGAATGCTAGTCTTTCTATATTTCAAAAGCTGATGCTAGGGTTACTGCTCATGTTCTTCTTAATCATCATTATTTTCTGGATTATATATCGACTTAATGTAACGGATATCCAAGAAGAGCTAAAGAAAAATAAAATTGGTGAAGTCAAATTCATGACCTCTCAGCTCTCCACCCAGTTCGAGCAAGTCCTTATGAATACAACGACCATGTCTGAAGACCATTCGGTCAGGGGATATCCCTATGTCCTGCAATTCGGGGATGCCTATTCCAAGTACGAGGCCAAATTAGCTATCATTGACAAGCTCGCTCTCAACAGTGCCTCTACATCCTGGAACAACACGATCACTCTCTACTACCCAGATTTGAAGGAAACCGTGTCTTCCGACAGTACATTATCCTTCTCAACCTATAATCCGCCCTCCCAACGGCTGAATAAGTGGGTCGTGCACTGGGAGAAGGATGGTTCAGGCTATTATTCTAATTTGACCCGCAGCCATATCGGTCCATTGCTTATTGAAACGAGAGTGTCTTTGGATAATCTGCTTAAAATGATGAAGCAGTACTCTTCCGGAACCCCTTTGCTTTATGATTCTTTTAACAAAACGATTATCCAAACTGGCAATTCCCCTCTACTAGAGGATACGACAGGCCGAATTATTCCGTTAATTGAGGGCAAGAGCGGCTTTTTATCGGTCGACGACAACGGAACTGAATACCTGCTCAACTATATGAAATCTGACTTGCTTGATTTGTACTTTATAGATTACCACCCTATGCGTCAGTTCATTGAACCTATTTCTCAAAATAATATTCTTTTTATATTTTCCATCATTGTGCTGCTGCTTATTTCACTGATTTATAGCCTCGTGCTGCGCAGGCAAGTGCAGACACCTGTTATTGTACTAAGGAAGGCTATTGACAAATTTGATCGCGGTGATTTTTCTAGTCGTGTAATCGATCTTCATGCAACCGAGTTCAGAATGCTTGGCAACTCCTTTAATCGTATGGCCGAGAATACGCAGCGACTCATTGAGCAGGTGCTCGTTGCAGAGCTGGAAGTTACCGAAGCAAGGCTTAAGCAATACCAAGCTCAAATCAATCCCCATTTTTTGTATAACTGCTTGAATTATATTCAGAGTAAAGCCAGCATCGAGGACTATGAATCCGTAACTGCGATGACGCTTCATCTCGGTGCTTATTGCAGATACGTACAAAAAATTGAAAATATCGATTCTACCATTAACGAGGAGCTTGTCTTCGTTGAGCACTATTTGTCCATTTTACAGTTGCGCAAAAGGTCGATGACCTTCTCTATTGATATCCCACCAACCATGTGTATGTATCGCTTGCCTAGAATGATCCTTCAACCGCTTGTCGAGAATTGCATTCAGCATGGCATAGAACCCTCTCTGCATCCCGGACATATCAATATTAGTGCGGAGGAGGATGAGCAGTCCTTGCGTATATTGATTCAAGATAGCGGCGTCGGAATAGCGGAGGATAGACTCTCTATCGTTAATCAACATATCGAGGAACGCATATTTTCTGAGAATAAGGTAGGTACAGGCATGAGAAATGTACACCAGCGTCTCAAGCTATATTTTGGAAAAAGATCTGGGCTGACTATTCAATCAAAATTATCCGAAGGAACTTGTTATATCATTACAATTCAAAAGCAGGAGGACAACCATGCTGCAAGTATTATTAGTTGATGACGAATCCTATGTCGTCGATGATCTAGAAATTGCCTTCCCCTGGACCAAATATGGGGTTGAAAAGGTGTTTACTGCTTATTCAGGCATGCAGGCGCTTCAAATTATTGAAAGAAATTCTATTGACATTCTCATTACAGATATTGCCATGCCAGGAATGACCGGGCTAGAGCTCATTACACGGGTTAAAGAATTCAACAAGACGATTAAATGCATTCTGCTTACTGGTTATGCGGAATTCGAATATGCTCAAGAAGCGATAAAGCAAGGGGTCGTAGACTACTTAATTAAGCCGCTTGATCATAATAAGCTCGACCTCTGCCTTGAAGAAACGATCAATACCATGAAAAAGGAGATGGAGCAGACAGCGTCCTACGAGCAAGCATTGTTCACGTTCCGGGAACATCTTCCTGTTATGAAGGACAAGCTTCTTAACGAGCTGCTGCAAGGTAAGAGTTACTCTGAGGAGGCTCTTGTAAACAAGCTTTCCGGTTACTCGCTGACCTATAGGAAAGACGACGATGTCTTTCTTCTTGTCATTCGTCTGGAGGAGCATTTCAACCGCTATGGACAAAACAGCCTACTGCTTTTCGAATATGCAGTGACAAACATCGCTTGCGAGCTGCTCGAGGATTCTTTCGAGACTTGGCATTGCCGAGATGCTTATGATTATTTAATATTCACGCTCAAAGCAAAGCAAACAGACGGTTTTCAGAACTCTGAAAGCCTATTAAAGGAACTTACCAGCCGTTCACTCCAATTGCATCGTAATGTGAATGAATACTTGGGGGGCGGTATTTCGGTCATCCTTACCTATCCGGGGAAATTCAGCAGTGATCTTCGCCATATGTATGAGAATGCAGTCACAGCAATTAGAAAGCAGGTCGGAAACGGTACAGGCTATTTTCTAGCACTTGCCGAGCAGCCGCCACAGGTATCCTTCATTCGATCCATGAACGTATTATATGATCCACCTACGTTCATCCATCTCCTGGAAACCAGCCAATGGGACGGATTTGAAGACAGATTGGATCAAGTTGAGGAAGCATTCAGCGCTTTAACCGAGCAAACGGAAGAGCATCTGGATGCGATAAGAACGGTGCTCATGTCCTCCTTCCATTACATAGCTCATAGAAACAATGTTCTCCTGTCAGATGTAGCGGGAAATGAGCTTGTGTATAGACAAACGTTCCGCTCACTTTCCCAGCTTATTGAATGGGCAAAACAGCTTGTCTTAACACTAAAGGAGAAGCTGGAGAAAGACGTTTCTAGTCAACAACAAGCTATTATTCGAGAGATCCAAGTATTTATTTCATCTCATCTGTCATCCGTCAGCCTGCAATCGATAGCCGATCATGTTGCCCTTCATCCCGTTTACGTATCCAAGCTGTTTAAGCAGCTAAGCGGCAGCAGCCTGAGCGAGTATATTCTCAGTGTGAAAATGGAGCATGCCGTTGCTTTACTCCGAAATTCAACCGATCGGGTGTACGAAATTTCGGATAAGCTCGGTTATTCTAATTCACAATACTTCATTAAGGTATTCAAGGAGCATTATGGTATGACTCCACAGGATTTTCGGGATAAAACCTAGCTACATGAAATAACAGCAAGAAGGGCAGCTCATGAATGAGCCGCCCTTCTTGCTGTTATTTATTTGGACTTAATCCCATCGTACCATTTGTTAACTTCTTCCGCAATTTTCGTTCCGCCTGATGAATTGTATCTTTCAACAAAAGCATCAAACTCATCAACCGAAGCTTTATTGTAAATAATTTTGTTCAGTACTTCCTTCTCCAGCTTGCTTAGCATATCGCCTTTGGATAGCTGTGTCTCTGTAGGAGTACCAGTAAACATACTAGGCATAGTAGCATCCTTCTGATCAATAACAATCTTCGCCGCTTGTATTTGCTCTGGAATAGAGGTTGTAAGCGTCTCTTCATACGGCGTTGACGGCTTTTCACCGTTCGCCAGCTTCGCTAAGCCGTTGATACGAAGGAAAGGAATGATAGCGCCATCGAAAGTTAGTGTATACCGAATGGCATCTACCCAGCCTCCAGGGATTTTATCGCTGTCCTGCTCGCGGTAAATCTCGCCGTTTGGACCAATATCATAGTCATACCCTTTTGCGAAGCCTTTCGAGAATGGACCATCCCCAGACGGGTTTGCCCAGTTGTCAAACAGGTAGTTCTGGTAAACAAAGAATGCATCTTTATTTTTCATGTTTTTATTAATAAGAACCGCACCTGTGCTGATTGGAGTGCCATGACGGCCAACCTTGCCATCAGGACCAGCAGGCAGAGGATATGGCTTATACTCAGAGGTAGGGACATTGGTTTTCAGGTCAGGAATTGGCCAGCCTGTCATCCAATAAGGGCCAACAATGATACCTGATTTGCCAGCTGTGAAAGCTTCTGAGGCTTTTACTTCATCATACAGTCCCGACTCTTGGGAAATATAGCCCTTCTTCATCCAATCTTGCAGCTTGGCGAGTGCAGGCTTCATCTCTGGCTGAATAGAACCATAGGCAAGCTTGCCATCAGCTCCTACGTTCCATTGATTCGGCATGGTGCCGAACATTCCAAACACCCATCCTGTCTCGGACATCCAGGTATTCAAATTGTTTTTAAAGCCAACGGATAAAGCAGTCGTATCCTTCTTGCCATTGCCGTCTGGATCTTGGTTAGTAAAGGCGTCCATGACCACTTCAAGCTCATCGATCGTTTTAGGAGCCTGCAAGTTTAATTTTTTCAGCCAATCTTCACGAATGTACATAACCGGATCATTGTTGTACGCATTTTCCAAAATCGGAATTCCCATTCGTTTGCCATCACGGATGTACGGATTCCAAACCGTTGGATCCTGTGCCATCGCTTCTTTATAAGTATCGGAGGCATACTTATCGAACAGTTCTCCTGCATCCGTAAACTGGCCGCTCGAAATCAAATCGGAAATGAGTGTTGGATCACCCCGGAATGAAATAATATCCGGCATTTCCTGTCCAGAGGTAAGCATCAGTCTAAGCTTCGTTTGGTAAGCATTGTTTTGATCGCTAACCGTCCATAGGTACTTAATATCAATACCCAACGTGTCCTTTGCCCACTTTGTATGAACATTGTTATCAATGTTTTCACCATTTTTGAATTTCAAGTTAGTTGTAATAGGGAAGACCGTCGTAATGGAAACAGGCTCCACATATTTGCCGTCCTCGAACTTCGCTGAATAAAAGGAATCATCCCCGGCCTTTTCTTCTGTTTGACCGTCTTTATTACTGCCGCAAGCTGTAAGCGATGCCATCAGCATAGCCCCTGTCATGACCATGACAACCGGCTTTTTCCATTTAGTTAGCATTTCTTTATTCCCCCCAATTGAATTTATTTGATGTGCTTTGACCATTCCAACCAAATCATAGATAGATCCTACTGTGCAGCAACACCCCTCTCATTAAACAAATCCATTATTCCTTCACGGCGCCAAGTACAATTCCTTTGACGAAAAATCTTTGAAGGAAAGGATACACAAGGAGAATGGGTGCCATGCCGATAAAGATTTGCGCAGCCTTTACGGTTCTTTGCGAAATATTTTCCAAATCCTCAGGTCGCACCGTCACTTTGCTGAAGTCTTGCTGTACGATAATAGTCTGCAGGAAAGTCGCAAGTGGATAGTTTTTATGATCCGTCATGAAAATTAGACCATCAAACCAGGAATTCCAATGTCCAACCATTGAGAATAATGATAGTGTAGCAATTGCAGGCATCGATACTGGCAAATAAATACTGAATAATGTTCTCAGATGGCCGGCTCCATCGATGAATGCGGCTTCCTCCAAATCCTTAGGCACCCCGCGAAAAAAATTAAGCAGGAGTATCATATTCCATACCGATACGGCTCCAGGAATGATAAGCACCCAAAGCGTATTCATCATGTTTAGCTTTTGAATAAGAATGTAGAAGGGAATCAAGCCACCGCTGAACAGCATCGTGAAGACGAAAAACCAAGTATATATACTTCTGCGTTTGAAATGGTGCGCTTCTTTAGATAGTGGATACGCCGCGAGCGTAACGAGTACCATACTGATTAGCGTGCCTAATGTAGTACGCTGAACAGCTACCCATAAAGAGCGAATAAAATTCTCATTCTCCAATGTCTTGCTATAGGCTTCAACCGTGAACTGAACGGGCAGCAATCCGACCAAATTAGCGTTCGCAGCCGCTTTCCCACTGAATGAAACAGCTAAAATGTGAATTAATGGAATAATACAAGCAATGGATAATATCGCTAGAAACGTATAGTTGATCACTGTGAATAATTTGTAGGTGTTCGATTTATGATACATTCTGTCGGTTCATCCTTTCTAGAAAATACGGTAATTGGCCAGTTTGTAAGCCAAGCGGTAAGCTGCGACGATAAGCACGAAGCCTACGACCGATTTGAAAAGCCCTATTGCTGTGGAGAATCCGAACTTGCCGTCTATAATACCGATACGGTAGACAAACGTATCAATAATATCCCCTTTGTCGAAAACCAGTGCATTATACAGATTGAATATTTGGTCAAAGCCCGCATTCAATATATTACCTAAAGATAGTGTTCCAACCACGATTGTAATTGGGATAAGTGCTGGGATGGTAATGAACAAGGTTTGATGCCATCTGTTCGCTCCATCTACTTCCGCCGCCTCGTACAATGACGGATTAATTCCTGCAAGTGAAGCAAGGAATACGATCGTTCCAAATCCAAACTCCTTCCAGACATCGCTTACAACAACGATAAATCGGAACCAATTTCCATCACCGAGAAAGAATATCGGTTTTAAACCGAACACCGCACCTAGAAACTGGTTGACGAGTCCTTCACTGGACAGCATGTCCAGCAAGATTCCCCCTAAGATGACCCAAGAAAGGAAATGCGGCAAGTAAACGAGCGTTTGTACCGTCCGTTTGAAAGCCGCCTTTCTCACTTCATTGAGCAAGAGAGCGAAGGTAAACGGAGCGATGAGTCCTGAAACCATCTTCATTCCGGCTATAATAACGGTATTCCAAATGACTTGTACGTACTCTGGCGTACTGAAAAGGTAACGAAAGTGCTCCAAGCCAATCCAATTGGATTGGGAAAATCCTAGCCAAGGCTTGAAATCTTGGAAAGCAATTACGAGTCCGAACATTGGAATGTAAGCAAAGATTAAAGTAAGGATAACCGCTGGCAGCAGCATCGCATCCAGCACCAACGCCCTTTGCCATTTGGAGCGGCGATCCGTACGTTGAGACAGCTGTGGAGCGGTCTCTGCAAGGGCATCTGCTGGTGTTATTGATTTCTTCATTTGTGTGCTTCCCTTCTGTTTGAATGACATAAATCCTATCTGTCCTATCGTCTGTTCTCATTATAAGTGGCGCCTAGAGACGCTACTATGATAAATCATAAGCATCGATAACAAATTGTTAATATCCGAGCTTGCGCTGATTGAATACAAATAAAACGCCAAGCCCCCTTCTATAGAAGAGAGCTTGGCGCCATTAAAACCATTCATTATTTGCTTGTATTCGGGATCAAGAGCATATTATATAAAGCTTGAACTGACTCTGCTCGAGTAGTATGCTCACTAGGATCAAAACGATAATTACCCTTGCCCTTCATCATTCCATGCGAAGAAACAATAGAAACAGCGTTCTTCGCCCATGCCGAGATGTTAGCCTTGTCTACGTATAATAGCTCGACGTTAGACTCCTCTGGTTTCGTTTTTGCTTGGTATGCATAAGCATTAGCAAGCATAACCGCCATTTCTTCACGTGTAATGTTTGCAAGGGGTGCAAACCGATCCACTGACACACCCTTAACAATCCCTGCTTTAAAAGCAGCATTAACAGCCGACGAGAACCATGTTCCTTCCGCAGCATCTATGAAACTGGAGACCCCTTGCTCTTTAAGTCCAAGCATGCGTACCAATAGAACGGTAAACTCCGCTCGCGTAATAGATTTGTCTGGAGCAAAGAGAGCAGCGGTTTGGCCATTCACAATTTGTTTTGCAGACAGCACCTTCAACGGCTCATATACCCAGTGGCTTGAATTAACGTCATTGAAGCTCTTATCATATTCAAGCAGCGCGTACTTACTGAAATGCGCAAGCTCAACAGAGATATGATTCGTTTTTTCATCATTCTTCCCGCCTACATATTCCCATTTATTGGTCTGCTCATTCAGCATGTAAATGCCGAAGAGCGACTTCTTCATATTGGCTTCCGCTGAATAGGAGAAGGATAAGGTGACAGCTCCATCAAATGTGCCCGCCTTAATCACACGACCATCACCCGTTATTAAAGACAGTTCGAAGGACCAGCTTTCTCCGCCAATAAACTTCGCAGATAACCCTTGCTCTCCTTGTAGCTGCTGACTGCCTGCAGCCTCTTTAGCAGGCTCCATACGAAGCGACAGCTCAGCTCCATTCCGAAATTCAGGCTTCAACTGATCAATGAGGGGCTGGAGCACTTTTGAATCAATCGTTAGTGCAGTAGACCCTTTGACTAGCTCCAGCTCTCTACCTTTTAATAGACCAGCTAATTGAAGTGGCAGCCGTACTTGATGCTTACCTTCTTGTACGCTGATGCTTACCCGATTAGGCGACCCGTTCTGAAAATTCTCCTGAGTAATGGTCATCACAGGATCAGCAGTGCTGCCAGATTGCCCTGAGCTTCCAGGTTTGTCACCGCCATTATCGATGCCGCTGTTCTTTTCTGACTCGGCAAAGGTCAAAATGCCGAATTGGGAAGTATTTCTCCATGAATCGTTTGTTGGATCGTTCCATTTGGCGGTGCTGTGCACTCCTCCGCCCTGATCGTCATTCACCTGAATGTCCAGACCTATTACACTATCTTTATTCGGACGAAGCTCAGGCAGCGCGATCTTCACTTCCATGCGGTAGCCTTTCTCTGTTCTTACAACTGCGCTCTCCAGACGAGAAGGAGAAGCATTTCCAGCAAAGGTAGCTGCATTATCAATATTTATCCGATATTGTGCATCATCATATTGATAAGTCGATGTTCGTTGATGATTTTCATCGATAAAAATTTCGATTGAATCCTGCAGCCATGGCTGCGGATCGTCTGATTTAAGCAGAGGATCGGTTACGTCGATTAACAGAAGCAGACTGTCATCCGTCCACATTGAACGAGCTTGAGCCGTTGCTTTGCTGTTATTATTAGTTAGATCCACAGCGAATGGCTTTGTCTTTTCCCAATCGCTTTCCATTTGTCCATCAATACGTGCAGTGCCTTTTATCGACTGTGCGCTTTTTGGCATACTTGCAAGCTGAATGACGCCATACTTGCTTGTGTCCAGATCTTGACTTAATGTGCTGTCATTCCAATAAACCGGCAATATCTCGCTTGTCGATGCATCCTGAATACGAATATCGAATCCGATTTCTTCCGTTCCTTGCGCTAAGCCTTTCCAAGGAATAATGGCTTCTAGCTTATAACCAGCTGCTGTTTCTTTTATTTTATAGCTGCTATCGCCATTTTCAGCGCCTGACCGATTAAAAGTAAGATGACGATCATCTGACTCGTAAACCGCCGACTTTCCATTATTCTCATCCACAAACAACTCTATCTTGTCCGCTGCGTCACGGGTAGCATCTTTAACCTCTACTTGAACATAAAGATTGGTCATATCCCATAAGGTACGGAACGTTGCAGCCTCGTTGCTGTTGCGTTTAAGCCGCGTCTGTACAGCTTTTTTCCATACGGAATCTGTAGAATTCTGATCACCCGCCGTTGGCGTTGCCATGAGTGATACCGCCCGGTTTGTAATAATCGGAAGTGACAGTGGATCTACAATTCCCCAGTAGACTAGCTTAGCTTGGAGATTCGCATCGAATAGCATAGCCTGATTGTTGTAGGATTTCTCGTCTTGCAATCCCCAAATCGTTACAGAGGAAATCTTGTCCTTATAGGTTTTGTATAAGTCAAACAATTCCTTATATCTATGTGCTTGCTTTGCAGCTATGTCAGCAGGCATAGGCGTACCCATGCTTACTCCGCTATCAACATCCAGCTCGGTAACCTGAATATCTAGCCCTAGCGAAGAAAACAGCTTAATTGTCTTTTCAACTTCCTCAATTGGCGGCGTAACCAACCCATAGTGGGATTGCAAGCCTACCCCGTCGATCAGACCTTTATCTTTGAGACGCTTTAGCAATTGATAGATATGTTCTCTTTTTTCTGGAACCTCTGTAAAGTAATCATTGTAATACAGCTTGGCATCAGGGTCCGCAGCACGAGCAAATTCGAATGCCTTCTCGATGTAATCAGGACCTATGAGATTATACCAGGGCGAAATTCTAACACCGTCCGCATCTCCCCCATTGTCAGCGATAGCTTCGTTTACAACATCCCATGCGTATATTTTCCCTTTGTAGCGATCCATTACCGTCTCTATATAAGACTGAAGGCGCTGCAGAAGCAAGTTGCGGCTGGCAGGCTGTCCATTGCTATCCGTAAACATCCACTCGGCCGCATCAATATGCCATAGAAGAGCATGTCCGCGCAGCCCCATTCCATTGTCCTGAGCATATTTCACGTAATAATCGGCTGCATCGAAGGTATACTGATTCTCAGCTGGGGAAATAAACTTTGGTTTCATTTCATACGTTGCCGTTATGCTGTTAAAATGCTTTTTGAGAAGCTCCCCATAAGCTCCTTCCATTTGCCAGGTATAGACGGCAGCACCAATTGGAAAGTCATCCTTAAAATAATCCTTTAAGGACACGATATCGTTTTGAATCGATAGCGCCGTAACAGGGACTACGGTTACTTCATCTACATAAAAAGATAGCATATCTGGAGTATTCTCCGTAATGTAAGGCGTTTCAATGAATAGTTTTAGCTCCGAAGGAGAATCGCTGTAATTAAGCTGTCCCTTAAGCTCATACCATTGCTGCCACTCCGACTTCTTAATCGTAATGGAATCTAGTGCATTCCAGCTCTCCGATCCGGACTTCTTATAGGCTGTCATTTGCAATTTGATGTCAGAGGCTGGCTCTTCCTTTAATCGAACATAGGCTTTTAATTCATATTCCTTGTTCTTTTGAAGGTGATTTTTGAGCTCAAGTGCTGGCCCATGAAACGTACGGCTCCGCCCTTCTACCAGCATACTGTTGCTGCCGCTATAGGCTTCAGCTGCGGAAACGGTCAGCGCCTCATGTCCGATTCGCGGCAACCACCCCTGAAGCGTTCCATCTTCAAAATCGATAAGCAGTCGATCATCGCCCACCGGGCCCTCTGAGTCAGGCACAAGCTCTATGGAAACATCATCAAAATAAAAGGCAGTACCCGCCGTGGCTTCTGCATAAAGATCATATTCGCCCTTCTTGCTCCCTGTCGTATAATTCCTTTTTATTAAGGTCCATTGCGATGCTGCATTCTGATCCGCCGTGCCTATTTGCTCCCAGTTGTCTTCCCCGTCAATGCTGCTCTTCATTGTAAGTTTAATATCAGCTGGCGTTGTACCGGGGGATAGCTTGACCCAAGCACTAATGGAGTAGGTGCGGTTAGGAGCCAACAATTCTGTTAAAACGTAATTGGGTCCCTCCCAATCCTCACTCCTCCCAGAAATATACAGGCTATGAGAGCCGCCATGATACTCATCTCCTGAGACCGTTAGCGACTCGTTTCCTTTACGCGCCCAGCCCTGCGTTGTTCCATTCTCAAAATCTGAAGTGAGAATGGTTGTGCTACTCTCGTTAGCAAACACCTGCTGAGAGGGAGGAAGAATGATAGTGATAAGCATGACAAAAGCGATAAATAATGCGAACGGTTTAGTAAATTTCATATAAATCCTCCTTAATGTGATGATCATAGCGCTGCAACTAGCTCTTTGTTCCATTCTTTTGTTGTGCGATTATATAAACCAAAGGTGGCACCGAATTCCCAGTAGGCCTAAGGCATGCTTGGTCGCTCTGCATCCAAGCGTACGGTCTCCGTCCAAACCACTCGGGAAGCCATGTCTGCCGTGCGATAGACGCCAAACTCCCCTAGTTCCATATTCTTCAGCCATCCACTCCGCACCTTGATGCGTTGGCTTCCTCAATGACCATATCCCACGCCCCTTCAACCGGGGCATCCAAAGCGCACCCCTCTCTTCTTCAATGCTTTTCCCCCCTAGTAAATAAATCCCGCTCTTCACTTCATGTACTACAACCGGATAGTTGAAGTATAGCTCCAAGGTAAGCGTTTCCATATAACAAATACATCACTCACATAACAAATTATTAGCTTTGTCCCTAATCGAGTAACCTTTTTTCATTTTCAAAGTAAATAGAACAAAAAAATGCGATAAGGAAATGCTGCTGAGCATCTCCTTACCGCATTTTCAATTTATTCATTAATAGCTATTTGCTCCAGCCCTCTCATATAAGGCTGCAGCGCTGCTGGAATTCGGATCGAGCCGTCTGCCAGCTGATGATTTTCGAGCAGTGGAATGAGAATACGCGGGCTAGCCACTGCTGTGTTGTTGAGCGTATGGCAATATTTTAACGAGCCATCCTCTGCACGGTACCGTATATTCGAGCGGCGTGCTTGAAAATCATGCAGGTTCGACGACGAATGCGTCTCCCCGTAGGCCTGCCTGCTTGGCATCCATGTCTCAATATCGTATTGCTTATACGTTTTTTGCGACATATCGCCAGTACATACTGCCATGACTCTATAGGGCAGCTCAAGGCATTGAAGCAGTTCCTCGGCATTAGCCGTTATTTCCTGCAGCAGCGACTCCGACAACGCCGGATCAGCCTCGCACAAAATAACCTGCTCGACCTTGGCAAACTGATGTACACGGTATAGACCATGAACATCTCTGCCAGCCGAGCCGACCTCGCTGCGGAAGCATACCGATGCAGCAGCCAGCTTGATTGGCTCTCCTACCTCTATAATTTCGTCCGCGTAATAGGTAACCATAGGTACCTCCGAGGTGCCTACCAGCCATTTATCCTCGCCTGCAATCCGGTAGGTCTGATCCTCACCAAGCGGGAAAAAGCCAGTATGCTTCATCGCTTCGGTGCGGACCATTAATGGTACTTCCAGCAGTGTGAAGCCTTTTCTCAGCAGCAAATCGACAGCCAGCTGCTGCACGGCACGATGGAGCAAAACGCCTGCCCCCTTCAAGTAATAATTACGGCTGCCTGCTGCCTTCACACCTCGCTGCACATCAATCATTTGGTGCAGATCACCCAGCGCCATATGATCCTTTGGTTCAAAAGGAAAACTCGGGGCTTCGCCAACACGCTTTTGCTCTATATTGTCTGCGTCCGATCGTCCATCTGGCGTGTCTGGCGATACGATATTAGGTACCAACGCCATGAGCTCAGCTGCATGCTGCTCTACTATCGCAAGCTCTGCTTCCACTGCGCCCAGCTTCTCATTTGTTTCCTTGACCTTATGCTTCGTTTCTTCCACTTCAGCTTGAGCATTCTGCCTCACTAGTGTGCCGATAAGATTCGAGAGCTTGTTGCGAATTTCCCGTAAAGCTTCCGATTCCTGCATTAGCTGACGTTTCTTCTCGTCCCAGAGCATCAGCTCTGCAATAGAAATCTGAATCCCCTTCTGATTCGCAATCGTCTGTACCTGCTCTTGATTTTGCCTAACCCATTTCATGTCCAACATGCTAACCGCGCTCCTTTTCATTAGAAAAACACAAAAAACGCCCTCCATCCCAATGGGACGAGGAGCGTTTTTTACTCGCGGTGCCACCCAAATTGATTAAACAGACGCACTGTCTAATCCTCTTTGTTCCGCGATAACGGGCGGACCCGGTAAACTTAGGGGGAAGGTGCTTCCCTCCCCTTGACGAGAACGCCTCCGAGTTGGATTCTCTTCACTGGCGTGATCCGATAATTAATTTTGTAGTAATATAACACATTATATAAGGCCAACACAAGTGTCATTGTGGAAATATAATTCCAATTCGGCTTTTTAGTGTGACTCATATGCAACTTTTTCCACTTATTAACAGTCAGTAGGTTATATGAAGGGGAGGTGCATTTGTTGAGATATGGTCTTCTACTTACATTCTTACTTATCATGTTTGGGCTGGCAAGCTGCGAAAGCTCCGGAGCGAACAACAGCTTAACCACTCATACAGAACAGACGAACAAAGATCACCTGACGGAATCGTTGTCGAAATCAAGCGATACATTAATCATTACCAAAAGAGTTGGCATGGAAAACCAATACGACGATCATAAGGAAATAAACGATGAGAAGTCTGTTTCTACTGTGAGGAACATTTTAAACAAAGGCGAATGGGAAGAAGTTAAATTCCTAATGACAAGACCAGCCGATTATAAAGTTCATTTCCAACCTACCGATGGGTCAGAAGCAAAAGCGGTACTATATGAGGTTTGGTTTACGAACGACATTGCTGAGATTTATATAAGCGGCATTCATTCTTATAATAAAACGTCGAAAGAGGATGCAGAAACGCTGGGTACTATTTTAAAATAACGGATGGATTAGAAAGAAATGAGGCATAGCGTAATGAAAATAATCCGTTCTCTTCTCCTTATAATCGTATTCATATCCCTATCTCTAACGATAGCACCGTCCAAAAGCTTCGCATGGTCTTGTGCCGAGAGCGATGCACCCAAGCAATTGTTTAAAAAACATGATTTTGTATATATCGCTAAAGCTATGGAAACCTCCTATGAGGAATCAGCCGGTATGAATCCCAAAAGCAGGACAACCTTTGAGGTGAAATCAACATTAAAAGGCACCTCCAGCGATAAAGTAACCATTGTCACGACGGCTGGCAGCGAATTTACTGAAGGCACAGATTATCTTGTATATGCTTATCAAACAACAAAGAAAAATTACTTATACAAGTATGAAGCAGGCGAAATAGCGACTGATACTTGGTGCGGAGGAACAAAAGCAATATCGCTTGCAAGTTACGATCTTGAAGCGATAGATGAATATAAGAAGATGACTAACATGGTTTATTTTATTATTATTCCCATCGTTGCTGCCGCTGTTATCGTCACCGTATTCCTTCTATTGAAACGCAAAGGGAAACTAGGACGACGCTGATGCATTATTTGGGGGATTTATGATTGAGATTAGGACAACTCGTTTAAAATAACATGGAGACATAACTGATGGGCCGGATTATACAAGCCCTTCATGAAGGAGGCTTCTCATGCTGAATGAGATGACAACAATACCGCGTAAGAATAAAAGGCGGAAAGGTTTTGCGGCTTTCGCCGCTTTTGGCATAACGATGACTTTATTAGCTGGCTGCAGTCAAACAGGAACGAGTGAAATGGGTGCTCAGCCTAATCCAGATTCCGCTGCAATCGCTCCCGCTAATCAAACCGAAGAAACAAATGCTGCTTCAGAGAAGGATAACCCCTTCGCCGCTGCTGGCATTACGGATCCTAAAGCTTTTATCAAAATGTTTGAAGCGGTTAAGACAGCTGTTGCCGCAGGTGATAAAGAAGCCGTTGCAGACCTAGTGCTGCTGCCGCTTCGAGTAAACGGAAAAACATCGATGGAGATTACATCCAAAGCAGAGTTTATAGAGAAATATGATGCCATTATGACCAAACCCGTGAAGGATGCGCTAGCCGCGCAGAAGGTGGATGATTTGTTCGTTCGCGATCTAGGTGTGATGGTCGGAGACGGTGAGCTTTGGTTTGGCGCATCGGCCGAGGAGCCTCAAGCATACGGCATTATTGCCGTTAATCTAGAGGTTGATAGTACGACGAAATAAATGAAAATGAACGGAATGCACAAAAAAAACAGTCCACCTTCTTATCCTATGGTGGGCTGTTTTATATGCATTCTAACCTATTTCTTCGTCAGAGCTTTTAACTCCTCGATCGCCATCGTGATGTGTTCCTCTCCCAATGTCGTTTCCGCTCCGTAAAAAAACAATACATTGGCTACATGGTGGGAACGATAAGACGCCAAATCCGCCGCTGCCCAGCTATTAGCAAAATCCTCTAAGCCTTTTTCAGCCTCTTTGCTTGATGAATAAATATAAATACTAATACTTTGACTCGTATTATAGTTGAATTGCTCCGGCTTTATATCGTTATAGGCTCTAGAAAATACAGCACCCGGGTTTATATCGGTTTTTGCGGTTAACGAGATGCCATGTCTTTCAAATACACTCTTTATTTGATCCAATGTTATCGTTTCTTCGTTTCTTTCGCTCGAACCGCCGCCATAAGCACAGCCTGTAACGGCTAAACAAATCATACAAACGATCATAATCATTTTCCTCATAACATCGCCCCTTTGACTGCTATGACGTGTAAATAAGGTAATAAGTTACAGGAGCTCATCCCAGCCAAGCCCTAATTCGGTAACGGTAATGATCCTCTTTTCTAATCACGCAAATGGATTGAATACACTTTATAATCGCCATTATCCGATGCAAATTTTAAAATTTTCCCGTTATCAGGCATTCCCCTTCTTCTTTATTCAAATCGGTTTTCCCATGCCTAACAACATAAATCATAGTACTAGCCTCCTCATTTTATATATATTTCCATTGGATATTATTGGAATGAGTGATACTATAATTTTAGTTGATATGACTTCTATATCGCAAGAAGGATGCAATAATGATTTTGTTAAGATAAGCATGTTATGTTCAGTACATAATTAGAATGGGAGGAACCAAAATGTTAGTTGTCACTACAGAAAATATTCCTGGCTATCATATTGATAAAGTAATAGGCCACACATTTGGTGTCGTAGTAAGAAGCCGGGGCCTTGGAGGAAATATTACAGCCTCTGTGCGAAGCATATTCGGTGGAGAAATTAAAGAATATACAGAAATGATTGAAGATGCCCGTAAGGTCGCTATAGACCGTATGATTCAAAATGCACATGCCATGGGAGCAAATGCAATCGTGATGATGCGATTTGACTCTGGTGAAATCGGACAAACGATGTCTGAGATCGTCGCTTATGGTACTGCAGTTGTGGCTGAGAAAAATTAGCGATGCCCTATTTCATGAGCATTTACTTCGCCCTTCAATTGTTGGTTATTATTATCGCTATTATTAGTACGTTTATATATCGCCGTAGGCGGCTAAAGCAACGCACGCTTCAGCCTCCAGCTGGTTTCCAGAAAACGAATGAAATATTTATTGATCCGACAACGGGCGTTCAGCAGCAAGTATGGTTTAACCCTAGTACTGGAGAAAGATTTTATGAAAGAACGGATAAAAATAAAAAATAAGCTAATTCACGGTGGCTAAAGCTGCCATGAATTAGCTTATTTTTTAAAAATTCAATTAAAGTCCTGCTAAGCGCACCACAGCACGACTACTCATAAGCCCGTATTTCAACAACTTCTGCATAAGGGCATCCATTTGTAGCTTCAATTACAACGCGGATCTTATTGGTGCGGATAGGCTCCAACTGATGCGTCCGTTTACGTTTTCTATTATCCGTCTCACGCAGCAATACCTTCCACTGCTCATCGACAAAAGCCTCAATTCGATAATCCTTCACCAGCTCAGGAATAACTTCAAATGGCGTTCTATGATGGTGCAGGTTGATTAGATCCTCATTCACATCATCATTGAAGGTAATATGAATATTGGATATGAAAACAGAGGAATCCCACTCAAGAGAAAGCCACTCTGGCTTATTGCTCTCCATTCGATTAGAAACCCATGTATGAGGACCGCCATAAGGTCTTGTGTAGCCATCAATAGCAGATACTGCTTCGTATGCTGTAGTCTCAGGGAATGCCTTGAAGCAGAAAGGTGTTCTGTGAAGCCCTTTCATTTGCCAAGCCATGGTCTGCTGCGTATCGAAGAAACTGGAGAAATCAGCGGATAAATCAATCTTATTCTCGAAGCACAACACACCGTAAAGCGGCGTTTCAGACGTGTACAATTGCAGCTCCGGGTTCGACTGAATCACAACGAATAAATTGATCGCTTCCACCGCCTTATAATCAAGCGCAAAATCAACCCACTGCTTCGTTCCCTGCGTTACTTTCACGGTATGCTTGGAGATAAGTCCCATTGGAATATAGTTTTCTTTTTTTCCGGTAGAATGTATTTCAATCGTCATTTCTGTATTCGCCAAAGCATCAACAAGCAGAGACAGCTTGTTTAGCTCCGATGTGACCGGGAATGTTATTCCAACCGGATTCAGTAAAGAATAAACCTTAGACGCATCATCTATATGCACGTTTCTCATCATACTCGAAGCAGCTGCTTTGGCGCTTCTCCCCAGATCGCCAGCATCCTCATTGCGAATACCAATAATGGAAGCATCTTGTCTAATGAGTGTTTGCTGCAGCTCTGCAAGATGAGACTGACTTAGCTCTCTTGGTGTAATTCCCTTCATAGCAGAGAGGGCAGCTCCCGTCCCAGCCGCTTCTCCCATTACCGCACAGGTAGCCATCACTCTAGTCGTGCCAAAAGCAACATGTGTCGCACTAACATTTCTGCCGGCGAACAATAAATTATTAACGTTGCTGGAATACAGCGAACGGAACGGAATATGGTACGTACCATCTGCATGGAAGTGTTTGGAGCCGCTCTCTTCCGCATACATTCCCTTTGGCGGATGCAAATCGATGGACCAGCCGCCGAACGCTACTCGATCCTCAAATTGCTCCTGCGCCACGATATCATTCTGATTGAGGATATAGTCGCCAACAAATCTCCTGTATTCCCGTTTGCCTGGAAGAGATCCTACCCATTCCAGAGTCATATTATCCGCTTCAAACTTTCCTGAGTTTTTAATATAATCCCAGATTCCATAAATAACGGACCACAACTCATCCCGTATTCTCTCGTTCTCATGAACGGTATCCAGCTCCCCGCCCCATTCAATCCACCAGTAGTGGCAGCCCGAATCTCCGCTTCGCATTACCCGGCGTACCGGTATGGAGGTTTGGGAAATATCCTTGGCAAAGCTTGGCGGGATATATTTGACTAGCTGGCCTGCATCCTTTGTATAAAATAAAATCGTGCTTCCGAGCGTGATGTCATCCGCAACTTCAGGAGCCCAATCCTCCTTAAATTCATGATGCGCTTCCCGTCCAATTCGAAACTTTGCTCCTGCTAGAAAACCGACCAGACCGTCTCCGGTGCAATCTAAAAACATTTTGCTCTCGAAGCGAATTTTGCGTTCAGATCCCATCATCCAGCCTGTCACGGAATGGATCTGACGATCCACCTCTGAGCCTGTTGCCTCAACCTCATGTACATCCGTGTTGAGGAATAGCTCGATGTTTTTCTCCGCTTTAACGGCCTCTAATACGATCAGATCCCAAAGATAAGGATTGCCGTCAGGATTGCGATACTGATTTTCTACAAACAATTCACCCATAATACCCGTTTCTCTGGCATAACGATTCACGCCATGCCCTGTAGCGCCGCATACCCAAACGCGCACCTCGCTGCTGGAGTTGCCGCCCAAGACAGGTCGGTTCTGTACCAAGGATACTCTCTGTCCCAGTCTTGCCACAGCAATGGCAGCGCAAACGCCGGCGAGCCCGCCACCAATGACGGTTACTTCTGTCTTTATAATTTCAGATCTCATATCATAACGCTCCTTTTCTTTGTGAGTGATCAGCCCTTAACGGCAGAGCCGGATATGCCCTGGATAATATATTTTTGACCGATGATAAAAATTAGGATCATAGGGACAATCGCAGCGGTTGCCGCAGCCATCATGCCGTTGTAATCGACGTTATTTTCCAAAATAAAATTTTGCAAGCCAAGCGGAATCGTATATAAATTGGGGCTGGATAAAAATACGAGCGCGTTCTCAAAGTCATTCCAGTGCCACGAGAAGTCGATAATCGTAAAGGTAGCTAGTGCCGGCTTCGCTAAAGGCAGAACAAGCTTAAAGAAAATTCGAAAATGGCCGGCACCGTCTATAAAAGCAGATTCCGTAATTTCCTTCGGAATGCTCATAAAAAATTGCCTTAGCATAAACACGCCAAAAATCGAGAACAAGCCCGGCAATATAAGCGCCCAATGCGTATTGTATATATGCATCCAGTTAAACATGATGAACTTCGGAACAAAAATAACCTGTGGCGGTATCATCATCATAGACAAGTAGACGAGAAACATGGCATTCCTGCCTCTAAACTCGATTCTCGCAAAACCGTAAGCAGCGAATGCGGACAGAAACACTGCGCCGACTGTGCTAATAATGGAGATTTTAAGTGAATTCAAATAATAGGTGATAAAGTTATAGTCACCTGTCCAAATTCGTTCATGGCTTCTCCAATCAAGCTTAGAGGGCAGCCATCTTGTAAATACTTCGCTTGGACTCTGCAGGGACGTGCTGACCATCCATAGAAACGGAAGTATCATGAACACGCCGCAAATGAGCATGAGTACAGTTAACGGCATCTTGGTTTTGACAGAGCTGACTAGATTGTTCATTGAAAACTCCCCTTTCTAATAGTGGACCCAGCGCTTCTGGCTAATCCATTGAATGACGGTTATCCCCATAATAATAGCGAATAAGAACCATGATATCGCTGAAGCATAACCCATTTCATAATAGCTGAAGGCTGTTTTGTAAATGTATAGCGACAAGATCGTCGTGCTTCCGCTCGGACCGCCCTGTGTAATCGCTTGAATGATGGAGAAGGATTTCATCGTCATGATTAAACCAGTAATGAGCAGCATAAAGGTAGTCGGACTAACAAGCGGCCATACAATTCGCCACGTGACAGTCCGGCTCTTTGCACCGTCTATCTTCGCTGCTTCCAGCAGCTCAGGCGATACTTCTTGAAGCGCAGCAAGGTAAATAATCATGTTGTAGCCTAACAAGAACCATATCTGTATGATGTCAATCGCATACATTGCAGTCTCGGTATCAGCGAACCAGCCTGGCGGCGATACAATGCCAATCCAGCGAAGTATTTCATTGATGGGCCCTTGAGAGGGTTGAAACAAGAGCATCCAAACGAATGCAACAGCTACACCGCTAGAAATATAGGGAAGAAAAAACATCCCCCGCAGCAGCCCTTTCAGATATACATTCTTATTCAGAACGAGAGCGACGACAAAGGATAGTCCAAGCGATACTGGAACAGAAAGAAGGAATATCGCCGTATTCTTAATCGCATTATAAAACTGATCATCCTGGAACATTCGCTTTATATTGTCCATTCCCGTGAACGAGACATTTGGATTGGAAAATTGATAATCGGTAAAAATCAGTCCAAAGGAAAATAACGCAGGTACGACAAAAAACAATAGTACGCCCAACATATTCGGAAGAATAAACACATAACCCAACCAGCTTTGCTTGCGCATCCAGCTCGTTTTACTCATAACAACCCGCCTTTCTTCGTTCACCCGTAAAAAAAAGTAAGAAGGACAAGGCTGCTCCTTCTTACTTTCTTTACGCAGCTTATTTCTTGATGAATTCGTTGTGCCGCTCTGCCATATTTTTCAACGTCGTGTCGATATCTTGCTTATTGAGGAAATACTTCTCATATTCTTCTTTGCGCGCATCGATCACTTGCTGAGGCACGTTAAGCTGGAATGAATCGAATTTGCCGAATACCACTTTGTTTAGAGAATCCCGATCATAATTTTCTTCATACCCTTTTAGGAGCAAATCGATCGCTTCCGTGCTGTCTACACTTTTGGATGACGGAATACGTCCGCCCGGAGCCATTGGCAGCATTCCGCCATCAGCGTACCATTTCACAAATTCCCAAGCCGCTTCTTGATTTTTGGATTTCGCGTTAACCGAAATCACGTCGCCCAATCCGCCTGGATATTTGAAGTTGGTTTGATCCTTGGAGATACGCGGAATTGGTGCAAAAGCAATTTTGAAATCATGCGGGAAATCGACTAGATTGTTCGCATTACGGAATATAAATTCACCAGCTGTCAGCATCGCTGTCTCGCCTTTTAGGAACATCGTATCCACCGGCATCTTGCTGGTCAGCTGCTCGCCATATTCCGGAGTTGATTTATCCTTGAACATCATGTTGTGCAAAATTTCAAAACCCTGTTTCCAATAAGCATTATCGAAGTTCGATGTGCCGTCTGCTTTCACATACCCGTCTCCACCGATCGTGCCATCGAATTGCGTAGTAAATGCAGCATCATGCTGGAGCAAGCCCCATACATTAGGTTGTTTCAATTTTAGTGCATATTCCTGTAAATCGGACCACGTCCAATCTAGCGGAGGAATAGGCAGACCTGCCGCATCAAGCATATCTTTGTTCAACCAGATGAACGCCATGTTTTTCTTTGTAGGCATGCCGTAATACTTGTCATTAATCATCCATTGCTTAGCTTCAGGACCCATTTGCTCATCAATGTTGTAATCCGTCTTTGCGCTCATATCTACGGCTACACCTGCATCTATTCTCTTTTGAAGGCGAGAGAGGGTGTAGTTTATATAAATATCTGCATCTTGCCCAGCAAGCAAAGCAGTATCCAGCTTTAAGTTGCCCGCATCATCATTAACGAACCGAACATATTCCACTTGTACATTTGGATTCTCGGCATTCCATGCGTCAACAACCGCTTGAGGTCCCGCTTCAGGAGGTACGCCGCCCCATAGCGTAAGCTTAATCTTTTTGGTTGTTGTGGCGCCGTTGTTTGTTGGTGTCCCCGAAACATTATTTTTGTTGTTCCCACCGCATCCAGCGATCAGAACCACGACAAGAATAAGAGAAAGAGCACTGATCAACATTCTGTTTCTTTTCATTTCTTTGCCCCCTACAAACTTGATTAATTGCTTAGTTAAATCTTATCACCGGGCATTTCGCGGGGTAAGGAACGATATTTGGCGATTCATGATACATTCTTTGGATCATTTATTTTGCTCTTTGCGATATTCACTTGGCGTCATGCCACACCATCGTTTAAATATTTTAATAAAATAGTTGTCATTCTCGAATCCTACTTGCCTTGCAATCTCACCTATCGATTGGCTTGTTTCCTCAAGCAGCATCTTTGCTGCCTCGATTCGGCGGTTCTGTACATAGTGAATAAAGGTTTGGCTCGTTTTTTTCTTAAACAAATCACTCACATAGCTTGCATCCATAGAGATGAGCTCAGCTGCACGTTTTAATGTGATTTCCTCAGCGTAATGCTCCTCAATATGGCGAATAATTTTATTCATCTCTGGATGATCCGTAGGTTCAGATGTATTCTTCTTCGGAAACCACTTGGCTGCTTTTCTTAATTGCTCTCGCTGTTCTAGTTCAAGGGTTACCTTCTCAAGTGCCTGCTTCAACCCGCTCACATCCATTGAAAGCTTAAGTAAATAGCTGGACGCTCCGAACTCCAGCGACTGCCTTGCATACTCGAACTCATTCATACAGGTAAGCATAACGAATCGGCAATCAAGCCCTTCTTTCCTGACAGATTTCAGCAGCTCTACTCCATCCATCATGGGCATATCAATATCCGAAATGACCACGTCCGGCTGTAATTCTCGAATCGCCTGCAACGCTTCCTCGCCGTCATTAGCAGTCGCTATAATTTCAAAAGGAAGATTAGCTTTGCTCATCAGCTTGCTGAGACTCGCTCTTGCATGCTGTTCATCATCAACGATCAATACGGTCCACATCGCTGTCAGCCTCCTTTAAATAGGGTTTCGATAATAATAGAGGGAGATGCATCATTACCTTTGTTCCCTCTTCTGATGAGGCAAGGGACAAGCCTGTACTCTGATTTTTGAAAAGAAGCTCCAAGCTTTCTCGAATATTTTGAATACCGATGCTTTTCCGCTTACGGAACACCTTCTTCTCTTTGGCACGTTCTACCCCTACTCCATTGTCCGCCACTTCAAGATACAAAAGATCATGTCTCGCCTCTGCTTTGATTTCAATTCGGCCGTCACTCCGTCTCCCTCCAAACCCATGTATAATGGCGTTTTCTACCAAAGGCTGAAGACAGAATTTCGGAACCAGTGCAAAGTTTAGCTCGTCACTTAGCTCATAGCTGACTGTAATATGCCCACCGAAGCGAGCGCTTTGTATGCGCATATAGGAATCGATAAGCGCAATCTCATCTTTCAGCAATATAAGGTCGACCTCTACATTCAATGTCGTCTCTAATATTTTTCCAAGCGAAACACAAATTTCATAAATGTCATCCTCATCCTTCTCAAGCGCTATGCTTTTAATAACATTAAGCGTATTCAAAAGAAAATGCGGGTTCATTTGAGATAAGAGAACCTGAAAGCGGACGATCTGCCTCTGACGTTCCTCTAATTGAAGCCGTTCCATTAAGCCATTTATATCGTCAATCATGGTATTGAAGCTTCGCGTGAGTGCAAGAATTTCACCTCGCCCTTGTTCTGGCAGCTTTACTTTGAGGTTAGTCTTGACCGATATCTCCATCTTTCGCTGCAGCGTTTTTAGCGGAACAGTAATCGTTGAAGAAATAAAATAGGTCATCATGACAAACACAAGCGTAATCAACCCGAAGATGGCGAAAAAGCGTTTTTTCAACGTTTCCACTTCTTCAAACAGCAAGGACAAGGGTACTTTCTTCACAATAAATCCATTTAACTGGGCAATACGGCTGAACGTATACAATACCTTCTCATCTTGGCTAACAATGGAAGCGGATGCCGATGGCTCTTTTACTTCGAGCATCGCTGATAAAATGGCAGGATCAATCGCTTCATCGGCATCGGACTGCACCATTGATTTTCCTGTATGATCCAATAAATAATAAATGCCTTCGCGCTGCCTATCTCTCATCACCTTGTTGAACCATTGCTCATAATCGATGCTGATACGGGCATAGGCGTACTCTTTGAGATTCTCATCGCGGAGCATCTGATAGAGACTAAGCATATTTTGATTGGGTTTAATAACCGGACTCACATAATTGGTATCGCTTGCATTCCAAATGGAGCTTTCCCCTTCATTGGAGGAAAGCATCTTTACCCATGCTTCATTCGTAATCGAGGAGTAATTCAGTGGCTCACGAGGAGCAAAGGAGGTATAGGCATAGCCTTGTTTATCTACCAGCGTATAATACACCGTTGCACCAGTCAGGAAGAAGCTGTTCTCAATGCTTGCGAACTTATTCTCCACCAGTTCCTTCCGCGTTAGCGGATCTTTCAGCTCCGGATTTTTCATAACCGAGCGGATGGTGTCATCCTGTTCTAATAGCAGACCTGTCTTCATAACAAGCCCGAGCACATCTAGGAAAGACTTCTCGATATCGAGAAGCTGATCCTCGTTTTTGGCGGAGGCTTCCTCCTGCAGAACTCTTTCCGTTTCACTGAAATTATAAATAACTAATAAAACGAATGGAGCTAGCACTAGCAGCAAAAAAGCCATCAATATTCTGTTTTTGAACGTTTCTGGAGTTAAGCCTCTAATCCATTTGTTCACGCGATATGCCCCCCAAGTGCTCTCATCTGTTTAAAAATTGATTCGACATACCTCTCAAGATAACGCGAATAGTCCGTAGGAGCAAGCTTGAAAATAAAGCTAATAACTCTCCTTCATCATGACAGAAGCGAATGGTTTGGCCTAACTTGCGATGTTTGCGCCCAGTGAAAAAAAAAGAGCCCTTATGGGCTCCCTCAAATGGCGTGTTGTCTCATACCGTAAAATATCGTCATGAAAGCACCTTCGTGCTCCGCTTAACTCTGTATTTATAGAGTATCCGTTTGTTAGCGAGGCCTTCTATTCATAAAACGTTCCGTGTTTTTCATAAAGCCATACTTTTCGTATAGTCCATGACCATCGAGCGTACCAAGCAGACCCATCATTCCTTCAAACTGCTCGGTTATCACTTCTACTAATTTCTTCCCTAGCCCGGTGCCTCTATATTCCTCATCGACAAAAACGTCGCATAGGTAATACATAGTCGCAAAGTCCGTCACTACACGAGCAAAACCAATCTGCTTGTCCCCATCATAAACGCCAAAGCAGACCGAGTTATTTATAGATTTTTCTATTACTTCCAATGATCTTTTATTCGCCCAGTAGCTCCTAGCTAAAAAGCTGCATATGGTGTCGATATTAAGCATTGATTTATCATCGCTTATTACAAACCGGTCATACAATAGCTCCATATTAACACCCAACCTCCCTTATCCTTTTAGAAAATCAGAAGCCTTATTTTCGTGAAGCCAACTGATCATAAAATCAAACAACTCTACAGAATACGTGTGTTCTTGGGGTCTTGAGGGCATTGTCTCAACAATTTGTTGTACATTATTTTCAATCGATACGGATTCAATGAAACTGACCAAACCCGGAATAAATGAATTTAAGGCTTCAAAATAGTGCCTTTGCGGTTCAATAAATGTTAAATTCATTTCAAACCCGCTGCGCCCCCTAGTTGCATCACCCTCTTTGCGTTTACGCAGCTCAGCCTCATTTATGTTCAATAGGTAATACTTATCTGGAAAGCCAAGCTTACGGGCAAGCAATTGCTTACGGAAATAATCCGTTAGGAACTCAAGCGACTGTCCGCCAAAGAGAGTAAACCCAAAAGCCCAGTTGTACCAGAAAGGCTGAAATAGATCGATATCAATAACAACGAAACGATGCGCCTTACTCTTCTCCTGTGCTATTCTAAAGCGATCAAGCTGACGCTCAAAAAACCATTCAGGATACTCGATTTCTGGGCGTTTCCACAACGTATTCACTTCGGGAATATGATAACCACCGTATTTTAATGCTAACGCGCTTGAGGTGGTCGTCTTGCCAACTGCACTTGCACCTTCCATATGTATAATTGTCATGAAAGCACCTTCACATTCCGCTTAACTCTGCGTTTATAGAAAATCCATGAGATAAATAGCGATTCCTCTGCTTTATGGCTTGCAACCTTATCTATGAAGTAAAAATCTTGGGGATCTACCTCTATTTTTGTAATAGGCAGCACCGGCGATTCACTAATCCACTCCTCAAAAGACACGACAGAATGACTAACCATTTTGAACGTATCCTGTGGTAAAATGTACACCATTCCGCTCGTCCAAGGTGCTTTATTCTTAGTCTCGCTAGTGATAGAGAAGAAATAATAGTTCTGACATGCCTTCACTTTTAAACAAGCATTTCGAAAGTTGCCAACCACTTTACTCCGATCAAATACCGCATAAAACAACGGCCAAATGCCATCTTTTGTGCCAAATATGGCTTCTACATATTTACCGTTAAAAAGCGTCTGCTTTCTTAACTCGAATTGTTCAATATTTTTATGATTTGACCCGTGCATTATGACTGGTTTCGTCATTGCAATATACTGAACAAAACGGAATTTGGGAAATGTGCTGGCGTACATTATTTCAGATTTATTGCGGACAGCATCGGAATACAATCTTTCATATTCATTGACCTCGTCCTCTGAGAACTTAAATACAGGAGAGCGATAAAATAGAAATCCCAGCAGCACTGATACTACCTTGCTTACCATACAATTCCCTCTATTCGGACTGAGCCATTATTTTTTCACACTTCTTATGAAGGTATTGCCCACAACAAGCGTAACGGCGATGACAACAATAATTACTAGAGTATCTTCAGTATCATGCACACGATGGGTTAAATCGAACAGATACCCCAATTCGAAAAACAGGATAACTACCCATATCGCAAAATAATGTTTTGTGCTCATCGTATCAGCCTCTTTTCTCAAAACAAGTTATTTAGTAAAATCATTCTCGCTTTGCTTCCAATTATTTTTCACAAACAAAAAAGCGATAAGCAACAAAAATAGACCGCCGATATAAAACAGCACTGTCTTTAAATGAAATGCTTTGCCTTCATATTCGCTCCCATACGCTGCCTTAATGAAAGAACCATCGTCCTGCTTAATCGCAATGGCCTCCTTTAACGATATACCCTTAATTTCGTAGTATTCCGTTCCTTTCGGATAAACGTTTGAGAAATTGCCAGAGTACGTTCCTTCTTTGTCTGAATAGGAAGTAACCTTACCGATTTTAGCGCCAATCTGTGCGGATTCCACCTGAGTATCTGAAATAATGTAAGACTTGCCGTCGTTCACAACGAAACGATACGCCCAATCCGCATGAGCAGTCCCTAACGCAATAAATGAACTTACCGCGAAAAAAACGCTAATTAAAAACATAAACTTCCTCATTTGGTTTCACCTGCCTATATTGTATCTTATTATGATGAAAAGATAGAGAGAGAGTTGCATGAGAATCATAATAAACAAATAAAGGGGCTGTCTCAGAAGTAGGATTGCCTACGCTTGAAACAGACCCTGCTTTGTTTTTATCGCTTACGAACCTAATCACTCTTATTTAAACCATTTGTAAGGAATTAAAATTGCAACGAACTCCAGAATCGTTATTTTGCGAAAAATAGATCATAACGCCTTACATGGCATGCTATAACGTCAATTAGGTTCGTTAAAATTAAACAAACGTAGTTTTTTGCATAATAAGCATAGTACAGTTCGTTAGAGCAATGATCTTGGGCTTTATGTTGTGAATATCTGAGAGGCAGCTTCTTCCGCATAATTTAATATAAGTATACGTTGACCATGCCCCTCTATTTGATTCACAACTTGTTTAGCCGTTTCGAAATTAAAGGTGACGCGCCCTGTGGTCTCAAATCCTTCCGGCATCGGAACGAAGCGATGAACCTTCGCGACAACAAATACGGTATACGTATCTGTTTCCGTCCAATACCAGCAGGCAACAGGTATTCTCTCCGGCATCAGCAGCAGTCCGGCTTCCTCCACCGTCTCCCGATCTAGCGCCTCGTCGATGCTCTCGCCCGGTTCAATTCTTCCGCCAACTGTCGTTAGCGTCTGCTCGTTGCGATCCCACACCATCATGATAGAGCCATCCTCGAGTAAAGGAATACTATGTATGCCAGCGATTCTTTTATCCGTCGGAAGCTCATTCACTCTCTTCAACATAAAATCCTCTCCTTCTACTTCTTGCGGCTATGAGCTGGAAAGCGCATTTCGAACAGCTAATATATATTTTGACTGATCCAGCGGATTGACGCCTCGTCTTACCCGTTCCGCCTTTACATCAGGCGGACATTCGCGATATCCGGCGAAGAAGGTTGCTAGCGCACCTCTGCCCTTGGTAAGCGATCCAAATCTCGCAGGAAACTCGAGCGACGTAGCAACAGGAATGATCCCTTCAATTTCCATTCTCTCCTGCCTGACGACTGGCGTATCAAACTCACCTCGCATTAGAATGAGCTCGTTCATCAGCTTGCCGCCCGTCTCTTCTGGGGCAGAGAGGCGGAAGGACAGCATTGGCTCCAGCAGCTTTACTCCAATACGCGACAAGCCATCCATAATGCCCATCGGTGTTGCGACTGCAAAATCTAGCGGATGCGTATGCCATACATGATGTTCACCCTCAACGAGAGTAACCTTTATATCCGTTACCTCCCAGCCAAAGAGCCCCTGCTGAAGCGCTTCGGGCACGCTTCTTGCCACCTCGTTCTGATAGCGGTCAAGCAGCCGCTCTGATCGGACAACGGAGCTAAACGTTATCCCGCTCCCGCGCTCACCAGGCTCAATATGAAACCGTAGAATTGCCCAGCATGGCTTCGGCATCGTATAGGCAATGAAACCCTCGCCTGATTGAGCAGGCGTCTCTTTATAGATAACCGATGGCTGATCGAATTCAGCCTTTAAGCCGTACCGATTGTTCAGCACATGCGTGAGCACCTCAATCTGAATCGGCCCCATGACTTTCAGGTGCAGCTCGCGCTGCTCCTGCAGCCACTGCAAATCGAGCAGCGGATCTTCATCCGCAAGCTCATGCAGCGCCGCAACGACAGCCGGATATTCGGCTTCGTTGCTCCAGCGCACCTGTACCGTCAGCAGCGGAACAGCCATCCGCGTCTCACCGGGCACAAACTCGGCGCTGCCTATAATGTCGCCAATGCGCGCCTGAGTCCAGCCGCAAACCGCTGCAATATCGCCTGCCGCGAGCAGCCCTACATCCTCGGCCTTTTGCCCATCGATTTTGCGAATCTGCGTAATTTTCTCTTCGATCTGCTGCGTCTCATTATAGACGGAATCACGATTGCGAATCACCCCGCTGTACAGGCGGACATAGGCGATTCTGCCCATCGCTGCATCGCGCTCAATACGGAAGACGACGCCCGACACCGGACCGTCTGAGACAATTTGGGGCGGCGGCAGCAGTGTAATCATCGCTTGCATGAGAGGCTCGATGCCTATCCCACGATTCGATGCGCCAAAAAGAATTGGAAATAATTCACCACGCTGCGTAAGCGCAGGCAGCAGTTGATTCAGTTCTGCTTTGGGCAGTGTGCCGCTGTCCAAATATTGAAGAAGCAACGATTCATCTTGCTCTGCCACGGCTTCCTCCAGCAGTTGCAAATAACGCTGCGCTTCCTCTGTCTCACTCCCTGATATTCCCGAAACGAGTAGGCTAACTGCACCGCTGAAACTATCCTCGATACCAAGTGGAGCCTGAACTGGCGCTGCTTGATTGGATAACAAACGCTTAATTTGCTGGATCGTTCCTATTGGATCTGCACCGATTCGGTCCAGCTTGTTCACGTAAATAAGCGTTGGAATGTTTCGTTCTCGCAGTGCATGCCATATGACTTCTGTCTGTGCCTGCACACCCTCCACTGCCGACAGAATAAGCACCGCTCCATCCATGACGCGCAGTGATCGTTCGACCTCAGAGAGAAAATCGACGTGCCCCGGTGTATCGACCAGGTTGATCGTTACCCCTTGCCAAGTAAAACGGGTTGCAGCTGCACGTACTGATATGCCTCTTGAGCGTTCCACTTCTAGAAAATCCGTCTGTGACGTGCCTGCATCCACGCTGCCAAGCGAACGAATGCGACCGCTATGGAATAAAATCTGCTCTGTTGTGGTCGTCTTCCCCGCATCAACGTGAGCAAATATTCCGATGTTCCTTATATGTGTTGAAGCATTTGGCTCCATATTGCATATCCCCTTACTCTCACTAGCTGTTCCTTTACTTATCCTACCGCTGAAAGCGTTTTACAGCAACAAAAAACGACCCACCGGGCAAATGCCCGATGAGCCGTTAATAAATATGCTTCTTAATCCATTAGCCTTGATGAATCGCTTCAATATCGATTGAAATCTTCACTTCGTCGCCAATGAGCACGCCGCCCGTTTCAAGAGCAGCATTATACGTTAAGCCGTAGTCGCTGCGTTTCAGGCTGCCCGTCGCGCTAAAGCCTACTTTATCGTTGCCCCAAGGATCTTTGCCTGCGCCTTCGAAGCTGACTGCAAATTTCTCGGAACGTGTCACGCCATGAAGGCTCACATCGCCAACAACGGAATATTCGCCGTCGTCTGTTTTTGTGATTGCTGTTGCAGTAAATATAAGCTTCGGAAACTGCTCGATATCAAAAAAATCATTGTTGCGCAAATGTGCGTCACGATCCTTGTTGCGTGTGTCCACGCTATCAAGATCAATCATAAGCTGGATATCAGCTGAAGTCAGGTCATGCGCATCAGCGGAAATATTGGCTTCAAACGCATGAAAAGTACCTTTTACTTTTGCGATCATCATATGCTTTACCGAGAAATCGATGCTGCTGTGCGTGGAATCAACCGTCCATTGTGATTTTGCCATTTTAAAATTCCTCCAATAAAAATATTAACTTACTTTTTAAAACTTACTAACTTATATTATGTATATTTATATCTTATTGCGTAATCCTATTTATGTCAATTGCATTTACAAAAAAAAAGACACCAGTGAAGTGGTTAAACTTCTCTGGTGTCCATTATTCCTTATGATTTGAGCAAGCAGCATTGCCTCAGCTCATCTTAACCCTGCAAAACTGCGGATTTCTCCTTATTATCACGCTTAACGAGCCCATATTTCTCCCATTTTCTACTCTTCCAGCGGAAAAACATAATAACGGCTCGCAGCCATTCATCTGCTGCAATCGCCAGCCAAATACCAGCGAGGCCCAGATCAAGCTGGAATACGAAGAAGTAGCCAAGCGGCAAGCTCATTGCGACCATAGAACCCATTCCGATATACAGAGGGTACTTTGCATCGCCTGATGCACGCAGTGAGTTGATAAGCACGATATTAATCGTACGGCCAGTCTCCAGCACGATGCTCAGCAGGAGCACATTTATGCCCAGCCGAACAATTTCCTCATCGTCCGTAAACATTCGCATGAGCGGCTCGCGGAACAAAATAACGAGCAATACGGCAAGCAAGGTTACGGCACTTGCCCAGCGCACGCTTTTCCATACTTGACGGTAGGCAATCGTTTGCTCGCCTGCACCAACCATCCTGCCTACGATGATCGCAGTACCCATGCCAATTGCGAAGGCAAACAGATACGTAAACATCGAAATGTTATTCGCATAGTTTTTCGCCGCCAAGGAGGCCGCGCCAAGATACGTAGCATAATACAAAAATACGATTTGGCATGCCTGATACATCACTTGCTCCAATGCAGACGGAATGCCGATTCTCAGTATTTTAAGAATATACTCCTTGGACAATGCAATATAATACTTGATTTCAATCCGTACTGACATAATCCGGTACAGCATCCAGAAGAAGACGATGAGCGCTAAACCACGGCTAATGACCGATGACAGCGCCGCACCTTGAACTCCCATCTCCGGAAATCCGAATTTCCCGAAAATAAGCAAATAGTTTCCGATAATATGAACGATATTCATGCCAAGCGATACGAACATCGCTTCCTTTGTAAAACCGTGTACACGAATAATGGCAGATATCGAGTTGATGATAGCTTGAAGGAAAATCATGCCGCCTACAATGGCTAAATAGCTTTTCGCATGTTCAAGTATTTCACCTTGCAAATTTAACGTTTGCAGCAAATGTCCGCCGAACAACACGAACATGAGGCTTATAAAAATCCCGACTACTAGATTGAGCGAGATTGCGAGCGCTGATATTTTGGCAGCTTCTACATACTTGCGAGAACCGATATATTGCGCAACGACTATGGATGCCCCGTTGCCGATTACCTCTAATAGTAAGATTGCTATATGCAAATATTGATTTGATGCACCAACGCCGGATACCGCATTATCCGAAATTGCACTCAGCATCAGCGTATCTGCAATACCCATCAGCATAAACAAAAAGATTTCTAAAAATATGGGCCATGTCAGAAAAAATAAGCTTAAGCCCTTCTGATCCTTTTGCCCTGTTCCATTACCAGCCTCTGCTGTTGTCATGCTGTCACCTGCTTCTATTATAAAAAGTAAAACACAAGGTATCGTAGCATATAAAATAGCTTATTGCACGTTAGAATCGTGCCTTTACATAAATATTTTTTTTGTATTTCTTCTACTAAAACAATCTTCCTATGATGCCGAGTCGCTGCCTTTTTAGAAGCAGAAGATTCACAGTTAGAAAGAAAAATCAACTATTAAACATGTTATAATTAGTGTCTCAATTTATTCAACGATACAGTAACAAATAAGGAGTGTACCTCATGAATTCAATATTGTTTATTGCAGCGTGGGCTATAGTTGGCATTTCTATTGGCGGTTTAATCGTGGTTTTTAAAAATAGATCTAAGAAATAAGTATAATCCAGCCTTCTTTACAATAAAAAAAGACTGTGCTTGGGTCGCCATAGCAACCTAAGAACAGTCTTTCTCTTTATAATATAAAATGATAGATATCATTATTGCTCTTCAGACTCTTCCTCAGCTGCTTCTTCTTCAGCTGACTCTTCTTCTGCTTCCTCAGAGGATTCTTCCTCCGTAGCTGCAGCAGCTTCTTCCACTTCTTCTTCCAGTTCAGCCTCAACAGCTTCTACTACTTCTTCAGCTGGAGCCTCTTCCGAAATCAGTTCAGCGGTTTCTTCCACGCCTTCTTGAACTACTTCTTCTTCTTGGCTCATGTTTATTCACCTCCTACTTCTTATTACCTTAATTGTAGCGCTTTCATAGAACTAAACAAGAGGTGTAAAATGTCGTTTCATAGGAACTATTTCCGCATTTTGTATTGTTCGATTCCATTTGCGCTTCTTCGACTTTTTTTCCCCGCCAGAGGTCTAGTACTTCGTTCCGACTTACGGCGGTTTTGCATAGCAGATGAACTAGATAAGATGTATAACGACTAGTAAAATCGCTTCTATAATATAACTGTATATGGTGCTATCATTACTTTCAGGGGGCTCATTCCATGCATTATTTATTCATTTATTTTGAACTCGGCACGTTAATGCTCTTTGTCGTTTTTTCATTAATAGTTGCTGCCAAAGCATCAAAACTGGCTTATAGCCAAAACGAGCAGCAGCTTAATTACAAAACACGCAAGCTGTTATTTTGGTCTGTTTGCTTAAGCTTCCTTACGTTGGGAATTGCTGCAGCAGATTTAATACTGGCTTCGATGACGCATCCTCAGTTTTGGACACATCGGCTGCTCATTCACACGCCGTTTGCTATCATCCCAGTGCTGCTCATTTGGCTTGGTTCTTACCCAAAAATGCGCAGGCTCATACGGCGAACGAACGCCCGGACTGATAATGCTAATGATGTAGCACGGCGCCGCCAAGCATCCGATCCCGTACTTATTGTTCCCTTTCAGTTAGCACCGCTTTGCTCATTTGCCATGCTTTATTTTGCTTTTATTCCGCCTCATTCATTCCGCTGGTCTTTCGTGACAATGACGACCACCTTCTTTTTGTTTATTGCTTGCATCGTCTGGATGCTTCAAACTCACCGCAACCAGCTTGCAGCGGAGGCACCACCTGTTTACCGCCCTTGGCTGCGCAAATTGCGACATACTGGCGTTCTACTCGTTATTTTAGCCATACTGGGCATTCCCTTTATGATGGCCTTTGAGGGCAATCGCCTGTCTGAGCGGCTAAGCATTATCCCCGACGGAATAGATGAAGCTTTTTCTCTGCATCCCTCGGAGCGACAAATTGTAATCCAGCACTGACTACCCCTATGCAGAGGAGGAGTGAGTACTAGACTTTAGTCCAGCTAACCATTTTACCTACAGCAGGAGGACAGTTAATTTCAATGTATGCTATGCTGAATTCAGCTAATAAAACGTTGATTGGGGTGCAATAAAACAATGAAGCTAAAAACCATTAGCGGGTTTGTCCTCCTGCTGCTCGGAGCTGTATTATTTCTAAACCAAGGCGAAGAATTTGGCCCAGGCAAAATATTTGCTTACTTCTGGCCATCGTTATTCGTCATACCCGTTGGGCTTTTCTTCCACTGGCTGTACTTCTCCATGATTGGCAGACGTGGATCAGGCCTATTAATTCCGGGAGGCATTTTGTTCACTGCAGGTGTCGTTTGTCAGATCGCTATGTTATTCAACAATTGGGGGTACATGTGGCCGGGCTTTATCCTCGCCGTTGCCATTGGCTTGTTTGAATTTTATTGGTTCGGCAATCGGAACAAATGGCTGCTTATTCCCATTAACATTTTGACTGTGTTGTCTATTCTTTTCTTCGCCGTCTTCTCCATTGGCTCCCTCTACAGCAAGTTTTTACTCAGCCAGCCGATCATTGCGATCATCCTTATTCTCTGCGGCGCTGTTATCCTGCTGACGAAGAAGAAAGACATCTAACAACTCCCTCCTATGGTATGGTATAATCACATGCATCGCGAACCTAAGCACATGCTTACGAAGTGGTTTGCTTCGCAAACCTAAGATTATGCTTACGAAGTGGTTTGCTTCGCAAACCTAAGATTATGCTTACGAAGTGGTTTGCTTCGCAAACCTAAGATTATGCTTACGAAGTGGTTTGCTTCGCAAACCTTTAGGAGGAAATAAAAGATGTTGTCTTTTGAACAAAAGCTTGCAATAATTGAAGGCTTTCCTGAATTAGAACGGAAGGATGTTTCTCTTGGCCGCACTAACTTCCATTACGAAGAAAGCGCACATGAGAAAAAGTCGGTCGTGCACCATCTGCATCCGAACGGAAACGGTTATGTTTTCGCTGGCTTAGTTAAAGGTGTAGCAACCGATGACAAAGGCCTAGTCAACATTCGCGATTTCAACGAGGAAGAGCTTCGCTCGCTTATTGAGAAATCGATTCGTTCTCTATCTATCGCACCGCCAGAGAAACCGGAATCAAAGAAAAAGAAAAAGCAAAAAGCACCGCAAGAAGAGCGCTGGATCGGACCGGACAATGCTGTGCTGACCCTGCTGTTCGAAGAAGATCTTTGGTATCTATATGCCGACTTGAATCTGGAATCCGCTTTCGAGACTTACGAGGAAGCTGAGCAGTACTTAGAAGAAGAGCAATTTTCACGCGCCTAGCCGATACATGGCAACGAATGTTTGTTCATAGGTACCAAAATCCGTATTGCTTCATAAAAGGAGAAACGATTGCTGTTTCTCCTTTTTTCTGTGCGTCTAAACAGGATTTTTGTCATTCCGTGTCTAATTGTAAGTAGGAGCATCTTAGACCGTGGGAGGAATTATTTTTGTCGATTAAAGCTAAGCTATCCTTCTCCATATCCATAATAGTAGCTGTCATACTGACACTAAGCACCTTGCTCTATTACTACACAACAAAAACTGAAGCTGAGGCTAATCTAGAAGTTCAGTTTACTAATATTGCAAAGCAAATAAGCAGTACGGTCGAGGCGTCAGAGAACGCCCGCCAGTACATGGAGGACACGCTTGGCGACAAGCTGCGCATTGCCTCTCTAGCGGCAAAGTCACAGCTGGATCCCGAAATTAAAAATGTAACAAATGAGCAGCTCGTAAAGCTTAGCGCTCAGCTTGGCGTCGATCATATTACATTATGGCAGCGCTTTGGAAACGATGTTGTCGCGAAACGTTCCTCAGACCCCAATGAAATTAATATGAGCTCAAAAACCTGGGATTATTGGTATGTTGCCTTTTTACAGCTTTTCGACAAACATGAAGTAAACATTGTGCAAGGTCAGAAGCTCAAAAACTTCTGGTCAGGCCCGTTTAATTTCTCAACGTCGGATCCGTCCGAAATTCGCAAATGGGGCTATTACTATGACGGTTCAACAAACTATATCATCAATCCATACGTCAACGCTCAGGTGCTGCTTGATTTCGACTATACCATTGGGACAGATGCAATCGTTAACAAGATCATTGCCGATCAATCCGATATTCTAGAAGTTACCGGATTCGACCTTGAGTTTTACGGCAAGGACAAAATTATTAAATACAAACAAGGCATTCCCGTTTACAACCTCGACGTTCGAGCCATCCCGTTTGGCGACTATAACTATCAGGATCAATCAAACGATTTTTTAAATATTCAACAAGTCAATAAAACCGGTAAGAGCGTTACCGTCAAAAGAAACATCAATGGCGTTCCCGTTATCAAAAACTTTATCCCGATTAAGACGAACAAAAACTATGTGTTTAGCGTCGTTTTTGATCAGAAAGCGATTCAAAAGCCCGTTAATCAGCTGTTGGTTATGCAATTTGTCATTTCACTTGGACTCGTGCTTATTACGATGATTGCGAGCTATTTCATAGCCGGCTTCATGCTGCGCGGTCTCAATCAAGTTATACGTAAAGTAAATGCGATTGCTGCAGGCGATTTTGGGGAAGTCATAACGATTCGCAGCGAGGATGAATTAGGCTTGCTTGCCTCTCGTGTCGATACGATGGGCAATAATCTAAACCATTATACAACTCAGCTTAAAGCTGCTGCGGAAGAGCTGCAAAGCACGAAGCAGTATTTGGAATCATTCGTCAATCATACATCGGACGCCATTCATGTCACTGATTTGGAAGGCCATGTCATACAGGTCAATATCGCTTTTGAAAAAATGTACGGCTGGAGCCAAGAAGAAGCGCTTGGCATCACGCTTGATAACGTTCCGCGAGACTACTTAAGCTCACACAAAGAGCTTGAGGCTACTGTACTGCGAGGCGGCTCTGTAACGGATTATGAAACTGTGCGCTACAGTAAATCCGGCAAACTCATCGATCTCAGCATTACGATTTCACCTATTCGCGACGAGCTGGGCACCATTATTGCGATTGCCACTATATCTCGGAATATTACTTCGCGCAAACAAACAGAAGAGATCATTAGGCGGTCTGAGAAGCTATCGGTCGTTGGTCAAATTGCTGCGGGCGTGGCGCATGAGGTTCGCAATCCGCTTACGACACTGCGTGGCTTTGTACAGCTGCACAAGCAGACCGGCTCGTTATCGCCAGCTCATCTTGAGATTATGCTTGGCGAGCTCGATCAGATTAATATGATCGTGAGCGAGTTTCTCGTATTCGCTAAGCCGCAGGCCACGATCTATCAGCCTGTGAATATCATCCGCCTCGTTGGCGATATTATGATGCTGCTCGATTCAGAGGCAAAGATGAGCAATGTGCAGCTTGCCCTGCTTGCGGAAGCCGAGCTTCCTGAGGTGATTGGCGAGGCTAATCAGCTGAAGCAGGTTTTCGTAAATATTATGAAAAACGGCATTGAATCGATGACCAGCGGCGGCGTGCTCTCCGTGAAGGTGGCGTGTGATGCAAATCGAGTAATCATCCTGCAATTTATCGATCAAGGCTGCGGAATTGCCGAGAGTGATTTGCTTCGCCTAGGAGAGCCTTTCTTTACGAATAAAACGAGCGGAAATGGTCTCGGCCTTATGGTAAGCCAACAGATTATCGCTGCGCATAAGGGTACCATTGTGTTCCACAGCGAGCTCGGCTCAGGCACCTGCGTTGAAATATCATTGCCAACGGACAGCTAGGATAACGACCTTGCTGTCCGGTTTTATATTATTTTGTAGAAAATTAAGCTACTATGGTAAAATGTGTCCGTAGCCTATTACCCATCCATAGTTTTATTTAATAAGTACGTATTATCATTCCGCTACATTGGGAGTCGCTTATGTCATGACTATGAATTCCCCTATGTCACAGTACATTATTATTGTCATTATTTCAGGCGTTCTTAGCGTGCTGCTTGCCATATATGCTTATTACAACAAGAATAAATTTTCAGGCATGAGCGTGTTTATGTGGATGACCGTTCTATCAGCCGTATACACCTTTGCTTTCGCATTTGAGCTTGCCAGCGATTCGCTTCAAGAAATCCGCTTTTGGTTAAACATTGAATATATAGGCATGCCCTTTATCGCTCCTTGCAGCCTCCTGCTCATCATGCACTATGTTGGGCTAAATAAATTCGATACGTTCAAAAAATCATGGGTCTTATTCGTTATTCCTGCCATAACGCTGCTCATGGTCACTACCAACGAATATCATAATCTCTTTTATAAAAACTTATATTTGCGGCCTCATGTTGCTACAACAGTGGTGGATGTAGTGCCTGGTATCTGGTATTACGTACATGGCGGATACACTTTTGGATCTATGCTCGCCAGCTTGTTTATATTGGCGCGTCATTGGCAGAAGACAAAATCCATTTATCGCAAGCAAATGCTCACACTGGCAGTAGGCATTTCGCTCCCTATGTTAGGGGCGCTTATGTATGTCCTTGGTCAAACTCCGCTTGGGATGGACCCTGTTCCGATTCTTATGTGTGTGACATCCATATTGTATGTCACATCCATATTCTCGACTGCGCTGCTGACCGTTGCGCCTATCGCGCGGGAACATATCTTTGAGAGTATGCGCGACGGCGTTCTCGTTCTTAATTTAGAAAATCAAATCATGGACTTTAATGGCGCAGCCACAACGATTATTCCTGCGCTTACTCCTTTAGCGATTGGCCAGAAGCTGGATCACATTTGGAAGCGCGGAGCCGAATCAGGCGCCTTTTCCTTCGGAATGGACGAAACCGGAGAGTACGAGCAGGAGTTCAAATGGATTCGAGGCGGGGAAACGTTCTACTACCGGATAAGAGCCTCCAACCTATTAAAGCCAAATGGCCAGCTTGCTGGCAGAACCATCGTGATGATCGATGTGACGGAATACACGCTGCTTCAGAATAAGCTGCGCCATCTCGCGGAAATTGATGGGCTTACTTCTATTTATAATCGAACCTTCTTTATGGAAAAAAGCAGACAGCTTCTTTCCTCTGCCCATCAAACGAAGCAGCCGCTTTCGTTTATTTTGTTTGATATCGATTATTTCAAACAAATCAACGACCGTTATGGGCATAGCTTAGGCGATTTTGCATTACAGCATGTCGTAATGATTTGCCAACAAACGCTCCCTGCTGATGCCTTATTCGGACGTTATGGCGGAGAAGAGTTCGCTATAAGCTTGCCGAATACATCACTTATACAAGCTGGTCAAATCGCTGAGCAGCTCCGTGCAGCCATTGCCGGAAATCCGCTCTACAGCGCGGCTAGAGCGATATCCATAACCGCTAGTTTCGGGGTCGCTGAGGCAATATCCGCCGATGTTCCGCTTGAAGCGCTATTAAGTGAAGCAGACGTGGCACTCTACCAATCCAAGCATAGCGGAAGAAACGCTGTGCACTTATCCAATCAGGACCATGTACATGCAAATCAACAAAAATAACCATACTAGCATGAAAGAGATAGGTGGGATGACTTCATGTTTAAATTTGCCGCCTTGCGCGACATATTGCGTTTTCGGCCAAGTCCTCCGCAAGTGATGACCTTCGGCTTTATATTTCTTATATTGATTGGCGCCGAGCTCTTATCGCAGCCTATATCTTATTCGAATGACGTTTCACTTTCTTATCTGGACGCTTTGTTTATGTCCACCAGCGCAATTTGCGTAACAGGACTTACTGTATTAAATCCCGGCACTCATTTTTCCACATTCGGTCAGGTTGTCATCATCGCATTAGCCCAAATCGGCGGATTAGGTTTTATGACGATGGCAACCTTATTTGCTTTGCTGTTTCGCAAGCGCATTTCGTTTCGGGAGCGGCTCGTGCTGCAAGAATCCATGAACTATGGTTCGACAGAAGGCATCGTACGCATGATTCGTAAAGTTCTACTCTACGCTCTAGTCATCGAGTTAACCGGAGCGGTACTGCTTAGCAGCTATTTCATGCTGGAAATGCCGGTCGGGAAGTCGATTTATTTTGGCATTTTCCATAGTATTTCTTTTTTCAACAATGCTGGCTTTGATTTGTTTTCCCAATTTCCCGAACGGGCAAGCAGTCTCATCCATTACGTGGAGGACCCGTTTGTAAATATCGTATCGATGCTGCTGATCTTTTTTGGCGGAATCGGGTTTATCGTCATATCAGAGCTCGTGAACTATCCAAAAAACAGAAAGCTCAGCTTACATAGCAAGGTTGTCTTATCAGTTACCGGCCTTCTCACCGTAGTTGGCGCGATTGTTATTTTTGCCTTGGAGTTTTCCAATTCCAGTACGCTTCACCCGCTATCCGCAATTGGAAAAGTTTTTGGCGCCTTGTTCCAATCGGTTACAGCTCGTTCAGCTGGTTTAAGTACGGTTGATCCCAGCATGCTGCGAGAGGTTACACAGTTTTTCATCATCCTGCTTATGTTTATCGGCGCGGGCCCCGGCTCAACGGGCGGCGGTATTCGTGTAACGACCTTCGCTATTCTCATTGGAGCAATCGTAGCGATGATGAGGGGAAAAGAAGATGTCGTCTTGTTCCGTTATCGCATTTCCAAAACCCAAATTCATCAAGCTATTATGTTCACCATGATTGCGTTCTCGATTATTTGCGGGGCGACCATGCTCCTCTCCATCACGGAGACAGGGTCTTTTCTTGCCATATTGTTTGAAGCGACCTCAGCCTACTGTACGGTGGGCATGTCAGCAGGACTAACGAGCCACTTGAGCGAAATCGGAAAAATTATTATTATTTTGCTTATGTTTATCGGACGGCTAGGGCCTGTCACGTTGGCCTTTGCGCTTAACACACGTACCAAAAAAGAGCTCTACCGCTACCCTGAAGGTAAGATCACGATTGGGTAAGCTCGCATTTGCATCAATAATCTAGTGAATGATACGATAGCTAAAGGCTAGTCGTTCCGGAAGGCTACTAAAGGAGTTAACGTCATCATGATTAAAAATTCACATAACGATTCGATACTGGAATCTCGTGAGGAATGGCGCCATAGCAGTAAACGAGTGCTGATCGTGACTGCGGTTGATGCCGAGCGCGATGCGGTTCTTCGTGGGCTAGATGGGTTAAACCGTGTCGACGTCATAACAGCTGGAGTAGGCGCAGCGTCGGCGGCAGCACGCACAGCGGCGTACTTAACTGCTGCAGTTGAATCCTACGATTTGGTCATAAGCGCTGGTATTGGCGGCGGTTTTGTCGGAAAAGCAGAGATAGGCTCATTAGTCATTGCCGATCTCATTGTAGCTGCTGACCTAGGGGCCGAGACGCAGGATGGTTTCCTTAGCTTGGACGAGCTGGGGTTCGGATCAGCACGTATTGCTGTAAGCACGACTTGGAATGATCGTTTGTATGCTGCTATTCAATCAGCGGGCTTAACGGTTTGCAGCGGCGCTATTCTTACCGTTACAACAGCAACAGGTACGGCTGAGACCACTGCTGCGCTAAGCAAACGAATCAGCGGCGCGTCTGCGGAAGGAATGGAAGGCCATGGCGTTGCAGTAGCTGCGTCCGCACTTGGTATTCCAGTTACTGAAATTCGCGCGATATCCAATGCGGTTGGACCGCGGGATCGCTCCGCGTGGCGCATTGGAGAAGCATTAGCCTCATTAGAAGCAGCTAGTAAAGCCATACGGGAGGTTTTTTAAAATGAATATCGCTTATTCACCCTGTCCAAATGATACTTTCGTTTTCCATGCTTGGGCGCACGGGCTTATTCCAGGTGCACCTGAGCTGGACGTTACCTATGCCGATATCGATATTACGAACAATTGGGCTGCAAAAGGCAAAGGGCCCGAAGTCATGAAAATATCTTACGCTGCACTCCCTTGGGTGTTGGAAGATTACAAGCTTCTACCTTGTGGAGGCGCACTGGGCAGAGGCTGCGGACCGCTCGTATTAACTGCCGGGGAAATAAAAAGTGCTGCTGATCTAGCAGGCAAACGAGTAGCTGTACCAAGTGAGCGCTCAACCGCTTATCTTTTATTCCGATTATGGGCGGCTCAGCATATTCCGAACGGGGATCTCGAAATTGTCGTCATGCCCTTCCACGAAATCATGCCTGCTGTTCGCGATGGCCAAATCGATGCGGGTCTCGTTATTCATGAAGCCCGCTTTACTTATCCCACATATGGGCTCAGCATGCTGACTGATCTGGGCAGCTGGTGGGAATCAGACACAGGCTTGCCTATTCCGCTTGGGGCCATCATCGCTAAGCGCTCATTGGACACAGATGCGATTACCAATTGGGTTCGCGAATCCGTTGAATATGCATGGGCTAATCCCGAGGAATCTCGCCCCTATATTATGATGCATGCGCAGGAGCTCTCACCAGACGTTGCGCAGGCGCACATCGATTTATACGTCAATGAGTTTACTGGAAATCTTGGTGAAGACGGGTATGCCGCGATAACTGCACTGCTTGGCCGTGCTGCTGAAGAGGGGCTCGTCCCAAGCTTCGACTTGTCACTGCTGCGCTAGTGAAACGCTATTTAGAAACTAGCTCATATATTTTCGTAGCAGACCTGCTTTTATCTACACTGCACTTATCTGCAATGTAGTGACTTATCAGACCTCTGCTTGTGAGCAGCGCTTTTTTGCAGCAAAATAAACAACCAAACCCCCAATTCCGACGAATTGGGGGTTTTCTATTATGATGGCTTCAACAGAGCAAAAGCGCTGCCTTACTTTTCACTACCTTGTTTTCACACGCAAACCGATCTGTTTAGTCCACACATCAAAAAAGAGGCTGCACCTAAAGTAGAAAAATCTACGATAGGAGCATCCTCTTCTTTTACAGCCACACTCTGACCTTACTTGCTGGAATCCTTTTCTATAACCGTAAGCGGGCCAAACGGGTCCGCAGATGAATCTTCATCTGCTTCGACAAAGCGCTTAAGCGCAAACAGTTTATTTTCCCAATAACGCTCATAATAGGCCAGCCATCGCTTCAGCTCAAGGAGAGGCTCAGGGTCAAGCCGGTAACGTGTTTCCCGTCCAACCTTCCTATCCTTCACAAGTCCAGCATCCGCCAAAACACGCAAATGCTTCGAAACCGCCGTACGGCTCATCGTGAAATGACCGCTTATAACTGTAACCGGCAGTTCCTCATCCCCAAGCAAATGCAGCAGCTTACGACGCGTTGGGTCAGCAATAGCCTGAAACACATCATGCTTTGGTGCGGGCTCAGACATATTAGGCCTCTACATAAGTGCTAAGTTTCTGAACAAGACCAACCCAGCCGCCTGACATGCGATCACGAACCTCTGCATGCGACTGTCCGAACTCAGTAACTTTGTTCGCATCCCAGCCAGAGTGAACAAGGGTGAATTCCGTTTTACCTTGCAAATCAGACAGTTCGAAGCTGAGCGACCAATCCTTGCCCCATTCAAAGGTAAGGCGCGTCGGCGGTTCAAGCACGGTTACTTTGCAAGGGGAATTTCCGAAAGGCCCCGCTTCCAAATGAAATTCATAACCGAGCTCCGCTTGAAAATTGTTCGGCATAAACCATGCGGCAATACCTTCAGATGTCGCAACTGCATCCCATACTTTTTGAATCGGCGCATTAAGTATCAGCGTTTGTCTAATATCAGACAGCGTACTTTGTGTATTATTGTTTTCCAACTCATGACCTCCATTTAATGTATCTTGGCAGTTTATAGACAATAATATGAAACCATTTGGTTTCGTAACGAGATTATATAACACCTTTTGGTTGCACGTCAAATAGGTAAACCAAGCCAATCGCTAGTTTACCCATTTAACTCTTCCCTTATTTCATTTCGTAGTGTAGAACCTGACTCAATTCATGGAGCGAGCCAAACGACTGCTTACTTTAAACTAAACACGCATGTCGAACGTCCGATCCGAATTTGCTACTTGCCCTATCGAAGCTTTTGGCGCTACTGCACTGTCATACAGAAAAATAATGAACACCATTTGAACGAGCGGCAGTACTGAGTTGTTTCACTTTTTGTGCTTATGCCTTCGTCATCGCTTCCGCCCATTTGCCGCCTACCAGCTTCCCGTTAGAGAAAGCCGCGGTGCGAGCCGGAGCATATGCCAGCGCATGCTTCGCATTCAGCGCAGCCACCAGCATAAAGCTGGCAGGATCGCCTGCCTTGGGCGCAAGTGTCCCCGCTGCAATAAGCGGATAGGTTTGCAGCAGCTCGTCATCAAGTATCCAGCCGAATTTTTCTGCCAGCTTCGCACCTCTTGCAAGCAAATCCCCGTTGCCGAAAGGGCTCCAAGCATCGAGAATATTATCCGAGCCGACGTGTACGCGAACCCCTTCTGCTACAAGCTGATCTACGCGAGGCATTGGTCTATCGAGTGGAACGCTCGTAATGATCGCTACGTCATTTGCCTTAAGCTGCTGAGCGAGTTCTTTGGACTCTCCTTCGCTCACTTGCCCTAAACAATACGCATGGCTGACTGCCGTTCTTCCTCCTTTATCCGCTTGTGCCGTCAGTTCAGCAAAGCGGCTTATCGTATATAGGCCTAAGTGGCCGGGATCATGCAAGTGAAGGTCAACGCCAGCATTAAACTCCGCACTAAGCTCAAACATGGCTTCAAGACTACGATCGACTTTGCGATCAAGCCCCGCCGGATCAACACCGCCGACATATTCGGATCCAGCACGCATAGCTTCCTTCATTACCTGCAAGGAATCGGATCGAAGCAGTCCCTGCTGCGGGAAAGCTACGATCTCCATTTCCATAACTCCACGGTACTCTTCCCGCACCGTTAGCACATCCTCCAAATGCGAGATGCCGAGCTCTGGATCAACATCTACATGCGTCCGAATTTTGGTGGTGCCATGGCTGAGGAGCAAATCGATAAGACGACGCGCACGCTCGGCTGCCGTAGTCGGCAGTGAAGCCAGCATGGACTTCTCAAACGCCAATTGTCCGGGCAATGTGATAAAAGGCTGCAGCGGCTTCCACGGCTCACCCAAAAAATGTTTGTCCAAATGGATATGCATATCGGTCGTCGCCGGCAAATACTGCAATCCCTCAGCATCCCTTACGCTACCCGTGTTCACGCCAGCAGAATCATTATTGCTTGGCGTTATTTTTGAAATCGTACCCTTCTGCAAGTCTAGTGTCATATCAAATAAACGATCATTAATAAGAACTCGATTTAGTTGTGTGATGTTCATCTTTCCCATCCTCTGCCATTTTATTGGATTAATATGTGCCTAGTTAGGCTGTTATCATACAAGCATCTTGTAATTATACTGACATTCTATATCAACGCTTAGGCTTGTAAAAAACCTTGCAAGCTGCTCGTGACACGGGTCTCTGCCACCTTAATACCACGTTTCCATACCATTCTGTGCTCCGGCTTACCGAGCAGAATGTCCCGTTCGGACGGCTCTGCAAATAACACCATATCAGCCTCTGAGCCCAGCTGAAGTCCATAGCTTCTGATCCCAAGCGCTCTTGCAGCTCCCTCTGTCAGCATCTTAATCAATTGGCGAGCATCGCCTTCACCGCCCATATGTGCGGTTACAGCAAGCAGCCATGCGATCTCCAGCGGATCGGCTTTGCCAAACGGAGTAAACGGGTTGCGTATATTGTTAACGCCGACAACAACGTTCACCCCCTTCTCAAGCAGCATACCTACTGGCGTTAGCCCGCGTCGCTGCTTCTCCTGATCTCCTCTGCCGCCAATAAACAAGTCAGTGGCCGGCAATGTCATGATATGAAGATCGGCTTCCTTAATCAGATCAGCAACAACTTCCGCTTGCCTGCGTTCCAGAGAACCGAGCGAGGTTACATGCCCTGCGGAGACAAGGCCTTGCATCCCTGCTGCAATCGTTCTGTCAGCAATTTTAACAATTGCAAGCTGTTCGGGGTTATCAGAGAAATCAGCGTGAAAATCGATCGGCTTGCCGTATTTCTCCGCAAGTTCAAATACATACTGCAGATGCGCTTCAAGGTCATCATCCTGATACGTAATGCCGCCTACCACATCGCCTCCGGAACGCATGGCCTCATCCATGAGTTCAGCCGTACCTGGACTTTTGAATATGCCCTCTTGAGGAAACACTACAATTTGTATATCAAGGGCGTGTTTCACCTTCTCCTTCAGCTCAAGCACAGCCTCAAAGGCTGTCAGACCAAGGATAGGATCAACCTCCACATGGCAGCGCATATGCGTGACACCGCTGCGAATCGCTTCACGAATAACAGCAAGCGAACGCAACTCCATATCTGCCGGGGTGAAGTCATGCTTCATATCCGCGGTCATGCGAATCGCCTCAGATAAAGAGGCTGCCTCCTGAGTCATTCGCGAGAGCAGATAAGACTTCTCCAAATGAATATGCGGCTCTACAAAACCCGGCAGCAGCATCCCGCCAGCAGCGAGCTCTATGAGCTGTGCTTCGGGTACAAATTCGCTCCCGCTTGGCGCTAGATACTCGACCTTTCCCTGCCGCACTCCAATATCCATGAGCCTTGTTTCATTCTGTAAACGAACTTGTGTAAGGAGTAAATCCAGCAATGTCCTCACCTCCGATTATCATGTGGACGATGAAACAAACCTTACGGAGAGGCTCACCCGTCAGTTGTTATTTGGCATGTAAACCCTTGAAAAGAGCATACCTGCTTGCCCACGAACTGTCATTGTACGTTCAATACAAATCTTATTTATATTTTTAGATGAAACGTCTAACATATTCTTTACAGCATTCTTGAATACTGCTAGCTTTTATATCAGGAACTAAACCGGAGAGGGATGAATAAGAATGCTGCTCGAACAATTGCTGTTACACCCAATATTTTCTGGATCAACGGTCATTGCAGGCCACAGCGGCTTATCCCGTGTCGTTGAAACCGTTAATATTATGGATGCCCCCGACATCATTCATTTCTTAAAGCCTGGCGAGCTGCTGCTTACAAACGGCTACTTTATGAAGGAAAATCCTGAAGCTCTACTCGATCTTATATTGAAGATGAATCAATTGAAATGCTCTGGCCTAGCGGTAAAGACGAGACGTTTTGCCCTCGACATTCCCCAAGAGATCAAGGATGCGGCCGATCGTATCCCGTTTCCGATTATCGAAATCTCTTCGGTTGAGCATTCGCTCGGAGAAATCTTGCAGCGCTCGACCAGCGTTATTTTAGATAATAAAAATGATGAGCTGCAGCATTCGCTAACCGTCCACAAACAATTTGCTTCAATGATCATGAAAGGAAACGGTATTCCCGAAATTGTAACTGCCCTTACGCAGCTGCTTCACTCGCCTGTTGTGCTGCTTAGCAGCAAGCTGCAGGTTACGTCTCACTCGCATCACTTCAAGCTGCCTAAGTTTCTGCCTCTCGTATCAGCAGTCGAAACCGTTCTAAGCAGCCAGCCCTCTCTTCAAACTGCAGCACACCACTGCTTGCTTGATCCCGCTTTACACGAATACCGCCATGTAGCGATCTATCCGATATTCACCTATAGGCATGAGGGTTATTTGATTACCTTTCAGCCCAAACAAGCCTCATCAAACCAACATGACTTAACGCTAGAACAGGCCTCTAACGTCATAGGCATGGAGATGTCGAAGCTGCAGGCGGTAAAGGAGCGTTCACGTCGGTACAAAAATGAATTTTTCTCCGATTTAATCGATGGTTTTATCGGTTCTGAGCAAGAGGCTTTGCATCGCGGCAAAAAATACGGTCTCAAGCAAAAAGGGAAATATCTGCTTTTAGCTGCAAAGAAGGATGAGCAGACAAACCCTAGAGAGAGCCAAACAACTAATGCTGCGGCTCTGTTCGACGAGCGCCTGATCTCTGAGCGGGATGTGCAATATGAGCTGATTAAGCGCCATTTTTCCTTGCTGGGTGAAGTGTTCGTCATGTTTACCAAAAATGATTTGTTCGGGATGCTCTTGTTCATTCAAGAGTCCAAGTGGGAGGAGGGTACGTTCCTCAAGCATTTATCCGCTATGACATCTCAGCTGTTTGAGCAATCCCAGCTTAGCATCTCGCTTGGCGTCGGCAATCCGGTAACTAACGTACTTGATATCGGACTGTCGTATAATGAGGCAGTCAAAGCGCTGCAAATCGGTTACCAGATGAAAAAAACGAGGTTTGTTCAGTCTTATCAATCCAAGGATATCAGCTATCTCTTCCGTATGATTCCCGATGATGAGCTGAAGCAATTTTACGAGGAAACCTTTCAATGCTTCTCTACTATTGAAGAAACCGAGCAAAAGGAACTGATGCGGACGCTGAATATGTATTACGATACACAATGCCAGCTCGTCGAAACGTCTAAACGGCTTTTTGTGCACCGGAATACGGTTATTTATCGATTGGACAAATGCGAGAAGCTGATGGGCATTAAGCTCAAAGATCCCACTGAAAGCCTTCGCTTCCGTATCGCCTTCGCTATCGAGCCGTTATTACGAATAGATCCTAGTCGTTAGAAATAAAAAAAGGGACGATCCCTGGCCGCATTGCGCCCTAGAGAAAGTCCCTTCTAAACTACAGCTATTCTAAATTCGCATGATTGCCATACATCGCTTGTCCGCTTAACGCCTGCTTCTCCATCAATCGCAAAATAATAGCGTCGCATACAATCAGCAGCATTTGCTCAAATAATGAGCCCATCGGCTGAATCGTAGCCGTTTCATTCGCTGCCTGATCCTTCGGAGCGCCAGGCAGCTTGACGACGATGTCAGCCAAATTGCCGATCGTCGATGCTGGCGAGAGGGTTAATGCGCCTACCGCGGCTTCCAAGCTTCGCGCTTTCTCCGCCATCGGCACCAGCGATTTTGTCTCGCCAGAGCCGGAGCCAATTAGAAGCAAATCACCTTTGCTCAAGCTGCGCGTAACCGTCTCACCAACGACATACACATCCAAGCCGAGATGCATAAGTCTCATCGCGAACGCCCGCATCATCAGTCCCGAGCGGCCTGCTCCTGCCACGAATACGCGTCTTGCCGAGCCAACAGCTTCAGAGAGCAGCTCCAATTGCTCCTCTGACAGCTGACCCGAGGCTTGATTCAACTCCTGCATGATAGCAGCTAGATTATTCTCTTTTGGCATCCTTCGAATTAACCTTGCTTAATCAATTGCTGCATTTCGGCAGCTGCTGCTTTAATATCGGCTTGTCCCGTAATGCCGCCGCCTACGATGACAAGATCAGGACCAGCAGCGATAACTTCCGGCAAGGTGTTCAGCTTAATGCCGCCTGCCACAGCTACCTTTGCATTTTTCACCACTGCTTTAATAGTGCGCAAGTCCTCGAAGGAGTTTTGACCAGCCGCTTGCAGATCGTAGCCCGTATGAACACAAATATAATCAACGCCGAGTGCATCGACTTCAGCCGCACGCTCCGCCAAGTTTTTAACGGCAATCATATCAACCAATATTTGTTTTCCTTGTTTCTTCGCTTCATCGACGGCACCCTTGATGCTCGCATCCTCTGCAACACCAAGAATCGTTACGATATCCGCACCAGCTTCAGAAGCTTTCATCACTTCGTAGCCGCCTGCGTCCATGATTTTCAAATCCGCAAGTACGGTCAGGTTAGGAAAAGCTTCCTTAAGCGCTTTGACCGCATGCAAGCCTTCATTGATTACGATCGGCGTTCCAATTTCCACGACATCAACAAAAGATTCAACCTGCTTCACAACTTCAATAGCCCCTTGAATATCAACAAGATCCAGTGCTAATTGCAATTTCATCTATATTCACTCCTCATAGGTTCTGTTTGTTTCACTCACAAGGCCTATTCTAGAGAGTTACGGATAAAAAAAAAAGTACGCACTTTTATGTAACGTAGTACCCATTAGGGAACTATGAGCAGCCATTTCTATCATTTTTCGTGCAGCTCAGCTGTTCTTTCTTGGTGCTGCTCGCCCCATTTCGACATGACGTTCAGCAGCTCCTTTACCGTTAAACCGTACTCTGTTAAAGAGTACTCTACCTTAGGCGGCACCTGCACATACACCTTGCGATCAATGATCGCATCTTCCTCTAATTCTCGCAGCTGCTGCGTAAGCATTTTTTGGGTAATGGCCGGCATCTCCCGCTTCAGCTCGCCGAATCGATGCGTTCCTGAAGTCAAATGACAAAGAATAACTGGCTTCCATTTCCCGCCTATGACTTTCAAGGTCAATTCTACAGTTTCTTTAAAATGCTGATCTCCCAATGTGAGCGGCTCCTTTCGTCAAAACATTATACAAATCTACATATGCAATCTCTACGCTGCCTGTCTAATTCACCAGAAAATCGCATGATAACTGGCATTATGAGAAAGCGCCATCATCATTCTGTCCTATTTTCAAATATAAAGTTGGTACTTGCAATCCTTAGAATATAGCTCAATAATAAGACACAACGTAGTAAATTCCTTGTTATGAGGATATCATATCTATGCCGCTTCATACGAATCAAGCAATCTACAATGAATAGAGGAGAGATAACCATGGAATTAAAAAATAGATCAGCTATCATTACCGGCGCAGGAAAAGGCATCGGCAAAGCGATTGCTGTTGCTTTAGCTGCAGAGGGTGTCAACCTTGGCATCATTGCTCGTACAAGCGCCGACTTGGAAGCATTAAAAGACTCCCTTTCAAGCACTTACGGGGTTAAGGTTTTCATTGCAACTGCTGATATCGCTGTTAAATCGGATGTCGATCAAGCGATTGCATCACTCAAAGAGAGCTTAGGCTCCATCGATATTCTAATTAACAATGCAGGAATCGGTACGTTCGGCACACTGCTTGAAATGGATCACGAGCAGTGGGAGCGCATCATCCAAACGAATGTGCTCGGAACCTACTATGTAACTCGCGCTGCACTTCCAACTATGCTGGAGCAAAGCGGCGGAAGCATCATCAATATCGCTTCTACGGCTGGCGAACGCGGTTTTGCAACCGGCTCCGCTTACTGTGCTTCCAAGTTTGCTGTCATGGGCATGACTGAGGCGCTTATGCAAGAGGTCCGCAAATCCAACATTCGTGTAACAGCCCTAACACCAAGTACAGTCAATACAGAGCTTGCTTCAAATGCTGGCCTGAAAATTGGTGACGAGGATCGCATGATGCAAGCTGAGGATATGGCTGCGCTGGTTCTTGCAACGTTGAAGCTGCCTGATCGCGTATTTATTAAAGCCGCAGGAATCTGGACAACAAACCCACAGTAATAGACTTAAGCATAATGCCCCACGCCCTTGCTGGCGCTGGGGTTTTAAACTATCCGTACAGCAGCATCCCGCTGTGCGCTACATGGGAGGTAAATTCAACGATGTCTATACACAATATTCCCTTTTCGATATTAGATCTTGCACCAATCGTAACCGGCAGCTCGCCCGCTCATTCATTCCGAAACACACTTGAGCTAGCCCAGCACGCTGATAAATGGGGCTACAATCGATTCTGGCTCGCCGAGCATCATAATATGCCTGGCATCGCAAGCTCTGCCACTTCAGTTGTTATCGGCTACGTAGCTGCTGGAACAGAAAAAATCCGCGTGGGCTCTGGCGGCATTATGCTTCCGAATCACGCACCGCTCGTCATTGCCGAACAGTTCGGTACGCTCGAATCCATGTATCCAGGCCGTATCGACCTTGGGCTTGGAAGAGCGCCAGGCTCTGATCAAGTGGCTGCCCGCGCGCTGCGCCGCGGACTTGGCAGCAACGGCGAGGATTTCCCAGAGCAGCTGAACGAGCTGCGCCATTACTTCCATCCGAGCGCTGAATCACGCGGCGTATTGCCAAGGGCTGTTCCCGGCGAGGGTCTAGATGTTCCGATCTGGCTGCTTGGCTCCAGCGGCTTTAGTGCACAGCTTGCTGGTCACCATGGCCTCCCGTTTGCTTTTGCTAGCCATTTTGCGCCGGATTTCCTGCTGCCCGCATTGAAGCTGTATCGCGACAACTTCCGTCCATCGGAGGTGCTGGATAAGCCATATGCGATGGTTGGCTTGAACGTCATTATCGCTGATTCCGATGAAGCCGCTAAATTCCTAGCTACCTCTCAGGAGCAAGCCTTCCTGAACCTGATAAGAGGACGCATGGGACAGCTGAACCCGCCAGTTGACAGCATGGATGGCCTATGGAACGAGCAGGAGAAAATGATCGTTCAAAAGCAGCTCAGCTTCACCATTGCCGGCACCAAAGCAACGGTTAAAGACAAGCTGAGCGCCATGATTGAACAGACTGGCGCTGACGAGTTAATTGTCGTTAGCCAAGTTTATGATCATGCAGCGCGTCTTCGCTCCTATGAGCTGCTCGCTGAAATTTTTAACGAAAGCTGAGCAATATAATAATCAAACCAAGAGCAGTATCCGAGGCGTAAAACGCTTTGGATGCTGCTTTTTCTATGCTCACCTGTACTCCCATGGATACCAGCGACAATTCTGTGGTGTAGTTTTTGGACTATTCAGCAATACTAAGTAAATCATTGTTGAAGGTGGGAGAACATGGGGCCTATATTCGCTATTTACGCCAAAGATCTTCGCAGTATTTTCCGGAACAGCGCAGCTGCCATCGTCATCGTCGGACTCGCTTTTTTGCCGTCTTTATATGCTTGGTTCAACATTGAAGCGTCTTGGGACCCATACGGCCAGACCAGTTCACTTGCCATAGCCGTCGTGAACAACGATGAAGGCGCTGTGCTGCATGGGACGCCCATCAAAGTTGGAGACGAAATTATAGCCTCCTTGAAGGAAAATAAAAAAATTGGCTGGGTGTTCGTAGAGGGCAACAAGGCCATTGAAGGCGTTAAGCATGGCGACTATTATGCCAGCATCACCATTCCGCCCGATTTTTCTGCCAAAATGGCTACAGTGCTATCGAACAATCTTCAACAAGCAGAGCTCGATTACGCGGTAAATGAGAAGATCAATGCCGTATCGCCAAAAATCGCCCAGAAGGGTGCGAGCGGCATCATTGAGCAGGTCCGCGCAAGCTTCGTCAAAACCGCTAACGAAACGATTTTTCGTATATTCAATCAAATAGGCATTGAGCTCGAGGAGAACAAACCAGCGATTGAGCAGGTTCGCAGTACTGTATTCAAGCTGGAATCATTGTTCCCTCAGATTAATGACGCCGTCGCACTAGCGGTTACTGATATTGAAAAATCGAAAAAAATTGTTGCAACCGTTCAAACGGAGCTGCCAAAAGCTGCCCAGCTCGCCAAGGATGGCGAAGCTTTCTCCAAGCAGCTTGGTACTTTTTTTGACCAAAGCAAATCGGCCCTCGACACGGCCGGCCCGCTTATTAAGCAGGATTTACAGCTGCTGCTGCAAACGGCCAATTCGGTGGAGGAGCTTGTCGGCATATTACAAGATACGAATATAGATCCTGAAGTGGTAAAAAAGAGCTTGGAGCTGGCAGAGCAGCGCCTCACAAGTTCCATCATCGTTATTGATGGGATGCTGAATCTGCTCGATCGCTTGAATGATTTGGCACCAAGTAAAGTAATCGTGTCGACCATTGATCGACTAAAACAGGTAAACACAAGGTTTCAGCAGCAGCTTACGATTGTTAAGCAAATCCGGTCGGCAGTCGAAAAAGGCGAGAAGCCAGCGCAAACGCTAATCGATCGTCTCGGCACCTTATCCAAGGAAACCTCTTCGTTCTTAACAGACGTGCTGGGCCGTTATGACAGTGAAATTTTGCCGCATATCAAACAAGCAGCGGACAAAGCGAAAAAATCTGCTGCAACAGCAGAGTCCATATTAGCGGAAGCAAACAAGGTCATTCCAAGTGCTGCATCCATCGTAAGCGACGCTGCTAAGGGACTAGAGCTTGGCGGCAAGGAAATGGCCAACATTCAAAAAAACTTACCCGCAGCTGAACAAAAGATCAAAGGACTCGCACAGCGGATTCGTGACTTGGAAAAGGAAGGCAATTTAAATGAGCTTGTTGATTTGCTCAAAAATGACGCCGAACGCGAGGGTGCTTTTTTCGCTGAGCCGGTTATATTGAAGGAGAACCGCCTATATCCGATACCGAATTACGGTTCAGCCATGTCCCCATTTTTCACAACGCTATCGCTATGGGTTGGTGCGCTGCTGCTCGTTTCACTGCTTAGTGTGGACGTTCATTCCACATCAGAAACCGCATACCGCAGCTATCACGTCTATTTTGGGCGTTACCTGACCTTCCTTACGATTGCGATTGTACAGTCGCTGCTTGTTACGATCGGCGATATATGGCTGCTTAAGGCGTATGTCGCCGACAAAATCTGGTTTGTGCTGTTTGGCGTTATTTTGAGCGCGGTGTTCATGCTGATTGTGTACACGCTTGTATCCGTATTTGGCAATGTCGGCAAGGCGATGGCTATTGTTTTGCTCGTGCTTCAGCTTGCTGGATCTGGAGGCACGTTCCCAATTCAAGTTACACCGCCGTTTTTTCAAGCAATTCACCCCTTCCTGCCTTTCACCTACGCGATCAGCATGATGCGCGAAGCGGTGGGCGGTATCTTATGGGATATCGTTGCCAGAGATTTAATTGCTCTTGCCCTTTTTGCTGGTGCTGCACTGCTGATTGGCCTAGCACTGAAGAAATGGATTAACCGCTATTCTACCAAAATGCTGGAAAAAGCAAAGCAGAGCGGATTAATTCATTAGCAAAACATTTGACTAGCCCCCTTTTTCTATGAATAATAAAATAAACAATAGAAAAACGATCTTGGGTTAGGAGGCAATTATATGTCCATGGTTCCACAAATATTGGAGTTTAATAAAAAATTTGTTGAGGAAAAACAATATGAAGCCTATTTGACTGACAAATTTCCCGATAAGAAGATTGCAGTTCTTACTTGTATGGACACTAGACTTGTAGAGCTTCTGCCAAAAGCATTAAATTTAAAAAATGGCGATGCCAAATTTATTAAAAATGCCGGCGCCATTCTGACTCAGCCGTTCGGAAGCGCGATGCGCAGCATCCTCATCGCCGTGTACGAGCTTGGGGCTCGCGAGGTTCTCGTCATTGGCCATCATGGCTGCGGTATGACCAACCTCAATACAGAAGGCATGGTCAGCAAATTCCAAGATCACGGCATCGATCCGCTTGCCATTGAAACGCTCGAAAATTCAGGAATACGCATGGATAAATTTTTGCGGGGCTTCGCAAGTTCCGAAGAAGGCGTCATGCACAGCGTCAAATTGATCCGTAAGCATCCTCTCTTCCCAAAAGACATTCCGGTTCACGGCTTTATACTCGACCCCGAAACGGGCGCTCTGGAGCTTCTCGTTCAGGATTATCAAGCAGAGTAATTGACCATAAGCAAAGAATAGAAAAAACGGTTGTCCTCTGAGCTGAGTCAGCCAATAGGACAACCGTTTTTTATTTTATCGCAATATAGATGTCGACTTCCGCATTCGCAGGGTCAAATGTCCGGCCGTCATACAGCTCGTAATCGCCGCCATAAGTGCGCTCAATAGACGAATGCTTGAAAAACGCCCAAATCTCGCCCCATGCTTGCGCTACAACCTCATAAACGGGACCCTTCTTCGTTTTAAAAACCATAAATTTAGCCTCTGGAACCGTCGCTTGCTCTAGTCCATCCGGCAGCTCGGCTTGTGCATCTGCCCGCTCATGGCCGATAAGCACCGTATAGGCTCCACTAGCATCACTTTCATAATCCGTATACAGCGCATAGATAAGATGACCGTTATTCACCTGTGCTCGTTCTGAAATACCGCTGCTGAAATACGAATCCCATAGACCCGATAAAAGTCCGTTTGCTCCCGTTTCCTGAGCATTCGTCGTGCGCGCTGTTACCCCTATAAGCGTAACTGCTGGTTTTACTGCAATGGTATCATTCATCTACTGTTTCCCCCATTTCCTTGGTATGATCTTATTTTACCGTAGGAAACTGGACAGCTGTCTGTCTTAGTTCTTATAACGGTTAACAATATTTTGAGCTCGCAATATGATTTGCTCCACGAGAGCCTGAGGCTGCTCAACCTTAACCTGATCGCCGTAGCTTAGCAGCATCCCATAAAACCAGTCATCTATCGTATGCTTGCCTTCCACACGCAAGCTTCCATCCGCTAATACAGTCACTTGATCCGGATGGAAAGCATCTCCTACACGGTGGCGCACCTGCGGCTGGAAAATAAGCGTTACGATGGTATCGGCATTTTTCGACCATTCTACATCCCATGAGTAACTGTCCAGCGAAGGTGTCTCGCGGCGTTCAAATCGCTCCAGCAATAGATTCAGCTTCTGTATGCGCGATAAACGGAATACGCGGAACTGCTCACGAAGCGTGCAATAAGCCTGCAAATACCATATGTTTCCCTTCAAAATAAGCGCATACGGCTCAATCACTCGCTCCGTTTCCGTGCCATTCATGTTAATGTAGCTGAGCTCCGCCTTCCGTGTCTCTTCAATCGCCTTCTTGAACAAGTTTACCTTGTCGCGCGCTGCTGGCCCCTGCCCCCAAGGGTTCAAATCAAAAACCAAGCTATCTCCAAGGTGATCGTTCTGAAGCTTATCCGATTTGTGCAGCAATGCTCTTACCTTCTCATGCAAACCAGCATAGGTCGCATCATCCAATGCGGTGCCTATGCCTTTGACGGCTGCTATAAGCGACGAAATTTCTGCTAATGTTAAATAGTGACGAGACAGCGTATATTGCTCCATAATCTCGAACCCGCCCGTTGTCCCTTGATGAGCCAACACCGGAATGCCGGACTGGCTTAACGTATCCATGTCGCGGTAAATTGTTTTTGTTGATACTTCAAAACGATCCGCCAGCTCCTTGGCGCTTATTCGTCCCCGGTTAAGCAGCAGTACCGTCATCGCGAGTAAACGATCAATCTTCAAATCAGTTCCTACTTTCTAAGCTTTTGCATCTACATAAATCTAATTTCAGCAATCGGCCCACTCTGGACAAAACCTATATTTTGATAGACTTTGTTAGCAGCAGGGTTTTTATTATCCGCATACAGCATCGGCTCCCTGTTCTCTTCCTCCAAAATTTCGCAAATTCCCGCTACAACCGCACTGGCATAGCCGTTTCTCCGAAGGACAGACGGCGTATAAACCGCATTGATCCGTCCGTGCCGCGGAGATCGATGAGCGATGTTGGCCATAGCCACTGGAAGTTCATCAACAGACCAGAAATATAAATTGCCTCTCATGACCATTCCCTCTGCAGCGGGCATCTGACTGGCAGGTATAACCGAAGCCCCATACGCGTCCTCAGAGAAGCCAGCCAAAAACTCAGCGACAAGCTCTACATGCTGGCGTGTTGCTTGAATCATTTTCCCTTTTACCTTCATGGGCTTAATCACCTTTGGGCATGAATAAGCAGTCATCAACATATAAGCGCGATATTGCAGCTGGTTCGCCTCCGCATACATTTTCGCGAACGGTTCTGCTGTAGATGGAGCTCCGCATATACCCGGCAAATCCGTACCTTCGTAATAAGCGATAAGCTCCTGCATAAGTATGTCTCTGCGCTCTTCTGTCAAATCCTCCGATAGCCATAACCAAGCGTTATGACCAGGCGAACCTGCAAAGAGCAGCCGTCCGTCAGACGTCTTCAAGCTCGTTGCGCCTTCCAATGCCGTAATTAAATGAATCAGATTGTATTGCAGCTCATCTCGCATAAATGGAAATTGATTTAAAACATGATCGTCCGCATGCAGTTTTTCTAACATAGGATCCCTCCTTTTCTCGCTGATAATTAACACTCTCTATACTTTTAGAGCCGTCTAATTAATTCAGTCCAACACCAATACCCATAATGAGTAGGGATGTAACAACGATGTCTATTAACTAATCCTTATTTTAGCAAAAAATCCTTAATCGGTATAACGATATTGCTGCGATTATACACGCTCGCTTCAGCTGCTAAAATCCAAAATCCTGATGCGACAAATCGGTATTGACCCCAATGGCAGCTTTGCTGCCTTCTCCGGCTGCGACAACAAGCTGTGCAGGTACAATAATAGAAGAATCGCCTGCTGCATATATGCCCCTTATGCTCGTTCTGCCGTAATCGTCCGTAACGAAGCCGCCTGCCTGTGTCATCGCACAGCCGAGCGCTTCTCCGAAGTGCGCTGCTTGACCCCATGATGGTGTAACAAAGCCGCCTGTGCGCTCAATCTCGGTGTTATTCGCAAATACGATACGATGAAGGCGGCCATTCTCGCCATGGAGAGCTTTAATTTTTTGCTGCGTCACTTGAATCCCTCTTTGCCCTAGTTGACCGATCTGCTGCGAGCTAAGGCTGTTCATTCCATTCGTACAAACGACTACATTACGACTCCAGTTAAACACCGTTTTCGCCAAATTGAAAATATTCGAGCCCTCCGAAATGACGACGAGCGGTTGATCACGCAGCTCCCAGCCATCGCAGTATGGGCAGCTGAACAAGCTTCTTCCATAAAAATCTCGTATGCCGGGGATAGCAGGCAAAGATTCCTTCAGACCTGCTGCCAAAATAAGCGTGCGAGCGTGATAAATAACGCCGTTGCTTGTCATCAGATGGAAGCCCATCTCGCTTCGCTGCACCTCCGTCACTTTGTCAGGCTTAATGGTAACCGAAGGATACCTAGCAATATCTGCATGGGCTAATCGACGAAGCTCGCGCGGCTCAATGCCATCTCGCGTAATGAAGCCATGCGACTCATGGGTTACCGCGTTTCTAGGCTTATTGTGATCAAATACAATAACAACTCTTCGCGACCTGCCCAGCACGAGCGCTGCATTTAAACCAGCAGGCCCGCCGCCGATGATGGCACAATCCAGCTTCATATCTATCGCTCCCTTATCAGTCGAACTATTAACAAGCCGATACGTTTAAACAAATTATCGCTTATCTTTATTCAATCTGGGCAGGAAGGATGCATCTTGATTGTGTAATGAAGGGTGTGCTGCAGGCAGCTTCTAAAGATTAATATCTTCTCACTTATGTAATCTCCAATCGACAATTTTCTTCACGAATTGTATAATTCTGTTGTTCCTTCATTAACTAACGGTGGTGACTATTATTTTATATGCAATCTCTTTGTTAGTTTCCTTTGCTATTGTTTATTTCTTAATTCCTCCGTTTGCAAAGCTGGCTTTCCGTCTTGATTTTGTGGACAAGCCCCGCAAGGATGTTGAGCGAAAACTTCATAGGGAACCGATCCCTCTTACTGCTAGTTATGTTATTTTCATCGGATTTTTCTTTACTTATTTGCTCGTCACAAGAGATTTCTCCCTACAAACTGGCGCCATATTTTTGGGCGGCGTACTGCTTCTCTTCATCGGCACGGTTGATGATTGGTACAAGACGAAAGGCAAAGACTTTCCGTCGCTTCCTAAATTTATCGTCCAAATATCAGCAGCGGTGCTCGTTTATGCTTCAGGCATCGCATTTACCGGCTTTTACAATCCGCTGTCAGGCGAATATGTGCTGCTTCCCGTTATTTTGCAGTTTACGCTTACGATTTTGTGGATCTTTGGCGTAACGACGGTCATTAACTTCTCCGATGGCATGGACGGGCTCGCTGGCGGGCTTTCGGCGATTTCTGCCGTAACGCTGTTCGTTGTAGCACTGGCCAAAGGACAATCCAATTCCGCCATCATGGCTATTATTTTAGTAGGCGTCACGATTGCGTACCTGCGATATAACAAACCTCCTGCAAAAGTCTTTATGGGCGATGCTGGAGCTACCTTCCTTGGGTTTATTTTGGCGGTCATTGCACTAGACGGCGCGTTTAAGCAAGCTACCGTAATGTCGTTGTTTATCCCAATTCTGGCGCTCGGCGTACCGATCTTCGATAATATATTCGTTGTCGTGAAGCGCATGCTGCAAGGCAAAGCGATCTATCAGGCAGATGCCAGCCAAGCGCATTATCGCTTGCTGCGGGCCGGCCTCAATCATAAGCAGGTCGTCATGTTCCTATGCTTGGTCAGCACATGCTTATGTTTATCATCTATCATTTTGCTGCTTGTTCAGATATAAGAAAAAGGGATGCTCTCAAGCGAATTTATTCGCTTAAGAGCATCCCTTTTATTTGTTTGACTATATTCAATCTTATTATTGCCGAACAAGTATGGGCATAAAGCCATTTATCTACTAGAAAGCACTCTTTTTTTGACAATGAAACATTACATTTACTCGGCCCGTTTATAGTTATATCGAGTGAACTATTGGAGGCGTTTCTATGATAAGTAGGATAAGCAAAACCACTGGAATATGCCTTTTACTATCGATGCTCCTCCTCTCTGCTTGTGCGAAAGCCGAGGAACCTGCAACACCTCAAATAGAAACGGGTAAAGGGAATGCATGTCGATTCACCCTCGACAATGAGCTTCTGGAAACAGCCGAAAAAGGGCAGCTTAAGGGCTTGAAAGTAAATTTAAACCACTCTCGGAGCGAACTAGAGCAAGCCTATGGACAGCCTGACGAGGTTGGATTTGAAAATGCTGATTACTTAAAATATGATAACTGCTACTTCTATATTTGGGACGAAAATAAGATAGGTGTAATCGATATAAAAATAAACGAATCCGTAGAAGAGGTTAAAAAGGTTTTGGGAGAACCAGATTCCGAAGGCAATTCTGATGGCGGGTATGATGAATATGGCATTAGTTATACAACAGGAGATTATTCTTTATATTTTATGTACGAAGACGCGGCATCAACTGAAGGGATTGTCCGAATAAAGAGTATAAATTAACTTGTCATTGCAAGAACAGCGGCAGTCTCGAAAGACTGCCGCTGTTTTATAGAGCATTCGTTTCCAAATACAATGAAATTGGAGGGAATATTACTTTTTCTCCATTACAGCAAAGTAGTTTGCTTCATCATCTGCAAAGTTGAATACTCTTCCAGAAGGCATCGTTACAATGTCACCGACAGTGACACTTTTATTTGACAGGTCGCCATGCAACTGTTCGAAGTTTTCCGTAAAAAACATTAAAGATGGTGTACCAAGATTTAATCCTGGTGACATTTTTGCAACGAATTCCTTATTATGTAAAATAATCGTTGTTTCTGAATCCTTTGTAGGAGCAATTTCAATATATCGAAAACCTTGGCCGTTATTTTCTTCAGAAATGACTTGAAAGCCTACTTTTTCTGTCCAAAACTCCACTGCCTTATCTTGGTTATCTACATACAGCATGATTTGACCGACTTTACTAATCATTGATTGTTCCACTCCCTTGATTAAGTAATTATCATAATTGAACTGGGCGTTCCTCAGCCAGCTTGTCTCCATCACCTCCTTATATTATAGCATGTAGAATAGGTTATCAATTGAGCATATTATGATCTTTGCGGCATACGTTATGATGCACTCAATAGAATGCAATCACCTCAGACCAGTCCCATTGTCCATAATAAGAATCTGCTTGGTCGATACCTTTTACCCATTCCACTGCATGGTGTCCATCTATGTCCGCCATGATTACATCTGCTGTAGTATGATCATCCCTCACCCAAAAAAGCTTCGAATGAAGAACTACCGGGTTATAAGCGCCATGCTTTCGGTAGGGCTTAGTCAAATGTTTTTGCACGCCATTATTCAGATCCACCCTCACTAAGTAAGGAAATGCTGCAAGGCGTTGATCGCCATCCGGCTTAGATTCCGCTGCTCTCGACACAATAATATGCTGCAAATCCTGCCAAACAAATGCTTGATCAACGAAATGCTTAGGCGTGTACGCAGCCCCCTTCTCTGAGGTTACTTCCAGCACCTTTAGCTGTTTATTGCTGGTGGCCTCGCGCCCGATCCCTGCAATGTAAGCGAGCCGGCTGCCGCTCTTTGCCCATGAGAACCACTGGGGATTATTCACCATCTCATCAAGTGTACGAAATACAACGCCGTCAGTTGAAATCACACAAAGGATGTTGCTATCGGCCGATAACGACGCGGTTGGCTTAGCAAGAAATGCGATCCATCGACCATCAGCGGACCATTTGAACTCGCTCGTGCCGACCGCAAAAAAATCGTCAGATGGTGCTGGCAGCACATGAACGGTTGTATAGGTGCGAGGATCATCCATTGTACGAAGTGGTATTTGATAAAGATGGATCGGCGTCCATCCATCCGGGAGCAGCTCTGACTGTGAAGAAGCAAAAAAACCTTTACCATACGGCAGCCATGAGAAATTATCTATGGCAGCAGCGGAACCAAGCGGTTTGTCCGGCGAGCTCGCATCAACGTATTGCAGTTGATCCTTTATCTGATATGCCAGCAGCTTATTCTTCGGTGCCCATTGAAAATTTTTGCCGACATTTGCAGCGACGAGCTTGCTCCTGCCTGTTGGCAAATGCAGCACCCATAGCTCTTGCTCTGCATCTCCCTGCGTATATGCAAGCCATTCTCCATCGAATGACCACTTGGGATTGCGCACAAGAGGTCCACTTGCAAGCTTCTTCTCCACTTGACCTGTCTTTAGCCAAAGCTCGCCATTTCGCACAAAAGCAGCCCTTAGAAGTTGTTCTTGTTCCCCATTCGGTGCCGCTGCAATATCTGCTCCACTCGTCATAAATAACAACGCAAAAAACGAAGCGATCCAAAATTTTACGATTCTCATCTAGGGAACCTCCCAAAAAAATACTTGTGGTTACGGTTCCCTTTACTGGTGGAAACATGCATTTATTCGTTCTGTAACTTTTCGTTTTTTTTGTTTCCAGTTTGATACCGATTTGTAACTGTTCTGTTACGAATTATTTTAGCTGCCGCCATATAATTGATTTACAACGATTCATCATCCAGAGGGGCTGAACACCATTTTTACCATCGGTATTATTCGTAATCATCGCTTTTTCCACCGTCTTATTCTCATCGACCTTGCTGCAATTCTCCCCATTCAAATTCATGTAGGAGGATTCCGCCATGCCTAAACCAATCGGCAACAGTAGTCGCTATATGCCGGGACTGGATGGCTTGCGCGCCATTGCCGTTCTTGCCGTCATCGCTTATCACTTGAACTTGCAATGGGTACCGGGCGGACTGCTCGGGGTTACTATGTTTTTTGTCCTCTCTGGATATTTAATCACGGACATTTTGCTGAAACAGCTTCATCCTTCCAAGAAATTAGATCTCAAAACGTTTTTTATTCGCCGAGCTAGGCGATTGCTGCCTGCGATGTTTCTCATGATAGCTGTCGTTTCATTATGGCTGTTGATTAGTGATACAGGCCGGTTATTGTCTCTAAAAGGCGATATCGGGTCAGCGCTTCTTTATATAAGCAACTGGTACCTTATTTTCCATGAGGTTTCCTACTTCGAGAGCTTCGGCCCCGCTTCACCGTTCGGCCATTTATGGTCGCTTGCAGTGGAAGAACAATTTTATTTATTGTGGCCCCTCGTGCTGTTAGCCGTTATCCGCTTCTCTCCAAAACGGGGCAAACTTGCGCTGTGGACACTGGCGGCAGCTGCGGTATCAGCCGGTGCGATGATACTGCTTTACCAGCCGGGTGTTGATCCAAGCCGTGTTTACTATGGGACGGACACCAGAGCCTTTGCCCTTCTCATTGGTGCAGCGCTTGCTATCGTTTGGCCGAGTTGGAAGCTGTCATCGACCTTGTCTGCACGCAGTCGCATGTTTATGGATGCTGTAGGCACATTCGGCTTCGTCATCATTTTGGTTATGATTAATCAGACCAATGAGTATGATTCTTTTCTATATCGTGGAGGCATGGTGCTGTTCTCCCTTGCTACTGCGGTTGTCGTGGCTGCACTCGCCCATCCCGCAAGTAAATTCGCAAATGTAATCGGAAGTAAAGTGCTTGCATGGATCGGCGTCCGTTCCTACGGCATTTATTTATACCATTATCCAATTATCGTGTTAACGACTCCAACGGCCGAGAGCGGGGAGCTGCATCCTTTAAGAGCAATTATTCAAGTAATCCTAACGTTCGTACTTGCTGAGCTTTCTTGGCGGTTTATAGAGGAGCCTATAAGGCATGGTGCGCTTGGAAAAATATATTCCCTGTTTAAACAGCAAATAACGGAGCGGATTGGATTAAAAAAAGCTAGCAGTTATCTCGCCGTGCTTGTCATTGTATTCTCGAGCGTATCCTGCACAAGTAGTGTGAATTTGCAGTCAGCCAGCGGCGATAGCACGAACAATGAAACATCTGTAGTTGCGCCCGACAAGACTGGACAACATGAGGCTGTGATCGAGCCGAAGCCAGCTGAACCAGAAAAACAAACGCCTCCGCAAGCGACGGAACAACCTGGTCAATCTAATACGGCTCCGGGTACAGGAACGGATAAAACCGAACCGTCTATCACCGATCCCGAGCAGCCGAAAGTTGATACCATTGTGAACGGTACCGATGGCAGTAAGCCAAAACCTGTACCCACTGTTAATGACAAACCAACCAGCAATCCCGTACAGGGAAACAAAGATCAGAAGCCTGTACCAGACAAACCGACTGTCACCCCTATCGATCAAAACAGCGTGACAGCAATCGGTGATTCCGTCCTATTGGATGCTGAACCATTCCTAGAGAAGCTGGTTCCGGGTATCGTGGTTGATGGAAAAATAGGAAGACAGTTTGGGCAGGCATTAGATGTGATCGAGGGCTTGAAAAAAAATGACCAGCTTGGAAATACGGTTGTCATTCAGCTCGGAACGAACGGTGCCTTTACGACAAAACAGATGAATGAGCTTCTTGACACGTTAGGCACAGAACGTCAAATCATATTCATCAATACGCGTGTCCCGCGCAAATGGCAGGATTCCGTAAATAAAATGCTCGCAGCCACAGCGAAAAAGACGGAGAACGTGACCATTGTAGACTGGTATACAGCAAGCAAAGGGAAAAAGGACTTTTTTGCCGCTGATGGCGTGCATTTGAAAAAGCATGGAGCACAGTTTTATGCAGACCTGCTCATTAAAGCATTAGACAAATAAAGAAGAGTGCTTTGAAGGTGTAATCGCCTCCGAAGCACTCTTTCTTTATGATGCTCAATTAGGCAAGCGCCATCTTTACCTGCCTAATATAGAAGAAACGAACGATGAAGAAGTAAATGACTTGAACGATAAAAAATAGGCCAAGCACGAGTATGGATTCCTTGAGCAGCGAGTATTTAAACATGTTGGATAGTGTCATGAGGGCAACAGCCCCATGTACTAATGCCACCACGATTGGTGCAAAGAATAGCAATATAATTTGTCGATTCAGTATTTTTGCAAGCTCTTTGTCGCTTAGGCCCATTTTCGAAACCGCTTTGAACTTCTGCCTATCATCATCCAAATCGCTGTACAGGCGGAAATAAAGAAAACTGCCTGCGGAGACAAAAAACACGATTCCGATAAACAAACCAATGAACAGTATCGGGCCAAAGCGCTCGCTTAACACGGAATTTTGAAATTCAAGCGCGTAAAACTCATATTTATCGCTATAGGGAATAAGATTCGTAAGCTTACCGCCTGCCTTTATGGCTTCTTTCTGCCGCAGTGGTCCATGCCATGCATAATAATGGCTCTCTTGTACTGGAGGCTGGAGTTTTGCAAATTGTTCATCCGATACAATGAAATAGCCGCTGAAACCATGTACCGCTGGCGATACAACAGCTCGATTGGCTTCAATCACAACACTAGGCTGCAGCGTAAATGGCTCGTTAAGCATTGCTTTACCCGCTCGTGACAACCCAAAGTCGACAACCGCTGCTTTGCCGCCTGAAAGCTTAATCTTATCTATTTTCATTAATTCGGCCAAATGGTTATAGTCGGATTGCTTAACCACTACAATCATTTTATCGCTATTGGAGGCCTTGTAATAACCAAGCTTAAGCATTTCTTTTTCATTTGCGATGTTCGATTCTTTCAGTGTGCGATCAATCTGCTCCATATGCTCTTGCTCGATGCTATCTCCATCCGTCGTTGTCCGGTAGGTGAATAGATAAGGATTACCCTTAACATGATCTCCGCCGATGATGGATTGAAATCCATAAAGCGAGCCTATCGCACAAAACGAGACAGTGGAGATAATAGCGACCAGAAAGAACGAACGCGCATTGTCCTTCAAGCGGTAGGCGAGATCGGAAAAAAGCAGCATATTCGTTTTGAGCCAAAAAATCGATTCCATACTCTTTAGCTTCCGAATGATATAAACGCTAAGCTGTGTAAACAGCAAGTAGGTGCCGATGCAAACCATGATCGTAACCGGAATGAGCAGAAAAATAGCCTCGGTGCCATCGGCTCGCAAACTAAGAAAGTAGCTTGCTCCAATCAGGATTGGTACTAGCATGGAAAGAAGGAAGGATGACTTTGGCTCACTTTTCGCTTGCTTGTTTGCCTTTAATAGCGTAACCAGCTGCCCGCTGCGCAGTACGGTAGAAATAAAAAAAGAGATGAGAATAAATAGAATCAAAAATGAAACCAGAGTGAGGATAATAGCCTTATAAGGAATATAAAAGGATAGCTTTTCATTGATGGTAAGAACATTTTCCCCTGCAAGCAAAATCGCCTTTGCAAACACAAGCCCCAAACCAATGCCGCCGATAATGGCAAATAGGCCAATAATCATATTTTCCAAAAAAATCATCAGACGGAGCTGGACAGTGGTCATGCCCTGCATGATCATCAGCCCAAATTCTCTTTTGCGCGATTGTAGAAATGCACTCATGGAGTACAGAACAAAAAAGAAGGAAAATACATAAATAATCCACTTGGATACAGAAAGCGCAAACGTAGCGCTGGAATGAATATTTTCCCCGCTAAGGACAGGGTGATATGCAAAGATAGAAAAAGTAAAGAAAACCATCACCGTAAATAGACTGCTGAGGAAATAACCTGCATAAAGCCGTTTGTTACGAGTGACGTTACGGAATGCGAACTGGCGAAACGTCATTATGATATCCTCCTAACAGCGAAAGCGTATCAATAATTTTTTGGAAGAAGGTTTGACGATTGTCACCCCGATGGATTTCCGTATAGAACCTGCCGTCCTTAATGAAAACAACGCGATTGCAATAACTAGCAGCCACCGCATCATGCGTGACTAGCATCATTGTTGCTTTCTGCTCGCGGTTAATTTTCTCCAGCAGCTCCATAACATCCTTCGCTGCTTTGGAGTCAAGATTTCCTGTCGGCTCATCTGCCAGCAGCAGCTTGGGGGAATGAATCATAGCCCTTGCTATCGCTGCTCGCTGTGCCTGCCCCCCAGATATTTCATACATGCGTTTATCCATAATCTCTGTTATGCCTAGCTTCTCTGCTATGGCTTTTACTTTTTTCTTCATTTCGCTAACCTTGTTGCCATCCAGAGTCAGCGGCAGCACAATATTCTCCTCAACCGTCAAGGTGTGAAGCAGATTGAAATCCTGAAAAACAAATCCAAGCTCACGGCGGCGAAATATAGCTAACTCATTTTTGTCCAGCTTGCTGGTCGTTTTGCCGTGAAATGATATGTCTCCCGTTGTCGGCTCGTCAATCGTTGCAATTAAGTTCAGCAGCGTTGTTTTCCCGCTTCCAGAGGGGCCCATAATCCCAACAAAATCACCATCATCAATCGTTAAATTAATGTCGGTCAAAGCCCGATAGGACATTTTACCTTCATATATTTTACTAACCTGTCTTACATGCAGCATACTTAGATCTCCTTTCAAGAGGAAAACAGTTAATGTGTGATCAGTATACTGTGGACGGTCAGCCGCTAACTATCGATTAGACTTTCACTTTTATTACACGCTTGTAAGCTTCTGATAGGCGGCAAAAATAATACGTACCTCCGTACCCTGATCGACCACTGACGTTAGCTCCATTCCATGCCCAAGACGATCAGCAGCCTCCTTCGTCAGATAGAGCCCCATACCCGTTGATTCGCGCATGCCGCGTCCGTTTTCCCCGGTAAAAAAGGGATCAAATACCCGCTTCATATCCGCAGCAGGAATGCCTACCCCACGATCGATAACCTCAATAACAGCTTCGCTCCCGCGCAAATAGCAGGAAATCACGACCTTCTTCCCTTCTGTCTCTTTGCTCGCAGAATATTTAATCGCATTGATGACGAGCTGGGAGAGCATAAAAAACAGCCATTTCTCATCCGTTTCGACCGTTAATTCAGGCGTACTGATGTGAACCTCGGGATAAATCTGATTGCGAATAAAAAGTCGTTTGTTGTCATGGACAACGGCGCTGATGATTTGTGACAGAACAACGGGCTTCACGTGGAAATCCTGTTCGAAGGCGCGGAGCCTAGACATATAAAGGACCGTATGCAATCCCGAGCGCATTCTCTCCAGCTCCTCACGAATGCTGGCAAACTCTGGCTCATCGATATTTTGAACAGTGAGCTCGATGACCGAAAGAGGTGTTTTCATTTGGTGAACCCATTGGTCCATGAAAACGAGATGCTCCTCCTGCTGCTTCTTTACCGTGTATAATTGCTGCTGATAATGACGGTACTGGGCATGCAACAGTTTCTGGAGCGCCTCCGAGATGGGCGACTGCCCGATTTTCTGAAATGAAGCATCTAGCGATTCGAGAGGCTGACTAAGGCGGAGGTAATAATGTCGCCGACTAAGAAAGTGGTACACAAGGTATCCGCCTAGGATGAAGAAAGCAAGAAAAACAACGTAAAGTGCTGTCTCCAAATTGTGATAGCCATCGAGCCAATAAATCGAAAAAATGATACCCAATTGCAAAAGCTGAACAACAATGAGCAGAGCGTGTTCTCTTATAAACAGTTTCACTTGTCACTTTCCTTCATCCATGTGACGTTCAGCCGATAGCCTGTACCTCTCACCGTCAGCAAAGCATCTTCGATGCCAAGCTCCTGAAATTTTCTTCTAACGCGGGTAATGTTCACATTCAGCGTATTTTCATCGACGTAAGCCTGATCATCCCACAGCTTCTCAAGCAGAGCCTCGCGGCTGGCAACCCGTGGATATCGCTCAATGAGGCTTTCTACAATGTCGGATTCTTTTTTCGTGAGCGCAATGATTGCAGCTTCAAGCTTCAGCTCCAACCTTTCGGGATAAAGCATGAGCCCTTCGATTTCGAGAACGCGTTCCTCGTATCTGGAGGAATACTCCCCATAGGCACGTCGAAGATGGCTGTGGATTTTGGCCAGCACAATTCCAGAGTGAAACGGCTTCGTGATATAATCATCGCCCCCATTTTCAAGAGCCATGATCTGATCCATTTCACCGTCGCGAGCGGATATAAACAACACCGGGCAGATCGATGCGCTGCGGATTTGCCTGCACCAGTAATAGCCGTCATAACTAGGCAAATTCACATCAAGAAGAACCATGTCCGGCTTGGCTTGATGGAACTCATCCATTACATGCTGAAAATCGTTTACACGTATCCCTTCATAGCCATATTTCGTTATAGTAGACAGCAGAAGCTCCGCGATTTTCGGATCATCTTCTACAATCATTATTTTGTGCATCTCACTCTCTCCTTGTATGGACCAGTAATGTCAAAATAAGAATATTGCAACACTATCTATTATGCTTGATCTATTGTCGATATGGAAACGGGAAGCTAGCTCTTTTTTTCTCATGTGATAGATTAATGGAATTCTATTCGTATTACCTAGTAGGCGCCAATAATTGTTGCAAGGAGGGGTGAACGGTTGAAACTGACAGAGGACAATGTTGTACAACACATAATAAATAAAAACGAGAAAGCCATTTCTTTTATTATCCATCAATATGGAGGACTGCTTGCTGCGATAATTAAACGCCATTTAAATGGCCAGCAGCAGGATTACGAGGAATGTCTGGATGATGTGCTGCTTTCGGTATGGAACCATATTTTGCACTTCGATCCAGAGAAAAATGGCTTTAAACAATGGCTTGCAGCGATTGCCAAATATAAAGCAATTGATTACCAAAGAAAACAAATCAAGCTTCACAATCACCAATTTTCGGTTTCCGAAATAGATGATCGCATGTTCAAAACAAGCGAAGCAGCAGGCACAAGCCAAGTAGATGAGCTGTTTGACCAACTATCAGCGCGTGAGCGGGATATTTTCGAAAAATATTACTTAGAGGGAACACCTTCCCATGAAATCGCGGAGCACTATAATGCCAAGGAATCTTGGGTACACAACAAGCTTTCCAGAGGACGCAAGAAATTGAAAAGCTATCTGCTCAAAAATAATCAAGGATAAGGAGTGAGACTATGTCGATTTATAAAGAGCTAAATGATCTTAATCTGGATGTAAGCCAGTATGAAGAACAGGAGCTCACGAGCCTCCAAAAAAAAAGCTGGGACCGCCGTGTACGGAGCAAGATCAGAAAACATAAAACCAATAATAAAAAGAAATATGCGGGTGTTGCGGCGGCCATAATTTTGGCAGTAGGTATTTCAATCAGCACGGGGACTGTGACTTTTGCCAATGTTCCATTCGTCGGAGGGTTGATGGAGCGATTGATGGCAACTAATGCAGATGAGAACGCGGACTACTCTCCGTTCAAAACCGAAATTGGTGCCACTGCTGAAAATAAGTACGGGAAATGGACCTTAGATGAAGCGTTGATTGATAACGGACGTTTACTTATTAGCTCCACTTTTGAGCCTGCAGAGGGGGTCAAATTTAATTACAAAATGCATCCGATGCCGACCGTACTCATGAATGGACAGAATCTCACTTCAGGAACCGCTGGACAATCCATTAAAGTTCACGATTCCATGTATACGGTCTATAATGAGCTGCGAATTTCAGAGCTTCCGATCGGTGAAACCATTGCTTTCCAAATTAGATACGATAATCTAGACTGGAGCATCGACTCGAAAGTGAAGCTGATTGAGAATCCGTGGTCCTTTGACATTAAGGTTCCGACGAATCAATTGGCTGCAACAAGTGAAACGATTGCATTTAATAAGGATATATCACTTGGTAACGGACAATCCATTCATCTAAAAAACATGGTCGTATCACCTATTTCAACGATTTTATATTATGACTGGACCGAGCAGTCCAACCACATTGCATTTAAAATTATCAGTGAATCCGGGGTGGAGCTATTGCCAAACACTGCGGAAATATCTGCAGAGGGTTCTTATAACCGCTACGTTCCGATTGATTTGAAAGCTGAGAAATACTATTTGGTTCCTTTCGAGAGTTCAGAGAACCCTCATGCTGAGAATCCAGGAGAGGTGCCGGAGCAATCGATACCGATTAATCCATAGCATAGCAGCACCGCATACCGCCAATTCGGCTCACGAGCGTGAAATTCTCAGAAATAGGGCTAGAAACTAGCCCTATTTCTCTTTAAACAGCCAATTCAGCACAATTAGATATAGAAACTAGTCTTATACCTGCAATACACCTTGCCAATTCTCCCAAAAAAAGAGATATTCATAGAATAGCTCTTTAAGCTTAACGTTTAAAAAGCTGCCGTGGATTTGAGATGAAATTTAGGAGGCGGCACGATCATGCCCTACATTCCATTCAAGGATTTGAACGTTTTTTATGAAAAAATGGGAAACGGTGAACCTGTCATTTTTTTGCACAGCGGCTACTCTCGGGGACTTCTAGCCTTCGCCAGCCAATTGCTTGATTTTCAGAGCAAATATACTTGTTATTATCCGGATTTCAGAGGTCATGGACGAACAAAGTGCAGCAGTCTCGAATGGAATACGCCTCAGCTTGTAGAGGACACGATCGGTTTTATGGATGCGCTTGGCATTTCTAGAGCACATTTGATCGGGTACAGCTTGGGGGCGAATGTTGGATTGTATGGCGCTGTTCATTATCCCGAAAGAGTTGCTACTTTAACTACGATAGGAACTAGCGGTTATGCAGATCCAACGGGTGTAGAGCAATTCGAGCCAGAGTGGCTTTTGGAACATAAGCAGCAACTGACTATCAATCAAATGATTGAAAGGCATGCAGAAGCTCATCGAGGGAATTGGCAGGAGCATATGCGGCAGTCTGCGAACGATTGGCGTCTCTATCCTCAGCTTACGAGCGAGCAGCTAAGCAGCATTCGTTGTCCATCCTTGCTTATTACTGGGGAAAATGATCCATTTGTAGGTGAAGCGAAGATAAAACAATTGAGTTCCCTGATTAAAGGATCTCGATATCTCGTCGTTCAGGGAGGCAGTCACAGGCCTCATATGCTTAGAGAAAACCCGGTTTTGGTTAATGACGCCATACTAGATTTTATTGGCTCATACCCGATTTCCGAATGAGATTATCTAATCAAAATTGAAGCTTACGATTAAGCAAAAAAGCTGCCGAGTATAACAATCGGCAGCTTTTGCTGTGTTAGCGGGGCGATTGGTTTGCATAGCAGCCACGGACGTTTTCTTGTCCGCAGCTGCCGCTGCATTTTTCTACCGCACATTACGTTTATGTTGGCCGTACAATAGTGAATTGCTCGCCTAGCTTCGCATAATCGTTTCCAGCAAGCCGGCTCACCGGCTTCAATGCCTCGGCGTTAATTCGCCCGTTCTCGTACAAAGCCTCATCCACATGGAAACGTACAACTCTGCCAATTAATAAATCGCAGGCTGGCGAATCCTCTGTGCCGCCAAGCGATAACGATTGGTCGAGTACACATTCCATACGAATTCTCGCTTCAGCTACACCCGGCACACGCACAAGGTCGCTAACGATAGCCGTTAAGCCTGCAAGCGCAACTTCACTCTCTTCCGAAGGCAAAGCTGCTGCCGTTATATTAATCGCTTCGATATAGCTCTCATCAGAAATATGTACAACAAATTCGCCTTGGGCGATGGCATTTCGGGAGGTATCCTTCTGGATACCTCCCGGCTTGCGCTGTACAGATACCGCAACCATAGGCGGATTAGCGGTAACGATATTGAAGAAGCTGAACGGAGCTGCATTCAGCACGCCTTCGCTTGAGAGCGTAGTGACAAAAGCAATGGGTCTTGGCACAATGCTGCCAATCAACAGCTTATAATTGTCCTGCACACTTTGACTCGTTGGATCAATCGATAACATGATGGGCTCCCCTTTATAAACGAAATGCTTGCTTTATATTAACCTGTGAAGGTTTCGTTAAACCAAGCCGCTGCCGCAGCTACCTCTGAACTCGTTAGCTGATGCCCAAATGTCTCCCAATGTACCATAACCGGCGCCCCAGCTGCTTGCAGCATACGATCCAGCTCCTCTGTCTCCTGCGGCGTGCAAAGCGGATCATTCGAACCCGCGCCAATGAAACAAGGTACGCCAGCTAGATCAGGCAGATTAACATCCCGAATCGGCACCATCGGGTGATGCAAGATCGCTCCGCGAAGCGTACCTTGATAGTGGAACAATAGGCTGCCTGCGATATTCGCTCCATTGGAATAACCGATCGCCACGATATTATTGCGGTCGAATCCATATTCGACTGCGGCTTGATCTAGAAATTCATTAAGCTCCTGCGTGCGGAATTTAAGGTCCTCTAGATCAAATACGCCTTCAGCAAGCCGTCTGAAATAACGCGGCATACCATTCTCGAGCACATTTCCTCTGACACTCAGCACGGACGAAGCAGTCGAGACCAGCTCTGCAAGCGGGAGCAAATCCCGCTCGGTACCACCCGTTCCATGCAAGAGCAGCAGTACTGGTGCAGTTGCATCTGTTCCTTGTTTGAATATATGTTTCATCATTTGTCCTCCTCCAATACTCTTACTTCAAATGGTGACAATAATTGCTCAATTTGCGTACGATGCTCCTCATACCATTCCGGCAGCATCAGCTTTTCACCGAGATGCTCCGGCTCTTCATCACGAGCAAAGCCCGGTGGATCTGTAGCAATCTCGAATAAAATGCCGCCGGCTTCACGGAAATAGATCGCGTTAAAATATTGGCGATCCACGATCGGAGTAGGCTGGAAGCCATGGCTCTCAACGTGGCTTCTCCATAGCGCGTGCTCCGCGTCGTCTTTTGCCCGCCAAGCGATATGATGGACGGTGCCAGCTCCTCCATGTCCGTGCTCCATATCCTCTACATTGATGTCAATTAGATTGCCCAGATCACCTGTTGCTTTAAAACGAGCATAACCTTCATCTTCCCCGACTTTCTCCAGTCCCATCACGTTAACAAGGAGCTCCGCGGTTTTAGCCGAAGCCGTCGTATATAATACGGCACCGCCAAAGCCCTTAATCGCTTGCTGCGCCGGAACGCCGCCAAACGACCATTTACTGTCCTCTCCTTGTTCCCTAGCTACGATCTCAAGCTTTAAGCCATCAGGATCTTCGAATTGCAAATACTGCTCTCCAAATCTTGATGTTTGAGCAAAATCCACATTAAGCTTAGCTAGACGCTCTTTCCAAAAACCGAATGCACCTGCGGGAACTACATAAGTGGTTATACCCACCTGGCCCCCGCCTATTTTGCCTTTGCGTGAATTCTCCCAAGGAAAAAACGTAATAATAGTGCCTGGACTTCCGATCTCATTGCCAAAATATAAATGATAAACCTCTGGCGCATCAAAGTTAATCGTCTTCTTAATCAACCTTAGACCTAATACGCCTGAATAAAAATCTGCCGTCGTCTGAGCGTTTCTAACAAAAGCAGTTATATGGTGAATACCAGCTGTTTGATTTGTCATGGTAATGACACTCCTTATTTTATAGGAATATGAAAAGCAACGTAACTAACTCCACTTCTGATTAGCCAATAAGCGCATCAATGGAATATTCACCAGCACCTGTTAATGCGATGCCTATAGCAATGGCTACGAGAACAAGATTATATTCATAACCGTTTGCGGTTGCCCATATTCCGTTAGGACCATGTACTTTCACAATAGCACCAAGCATAGTAAGCACGATCAATACCGCAGCAAGAGGTGTAAGAAGACCAGCGACGAATAATAGGCCGCCGATCAGTTCCATCAATCCAGCGGCAACAGCCATAGCAACCCCTGGCTTAATGCCAATCGACTCCATCCAGCCGCCTGTTCCCTTTGGCCCATAACCGCCAAACCAGCCAAACAGCTTTTGTGCACCATGCCCCACGAACAACAGACCTACAACGACACGAACAACCAATAATCCCAATGCAATACTCAATGTAAACTCCTCCATTTTGTTTATAATGTTTAAACTACTGCTTGCACCACAGCTCTTTTTGCCACAATTTAAAGAATCTCTAACTTAAGATATATGATGTGCATAAATGATCGCTGCTACCCTATAACAGCCATCATTGATATGCAACAAACGCTTGCGCGCGTGATTTTACCTTTACAGCTAGTTAAACCCGCTACTTGTAGTGCTCCTGAGCAAACTTTCCTAGCTTCTTGAGCAGCTTGCTTGCCAATTGCTTCTCTTCTGTTGTCAGCCCATTTACCGCTTGCTTGATCGCGTCTTCGTGAGCAGGAAATACATCCTCTACGAACTGTTTGCCATCATCGGTTAGTTCTGCATAAATGAGGCGCCTATCCGTAGTCGAAGCTCTCCGGCGTACCATTTGCTTCTTCTCCAGCTTATCCACGACATAAGTAATGTTGCCGCTGCTCATAAGCACTTTCTCACCGATTTGCTGCAATGGCTGCGGTCCGCGGTGGTAGAGTAATTCAAGCACTCCAAATTCCGTGCGGTTCAAGCCGTTTTTACGAATATCACGATCCGCATGGGCATTCACCCATTGGCTCGCTCTAGACAGCGCAATGAAGAGATCTAATGAATCATTTTGTTTTTCATTTGCCATGATGATCACTCCCCTCTGCGCCGTTTTATCTTTAATTAATTTATCTTGATTTAAAGATAATACATTTTGAAACAGTTGTCAACGCTTATGTCGAATCTTTTTGATTAGGCCATAACAGACATGCTTCTCAAAAAATAAAACGGCTTGAGATTTCACCTCAAACCGTTCCGCCGTCGATGGCTTCCATTTAGCTTTCTTTGGCCGACCTGACCGAATTCCCTTTAATAAGAGAAACATAAATCCGTTCATGTTCCACTTCGTCGCCGCTGATCAGCTTGATCAGCTGTTCGGCAGCAAGAGCCCCCCATTTGCGCTTGGAATAATCAATCGTAGACAAGCGCGGCTGAGTGTAAGAAGCCAGCTCCATATTATCAAACCCAACGATATGAATATGTTCACCGATCCGAATATCAGGATGATGCGCCGCCAAATAATTGAACATACCGATAGCCATCTCATCGTTGAAGCAAAACACTGCCGCAGCCGTGCCGCTGTTCTCAGCTATGATTGACGCTGCAGCCTGCTCCCCAGCCGATTTATTGAAATCTCCTTCAATTACAGTCAGCTTAACGCCAGCGGATCGTTCCACCGCTTGCGTAACAGCTTGCAGCCTCTGCCTTGAATCATAAGAGCCGCTAGGGCCAGTCACTACATAAAGCGTCCGATGGCCTTGCTCGATCAAATATTCGGCTGCCAACCTCGCCCCTGCTTTGTTATCGAGCAGCACTTGATTGATGTTCGAATGCTGCAGTTCACGATCCAGCACGACAAGCTTATGTCCGCGCTCCGCGTAGCTCAGCAGCTCAGTGCTGCCAAACGTCTCGTCCAGTATAATCGCTCCATCAATCATTCGCTCGGGCAGCATCCGATGAGATTGCTTACCGCTGCACACGATCAGATCATAGCCCTTTTCCGATAAAATCTCCTTTGTTCCTTGCAAGAGATCGCCGTAGAATGCGCCGCTGAAGTCGGTAAGAAAGACACCGATAATTTTTGTTTCTCTCGTCTTGAGCGACCTTGCAGCAGCGTTCGGGATGTAGTTCAATTCCTTGGCAACAGCCAAAATTCTTGCTGTCGTCTCATCCGTCACCTTGGGGCTGCCGTTAAGCGCGTAAGATACCGTCGAGATCGAGACCCCCGCTTGTTTAGCGATATCCTTAATACTAACCACAGCATTCGCTCCTATCTTTCATTGTTCCTTCACTATATCACAAAGACTGGCGGTTCTTGGAGACCGCCAGTCTGCTTCTTACATAAATATTTCGATTCGGTTGGATTCCGATTGAAGATTAGCTTTCAATTGTTCTTCGGAAATTTGTACTCCACCTACACGATAACGGTTAGCTGAAGGCTTCCCTTCCGCTTCCTTACCGTTAATGATGACCTTCGTTACCTGTCCTGCATCGCTAAGGCGATAAACAAAAGTAATCGGCAAGCCGTTCCACATGAAATCGAATTGCATGCCATCCAGCTTAGCTGGCAGAATCGGATCGATAACCAGATTGCCTTCTGATTGTCGGATACCGAGGGCATTCGAAATCAATTGGTTCATATAGATTCCGGGACCGCTCGAATAAATTCTCCAGCCGCCCTTAACAGGTACAGTTCCTTCACGAAGCTCACCGAAACGCTCCTGCGCTTCATATCGGTTGTTGAACTTGCCGTCGGAGCTGCTGAAGTAAGAGTTGCTTTGACGCAGCTCTGCATTAGGTACAACATCACGCAATCCAACCGGATTAATCATGAGTAGACCTTGCCATACTTCATCCGTCTTGCCCAGCTTCGCCATAGCTTCTACATAACGAATATGAGCATGAACATATTGGAGGCCGACTTCCCGGCCGAAATTAGATGCCTGCTCTGCCCGCTTAAAGTTAGTGCTTACGCCGCCTGCATATTGTGCAGGACGGTTCATCAGCCGTACGCCATCTGGGCAATACAGCTGCTCTTTAATAACACGGTAATGCTCAGCTGCTTGCTCCTCTGTAAGCAATTCGCTAATCATACTGCGTGTCATTGGAAGCAAGCGGTATTGAATGCCTGTAGTTGTGTCAGTCGGGTGAAGCATCAGCTTCGCATCGCCCGGCTCCTCCATGTATACAAAGCCAGGAATGACATCCTGTTGCAGCATATACTGATTAAAGTCCGCTTGAATAGCTGATGCAAGCTCCTTAAGCTCGGCTGCCTGCATCGCATCAACTTCCTCCAGCACGCGGCCAAACTGTGCGATAACCTGATACGTAAGCGCCACTGTCCAGCTGCTGATCATATATTGCTTAAGCTGTGCATTAGCCGGCTGCAGCGTATCATCCCAATCTCCGTCGCCATAGGAAGACAAATGCGTGTCGTGCAGGAAGTGGCTCTTCATATAGGCAATTTCCTTCATCGCATGGTCAAGCAGCGTCGCAGATTCTGTCGTGAATTCGCCTTTGTGACGGACCGTATAAGGAACACGCTCCTGCAAAATGCTATAGTCCTTTGTTGCTGACAAGTAGTCGCCAAGCACCTTCAGCGGCCAAACAATAATATCGCCATGGCTTTCTTCTTGTTGAATGTGGAAATACTTGTCGAACATGAACCATTGCGGCCAATTTCCGTCATCCTCGTATTGATGGGAATAAACGGTCTTCAAGATTTCAGCAACCTGCTCGTATTTGTTCATAGCCATGAAGTACTCCGTCGGTCCTTGGCAAACGTCGCGCGTTCCCCATGCTGCACCGCCGTATTGCTCCAAGCCATGAGGCACAGAGTAGTGAACGAGCATATTATGCGTATACCACCATGCCAATGCATTCACTTTATCCAGCTCAGCTGAAGCTGCTTCAGTACCCTCAGCGGATAAGCGGAAGCCATTCATCACTTGACGGAAAAACTCACGGTAGCGCTCGATTTCAAGCTCTGCCTTCCGCTCTGACTGCGGCAATGCCTCGCCACGCAAGAGACCTTGCATCGTAATTGTCCATTCCGCACTTTGGCCAAGCTGCATCACCACAAGCGATGCTGAGCCTGATGCCGTACCGCTAACAAGCAAGCTTTCATCTCCTGCAGTCATGTCTGCCCCGCTCACGAACATCCGATATTGCAGATTAGGGAAAATCGGAGCGCTGATAGAAGCTTGGTCAGCCTTGAAAGTAAACACGCCGTCCTCCAGCTCCATATGGAACGGAAGCTCGTATTCATTGTTATTCATGGATACTTGATTCGTAACTAAATAGCGGTAAGCCTGTCCTTTTTCCGAACGAAGGTGAAGGCGGACCTCAGGCGAATCAACCGTTGTATAATTTGTAATGATGATTGTGTCATCTGCTGTTTTGTAGAACCAACGAGCATAGTTAAAGCCGATCTCAAACATCGAAGGCATAGTAAGAAGGCGGTATGAACCTTCCAACTCGACATAAATGCGTTGTCCAGATGTCTTTAAATTATTGAGCGCATTGCGCGCATTCGTAAACAGCTTGTGGAAGCTGGTATTGCCTACTAGCAATTGTGAGTTGAAAATACCGTACATATAGGAAGTTGTCGTCATAACATCCTCTGTCATGCGGTCATTGCCGCCAGACATAAGAATATGACCGTGCGGACGCTCAACTAGCAGTTCCTTCTCCTTAAGCACAACATGCTCATGGCTCTCTGTAAAGAAAGACAGCAGCTTGCCGTCTTGCCATTCCTCCTGATGACGGTTAGGGAAATAAGCGTTAACTTCCTCCATCGTCATTGATGCCGTGCGTACTGGCGTTCCAATCGCATTTGCAACCTCAGACTTAGCTACAGGTGTTGCCGCCGCAGCGAAGCCGGTCTCATTCGAACGCTCAACTTCTTCCCAAGCCTTCTGAATTTCAGCGCTGAACTCTATTTCACTCACAGCTGATGGATGATCAGCCTTGAACATGCCGTAAAATACAAAGCGAGCTTTATCCTTCAACAAGACAGGCTCAGCTTGAAGCACCGCATAAGTGAATTCATATTGATATACCTCATTCGCTAGTTCAACCTTGCCAAGTGCTTCCGGCACGTCCGTTTCTTTATAGCTAAGACCAAAGAATTGGAATCCGTCCGTTGAGTAGCTGGCTGCTCCTGTTAGTGCACCGTGCTGCATGTAAGGAAATGATCCCTGCATCGGCTGATTCTGACGGAAGCAAAGAACATAACCCAGCTTCTCATCTTTAAAAGCTTTATGGTCAACGTACTGCGACATGTATGCTTCGTTCGACCGCACTGCGCCAATATCCGCGAGTCCAATATCTTGTCCATAAATGATGTCGATCTTCGCTTCTTTTCCTTGCGATTGTGCGGTTACATCCCAGAACCAGATGCCATGGTTCGTTAATGTGAAGACTACGCGATAGGCGATGCCATCAAATGCAGTCCCTTCCCATAGCAGACGACCATCCACCGCTGACATGCGGCTTGACGAATGAATCCCAAGCAAAGGCTCATAAGAAATTCCTTCTTCGGTATGCATGCGCAAGTAAAGATTGTTAAGCGAGCCATCTACATTGTTCGACACCACTTGATTCAGCATCGTTCCTTTATGGACAGCTTGCGCAAGGTCTCCGCTGCTTAAAAAATCAAACGTCAGCTCTCCTGCTTTTATTTGCAATTTATTCATCGCTTTCAACGCATTCACTATAGCTTCCATCTTCTTCTCACTGCCTTTCTATTTGCTTAGTTTGAATTTAAGCGTTTCTACATCACGGCTGTTTGGCCCAATGTACAGTTCAAAGTCACCAGGGTCGCTTGTGAAGGTTAGATCAGCATGATAATAACGCAGCTGTTTTTCCTCCAGCGTAAACGAGATTTCTTTGCTCTCTCCTGGCTGCAGCATCACCTTGCGGAATGCCTTTAGCTCTTGTAACGGACGGACAACATCCCCCGCCATGTCGCGTACATACAGCTGTACGGTTTCCTCACCAGCGCGAGCCCCAGTGTTCGTTACTGTGATGTTTACATGCAATGGCTTAGAAGCACTCATCGTATCCATCGCCATCTTCGCTCCGCTGTAGGTAAAGGTTGTATAACCAAGCCCATAACCAAACGGCAGCAGCGGCTCATTCGGAACATCCAAGTATTGAGATACGTATTTCACCTGCGCATCAGGTGCGCCCTGCGGCCTTCCCGTATTGAACCGGTTATAGTAAACCGGCACTTGGCCTACGGAATAAGGGAACGACATCGACAGCCGCCCTGTCGGTTCCGACTCGCCAAACAATAATTCCGCGATGGCAGCGCCGCCTTCGGTACCTGGGAACCACGCCTCTAATACAGCATCCGATTGATCAATTACACCGTGCAGATCAAGCGGTCTTCCGTTGAATAGGACAGTCACCATCGGCTTGCCTAGCTGTTTCAGCTGAGCGATTAGCTCAAGCTGTACCTGCGGCAATCTAATATTCGACCGGCTAGCCGCTTCCCCGCTCATATCCGAATGCTCACCTAAAGCAAGCACCACGATATCTGCATCTTTAGCTGCAGCATATGCCGCTTGCCACTGCGCATCCGTTGCGTCTTCAATACCGCAGCCTTCTGTCACAGACAACAATGATGCATCTACTTTGCTTGCGATGCCTGTTGCTAGTTGAACCGCCTCTTCCTTGGAGCCAAGCCAAGACCAAGGCCCAAGAATATCGCCGCTAGCCGCGAAAGGACCAATCAACGCAATTTTCTGCTCGCGACCAAGCGGAAGAACGCCATCATTTTTTACGAGGACACAGGATTTAAGAGCCAGCTCACGCGCAGCCTTGCGATGTGCTGCTGAGCCTACAATTTCCTGCTCACGCTCTTCATTCGCACCACGATACGGTTGATCGAACAAGCCCAGCTTCTGCTTCAGCTCCAGAATGCGAAGTACAGCTTCGTCGATCAAAGCAACATCGATTTCATTCTCCTCAACAAGCCGCTGCAAATGATCCGTGTAACAGGTCGTCATCATTTCAATATCGACGCCGGCTTTGATCGCCTTCATTGCCGCTTCTGACTCATCTGCTGCAACACCGTGCGGGATCAGCTCTTTTACTGCGCCCCAATCGGAGATCAGCACACCGTCAAACGCCCATTCGCCGCGAAGAAGATCACGCATCAGCCACTTGTTTCCTGAAGCTGGAATGCCATCCACTGTATTGAATGCCGTCATGACCATTTCGCAGCCTTCATCCAGCGCCGCTTTATATGCAGGCAAATAAAACTCGCGAAGCTGACGCTCGGACAAATCAACCGTGTTATAGTCGCGTCCACCTTCTGCAGCTCCATATGCGGCAAAGTGTTTCACGCATGCTGCCACGCGGTTAATATCATTTGCAAGGTCTTTTCCTTGGAAGCCTCTTACGAAGGCTCTGGCGAATTCACTGTTCAAATACGGGTCCTCGCCAGTCGATTCCATGACTCGGCCCCATCTTGGGTCCCTTACGAGATCGACCATCGGAGCGAACGTAACGTGTACACCTGCCGCAGCAGCTTCCTTAGCAGCGATCTCGGCACTTTGTTCCGCCAGTTCCATATCCCATGAGCAGCCGATTGCCAGCGGTACAGGAAAGATCGTTTTGTAGCCATGGACGATATCCGCCATCACTAGAAGCGGAATGCCTAAGCGGTTGTTCGCCAAATGCTGCTTCTGTATGTTAATGACTTCCCTCGCTCCTGTTAAGCCAAGCACGGAGCCTGTATTGCGAACCGTTTCTTCCGTTACGCCCATTTCAGCCATCGGTCCGGTAATCTGTCCATCCGCGCCTTCAAAGAATGGCGTCGCCAGCTGCAGCAGCTGCCCGATCTTCTCCTCGAGCGTCATGAGCTTTAGAAGAGCCGCAGGTTGCTTTTCCATATCCGTGTTCCTCCTCGTAATAGCCAATCAAATTTATCGTTCTTATCGTTAATGTTTACAGGTCCTTCTGTCTTTACCACGCTTATGTCTTATGGCCAATAATTATAACAATCGAAACGTTTCTATTTACTCCTAATTTGGATTATAAACAATTCAAAAAGAGCCGTCAATTGCTGTTTCATCTTTAATAGAAACGTTTATATCACTAATATGAGACTATTTTCCTGAATTAAAAAAACGCTTGAACCCGTCAAAACTTTGATCTATAATGATGTCGAAACGTTTCGAATCAATAAGCAGGTCTGGTTCTAAAGTTGTAAACGGTAATATATTTTGTTTATAGAAACGTTTCACCACATCAATTAGTATTTCTATATACTTGTGGCGAACGTTTTTGCTGCGGCAGGGAAAGCAACATTTACCTGCTTATCAACACCCAGCTTAGGCTTATATATACGGCAAACAACAGCCGCCTGCGTGCATAACTTGCACGGATTCACAGCATAGTACTGATAACAATCATTCACACGGGAGGAATAATTAATGTTTAAGAAATCAGTGGCAACTGCACTAGCTAGCTCTATGCTGCTTATCGGCGCCCTCACTGCTTGCGGAAGCAACAACAGCAATGAAGGAGCAGCAAATGATAAAGTAACCATCAACGTATGGGGTATGGGTGAAGAAGCCAAATCCTTGCCGAAGATTGCAGAGCAATTCATGGTTGAGAACCCTAACATTAAGGTCAATGTACAAGCACTTCCTTGGGATACGGCACATGACAAGCTGTTGACGGCTGTCGCTTCCAAAAAAGGTCCAGACGTGCTTCAAATGGGAACAACTTGGATTCCTGAGTTCGCATCCGCTAAAGCGCTTATGGATATCACTCCTTACGTAACTGAATATCCAGAACTTGCTGAAGCAAACTTCTACCCAGGATCGGTATCAACGACTAAATACGAAGATGCAACTGTAGGCGTGCCTTGGTACATCGACACTCGCGTGCTTTATTACCGTACAGATCTACTGAAAGAAGTAGGCTACGATAAAGCTCCACAAACATGGGATGAGCTTAAAGATGCTGCAACAAAGCTTAAAGCTCGCGGCAAAAACAAATACGGCATCAGCCTTGATGTTAAAGAACAATCGCTACTATTCATGTTCGCTCGTCAAAACGGCTCGAAACTTATCGAGAACAACAAACCACAATTCAACCAACCAGAATTCGTGGAAGCCGTTGAATATTTGGACAGCTTCTTCAAAGACGGCTCTGCACCGATTGATCTAGGTATGGATATTATCCCTGCATTTAAGGGTGAAGGTATCTCGCCGATGTTCATCAGCGGACCTTGGATGATTAAACTAATTAATGACCAAGCACCTGAGCTTGCAGGCAAATGGGCAACAGCTGTACTTCCTAAGAAAGAGAACAACCTTTCTTCTCTAGGCGGCTCTAACTTGTCTATTTTCCAACATACAACACACAAAGAAGAAGCCTTGAAATTCCTTGCTTACATGAGCAAGCCTGAGACACAGCTGAAATGGCTGGAGCTTACAAACTCGCTTCCTTCCACGAAAAAAGCATGGGAGAACGAAGCTTTGACGAAAGATCCTAATGTAAAAGTTATCGGTGAGCAGTTGAACAGCTCGGAGCCTATGCCGCTTATCAAGCCATGGGAAGAAATTGCTCAAAACGTGCTATCGACATTCGAGAGAATTTACCGCGGCAAGTCTGAAATTAAGAAGGAACTTGACAGCTTCAACGCCAAAGCTGAACAAATTTTGAATAAATAATGATCGCCATCGCCGGCAGCGGTTCTGGAACAGAGCCGCTGCCGGTTCCATTAGAAATGGATAAAGCCAGGCGCTCATAGCAAAGGAAGGGTCGTTTATGAAAGGCATCTCTCAGAGTAAGGCACCGTATTTCTTTATCGCTCCAACGCTTATTTTGCTTACCTTATTTTCGTTATTGCCGATCCTTGTAGCCTTAATAATAAGCTTTACGGACATGGACTTGGCAGGCCTTGCTGACTGGTCCAATATTTCATTCGTCGGATTCAAAAACTATGTAGACGTGCTGGCTGATCCTATTTTCGTAAAAGCCATACTTAATACGTTGTTCTACGTAATCATCGGTGTTCCACTTGTTATCTTATGTTCACTTGCTATTGCGATCATGATTAATTTCGGTGCAAACCGTGCATTTAAAGCTTTCCGAGTCATCTATTATATGCCATCAGTTACAAACGTTGTTGCCGTTGCTGTTGTATGGGGTTTCCTTTACAATCCGGCTTTCGGTCTGCTCAACTATATTCTTGATTCGATTAATCTGCCTACGGTTCCATGGCTTCAAGATCCAGTCATGGCTAAAATATCGCTTATTCTGATGGCGGTATGGAGAGGGATCGGCCTCAATATGATCATCTTCATCGCCGCGCTTCAAGGTATTCCGAAGTCTTATTACGAGGCGGCACAGCTCGACGGTGCCAGCACATGGAAACAACTGACTTACATCACGATTCCAATGCTGCGCTTCGCGATCTTCTTTGTATCGATCACTACCATGATCGGTTGGCTGCAATTTTTCGAAGAGCCATTCATTATGACCGACGGTGGTCCGCTCGACAGCACAACATCTGTGGCCCTGTTTATTTATCGGAACGGCTTCCAGCTTAGCAACTTCGGATACGCGGCAGCAGGATCATTTGTCCTGTTCATCGCAATCATTATTATTACGCTCGTACAATTCAGATTTCAAAATAAAGAAACGGATTTATAATCCAAACGGAGGTGTAATGGATGAGTTCGCAAGCAAAAGCGTCAAGCGCCTCAAAAGGCGAAAAAGCGCTCAAGTGGATACTAGGCATATGCCTCGCGGTCGGCGGGGTATTGGTCATCCTTCCTTTCGTATGGATGATCCTTTCTTCCTTCAAACCAGAGAGCGAGATTCAGAATATCCCGCCTACCTTACTGCCTGAGCGCTTCACGACGGAAAATTTCAAGAACTTATTTGAGAATATGAACTTTGGCGTTTATTTGAAAAATACGCTCATTATCGTTTTCTTCTCCTTTATTGGCTTATTCCTGAATGCGATGGCTGGTTTCGGCTTCGCGAAGTACAAATTCAAAGGCAGTAATAACTTGTTCTATATCGTACTTGCTACGATGATGATTCCTGGTCAGGTGACGATGATTCCGGTCTATCTGATCCTAAATGAAATGCATCTGACGAATACGATGATCGGTATCGTTCTGCCCGGACTTGTCGGCGCCTTCGGTATATTCCTGTTCCGTCAGTTCATGGCTACCATTCCAGATGAGCTGCTTGAAGCAACCCGTCTTGACGGTGCAAGTGAATTCCGGACGTTCATGCAAATCGTGCTTCCTATTTCGAAGCCCATACTTGCGGTACAAGGCATATTAGCCTTTATTGGCGGATGGAACAGCTTCCTTTGGCCGCTTATTATCGCGAATGATGAGAAGCTCTACACTCTCTCCGTTGGCCTGTCATTGCTCAAAGGGCAATACGGCGGCAACTATGCGCTCCAAATGGCTGGATCAACGTTTATGGTTGTGCCTATCATCATCATCTTTATCTTCTTCCAGAAGCATATTATCGAGAACTACGCGATCTCAGGCATCAAATAATAACAGCAGGGGCTGTCTCTAAAGGTATGTTTAGACCTTTGAAGACAGCCCCTGCTATATTTTATAAGCTTTTCCGCTATAACTTATTTAGGCTACCGCCACCACGCTGAGGATGGGTATTCAGCCGCTTGAAGCAGTACAGTCTCTCCGATTTTCGGAGTCGAAATACGTGTTTTCATCTTCTGAGCTGCCTTTACCGCTCGCTCCACAGGGTCAGTCCAATCATGCATGGCAAGTGTGAATGCACCCCAGTGTATCGGAATCATAATCTTTCCGCGTACGTCCAAGTGAGCCTGTACCGTTTCTTCCGGCATCATGTGGATAGCTGCCCAGCGCTCATCATATTGTCCACATTCCATTAATGTGAGATCGAAGGGTCCATATTTGTCGCCTATTTCTTTAAAGTGAGGACCATAGCCGCTATCTCCGCTGAAGAAGATGCGTGCCTCCCGGCCATGTATTACCCAGGAGCACCAAAGCGTTGCATCGCGATCCGTCAAACTTCTACCTGAGAAATGCCTTGCAGGCGTACAAGCCAGTTGAATCCCCTCATATGAAAACTCATCCCACCAATCATGCTCCTCTATAAGGGATGGATCTACTCCCCATCTTACCAAATGAGGCGCAACGCCAAGCGGCACAATAAAGCGTCTCACCTTATCCTTAAGCTTTACAATGGAGCCATAGTCCAAATGATCGTAATGATCATGTGAAATGAGTACCGCATCGATCATCGGAAGCTGCTCCATCTCAAATGGCAGCTTATCGCTGAATCTTTTACCGCCTATAAACGGAAACGGGGACGGCGCTTTGCCGAACATCGGATCAAGCAGCAGTGTTTTCCCGTCGATTGCAAGCAAAGCTGCAGAATGGCCAAACCAGGTCAGCTTAGGCTGATGCTGCCCGGCACCATATCCTTCACTCATCGACTCAATGACTAGCGCTTTGCTTGGCCTTGCCATCTTATTGCCTTTCATAAATTGAACGAGCAGCTTCAGCTTCTCGCTTGTTGTCGTATCCATGGCTGTAGGAATCGCATTTATAAATTTTTTACGCCCATATTGGTTCGAACGGCTTAACTGCTGCCGCCGCTCCTTTGATTGTGCTGCCCCAAAAGCAGGGTAATACTGGAGGACCAAATACACAACAACTATGACTACCGCAATGATACTAACGAATATGAGCATGCCTTTTAACCTCTCCCCTTGCCGTATCAATATCTACACGCAGAAAAACCGCTATTGAAGTATACGTTACTACTTCAACAACGGTTTTATCAAGTTTACGTAATGATTAGACTACGCGCGTCTTGTTCCTCGCAAGATTGCACTTAGCAGCAGCACAACTACAACAGCTCCAATGATAGCCGGGATGAGAGCAAATCCGCCCATCGTCGGTCCCCACGAGCCAAGAATCAGCGTACCTAACCAAGCTCCGATGAAGCCAGCTACGATGTTGCCGATAATTCCTCCCGGTACGTCGCGCCCAACAAGCAAACCACCTAACCAACCAATTACTCCGCCAACGATTAATGTCCACAATAGACCCATATTTTTTTGCCCCTCTCTGTCATTCGATATAGCTATGATTAACCTCATATGGCTATTTTGAAACAAAACAGTCGAGTGTAATATATGGAAGAACAGAACTCGTTGTCATTTCAAGGCACTTTCTATGAATAGCTGGCTGCTAAGTAAGCGGCAGCGTCACCTCAAAAGAAGAACCCTCATTCAACCTGCTGTCTACACGAATATTCCCCTGGTGGAGCTCAACGATTTTATGGACGATCGACAAGCCTAATCCGCTGCCATCAGCCGTTCTCGTCCGCTGCTTGTCACCCTTATAGAAACGTTCAAAGATGCGGAGCTGATCCTCCGAAGAAATGCCAATACCCGTGTCTGTAATCTTTACTTTGACCTTATCGCCTATGCGCTCCAGTACAATTTTAATGCTCCCTTTGGCAGGTGTAAATTTAATCGCATTATGAAAGAGATTTACCCAAACCTGACTAAGCATCTCTTCGCTGGCCGCAATCTCTACTTCCTCCAGCTCTAGTTCAAGCTCAAGCGCTTTGTCCAGCCACTGAGGCTCACTTGCGAGCACGATGTTCTCAAGCTGCGCATCAAGCCTGTATCGCTTCGTGTCCATCTGCTGCTGCTCGGATTCGAGCGTTGTCAGCTTAAGCAGATTGTCGCTTATTTTGGACAACCGCGTCGTTTCCTGCTCAATAATCGACAAGTAATGACGCTGCTCCTCAGGGCTAAGATCCTCGCGCTGCAGCGTGCTCGCAAATCCGCGTATCGAGGTCAGAGGTGATTGAATTTCATGCGATACGTTAGAAATAAACTCCTGACGAAGCAGCTCTACCTGCTTCAGGTCATGCGCCATATCGTTGATGGACTGAATAACGTCCCCGAATTGGCCATGAAATTTCTTGTCACGATCCAAGGCCACGTTGAAATCTCCCTTTGCCATTCGTTTTAGCGCATCGATCATTTCAACCCAAACTTCCCTTTGCTTCGGTCGTATCACCAAATTAACGATAGCGAACAGCACTATGATAAATAAAATGCCCAGTCCCCAGTTCACCAGCTGCACTATATATTCAGGAAAGCGGACCTCATGTCTCGTGTAAAACCACTTCGTCAACCAATACGCCAGCGAGAAGGCACTTCCGCTCAGTAGGAATACCATCGACGTAGCTCCTACAACACGCAGTGAAACTTCCCATTTTGACATTTTACGATTCATTGGAGTACCTCCAGCCGATAACCGAGTCCACGGATCGTACTGATCTTAATCGATACCTCCCAAGCGACAAAACGCTCACGCAGCCGATTGATGTGTACATCCAACGTTCGTTCGTTGCCGTCAAAATCATAACCCCAAATCGCTTCGATCAGTTGGTTGCGTGTCAATGTACGGCCTAGATGGCTAACGAGCTTGAACAGCAGCTCAAATTCCTTCGGAGGAAGCGTCGTATAATCCGAATGAATCTTCACTTCATAAGTCTGCCGATCGAGCATGATCTCCGCTACGGAAACCTGCTGCGACACCGCGATTCGGTAACGCTTCAATAGCGCTTTAACTCTGACAGTCAGCTCCGCGGGATCAAACGGCTTTACTAAATAATCGTCCGTTCCGAGGTGGAACCCTCGCACCTTATCGCCCATTTCCCCCTTGGCCGTCAGCATGAGCAGCGGAATATCGTACTGCTCCCGCAGCTCACGGCACAGCTCCCAGCCGTCCATATTCGGCATCATAATATCCAATATGACCATATCTGCCGGAGAGGCTTCCATTTGAGCAAGCGCCGATTGCCCATCCGGAGCCTCCTGCACGCTTAAAGCCTCTTTCTCCAAAATAACCCGAACCAGCTCACGAATATGCGGATCATCGTCTACAATCAGCACATAGCCCATTTCTCCACCCTCTTCTCTGCTTACTTAAGAAGCCGTTTTATTCACTCGAAGCTGTCCATTAGCGAATTCTCGATACATGGTATGGCTAGCATACAATTGATCATGCGTTCCTACCCCGGTAATGACGCCTTTCTCTAGGAAAACGATCGAATCCGCATCAACAACCGTCGACAAGCGATGGGCGATAACGACAGTCGTCCGTCCGATCATTAGATTTTTCAGCGCGTCCTGCACCACTTCTTCTGACTTGCTGTCGAGATTAGACGTCGCTTCGTCGAGCATAAGGATTTGCGGATCACGCAGCAGCGCCCTTGCAATGGCAATCCGCTGCCGCTGCCCACCCGATAGCTTAATGCCGCGCTCGCCAACTTCGGTTTCATAGCTCTCAGGCAATGCTTCAATAAAGCCGTCTGCATAAGCCATTCGTGCAGCCTGCTCGATTTCCTGCTGCGTCACCTCATGCGTCAGACCGTAGCATAAGTTATCTTTGATCGTGCCTGCGATAATCGGGCTCTCCTGCGAAACGTAGCCAATCTGGCTGCGCCATGAACGCAGAGACGCGTCTCGGATGTCAGTTCCGCCAAGCCTAATCGCCCCGGATGTCGGGTCGTAGAACCTCTCCAGCAGCGAGAATAGCGTCGTTTTGCCGCTGCCGCTCGGGCCGACCAATGCCGTTACTTTGCCCGCTTCAATTGTCAGGCTCACATCCCGCAGGATTGGCTCATCGGGCTTATAGGCAAATGATACATTTTCCACCTGCAAGGTTTGGTCCATCTGAGTTACTTCCTTGCCATTATCTTGATCTTCTTCATCGGATTCTAATATACCAATAATGCTGTCCGTCGCGCCCATTGCCTTCTGAAATTGTGTGAAAAATTGTGAGATCTGCGTAATCGGCAGCATGATTTGGAACAGGTACATAATAAAGGCGACTAACTCACCCGCAGTCATCTTACCTGATGATACTTGAACACCGCCAAAGCCGATTAAGCATACCAGCAGCAATAAGATGATAAAAGTGACGATTGGCGAAATAAGCGCCTGCATGCGTGCTTCCTTTAAACCAAATCCAAACAAATTCTGAATGCCGACGCGTCCTTGCTCATATTCAGCAGGCTCGGAACCGGATGCTTTGACCAGCCGAATCTCGGATACCACACGATTTACGACGGAAGTAAATCTTGCGTTCTCCGCCTGCGTGGATTTGGATATGCTGTACATTTTCCGTCCAATTGGCACCATAATGAGTGCGGCCAAAGGGAAGACAGTTAACATGATAAGCGTCATCTGCCAGTTCATATAGAAAAGAATCGACAATGCACCGATAATGGACAAAATGCCTGTGAAAAAACCAGTTACATGCTCCGTAATAAGACCCTTCAGCAGCGCTGTATCATTAGTCAGCCGACTAATCGTATCGCCTGAGGATTTGTTGTCATAATACGGGACTGGCAAGCGCAGCAACTTGCTCCATAACCGCTCTCGGATAGACGAGACGATCTTATTGCCGCTGTAATGCAGCAGGTAAACAGACACGCCTCCAGACACAACCTGCGCGATAAAAGCAGCCGCCATCCAGACAATCTGCCCCGTGCTCAATGACCCCAGCGAGAAGCCATTAACCATATTTTTCGTGAATATAGGTATGGTCAAGCTAACTAGCGTCGTAATGACGCTCAAAATAACCGCAATAGACAGCATCATCTTCGGGGGATTCGTCTCCATAATCAGCCCTATGAATCGCTTAACGTTGCTATTTTTATTTTTCATCAGTATCACTCCTGTATCTCTCTATTCTCTCCACTACAGTTCCTACTTTACCTTGCCTGTTTAAACGCAATATAAACAACGAGGCTGTCGCTGGTTATTTAAGCAAGCCATTCTCACTTTTTGTAATCCACCACTTCCTCTATATGGTAAATTGAGGTAAAATAATGCGATAGTTTGACCAAGCGTTCGTTCGACGCCTCACAAGCCACTACGAATAGGAGTGCTACCTATGCATTTGCAAGAAGAGCAGGTTGTAATTGGAATAGACGGCGGCGGAACTCATACCCGCGTCATGGTGTGCAGTCATAGAGGACATGTGCTTTCATATTTGGAACGAGGCTCCGCCTCTATTTACAAAGACGAGATGGCAGCTGAAAATGTGCAAGGAGCTATTACCCAAGCACTCCAGCAAGCTGGCCGCACTCCCTATCATGCGCTCGCGCTGGTTGCTGGTATTGCAGGCCTCGATTCGCCATCTGACCTCGAATGGATTAAGACATTAACAAAGCTTCCGGGACTCACCTGCCCGATGTGGCATGTGAACGATGCGGTCTCGGCTCATAGAGGCGCATTAATGGGTGAACAAGGCATCGTCGTTATCGCTGGAACAGGCTCGATTATCGTAGGCATGACGGACGATGGACAAATGATTCGCAACTATGATTTTCACCATTATGCAGCTAGCGCAGCGAGATTTGTTGCCTATGATGCTGTATATGAGATGCTGGCAGGCAATTGTGATGATACGGACCGCGAGCTTCGCGAAGCCATGCTTGTTCATTGGAATGTTTCAACGGCCCAGCAGCTTGCTGATATAGCCAAAAAAGGCTTTGCGGATGATCGCCGTACGCGAGACAAGCAGTTTGGGAAGTTCGCTCCTGCGGTTACGGAAGCCGCCGAGCGTGGAAGCTCTCTCGCTATCCGCGTGTGCAACCGTGCCATCGATCAAATCAAGGTAGGCATCGAGATGATTGCTTCCTCCTTCTATAGTGAAGAGGTCGCTGTTACTTTCACAGGCAGCGTTGCAAACAGCCCTTATTTTATTCGCGAGCTGGGCGAGAAGCTTCGGCAAGGAAACAACAAGCGCTACACCGTTGTTCAGCCTAAATTTCCGCCTGTAGTCGGCTCTGTTTTACTCGCGTTGAAACAGCTGGATATTGCCATAGATGATGACGTTATCCATAACCTAAGTGAATATACATTTGAGACTGCCGAATAAGAGTTTATTCCCAAGTCAACAGTTTAAAACATGGCTATTGACCTTTCCGTTACGTATACCTTTAAGCTAGGGATGAATCATTTTGAACCCTACTGAGGAGGAATTGCGATGCCAGACCATGATGCTATTTATAAGGAAGAAGCGGCGCGTTATCATGAATTAATCGCTAGGCAGCCGAGCGTGCAGCATTGGATCGAAGAGATAAGACCAATTAGAGGATTGGATATTGTAGATCTTGGTGCCGGCTCCGGCAGACTCACTGCCGTACTAGCCGATCAGGCCAAAACGATTGTTGCACTTGATGCGTATGAGCCTATGCTGCATGTAGCGGCAGAACGATTACGTTCTGCTGGCTATACGAATTGGAGAACGCAGGCTGCTGATCATCGCGAGCTGCCTCTTGCGAGCCAAAGCGCGGATCTAATCGTTTCCGGCTGGAGTATTTGTTACTTAGGCAGCGATAATCTACCAAACTGGGAGCAGAACCTACGGCAGGTAATGAGCGAAATGAAACGTGTGCTCCGCGATAACGGAACCATTATTATTTTTGAGACGATGGGCACTGGCTTCGAAACACCAAACCCGCCTGACTTTTTGAAGAAATACTACGCTGCACTTGAGCAGGATTATGGATTCTCGCACAAATGGGTACGAACGGATTATGCCTTTGACAGCGTGGAACAAGCGGAGCAATTAACACGTTTCTTCTTTAGTGATGAATTAGCAGATAGGGTAGCGCGGGACAAGCTCGTCCACCTGCCAGAATGCGCTGGTATTTGGTGGCTTCATTTGTAATCATGCATATTAACCTGACTTTTCAACACACCAAGTAGTCATGCAGCGTTTGTCTGCTACGATAACGGTTTTGAGCGGCTCGAATAAATGCCCGCTCAGCTTTGCCGTCATTCCAAGCAGTTTTTCCTCCGTAACCAGAAAACGTCTGCTTCCGTCAGGAAGCAGATATTGTCCTTCACCAAGCGGCTGCATACGGGACTCCATGCCAATGGAGGAGGCCAACCTAGCGAACAGCTTCCCGCCTGGCTTAAGCACGCGCCAGAGCTCATTAACCATTTGATCAAAATGCTCCTCATTGTCGGCAAAATGCAGAACCGCGCTGCTAATAATAAAATCAAAGCTCGCATCGGCGAAGCTCATCTGCTCTACCGCCTCCACGCGTGCCTGCTCTTTCGCCCATTTAGGAGCTATCAAGTCCGCTAACCGCTGCAACTCTTGAATAGCTGTCTCTGATCGATCGATTGCAAATACATCATAGCCGCTGCGAAGCAAATACGTCAGGTTTCTCCCTGAGCCGCAGCCTGCATCAAGAATACGCATATCCTTTGTAAGTGATCCCTTCAGCAGCTGATCAAATAAATAAATATCGATGCCGCCAAATTGCTCCTTCAATTCCATCTCCATCATTTGCTCCTCCTTCTATGATGTCTTCTTTACCTTGTATACATAAACCTTGGTCCGATACATATCACGGCAAATAAGGATACGCTCAGGCTCCCAGTCCGGCAGCGCAAAACATACGCTTATAACATATGCACCCGGCTTTAATTGCTCGTGAAAAATGGGGCTTAAACGCCGCATCGCACCCGGATAGAGGTAACACACAACCATATCCACATCCCGGTACGAATATGTGTACAAGTCGCCCTTTTTGAACGATACATTCGTCCGTTTTTCGAGTTTCGCTGCCATAAAAGATATCCACATGGGGATAACTGAATTTTCGATCCCAATGATCCGCAGGTTTCTGCTGGTTCTCCCCGCTTGAAACGCGAGCGTACCCCAGCCAGAGCCCGCTTCCACCATAACGCCGCGGCTTTGCAGCCGTCTGATCTCATCAACTACAACCCGCCGCACCGGCGCTGAGGAAGGCATAGGCGATATGCCGTTCCGCCAGCTTGCATATACGATGGACAGCAAGGCAATCAGCACGATAGCTGCCACGACCAGCAATACATTCTGATAGATGAAGCTTTCCACGATGATCTCCCTATCTTGTTTCATGGAGGATTAGTTAAGATTTATTCCCTCTGCGAACCTTCAGCTGCTTGCCCTTCACTGTCGTATTTCGCATAACCTCCAGCACTAGCGAGCCTTTGCCATTCAAAATTTCAACATCGGTAACATTATCCAAAATCGTAATAATACCGATATCTTCTGCAGACACGCCTTCTATTTTGGCAATGGTTCCGACAAAATCGACCGCTCTAAGCTTCTTTTTCTTGCCGCCGTTAAAGTTAAGCTTCATAATCTGTTTGTTCAGCTGCTCGCGCTTGTCTTTTTTGAGAACGGGACCGATATTGAGCTTCTGTTCAAAATCTTCTCTGCGAAGGTCAACCGCTTCTTCCGATGGCGCCTTCGCTTTGTTAATGCTAAATCCGATGTAGCCTTCTATTTCAGCTAGACGCCTTGCATCCTTAGATGCTGCGAAGGTGATCGCTTTACCCGTCTTGCCAGCCCGTCCCGTTCTGCCCGTACGATGAACATAACTTTCCTTCTCCAGCGGAATATCGAAGTTGATGACATGCGTAATATTCGTAATATCAATGCCTCTTGCTGCTACATCCGTTGCAACCAAATAACGGAATTGCCCTCTGCGGAACGCATTCATTACTTCAAAACGCTCATCCTGCTCCATGCCGCCATGGATGCGGTCGCACGGATATTCGAGCTCCGCCATTTGTCTGAACACTTGATCCACGTTCTCCTGTGTCCGGCAAAAAATAATACAGCTGTCCGGATTTTCGACGATCATCACGTCTTGGAGCAGCTTAAACTTGTCTGCTTCCTTCACTTCAATAACCGAGTGCTCAATCGTAGCAGTCGTAAGTCCCTCTGCCTTGATCTCTACTTGTACAGGAGTGTTCATATATCTATGCGCTAGCTTAGCTACATCCTCAGGGAACGTTGCAGAGAACAGCATTGTCACTCGATCCGTAGGCAGCTGCTGAATAATAGCTTGTACCTGCTCGATAAAGCCCATGTTCAGCATTTCGTCCGCTTCGTCAATGACTAAATATTTGATTCGTTCGATGGGAAGTGTTCCACGCTCAATATGATCATGTACGCGTCCAGGCGTCCCTACGACCATATGCGTTCTTTGCTTAAGCTCGGCTCTTTGGATATGGAAAGGCGCTTTACCGTAGACGGCCATCGATTTGATTCGCTTGAAACGGCCGATATTGGTAATGTCCTCGTTGACTTGCAGTGCCAGCTCCCTCGTTGGTGTCAGCACAAGCACCTGAGGTTTGTTTTCGTTCCAATCGACCAGCTCGCATAATGGAATGCCGTAGGCTGCTGTCTTACCGCTGCCCGTCTGTGATTTAACGACCAAATCCTTTTGCTCAAGCGCAACGGGAATAACCTCTCGCTGCACCTCTGTTGGCGTTTCGTAGGACAGGCTCTCCAACGCTCGAACGATTTCTTGGCTTAACGCATAATCCGCAAACTTTATTTCACTCATCTATAGACCTCTTCCGCACTTTAGTAGTTAAAACTTTCGTAACCTTAAGAATAGCATAATAACGGCCCATTTGATTCATAAACCTTTGTACAGCCCTGCTTTCAAAATTTATTTGTTAGATCAACCGCTAAATCGGGTTATATCGTATAAGAGCTTGCTTCGCTCTAAACAAGGCAGTACTACAAAAAGTGAGTACTAGTTCACTTTAGATTGGGTCATTATAATAAAAGCAAGATCAACTAGAAAGGCTTGTGAGTGCTATGCTTCGATTAAATGTTGCGCGTGTTGGGTTTCTAATGGGCGTTTCACTTCTGCTTGCTTCCATCATCTATTTCTTCGCGGCGAACTGGGGCGGCCTAGTCCGCGCCGATAAAATTCTCGCGTCAGCCGGCATCATGGTGTTATTCTATGGCGCAGCTTTCGTTTTTTCCAAAATGAAAATAATGCTTGGGCATCACGATTTTTTGTCTGTTACTTTTCTAGTCGGCGGCTGTGTTGCGTTTGGCGTGGCGGTTGCCCTTCTAAATCAAATATATAATTCACATGCGGACACCTATGAGCTGTTTCTCGTTTGGTCCATTCCTGCTCTGCTGCTCGCGTTCATTACCCGCTTTAATCCTTTTTATATCCTTGCCTATATACTCGTTCATCTAACCCTGTGGCAATACTTTTTCCCAAGCGCGTATTCTATCGTCCATAGCGACCAAGAAATTTTGCTGATTGGCTGGTTATTTGCGCTTATCAATCTTATTCTATTCGCATTAATAGAAGCCAAACGTCTCTCATCAGTACCACTTAAATTCATTAGCTTTACTGCCTTTCATATTTCTTTGCTCGTCTTGACAAGTTCCGATCTATACGAACATTATGGCGCATGGATGAACGTCGCAAGCGCTGCGGCAATCGCGTTCGGATTCTATTATTTCACCCAAGTTCGCCTGGATAAAATCATGCTTACCCTTAACGCGCTGGCTGCTTCCGCTTTCGCTGTATTTAAATATTTCGAGCTGATGTCCGAGCATTATTCCACCTTGTTTTTTATATTCGGACTCCTCTTTGTCGCTTTATTACTCACAGCCAACGTCTTATTCTTCCGTTACTTAAACAAGCTCGGCAAGCATCAGTCAAGCTCTAATGAACGAGATGACCAAGCATCCCATCCATCAGAAGAACATAAGAGCACTCTTGTTGGCAAAATCGCATTCACAATCGTTACCGTAATCGGTGTTTTGATTGGCAGTATCTCCTTAGTAGGCTTAGTACTATTAGCCGCTGGTGAAATCCCGCCCGAAAACATTTTATTTGTAGTGTCACTGCTGTTTATTATTCCAACACTGCTGCTGACTCGCTTAAATACGGCTGTACGCTACACAGTGCTTACGATTGGATATATAGCTGGACTTATCTCTACCGCTTGGATTGATACTTCAGCCTTATCTATTTTTTTCATAACGGTACTGCTGGTCGGATGGTTCAAATGGCAAGGAAGGGTACCGCATTTCTTTATCTATACCTTACTGAATATCAATATCGCTATTCTTCTGTTTCAGTTATTTGGATCTGTTCATAATGCAGCTTCCTTCATCGTGTTCATCGTGACGTCGCTCAATGCAGTCATTTACGCTAGTCACCATCTGCTCAGAGAAGGCGCCTTCAAGATTCATGTAAGAGAATGCGGTTGGCTCTTTACTTTGCTGCTTCTATTTTGGCTAACCTTTATGGATAACATTTTCCCTTACTCATATGAGCTATTTAATATATTGAATTTCATTGTAGTTACGATCGCAGCCTTTCTATTTGTTAGGCGCAGCCAAGCTCTTGAAGCAGCCATAAGCTTCGTATTCTGGTTCATTTTCCTTGCGTTCAAATATTACGACTTGTTCTGGACGTTATTGCACAAGTCGATTACACTCGCCCTGCTTGGCGTGATTATCATAGCAGCTACTTATATTTACGCCTATAGAACACGCGCAGCAGTGTCTGAACAAGCGGACTCATTCAGCCGATTGCTGCGCAGAAGCCCCGCTCTCATTGCTATCGTTGTAGTGCTGCAGCTCGGTTATGTCGGTTACCATGCCGCAGTAAGCGAAATATTGCTCTCGAGCGGCACTCCGATTAAGCTGGCCATCGTTCCGCTTGATCCACGATCCATTTTGCAAGGCGATTATGTAGCGCTCCAATATAATATTTCGGTACCGCCAGATCACATCACTCAGGAACTGGAAAGACGTCCAAGCAACAGCCGAATTAAGGTCGTGCTTCAACAAGGTGCCGGCGGCGTATACAACTTGGATCGTTTATATAAAAAAGGTGAGCCTTTAGCTGACAAGGAAATCATTATTAACGGTTCCACTAGCGGCTGGAGAAACATCCAGTACGGCATAGAATCTTATTTTGTACCCGAAGGCACTGGGCTGGAAACGGAGCAAAATGCCCGCTTTGCGTATGTAATGGTTGGAACAAAAGGCGACGCTATACTAGAGAAATTAACAAAAGAATAGTGCTGTATAATTGACCGCCCATAAACAAAAAAAGAAGCAGGACCTATACAGCGCAACAGCTGTGCAGGTCCTGCTTCTTTCAAAATAGAAGGAAATATTTCCGTTGCTTCTACTTAGCTTATATTTGCCCAACAACGCTGCTTCCGTTTGCTGAGTACGTTGAAGGCTTTTTTTGCATATTCTTTCGATTATCCGTGCATCAATTTGTTCAATTCCGTAAATTCCTCTAAATAACCGTTTCTCTCCAGCTCCATCAATGCCTTCCGAATGCTGACCTCATCCTCGCCAGATTGATCTGATAGTGCTAAGAGCTCAGGCAATGTAATGTTTTTATGCTCCTTGCAATACGTGAGCAGCCCTTTAGCTGCCCAAGATAAGCGATCATCCTGGAATTCACCGATCATTTTACGGAACAATTTATGTGGGATTAGCTGCTCGTCAACTAAGGCTTGCATCGCTTTTATTGCAAGTTTTGTCGTCATACGGCCTTTTTTGGCAACCTCGTCTAAGGTGAGCGATGCGGAATCCGCCGTGCTTGAGCTGAGTACGATATAAATCATTTGCGAATAAATATCCAAGCTTTGATTATAAAAGATTTCGGTGGAAACAGTGAAGTTTCTAACGTTTCCCGGTGCAATTTCTGTTGTCATGTTCTTTCTCTCCCTTCCGAATGGTCTATACCATAATAAAGGTTCGGATACGGGGTTTCAAATGGGGCTTCATTAGAAAAAGTTAATCGCAGCCGCTTAACCGCGAAGAAACATAATTTTCATCCGGGTAAGGTCATCTTTCTTCTTCTCTTTCCGGATTGTAGCGGTATTTTTCCAAATCAATTCGCCCGTCCTCGCTCGCTGCAACACCTTCCTCTTTTAAATAAAAGATCTGCATGTAACGAGCTTCCTCCTCTTGAATCGATATCTCCCCTTTTGCATTAACAACTCTGTGCCAGGGAAGATTATAAATGCCGCTCATCGAATGCAGAACTCGGACAACCTGCCTTGCCCCCCTGCGATTGCCAGCCAGTTCTGCGACTTGACCATACGTCATTACGGTGCCTTCCGGAATCGCCTTAATGATGGATACAACTCTTTGCGTATAGGGCTGCATATTAGAACTCCTTTATGTATGTTTTTAATCATTGTTTTTTATTATCATAACTGAATTGCGCTTCATTTACGCTTATTGAACGATAAAGCGTTTAAAATCACGGTACATCATTCGATTTAATATCCATAAATTGGATGATTAATCAACGAACAGCAGCTATATGCCTGAATGACAGCAATATTCCAAATCTTTTTACCGAAAGCAATAAATTTCTTTTTAACTTTTGGTGAAAACGATGTAGAATAGAAACAAAGGGTTTAATCCGATTACGTCATACGCGCATTCACATCCTTCTGCCTCACGCAGAAATAAGACTGTTACGTCCGCATAAACATTTTTTGAATAACTATGTGAAAAGTGTAACAATCTTTCAGGATGCATCTTTATCTTTAGCGGCTGACACAATTGAGACTACAACTTACTTTCAAATTTACGTAAAGGAGGACATTCTATTATGTCACAACCATCTGCTGGACAAGAGGTTGCAGCTAGCCTCGTCGAAGAAAAACAAACGTTGGATGTACTTGATCAATTGATGAAGCCGGAGGTTCAAGAGTCTCTAACTGTACTCGTGGACAGCCTGCCAAAATTAGCTGAAATGGTTACTCTAATGACCAAAGCTTATGATTTTGCACAAAACATCGCTACAGACAAAGTGTTGATCAACGATTTCGCTCAAGGTATCGGTGAATTCGTTAAACCGGTTCAAGAGAAAGCAAAAGGTATCGCAACAGCAGCTATTGAAGCTGGCGAGCGCTCGCAAGAAGCGGCTAACTCTTCTGTTGGCCTATTCGCTATGTTGAAAATGCTTAAAGATCCGGAAGTTCAAAAAACGCTTCGTTTCGCGCAAGCTTTCCTAAGTGTTTTGTCTGAACGCAAAAACGATAAAGTATAATACACCGAATACGTATAGAACGAACGGAGGATGAACATGTCGAAGCAAATACTAATTCTTGGTGGCGGTTATGGCGGTCTTCTTACTGCTCTAACAGCACGCAAACATTTGACTGCAGCAGAAGCTAGCATCACAATCGTAAACCGTTTTCCAACTCACCAAATCATTACTGAGCTGCACAGACTTGCTGGGGACACAATTGCTGAGCAAGCAGTTGCTCTACCGCTTAGCAAGCTTCTAGGCGACAAACAAGTTAACATCATCGTTGACTCGGTTAAAGAAATTAAACCTAACGAGAAGCAAGTGGTTCTTGAAAGCGGACAAGTGCAAAAGTACGACACTCTTGTTGTAGCACTTGGAAGTGAAACAAACTACTTCGGCATTCCAGGATTGGAAGAGAACAGCCTTGTTCTTAAATCCGTTGCTGATGCTAACAAAATCCGCAAGCATGTTGAAGATCGTCTTGACGCTTACAAAAAATCAGGCAATAAAGCTGACGCAACAATCGTTGTTGGCGGCGGCGGCTTGACTGGCGTTGAGCTTGTTGGCGAATTCGCTGACAGACTTCCTGAGGTTTGCCGCAGCAAAGGCATCGACTTCAATGATATTTCGCTGTATTGCGTAGAAGCCGGCCCTGCCGTTCTGCCAATCTTCCCGAAAGTATTGATCGATCGCGCTGTAACAAGCCTTGAGAAACGTGGCGTTAACTTCATCACTAGCGTAGCGATTACAGAAGCGACAAAAAGCTCCGTATCGCTTAAAGACGGTCGTACGATTGAATCCAGCACAATCATTTGGACTGGCGGCGTTAAAGGTAATCCAGTTGTCGGCAGCAGCGGTCTTGCAGAAGACCGTGGTCGTTCACTTGTTACACCAACGCTTCAATCGACTTCACACGCTGATGTATTCCTTGCTGGCGACTGCGCAGTTGTATTCCCAGAAGGCAGCGAACGTCCTTACCCTCCAACAGCTCAGCTTGCTTGGCAAATGGGCGAAACGGTAGGCTACAACCTAGCGGTTCAAATCAAAGGCGGCGTTATGGATAAGTTTGTACCTGTATTCTCCGGAACACTGGGCAGCCTTGGCCGTAAAGATGGCGTGGGCACAATCGGCGGCAACGCGACTCAGCTTAAGGGCTTGCCTGCTTCCCTAATGAAGGAAGCAAGTAACGTTCGTTACTTGTCGCATATTCACGGTTTGTTCGCACTAGCTTACTAATATACACAAACAAAAAGAAGGAGGGCAGCGGCCCTCCTTCTTTTTGTTTTACCCTTCAGCTAACCTTACTTCTGCAATGCCTGCCATTCTTTAAATTGCTTCTGATATTCAGCGATAACCTTGTCTAATCCAGCAGCCTTTAAGCTTTGAAGAGCTGCCGGGAAGTATTTATCGTAGGATACCACGCCCATTTTAATTGGAATGATCTTCGATTTCACTTCGGATAGCACATTCGCATATTCAACAGCAATCGGCTCCGTATTGAGGCGGAAACCAAGAACAGGTGAGAATTCAACTGGATTCGAAGTCTCTGTCGTTTGCATTTTCAAATAATCTTCCGGCGTCTTCACATCAAACAACATGTAGTTAATGTTGCCGATCATCCATGAATCAAAATAATAAGTTATCTCCCGGCTACCTCGGCAAGCTGTTCCGCAGCCATACGCAGCTGTCGTTTAATGATTATTTAAAGAAAATTCGGCTGGAGGAAGCTACGCGGCTTCTTACGACAACAAATGATTCCATTGCGGTCATCAGCGAAAGTGTCGGCGTGCTCAACACAACCTATTTCTTCACCCTGTTCAAAAAAACATACGGCATTTCACCCGCTCAGTACCGCGAACAACATACAAAATAAACACAAAAAAGGCTGTTTGCACGAGAAGGGTACACCCTTCCTGCAAACAGCCCTTTGGTTATCGATGATATTAGCGTTTAAGCACTTCACGAATTTCAGAGAAATAAGACTCTACCGCTTCAAGGTGATTGCCGAGTATTCTGCTGAATACCTCAGAATCATACGTTTTCCCGGCATAATAGGAGGATCGGAATCTTAGCTCGCCATCCTCATCATCCAGCTCGAAGCTGCCACTTAGCAGGTCCATGTTCTCGTTCAATAATAACAAGGCAAGCTCCTGGCGCTGATGCTCAGGGACGAGCTCCGGATAGACGGAATACACCGCACAATAATCCTGGACTTCCTCGATCCGAATGAGACCAACCCAGCTTTCGCCTCTACTAGTAAATATAAGCTTGTACAGTTGATCGTCTATAACCTCATGTTTCAGTTCATTGTCCGTTAGAAATGATGTGATATGCTCATTCAAAGCCCCATTTGCAATAGAAGGCTCTTCGGGTACTGAATTTCCTTGATCCATTTCTGCAGCCCACGCCGTCCTGAATCCTATCTTTAAGATGCCTTCATCCTTCAACGCTTCAGGCAAAACGACGCTTTGCTTTAATTCCAGCGCAAGCCAGCTCTCGGTATGATCTAAGCTCAGCAGCTTGCTCGTTGGCTCCGTACTTGAGCGCACACTATCGAATATAGCTTCTGCATCGAATCCATGCTGAGCAGCCAGCTTCGTCAGACTTGGCCTTAGCGCGACATGAACTTCTACGGGCTGATTCTCATCCATAGCCGCGCTGCTGCCTGTCCTCATGCTGGCGAACAAGTTAAACCACTCGTTCTCCATAATATCTTGATAAGTTTGGCCGCTAACCTCGATCATCATCTGACAAGAAAGCGACTCCTCGAAGCTTTGAAAATTAATTTTTCGCAAGACAGCAGGCACTAACTCTCCCGTCAGCGTATGGAAATTTATCGGCAGCTCTGTAGTAATGCTTGTATCTCCCGTATACTTATGTTGTTTGGACATGACTACGATCACTCCTAGCAAATATTAACCTATTTCGTGCCCTGCCAATTCTCCTGAAATGGATCCCGATCCACTCGCATCCTGCTCATATTGCAGTTTTCCAAGTCGCTTGGACTTCTCTACCGCTACATTCACGATGCCTGCTTCCACTTCGAATGACTTCGTTTGCGTAACTTCCAATGCAATTTCCCAGCCTTTGGACTTATTATCTTTATCCCACTTTTTGCTAAACCCAATACTCAAATCTAGCGAGCTTGCGAGCGCTATTTTGTTGCCTTGTTCAATCGCGCTAGCACTTGAATCACCCGTTAGCCAACCGCGAATCGTATCATTGACGGTTTCGTCGCCTTGGATTTTTGAGGCAAGGCTTTTGCCGGCTGCTTCAAATTGCGGAACTACAAATAACAGATCCGTCCCGGTATCCAGAGCTGAGCCTGCACCCTTCGCCACCAGATCCTTATCCTTTTTCACTTTGCTAGTGATAAGGCCAACGAGATTTTTGGCCGAGCCAGCTACAGGTGTCGCTACTTTCGATGCAATCTTCACCCATTCGCCCGCATCTTCACCAAATTGGAATGGAATAGAGCCGCTAGCTGTAATTTCGAGCGATCTCAAATTATTATTGATGACGGAACCTGCTGCTTCGAGTCCAAAGGCGATGTCGTTGCCGCCCAGCTTCACCTTCGCTTCGGCAGAGGCTTCCATAACATGCACATTCATACCTCTGCGGAGGGTTGCTGCCTTTTCCTTCAGCTTCGTCAGATCCGTTGCCCCGCCAAATCCGTTAGGCGATTGTTTCTCAAGAGCTTCTTTGTCAAAGCGGCCTAAGAACTTATAGCCAAGGGCTGCTCCCATCTCGGCTACCCCTGCATTCGCTTCAGCCTCTCCCTTAAAGGTCAAGCCAATATCAACATGATTGCCTGCTTTTTGCAGCTCCTTTTCCTCGATCATAGCTGCCCATATTTCCGCTTCTTCGACCTCGGCCATACCGGACTTACCTCCCATACCCCAGAGATAATCCGCTGCCCTATCGGAAATGTTTCTTATTTGCCTGTACATACCGTACGAGGTTAAATTCATGACACCGGCTGAATCCGTTCCTATACTCTCTAGGAAGAAGCCCGCACGGAAATTGGCGTCGAAGCCAAACGACTGGAAGCCTGCTCCGAAAGTAATTTCAGCAGCCATCGTTAATTCTTTGTCTTCTCTGCCTACCGAGCCTGCCAGTCCGAACAGAACATAGACGCCGCTAGCATGAACGGGTATTTTCAAATCAAAGCTGAACGAGCTGGAGTCGCCAATATTCGGCGCGGCAAGATCAAGCACCTTGCCTATAACGAAGAGCCCTTTGTTTAGCGTAGGAGCCTCTACTGTTTTTTTAATGGCTTTGCCGGCTATATCATCCGCCGTAACCTGCTCCTTCGTTTTCTCAGCAAGTGCCGCAAGCTGCGCAGCATCCGGCTTCGAGCCTGGCACCTTTTTATCGCCTTTCGTAATGCTTCGAACAGCGTTCACCGCTTCGGTTTGTTTGCTCTTCAGCAGTTCAATCGCTTTCTTCTCAGCACCAACTAAAGCAGCTTCATTTACTTTTACACCCGGAGCGTTTGTACGTGCTACGCCATATGCTGAGGTTTGTGCTGCTTCTTTCAGCAGCTTCTTAATATCCCCTTCAGGCAGCACTCTTTTCGTGATATTGACTGCCTCAGTAGTCATAGCTGCATCGACAGAGCCCTTGGAGGTTGCATGTGATTCCTTCTTTGCCATCATGCCGGTAAACTTCTTATCGAGCTGCGTTTTGCCCGATGTTAGTGCATTCGTGTCCAATTGATTGTCAATATCCGTTCTCGACTGCTCTCGCGCAGCATCTTTCATCTTCTGACGGAATGCATTAAGTTCTTTGGATCTTCGCCAAGCGCCTCGTCCTACGCCGAGCTTCATAACGACAGCTTCTTTGATGGGTTCATACAGCTTATTCGTATAAACCGTATTAATAACAGCTGGCTGAACAAGCGTACTATCCATTTGATGCCGATTTTCCACTTCTGCCTTACCCAAATCGCCAACGTTTACACTGCTATCGAGAAATGCTGCACTTTGCTTAACCTTGTCCACAGCATCTTTTTTAATCTGTGCAAGAGATACATTAGACAACCGTTCAGCCTCAGCAGTTGCCTCCCTCGTCGCCTGTGCGTTCGCAGCTAACACTTGTTTAGCTAAAGGAACCTCAGGCCTTGCCTCCGTCTTGTTATAGCCTTCAATGAACTTATTCGCCAGCAGGCTCTTTTGGCTCGATGGAAGCTTGCTCACGACAGTATCGCTCGCATATTTCTTTAACGTATCGGATACGATGCCTTTTGCAGCTACATGTTCTGCAGCATAAAGCTTTTCATCTGCCTTCTCATGGGCCTCTGCTACACCGTTCTGATCGATATTCGCTTCTACCGCCGTCTTGGCTTTAGCCTGCAGACTGGCTCTTAGCGATGCTGTTTGTTTATCACTATTTAAGAACGTATGTATATGCTGACTCGTTTGCTGAATAAGCCCATCAAAGAGCTGCTGTGGTTTGACAGTGACCTGCGCATCACGATCTGCTTTGAGCTCATCCTTTCGCACATCTTTAGGTGACTTCTGAGGGGCAGTCGCAGCTCCGCCTACTTGTGCACTCGTAGACTGATTGCCTGCCGTCTGCTGCAATTGCAGGAGCTGCCCAGGATTCACAGCCGGTGATTGAGGCGATTGCTGTGGCTGCGCAGGTGCAGTGCTTTGCGCTGGAGGAGCTGGTTTTGGTTTAGCAACGGTTGGATTCGAGCTTCGTGAGAAAAAAGGCATGGACGGCCCACCTCTATATAGTCTTATATACTAAACGGATATGATGAAAATAAATGGAACATATTACTATTATACACTAGGGTTACTAGACATAAAGGGTTGTTCTCTGCTCTCTCTGCTTTTATTAGTCATTTTTTGTGCTTGTATGGTGGTAACATACCACGAAATATTACTAAGAACGACAAAGTCATTCTAAATATCACTTTATATTATTAAGTATTACTCTGTGTTACATAGTGTCTCTTTGTGTGGTTTTTTTAATTGTCTTTTATTTTTCTTCCGATGATTTTTAATACTTACACACTCATTACAGCTTGAAATAAGCTCGTAGGTCTAAATAAAATACAGCGTAATTTGTCATACTGATATGAGGAAAATAACATTAGGAAATTGTCGAGGATTCCATTCTCAATTTAAAAGTGAAAGAGTCAAACATCTCATTTATTCTAATTTACTTTGACTTTTTGAACATAATTATATTGTTTTTATGTTTATCCATCTTTTAATCCATAATTCAGATAAGAATACTCGGAAAAAAAGATTGACACACCTTCACCTGCGTTATACTATTCATGTAGTCGTTCAATCCACACAATACAGATAAGAATAGTGAGGGGTAATTTTATGAAGAGAATAAGCACACTTACATTGTTGATATCACTTACCGTATTGCTGCTAGCAGCTTGCGGCACCAAGAATGACAATAACACTGGAGGCTCCAAGGAGCCAGCAGTAAGCCCGACTGCGGAAGCTTCCAATTCAGCAGAGCAAGCACCGGGGCAAGAAGCATGGGATTCAATTAAAGCAAGCGGCAAGCTCCGCATCGGTACGGAGGGCACGTACGCCCCATTTACATTTCATGATGAGTCAGGCAAGCTCACCGGCTTCGACATCGAAATTGCTGAAGAGGTTACTAAGCGACTTGGTTTAAAGGCTGAATTCATTGAGACTTCGTGGGATTCCATTATCGCCGGCCTTGATGCAAAGCGGTTTGATACTATTTTTAACCAAGTAGGTATTACAGATGAACGAAAAGAGAAATATGATTTCTCTGATGATTATATCGTTTCCAAAGCCGTATTAATCGTTGCTGAAGACAATAATGATATTAAAACGTTCGCGGACCTAAAAGGCAAGAAAGCGGGACAATCGTTAACTAGCAACCTCGCTGATATTGCTCGTGAGAATGGGGCAGAGATTGTAACAACGGATGGTTTCAGTCAAGCGATTGATTTACTTGCTTCGAAACGCATCGATGCTACCGTAAATGACGGATTATCCTTCTTGGATCTAAAGAAGCAAAAGCCTGAACTACCGCTTAAAATTGTTGCTGAAGCACCGGATGCAGCCAAAAATGCCGCTCTTTTCAGAAAAGGAAATGAAGCATTAATTGAAGCGGTTAACGGCGCGCTTGCCGAAATCAAGAGTGATGGCACTTACTTGAAAATCTCCGAGAAATATTTTGGAGCAGACGTCTCCAAATAATGAACGCTGCCTTGCTGACTAACAGCCCACAGGCGTAAAGGATGATTATAATATGACTGACCGTCAAATAGAGATTCTTATTGATTCACTGCTACCCCTGCTCAAAGCAGGGGTAGTTTTTACAATTCCACTCGCACTAGTTTCATTTATTTTAGGTCTAATATTAGCTATTGCTACTGCTCTTGCAAGACTATCCTCCATAAAAGTACTGCGGCTTGTTGCTCGCTTCTATGTATGGATCATTCGCGGAACTCCGCTGCTTGTCCAATTGTTTATTATTTTCTATGGTCTTCCTTATGTCGGCATTATATTAGATCCGTTTATTGCCGCTGTCATCGGCTTTACGCTCAGTGTAGGCGCCTACGGCTCCGAGATTGTCCGTGCATCGATTCAGTCGATCCCGAAAGGGCAATGGGAAGCCTCATATTCAGTAGGAATGACAAGGTGGCAGGCGCTTCGGCGAGTCATTTTACCGCAGGCGGCTCGGGTGTCCATTCCCCCGCTAGGCAACTCGTTCATCAGCCTAGTAAAGGATACTTCACTTGCCGCTACCATTACTTATGTGGAAATGTTCCGTGTAGCACAGCAAATTAACGCGGCTAAGTACGAGCCACTTCTAATTTATTGCGCCGCTGGGGCCTTCTATCTGTTGTTCTGCTCTGTTCTGTCATGGCTGCAGAATATTACCGAGAAGCGATTGGCGCGGTTTTCCGCAAGCTAAGGGAGAGATAATTGATGATAGAAGTACGCAATTTGCATAAATCCTTCGGTTCTTTGGAAGTTTTGAAGGGAATTAATTTGACGTTGGAGAAAGGCAAGGTGCTCGCGATAATAGGGCCCTCCGGTTCCGGCAAGACTACGCTGCTTCGATGCTTCAACCTACTAGAAGTGCCTGATCGAGGCCTATTAACGATCGGTAAGCAATCTTTGGATTTTGAGGCGAAGAAGAAAGTTCGGGAGAAAGAAGCCGTAGCCTTGCGCAAGCAAACGGGTATGGTATTTCAATCGTTTAACCTTTTTCCACACAAAACGGCGATTGAGAATATTATGGAAGCCCAACTGACTGTGCAGAAGAAGAGCAAATTAGAATCTCGGCAACGCGCCGCAGAGCTATTGGATAAAGTTGGATTGGGCGAAAAGGCTGATTTTTACCCGCATCAATTGTCAGGCGGACAACAACAACGGATTGCCATTGCAAGAGCTATGGCCATTGATCCTGAGGTACTGCTGTTTGATGAGCCGACATCGGCACTTGATCCCGAATTGGTTGGCGAAGTGCTCAAGGTTATAAAGAAGCTTGCTGCCGATGGAATGACGATGATAATCGTCACCCACGAGATGAAGTTCGCAGCGGATGTAGCGGATTGTGTCATTCTTATGGATGGCGGAGTTATTATAGAAGAAGGGCCTCCGGAACATGTTTTGGAAAATCCTCAGAGCATACGCGCCGTTCAATTTTTAAATCGATTAGCCAGCTATGAAATCTAGCTCTCATCTAGAACAGCAGAAGTAATTGACATTTTTGCGTCCTATACTTCCGCTGTTCTTTTATCAACTCGGTTTTGTTTGAAACCTTATCCTCCAGCAATTCGCGCAGTTCCTCGGCCTCTTCAAATCGATGAAAGAGCAGCATTTGATGCCATTAAGATGTCGATGGGGTAACCACTCTGGGGTTTGCTCAAAACGCTTCTAGCTTTGCTGATTTCCCATCCATACGGTTGAAGCTTTTAAAAAACGTTCTTAACAACAAATAGAGTGACTAAATGCTCAAATGGCACTAATTAAAAAAAGAGCGACAGTCAGGACGATGTTTTCTCGTCATGGCTGTCGCTGTTTCTAATACTTCCGGAAAAATTTTTATCGCCATACTCTGAAGCTCAAAGGCTGTTGGTGTCGATTTGAATAGAACCTACGATCTAGCTCCATGCTTCAATATCATCATCATCAATTTCTTCCTCTACAACCGGAGAAGCTTTTGGGTCAGGAATGGGAGCAGTGACAGCGGCGCTAACTTCAGCGATCGCTGCTGACAATTGTTCCTCCCCTGTTAATGGAGACCTGATTTCGCTGCCTTGCTGCAAGGCCGATGAGCCTTGCAATCGACTTCTCTCCATCGGAACAAAAGCTTGCAAATTCCGAACGCCATTTACGGCGATCTCATTTTCAACCAAATATCGAAGAGAATCCATGAGATTCGATTGTGAATTCAACCAAAGCATAATTAAGGGATCCTCTGATTTCTTGGTTTTCAAGCTTATATTTTCACCGGGCAGTTTTGTTTTCTTCATACCTCTCACCTACCAGAATCCGTTAGATTATACCTCAACCTGATGATTAAGCTTATGCAGGCTGAACCGCTTTATTTTTTAATGCCTCATAGATTTTGCCACGCACAAATGCATCAAGACCCATTGCATTCAGCTGCACTGCGTACTCGGCAGGAATATACAGCAGCTGCATCTCTCTTTCCGTACACAGCTCTTTCAGCTGTCCGTAGAGTACTGAGCGCATAAGTATGCTTCCGCCGCCGTAAACGCAAATCAGATCGATTTCATTGCGTGCTTTGGTCAGCTGTTTTTTGACATGCTGCACGATTTGTCTAACCTGGCTCTCAAGCGGTCTTCTTAATGTCTTAAGCGCACGTGCATGGTATTTATGGTTAGGATTTTTGATAACATCGCTGAAAAATTGACGCGGGCTGTCCGCCAAATGAATGAGTCGGTTAAACTCCTGCAGCGCTTCTTCAATCGCATAACCGGCGCCATGATGGCTGCCATGCACGAATTGACGAAGAAACTTATTCCCCTCCGTAATCGGATATTCCGTAGAACCGTCTCCGATATCCACATGAAGAATGCGTTTGTCTTTGAAATAACTGCCGTTGAATTTCTTATCTACTTCATAGGATTCAAGGAAATCTCCAAAGATTTCGCCCTCTCTCCAGCCGCCCGCCGAATCCTTCTGCAGCGTGAAAATAACCGGAGTGGCTTCTGGAACGACCTTCGCAAACGGGAACACGATTTTTACAGCTACGCGCTGCATGCCCAAATGAACCGTCACATGGTGCAAGCCAGACGTAAATCGTTTCTCAAACTTAGCAGAGGTCTCATCCGTGTGCTGCGTAACCGGAAGCGCCGTTGCCATATCTACTTCCACATCGATTTGTGCAGGTATTTTTTTCTCTTCCTCGTACGCCTTCTGAACAGCCATCGCCGCAATTTGGGCAAGCGTATTGATAACCGGCAAATCCATATCGCTCTTCAGATCAATTCCGATTTGCAGATTGTCCAGCACTTCTCCGCTCTCTAGAGCGAACTTCCCGACATAGTACATCCCTGGTCTTGCTGATGGCGAATCGATGGTTACAACCAGCTGATCCTGCAAATTCTTAATAAAGCTCTCTGGTGTTTGCTCTTCGCTCCATGGAAGCTCGTCCACCGTACAATTTACATTAGGCTGCTGAACCAGCTTGCCGTCAATGATAAGATCATGCTCACTGTTTCCGTTATCGTTGCCTACAAAGAAATGATAGTTCATAATGGCTTTCCTCCTAGAAAAGGTTTTTGGAAACTTGTACAGCTTCCAAAGATTATGTTTTTTTGTTGCAACAGTCATGGTAATACTTTGCCATACAAAGTATTAGTTTACATCAAGCTATAGTCCCAATGCCCGTTAATCTTTTCTCATCTGTTTCTGTCGCAATATGTTTGTATCGATCGGTTCTTTAACGATGCTGTCGTTTCTGCCCTTTTTCGTCAAAAAAAGCTAACCCGCTTCAGGCGGATTAGCTGTGATGCAATGATCTATAGGATAATGAATTATGCTCTGATTTCGAGAAGCTCGTATTTAATAACACCCATAGGAGCACTTACGTTAATGATGCTGCCTACCGTCTGACCAAGCAGCTCTTTGCCCAGTGGACTCTCGTAGGAAATTTTGTTCTCCGCAACATCTGCTTCCTCAGTACCTACGATTTTGTACTCGATCTTCTCAGAAAATTCGATATCGTTTAAAATGACGGTTAAACCGATGCTTACTTTCGATAGGTCTAAGGTTTTCGCTTCGATCACGCGAGCCTTCTTCAGCATTTTATCTAAAATAAGAATTCTCGTTTCCATGAAGGACTGATCATTTTTGGCTGAGTGATATTCGCTGTTTTCCTTTAAGTCGCCATAACTGATCGCGAGTTTAATCCGTGCAGCCAATTCCTTGCGCTTCACATATTTTAGATCATCCAGCTCAGCTTGCAGCTGCTCTAAGCCTTCTTGCGTCAAAATTACTTCGTCTTTCGACATTTAAACAACTCCTATCTGCTATCTTGTTTTAATTTTACTCTATATCCCGAAAATAAGCGAAATTCCACGACCTTCTTTTTTATACCAATCGCTGTAATCATTTTGAAATATCAATAAATCCTTCGCCAAATACGTCCCGCACATCATGAATCGTAATAAACGCATTTTTGTCGCATGCCTTCACAATTTTTTTCAACTGGCTCAGTTCCTGCTTGCTAATGACAATATATAAAATTTCCTGCGGTGTTTTCGTATAGTGCCCGCGGCCATAAATAACAGTAACTCCTCTATCCATCACCACATTAACCTGCTCAGCAATTTTGCCTTGCTCCTTGGATATAATGGTGACCGCTTTTTTCGGATTAACCCCTTCAATGATGAAGTCCATCACCTTGGTACCGATGTATAACATGACAATAGTAAGCATCAGCGCCTCGGCACCGATAATGAAATAAGAGGAGAACGCGACGATTAAGTCAAAAAACAACAAGGCATAGCTAATGTTCCAGTCCAAATACTTATTCGCAATACGTGCCAAAATTGTTGTTCCTGCAGTCGTGCCTCCAACGCGGATAATGAGCCCAATTCCCGCTCCGCCAAACAAGCCGCCAAACAGCGCATTTACGATTAATTCATCGGATTGAATACTCCAGTCTGCTGTTAAATGGAGAAATAAAGAATGGAAAAGCACCGCTGCGATCGTATAAATGACCGTCTGTCGATCCAGAAAACGATAGCCTACAATGAGCAGGAAGGAGTTGAAAATTAAGCTCATTAACCATGGTGCCCATCCGAAAACATAATATAAAATAATCGTTATCCCGGTAACCCCGCCTTCGCCAAACTCGTTCGGAATAACAAATAAGTTGATTGCTAATGCAAAAATAAGTGCGCCAACCATAATTGTAATGACATCCATTATTCTCTTCTTCATATGCATACACCCTTCTTATCTAAAAATATATGATCGTAGTATGTCCATCTTATCCGAAATTGTAAATATTCAGAAAAAATGGCTGTATAAACAAATAAAAAGAACACCTCTTTTAGAAGGTGTTCTCATATTATTCACATGATTATCTTTTAAAAGCAGCAGCTGCAAAGGTATGATACGCTTCTAGAGGGACGCTGCTGCTGAGCTTTCTTGCCCCAATTTCTGCTCTTTGGATTTTTTGATCTGTTTGCTCCGCAGCTGTCCGCAAGCGGCATCAATATCCGTACCATGCTCAAGGCGAACGCTGCAGCTGATACCCTGTTTCTTAAGCGTATCATAGAAAGCTCGCACCGTTTCGCGATCCGTTCGTTGGTATTGACTATGCTCATCCACCGGATTGTAGGGAATGAGGTTTACATTAGCGAGGTTACCTCTATGACCAATAAGCTGTGCAAGCTCTATTGCATGCTCTCTTTGGTCATTAACGTCCTTCAGCAATATATATTCAAGCGTAATTCTCCGATTCGTTTTCTCCAAATAATAATCGATGGATTGCATCAATTTCGCAATGGGAATCGCTCGGTTTATTTTCATAATACGTGTTCTAAGCTCGTCATTCGGTGCATGCAAGGAAACGGCAAGGTTAACCTGTAGATCCGAATCGGCGAACTCCACGATTTTGTTCGCTAAGCCACTCGTTGATACGGTAATATGTCTAGCAGCGATCGCAAGCCCCTTCTGGCTCTTAATTACACCGATAAAGTCTGTCAGGTTCTCAAAATTATCGAATGGCTCGCCGATGCCCATGACAACGACGTGACTGACATGCTCGCCCTTCTGCGCCTGATCCAAATGAAGCTGCACCTTCATAATCTGCTCCACGATCTCTCCGCCCGTTAAATCACGGCTCTTTGCAAGCAGACCGCTCGCACAGAAGCTGCAGCCAATATTACAGCCTACTTGTGTCGTCACACAAACCGATAAGCCGAATTTATGTCTCATCAATACCGTCTCTATTAAGTTGCCATCATGCAGCTTGAACAAAAATTTATTCGTTCCGTCCGCTGATTCCTGCCTCGTATGCTCGGTAAGCGTTTGAATGACAAAATGCTCGGAAAGCAGCTGAATGATCTCTTGCTTCACATCCGTCATATCCTCAAAAGCCGTTACACGCTTCCGATAAAGCCAATCCCATACTTGTGATGCCCGAAACTTTGTATACTCTCGTTCTTTCAGCCACTCCGTCAGCTGATCAAACGTTAATCCATATATAGATGCTTTAGTCATAACTAATCCTCTTTTCAAAACTGCTAAAAAGCAGCCCTATTCTAGCTAGTAGGCCGAAACAAACAATCTGCTTATTATTGTCCCAAAATTACCTCATTAAAACAAGGGGGGAAAGCGCCCAATTATTATGTTAATGCCCCTCCCTTGGCCTATAATGTTACATTTCTTTTAAAAGTACCGTCTTCCTATTTTAAAATAGACCCGTTAGGAGGTGCCGAATTGCCGTTCACCTTTGCTCATCCGCTATATATTGCACCTTTAAAAGCGGCAAAGCCTGCTTATTTTAGCTTAACTGGTCTCGTTCTCGGGAGTATGTCTCCTGATTTTGAATATTTTATTGCGCTTGAGCCCTATCAGACGATCGGCCATTCCTTTGGCGGGTTGATCTATCAAGCGATACCGCTGAGCATTATGCTCGCTTATTTGTTTCATTGTGTTGTAAAAGTTCCCTTAGCTATAAACCTGCCTGCGCTTGGGAGTTTAGATCGTAAAGCCTATAGCCTCGCCCATGAATGGAAACTAAATTCGGTGCAGAGCTGGCTGGTGTTTCTCATCTCCGTCGTCATTGGCTTCTATTCACATCTTTTAATCGATGCATGCACGCACTATTCAGGCATGTTTGTTACTATATTTCCTGTTCTTCGTGAATCAATTGCCGGGATACCGCTATATAAATGGTTTCAGCGAACGTTATCCATCGTCGGTCTAGTTATAGAAGCAATGCTGTTATACCGCTTTATAAATAAAGCTAAATTGGAATCTGTTTATACAGGCGCTGCCACAAAACACAAAATGTTATATTGGGCAATTGTTTTATTTTGTATATTGCTGACTTTAACGTTAAAGCTCATCTTCACGTCCAGCTCCAACTATATCGGGATAGCTGTTGTAGCTCCGATTTCAGGGTTTATGCTCGGCATTCTCCTGGCCAGCATCGTTCATCGTCTGTATAGGAGAAAATGAGTCTATCCCAATTTAGCATAAGCTCTCCTAATGAGGGCTTATTTTTTTTGTAAATAGAACCGCTATCGCATGACCTAATGCCGTTTATGGTTTTTGCCATATTGGTGTAACATTCAAACTTTATGCTTGTTCTTATTAATCGTTCATATAAACGGGAGGAACAAGCTTTGAAAAAAAACGATGGTCGTTACAAAGCCGTATATAAAGGCCCAATATTGAAGCAAAATTTTAAGTCGGACAATATTCAGCGCGCGCTCCATGCTTGCGACTTTACTTCCGAGAAGCCCGTTTTTCTAAGAATGGGAGGCAGCCTAGGGGCCGATAGCATTAACCAAATGGTGAAAACAACAAGGCATGAGCTGCTTGCGCTGCAGAAGCCAATGCTGCTTATTTCGCATACAAGGGGGGAAGCCGCGCGGGGCAGCTTATGAATGCACAATATTTTGAGCAGGCCGGCTTTGCCAAGCTGCTGCTTCAAGAGCAAATGACCGCTCAAAGCTTTGTTAAGGCGATTATGCAGCTGTATGAGCACCGATTCGTATACGCCGAGCATATGAGCAGTTTTGAAAATGGGGAAGGTGCCTATAAAATCATGGAGCTGATTAAAGTGGCCGCGAACCGAGAAGAGCTGATCAACGAGACAGGTTTATAATAAGATGAAAATAGCTGCTTGCTTGGTTGTCTTATTTTTTCTCATTGTCGTAGTCGTATTTAGTTATGGTTTTCTTACAGCCGCTTGACCTGAGGCTCCGCTGGTATGAAACAAAAACAAGATGTACAGCTTATTCTAATAACAGGTATCATATTCCTTACGTATTCTATCTCTCTACATTGCTGGGAAGGAGCCCTTAATGAATATATTAATTGCCGATGATGAGCCCTTTATGCTCAAGATTTTAAAAGCGTATTTTGAGAAAGAAGCCTTTCATACCTTCCTAGCACAGGATGGAGAGGAAGCGCTGAACATTTTCTATTCAAACAACATCCATTTAGCTGTATTAGATTGGATGATGCCTAAAGTAAATGGTATTGAGGTATGCAAAGAAATCAAAAAACAAAGCAAAACGAAGGTATTGATGCTGACGGCAAAAGGGGAAGACGAGGATGAACTCATCGCCCTTCAATCTGGAGCAGATGAGTATGTCAGCAAGCCGTTTGACCCGCGTATTTTGATTTTGCGAGTAAAGAAGCTGCTTCATATGGACAATCAAATTGCGATAGGAAATATAAAAGTAGATATCGATAGCCAAAAAATTTTTAGAGATGAGACCGACCTACAGGCTACGAATAAAGAGTTTCACTTAATGAAGTACCTCATTGAAAACAGAGGGATCATCGTTTCACGGAAAGCTCTGCTCGATCGTATTTGGGGATTCGATTATTTTGGCGAAGAACGAACTGTCGATACGCATATCCGCAGGCTTAGAGCAAAGATCGGCGATCATTTGATCAGAACACATAGAGGGATGGGCTACAGCTTGGAAGAACCTCATGAATAAGCTAAACAAAAAGTTGATTGGGCGCATTTTATTTGTGTTCTGTATCGTCGTTATTTTCTCAATTGTGATGAATTCGTTTTTCTTGCCCAAATACCTTTTGTACAAAAAAAAGCATGCCCTTGCAGCTATAACTGAGCAGCTTGATGCTATGGATACAAAGCAGTTATTGCAAAATATGGAGGCTCTTGAGAACAAATACGATGTCACCATTGTAAACACACCAATTACAGCAAATTTGAATGCGCTAAACGAAACAATTATAGGTCTTTTAAATAAAAAAGGCATTACGCTGAGCAAGTTTTGGATCACGGATGAAAGTCTTGGTAAGCTTAACGAATATCAAATGGTCAGAAAAATTTACAATCAAGAGAAACTGAAATCCAGCTTTCTCGTTACCTTTATGAAAAAAGATGAGATCGTTTTTGTAGTCGGTGAATCGATATCCCACTCGGCAGAAACATTAACCATCGTCAATCAATTTACCCTCTATACTTATGCAGGCGAGCTGCTGCTGTTAATCATCCTGTCAGCACTTTTCACAAGAAGCATCGTTCGTCCGCTTGCCAAAATACAAGATGCAGCTGAAGCCATTTCAAGCTTATCGTTTACCAAGGTTCATATTCGTACGGGCGATGAAATTGAAGCCTTAGCAGAGAGCATCAATCAAATGAGTGATAAATTAGAGCATGCCCATCATGAGCTCGAAGCGAGAAATGAGAACTTGCGGCAGTTTATAGCCAACATTTCGCATGAACTGAAGACCCCGCTGTCCTTAATAAAGGCTTATTCTTCAGGAATAAAGGACGGAATGGACGACGGTACCTATATTGATGTGATCCAGCAGCAAACCGATGACATTGCGATGCTGGTGGGCAAGCTGCTTGAGCTCTCCAAGCTGCAAACCGACCTTTATCGGATGAACACCTTTGATTTCAAACAGCTGCTCCATCGAACCTTGCAAAAATATCGTTTTTCCATTCAACAGGAAGCTATTCAGCTATCTGTAGATGACAGCTTGCTAAACCAGCACCATATATTCGCTGATGAGCAGAAGATAGAGATGGTTTTGAACAATTTCATTTCCAATGCAATGAAATATTCAACCAATCAACAAATTCGTATTACTGCTCTGAATAAAGATGATTTTTTACATTTCTCGATCACGAATGGGATTGAAAATGATGAGCAGCGACAATGGGATTTGATATGGGAACCCTTTTATGTAATGGAGAGCTCCCGCAACAAACAGCTTAGCGGAACGGGCTTAGGCTTATCGATCGCGAGAACGATTTTGCAAAAGCATGAAGCACCGTTTGGCTTTCATATCGAAAACGAGGAAATTACATTTTATTTCTCGTTGCCTATAGATACGAGTACGAATTAAAGGCACTGCGACAACCCTGTTGCGGTGCCTTATTTTTTTGTCACATTGACGTAACAAAAAAGGACTATGATTGCACTTAAAGATCATCATTGGAAGACATCAACAAGGAAAATGGAGGCATTATGCAATCAACTTCAGCACCTATGAGTAGACGGACGTTTTTGAAGAAGAGCTTGCATGTAACTTTGGGGCTGATGGGAACCGCTGGTTTATCCGGCGTATACTCGCATCTAGTTGAGCCGTATTGGATTGAGGTTAAACAGGTGAAGGTTGCCATCCCAAAGCTGCCTCCCTCCTTCAACTCCTTTCGCATCGTTCATTTCAGTGACCTGCATCTCGGCTTTCATTCTAAACCTGAACTGCTGACTGAGCTTGCAGAGCAAGTTAGGCGGGCAAAACCAGACCTTATTTGCTTCACAGGTGATTTGCTCGATCAATCCACCGCGTATATGCCGGAAGCCATTGCCTTCCTCTCAAAGCTCTCGAAGCTGCAAGCGCCCTTTGGGCAATATGCCGTTCTAGGCAATCACGATGCCTTCGGCACTCGAAGAGCAGTTACCAGGGGGCTATCAAAAGCTGGATTCCATGTGCTCGATAACCAGCATGTCGCGTTAACAAAGGGCTCAGCGCAGCTCTATATTGCCGGGGTCGATGATCCGATGGTTGGACATCCAAATATCGATCAGGCTTTGCAAGGCATTCCAGACGGTTCCAGTACCATTCTGCTCGCGCATGAGCCGGATTTTGCTGATGAGTATGCCCGCTATCCGGTCGACCTGCAATTGTCAGGCCATAGTCATGGCGGACAAGTGCGTATTCCTTTAGTCGGGGCACTGTATACACCTCCCTACGGGAGCAAGTATACTGCTGGTTTGTATCAGGTACCGAACAGCAAATTGCAAGTGTATACCACTCACGGGATAGGAATGACACGCATTCCCGTTCGTTTTCATTGCCGGCCAGAGCTTACCGTCCTTACGTTAAAGGCACAATAAAGAGAATTGGATACTAGCACCAATTCAACATGGAAATAATACGATGGAGTATGCAGCATGACATTAGCCTAGGAAGGTGTGACGGTTATGACTGGAATCATCAAAAACTTCTATGTGAACGGAAATACAGCTCGAGGCTTGACCAGCCTGTACGACTCGTCTTTGCAAGATTTGGAGCGTTTATTTATTTTGAAAGAAGGACCTGCTTTAGAACGATCAAACCTCATTCTTTCTATAGCTGACGACATCGCGCAGGGTGGCTATGACATTTGGCTGCTGCACTCCCCCTTCGATAATGGCTCGCTAGATGGACTCATCGTTCCCTCACTCCGTCTCGGCCTTGTTGATGGAACACCGCCGCGCTTTATTGATCCCGCTTTGCTAGGAGCATCCGTTCAATACATTCATCTCGGCGAGGCCGCAGATGCAGCAGAGCTGCAAGCGCTAAAGCCAGAGATCGAGATTTTAAGTACACAAATTACGCAGGCGTACGATCAAGCTTATGCTGGCTTTGCTGAGGCGCTTCGTATTCATGACGACTGGGAGAGCATCTATATTCAGAACATGAATTTCCAAGCAGCCGATGAGCTGACAGCCTCGTACATCGATACATTTTATGGCGATAACAGGCTGGAGAAAACAAGTCGTGTTGATCACCGTTTTTTGGGCGCTGCTACAGCTAAGGGCTCATTCGATTTTGTCCCGAATCTGACGGATGGCTTAAAACGATATTTCGTTAAAGGCAGAGCTGGTTCAGGCAAATCCACCATGCTCAAAAAAATAGCTGCAGCCGGGGTCGATCGCGGACTGGATGTGGAGATTTATCATTGCGGCTTCGATCCGAACAGCTTAGATATGGTCATCGTTCGTGAGCTTGGCTTCGCAATTTTCGACAGTACAGCGCCACACGAGTACTTTCCCGATCGTTCAGGCGATGAAATGATCGATATGTATGCCAGCTGCATTACACCTGGAACAGATGAAGCGCATTCAGATACCATTACCGAAATAAAATACCGTTACGCTGCGCAGATCAAAACATCGGTTCAGCAGCTAGCTCTAGCCAAGACATTGCAAGATGAACGGGAGCAATTGTATACGCAAGCTGTTGATTACGAACAACTTGAACAAATCAAAAATGAAGCGAAGCAAGCAATCGGCAATATTTTGGCCGCTGCCGCTCGTTAACATACATGTATTTTCCATAATAAAAAGCCTGCAAAGCTCCACCAATTGGTGAAGCCTGCAGGTTTTTCTGAATAAAAGTTATGATTATTTCGTTTTGTTAAGCAAACCAAGAATGAGTGCTACTGCTTCTGCTCTAGTGGCAATCTGCTGAGGAGCGAAACGGTTCTGGCCAACGCCGCTAACAAGTCCCGCCTCCACTGCGGTTGCAACGTATGGAACTGCCCATGCTGGAACAGATTTGGAATCCGCAAAGGAAAGCTTAGCATTTGGATTTACTTTTATTCCACTTGCACGAACAATCATAGCGACCATCTCTGCACGAGACAGCTCCTTCTCAGGACCAAATGTGCCATCAGCATATCCGCTAATGATACCTGATTCAACAGCCTGCGTGACAAACGATTGTGCCCATGCAGGTATTTTATCAGAGTCCTTGAAGTTTAAAGCTTTGCCTGAGTCAGAGAGATTCAGCGCACGAGCCAGCATCGTGATAAACTCTGCACGATTAACTGATTTATTCGGGTGGAACTGGCTGTCTTCATAACCCTTAACGAAACCAGCTTTCACAGCTTCATTGATAGCTGATGCTGCCCAGTGGCCTGCAATATCCTTCAATACAACTTCTGACTCATTACCGCCGCCAGTTCCAGTACCAGGATTTGTACCTGGGTTAGTTCCCGGATCTTTTCCTGGATTCGTTTCTGGGTTTGTACCCGGACCTGTTCCTGGACCTGGTCCCGGATCTGTTTTTTCCTTCTTCACAATACCGAATTGATCTACGATAAATGGTTTAGCATCGTTCAAGGTTTGGTCAATTTCATATGTTACAGCCGTTAGCTTGTTGCCATCGATCGTGATGCCAACGAAGTTTTGTACTTGACCGCGAACTGGGCGTGTGCTGTCGTTCTTATCTGGGCCGTATTTAGCCGCATGGTTCTCTTCCGCACGCTCGAACAGATTGTAATAAGCTTCGCCAAGTGCTGGTTTTACATTCTTGTAGTATACCTTCGGACCTGCTGTTGCAGGAATCATGTAGATTGAACCATCCGGATTCACCGTATACTCAATCTTTTCACCGTTCAATGTTTCAGTAATCTTCTCTGTTGCTGCTGCTGTTCCATCCTTTTTGATCGGTTTTGTACGAGCATAAATATGGTCATGGCCTTGTACTACAAAGTCGATTCCGAGCTCTGCCATAATCGGTGCGATTTGGTTTCTTACGCCGTTAGCGCCCATAATATCGCTGTCCGTTGCATGGTTTGAAGTCGTATATGGACCTTTGTGAATGTTGACAATAATCCACTGCGAGCCCGCTGCTTTCGCTGCTTGCACGTCTTTTTTCAGCCACTCGACTTGCGCCTCGGAGAAGTTCGCATATTTTGCCGAAGTCTCATTCGAGTTCAGCACAACAAAGTGTGCGTTGCTGTAATCGTATGAGTAGTATGCGCCCGTTACCGTTGCAGAGTTCTCTGCTTGCTTGATATTAAAATGCTCGTAGAATGCATTGTTCTTATCTTCATGGTTACCTGCTGATGGTGCAATGGTTGTGTTAAGCAGGCTTTCTTGTGAATGGCCAAGCAGCCAGTTCCACTGCTCTTCTTTTGTGCCTGTATCTACAATATCACCGTTGTGCACAACGAATTGTGCGCTTGGTACTGTAGCAAGTGCTTTCTCCAGCGTCTCAGCCGAAAGCTTCGCCTCATCCTCTTCTTTGGCCTGTGTATCCGCCAAGTCGATGAATGTGAATGGTCCGTTTACTGGTGCGGTTTGGAATGTTCCTACTTCACTCCAAATGTTCAGTGCCGCGTCACCCACACGGAAATTGTACGACGTATTTGCCTTCAAGCCCGTTGCTTCTGCCTTATGAACAAGCTCAGAAGGTGAGTTGGAAGAAACGGTAGAACGTCCTGCAAAATTAATTGCTTTTGTGAAATCCGGCGCTTCGTTCGTTTTCTCTACTACTTGCAGGTCATTGCCTTTAAGAAGCAGTGAAGTGTACCATGCAAAACCTTTGGAGCTTACTGGGTCGCCGTTAAAGGTTACCGTAACCTTGCTTACTTTTTCTTTGCTGTAGTCAGGCTTGTCTTCCTTCGTAATACCGAATTGATCAACGACGAATGGTTTTCCGCCATCAATATTTTTGTCAATTTCGTAAACAACAGCGGTTAACTTGCCGCCATCTATGTTAACGCCAACGAAGTTCTGTACCTTTCCACGTGCAGCACTTGTCGTGTCGCCATACTTGCGAGCATGATTTTCGTCAGCTTTGTCGAAGAGATTATAATACGCATCGCCAAGCTGTACTTTCTGGTTTTTGAAGTATACCTTCGCACCAGCTGTAGCTGGAATCATATAAATCGTGCCGTCAGGCTTTACTGCATATTCAATCGTTTGTCCATTTAGAGTTTCTGTAATTTTTTCAACCGCTTCTGCAGTTCCATCTTTTTTGATCGGTTTTGTACGAGCAAAGATATGGTCATGTCCTTGAAGTACAAAATCAATGCCTAGTTCATTCATGAGTGGAGCGATTTTGTTTCTTACGCCGTTAGCGCCCATAATATCGCTGTCCGTCGCATGGTTTGAAGTTGTATATGGACCTTTGTGAATATTAACGATGATCCACTCTGCGCCTGCCGCTTTCGCTGCTGTCGCGTCATTCTTCAACCATTCTACTTGCTCTACTGAGAAATTCGCATACTCAGTTGAGTTCTCGTTCGAATTCAGTACGATAAAATGAGCATTGCTGTAATCGTACGAATAATAAGCACCTGTTACTGTTGCCGAATTTTCAGCTTGCTTCACATTAAAATGATCGTAAAATGCGTAGTTTTTATCCTCATGGTTACCTGCTGAAGGCACAATCGTTGTATTAAGCAAGCTCTCTTGTGAATAGCCAAGCAGCCAATTCCATTCCTGCTCGGTTGTTCCATTTTCTACGACATCGCCATTATGAACGACGAATTTTGCATCTGGCACAGTGGCCAGCGCCTTAGCGATGGTTGAGCCCGATGTTTCTGCCTCGTCTTTTTCCTTCGCCTGTGTATCTGTTAAATCAATAAAGGAGAACGCTCCGCCTGTTGGTGCGGTTTGGAATGTACCTGTTTCACTCCACAAATTCAACGATTGATCGCCGACACGGAAGAAATACGTCGTGTTCGCTTTCAAGCCCGTCGCTTCAGCTTTATGAACAAGCTCTCCTAAGGAATTCTTAGCAACGGTTGAACGACCCGTAAATGCTATTGCGTTCGTAAAATCTGCTGTATCGCCAGTTTTTTCTACCACTTGCAAATCGCTTTGACTAGCTCGATTCGCATCAAGCGGCGTGTACCATGTAAATCCTTTCGAACTGACAGGATCACCATTGAAAGTGACCGTCACTTTACTTACTTCTACCTTTGGTACCTCTTGCAGAGCAATAAGCTTCATATCAAAATAGAGGTCCGAGCTGCTGTCTCTTTGCTGATGAACCTCAACAGCAAGCTCATTGTTACCGTCTTTTAAGTTAGCCTTTAATGCTGTTGTGAGGTCTACATCCGTATAAACGACAGGATCATCCATATTCGAAGTCGCAAATGTAGAATACAAAATGTCGCCTGTCGGCATGCCCAGACGCACAACCTCTGTTCCATTTACATAAACCACAGCGCCATCATCAACGGCAAAGGTAGCTAGCAGCTGTCCATAATGATCCATGCTGTTCTTATCTACATTCAGATTCGTCCGAAAATATGTCGTCGGATATTTTTTGCTTTTATTCGTTCCATAATCTACCTTTGTTTTCAGTGCGCCAAAACCAGCTGCACTAATAATTGCACCAGAATCCTTATAACCTAGCGGGGCATTACCTGAGCTCCACGCTGAATCGTCATAAGTAGACCTCCATACTGTGCCTTGATTTATACCTTTATCGTAATATTTCCAAACCGAATTTCCCGGCAGTAACGTCACCGGCTCAGTCGCAGAAGCAGCAGCGACCGGGGATGGTGCGGCTGCTCCGAGCAAACCAAGCAATAATGCCAAGGATAACAGAATAGATAGTACCTTTTTGTTGACGTAGTTCATAATAATCTCCTTTGTAAACAATTTTGACAATCCACATAAACATGACTGCCTCATCATAACAAGAAGATATCATTGCTCTATTATCTCAGGGTGAAGGTATTGTAAATATCGCTGCAACTTTTTTCCATATGGTTCCGTATAGAGAATGCCATTATTCATACAGATAAATAGGAGGACTTTAATTGTCAAACAAACCGGTTGGTGCGGCTGCTATTATCGTTGATTCTGAAAATCGTGTTCTGCTGGTGAAACATAACTATGGTAAATACAATTGGGAAATACCCGGCGGGTTATCCGAACAAAACGAGTCTGCGCAGGAAACTGCGAGAAGAGAAGTATTAGAAGAAACAGGTCTCGAGGTAACCGTAGATCGCTTAACGGGTGTATACTACGAGCCGCATCATGATATGCACCACTTTGTTTTCATTTGCAAAACCGTAAACAATCAAGCCCCTCAGCCTTGTTATAAAGAAATTACTGCCTGCCAGTATTGCAGCATTGATGATCTGCCTAGACCATTGAGTGACTTTACTTATAAACGTATCCAAGATGCTTTGAATCCAGATCAGACGGAGAGCTTCCACACGATAGGGCCGAGACAGTGGTTCGAATAATGAAAGGCTATGAAAAAAGTCGGTGCAGGCGTAATCCCTGCACCGACTCTTTTTTCATATCATATTCGATTGCACTCCGCTTGTCCGAGCAATGATTTCATCAATAAAGCATTGTAATGTACTCGTTAAATAGGAATCCTTGCGCCGAATAAAAATTGTCGTAATATCACGATATGGCTCAGGTACACTATGACAGTAAACGGTGCCGTTAGCAGCCAAATCAATAATCGAGGATTCGGGAATTATCGTTATGCCTACCCCCGCTGCGACACTGCCAATAATCGTCCCAAAAGTGCCAAACTCCATAATTTGTTTTGGAATAATGCCCTCTACCTTCATCCAGCTTTCCAGTCTCCCGCGATAACCGCAGCCTTTGTTGTAGAGCAAAAGCGGTTTTGTCGTGATGTCGTCCATCGAGAACGCATCCCCCTTGGTCACGAGCACTAGCTTTTCTTGAATAACCTCTACCTGCTCGATTAAGGGATGCCTAATTGGTCCGGTAACAAAAGCGCCATCCAGCTTCATATCCAGCACTTCTTGCAGCAGCTGATCCGTCACTCCGGCTTTCAGCGATAATTCTACATTCGGATACTTGCTATAATACGAGGATAAAATATGAGGAAGCGCGATAACGGTTTCCACAATTCCGATTTCCAGGACACCGGAGGGATTTGTTTTATTGTGAAAGGTACGCTTCATTTCTTCCATTTTGGACAAGATTTCTTTCGAATGCTCGAGCAGACGTTTACCTTCCGTATTTAAAATCATTCCGCGCTTATGGCGATAAAATAATGGCGTATCCAGCTCTTTTTCCAGCAGCTTAATTCTTGCTGTTACATTTGATTGCACGTAATTCAGCTCGAGCGCTGCTTTGCTGATACTGCCGTGTGCAGCAACGGTTTGAAAAATTTTCAAATCCTTAAATTCCAAGCGCACCCCTCCACTGCCATTCGATTCAGATGATCTTATATGTTAGATATCATTATAAATGATGATAAACTTTATTTTCAATCGTTTTACTATCGTCTTGCAACCCCCTATCATTGGAAATAGACAATAACTCGGCATAATTTCTATTAGGGAGAGAGACACCTCGTGCTAAAAAAACAAGTCATTATCGGCTCTATACTTTGCCTCGTTGCAAGTATGTCGTGGGGAGCCATGTTTCCTGTAGCCCACGTTGCTTTACAGCAAATTGATCCATTTTATTTCTCGTTTATTCGCTATTTTGTCGTTGCAATCATTCTGAGCGTGCTCTTGTTAGTGAAAGAGGGTAAATCTGCATTCCGCTTAGAGGGCAGAGGTAAATCTCTATTGTTTTATGGGACAATGGCTTTTACAGTCTACAATATGGCCGTATTCCTTGGACAACATCTGATGGGGGAATCAGGCACCGTCGCCGCTTCAATAATGGAAGTGCTTATGCCGATGATATCTATTATGGTATTGTGGGTCACTAAAAAAACCGCACCCAAAAAATATATGCTGACGAGTGTTGCCATCGCCCTTGTAGGCGCATTACTCGTCATTACGAACGGAAAATTAGCTTTCTTCATGATGGCTGGCCAACATATTTTCCCGCTTCTGCTCATCTTTATAGGAGTTGTTGGATGGGTAATCTACTCCATGGGCGGTACGCAGTTTAAACAGTGGTCCATACTCCGCTATTCCACGTTAACCTGTTTGCTCGGCAGCGCCGTATCTTTTGTTATCGTAACACTTGCATCCACTTTTGGCGTGCTGCCTGTACCTGCTTGGGAAACGATACTTTCAATCAAATATGAAATGTCCTTTATGATTCTATTGCCTGGATTAGCCGCTTTGTTATGCTGGAATGCAGGCATCAAATTATTATCGCCGCTAAATGGCATATTGTTTATTAATTTCGTTCCGATTACTACTTTCGTCATTATGGCTTTTCAAGGCTACCACATTAGCGCTTATGAGTTTTTCGGTACCTTGCTCGTCATCTTCGCGCTTGTTCGAAACAATGTGCAGCAGAGAAAAGCAATGAACAAAGCTAATCCGAGCACTTATGCTGCTCCTCGTCATCCCAAAGGTCAGGCGGTCAAAGCTACCCCTTAACCAAACTATAAGATTAATCTAAAACAAAAACACCACTCCTGATAGAGTGGTGTTTTCATTAACTTCGTTATTGTAAAGAAAGCGGATGGATAAGCTTGCCGTTTTATCCCGTAATTTTCCTCATCAACAGTTCAATCGGCCCTCTTGAAAAACTCTTACGCCAAAGCACACTACATAGAATGCTAAATAAGAAAAAACAAAATGAGTATATAGAGGCGAATATCAACGATTGGTTTTCTAGTCGATTTAATGCGATTAAAACACCAATACCGATCACCACATGACTAACATAATGAGTCAACGTTAACTGACCAGTGTGAACAATGGCGTTTATAAACCAGCCCTTATCATATTTTTCAGTCAAGAACAGACATAGAATTAAGAAGGCAATAGCCGAACCCGCTGCAGATAATATGTACAAAACATTCGGCAGAATCGGACCTGTGCTGAACAAAAACTCAGCACTTTCGCTGCCCATGCTCGGGATGAACAAATAAGTTAGCATTTTTGACAGCAGCTCCATCGTTATCGTGACACTTGCTCCAATGATCAGCAGCTTCATTCGAAGCGCCTTGTTATGAAAATCTATTCTTCCTATTAAGAGTCCGATGATGAAGAAACAAAACCATGGAAATATAGGATGATAGCCATTAAAAAATAAATTGCGAACAAAACCTTCCAACGTCCAAAAATCCACATAATGCATAAACGGTACAGGACCGCCCCATCCTTTAAAGGTATCGAATACAAGCTGAAGGCATTGTGCTGTTATTAATATAGCTGCGCCCAGTCCATACAATATCCTGTCTCTTACCGTAATTAGCACTGCTGCCATGAACAGATAAACACCATAATAATGTAAAATATCGCCTGTCCATTCCATAACATATAGCAGTAATCCGATTACAAACAAGAACAGCGATCTTTTCCAAATCATTTGGCGAATAGCTATAATCTTTGCTTTATCGTGACTAGCAACAGCTTTCCGAGACATGAGCGAAATGCCTATGCCAGCAAGTAAAACGAATAAAGCCGAGGCTCGTCCTTGAAATAACGAAGTAACAGTTATCAACCACGTAGGGCCATTATGCTCAGCATTTGTAATTACAATGAAGTTTACGATGAGCATGCCGAACAATGCCCATGCACGGGCAAAATCCAGCCCAATCAATCGTTTACTTGCTTCCACTAGCATCACTTCCTTTCAAAACGCCGCTTACAGCCTCTACCCAGATTTGTTTATAATCAATATGTTCAACCAGCATCATAAAGTTGCCAATGTTATCAAGCACTAAGGCAAGCATATGTGCTTTGGCAGCACTCGCCTGATCTGAAACAAGTCCAAAATGTTTAGCTTTCTCCATCAGCATCTCAAAGCCGTGCAAATACCCTTTTTGGATCATAAGCAGCTTCTCGTGATAAAAGGGATACCTTGTTGACATTAACATATATTCCTGCAATACGCGATTATAATAAGGGTCCTTAGCCTGCTCATCAATCATATGGAGTCCGAGCTCAACAAGCTTCTCCTCAAAATTGTCTTTTGTAAAAGTATCCGCTTCAAAAAAAGTCGAGAACTGAATCGCGCTGCACAAGTCTTCAAAAATTGCCGCTATGAGATCTTCTTTCGATTTAAAGTAATAATAAATGGACGGCTTAGCTATTCCAACCGCTTTAGCAATCATCGAATAAGTCGTTTTCGTAATGCCCACCTCTGCAAATAGTTGATAGCTCACTTCTTTGATAGATGCCAATGTTTCCTCGCTTTTACTCATTGCAACTCCTCCTGTACCTTGAATTTGTTTTAGAATATCACTCTTATTATTATTTTTCAACCTATCGTTAGGTAGAAATTTATGAAAAGTGAATGATCTACTCATTCTTTTTTATTTACTAATTGTTTTTATTTCTATATATTGACACCACCTATATCGGAGTGATATATTATGGATCGTAATATAAATATGGATATTTATTACACCTATACCCATTCTATCCTAAGTAAAATGACAAGGAGGAACATTTACTTTGAACAGTCAGGACGTTATTTTAGGCATGCTTATGAAACGATCATTATCCGGTTACGAAATTAAACAATTGTTCGAGGATATTTTCTCTTATTTCTATAGCTCAAGCTATGGAACGATTTATCCGATGCTGCATCGGATGGAAAAAGAGGCATTGATTACGAAGGAAAATGTGCTGCAAGAGGGCAAGCCGAATAAAAATGTGTTTACCATCACAGAGGCTGGAAAAAGCAGATTTTACGAATATCTGCACAGCCCGATGGAAACGGATACGGTCAAATCAGATTTCCTGATGCGGCTTTATTTCGGCCAGCTGGTAGGTAATGACATGGTAGTTATGTGGTTGAAGCAGGCACAAGAGTATACACAGACACAGCTCGATCAGTTGCGCGATAAATACGCCATGTATAAAAGCACCATGCAGCCTGGACATATCATATGCATTGAAATCGGAATTAAGGAATATAGTGCTAAGCTGGAAGCGATCCAAGAGGGGCTCGATCGTATGGATAAATTAGAACAGGAAAAGAGGGTTTAGGATGGAAAAATCACGTTCAAACAATAACCTCATCATTCTTGCCATGGCACTAGGGTTATTAATGGCATCTTTGGACAATACGATTGTCGCCTCCTGCATTAACAAGCTCAGTCAGGATTTTAACATTTTCGATAAAGTCAGCTGGGTATTTACCGCCTACATGCTGGCAGCAACAAGCACGATGCTCGTCTTCGGCAAAATGTCCGACCTATTCGGCAGAAAAATGTTTTATATGATTGGTATTGGCATGTTCTTGATCGGCTCCGCCCTATGCGGTATAGCTCAGAGCGCTGATCAGCTCATCTGGTTCCGCGTCATTCAAGGGATTGGCTCCGGCGCCTTGTTCCCAATCAGCTTCACCATTATTTATACGATATTTAAAGACCCGAAGGATGCAGCAAAAATGTCTGGCGTATTCGGTGCGATCTTCGGCCTATCCTCCGTTGCAGGCCCGCAGCTCGGCAGCTTCATTGCCGAACACTTTGGTTGGAGATGGAACTTCTATATCAACATCCCCATCGGTTTGGCATCCATGATTGTTCTGATGATTGCGCTCAAAGAAACACGTTCCGAGAAAAAACCAAAAATCGATTATTTGGGAACCTTGTTTTTGATCATTACTACGGTCTCCTTAATGCTAGCGCTCGAATGGGGCGGCAAAACCTACGCATGGAGCTCCTGGCAGGAAATTAGCTTATTCACGATTTCCGCTGTAATTGGCGCTTTGTTTATTTTTGTCGAGCTGCGTGCTCCTGAACCCGTCCTTCCTCTGAGCATCTTTAAAAATAAGATGGTCTTGGGCACAAGTATTCTTTGCTTCTGCCAAGGCGTCATTATGTTCTCCGCCATTACATATTTGCCTAGCTTTACGGTAGGGGTGTTAGGACATAGCAACTCAAACGGCGTATTGACGCCTATGATGGCCTCGTTAATCGGGGGTGCTATTCTATTTGGTTTCCTGCAATCCAAATTCGCCTTCCGTACACTCATGCTGTTCACTATGCTAATGACCATTATTGTAGCTACGCTGCTATCTACAGTTAGCGCCCATGCTTCCAGCGGCTATATGATTGTACTTATGATTCTGCTTGGTTTTGGCGCCGTTGGCCCTCTAATGAGTGTCGCACAGAGCTCGATTGCTGCAAACGTTGATCCTAAATATATGGGCGTCAGCTCATCTATCGTCGGCTTCTGGCGCAACATTGGCGGTATATTGGGTGCGTCCATTATGGCGACTATTGTGAACAACAACTTGCATCGGTTAATTACGGCGGGTGCAGATAAGGCTGGCATTCCTTCTGACAAAATCAATACACTTGCCAATCCTGAACTGCTCATGCGAGCAGGTGGTCAGCTAGACCCGCAAATACGCAAGTTTCTGCAAGAGGCGCTGGCAACAGCGATCAATCACGGCTTTATACTCAGCATTTGTGTTGGCAGCATTGGCTTAATCACCGCTATGTTTGTTGGTGCTAGCAGACTCGGAACCACAAAAAAAACAACGACCAGCGCTACACACATATAGAGGTAAACGGACATGCAACGGTAATCTGTGATCTGCGATACAAATTACCGTTGCGTGCATCCTTATTCTTCATCCGTAGGTTTATGTATACCGTCTTCATAAAAGTCAAAAATGAGCTTTCTTTGTCCCTCTGACCGCGTAGAAAACGTCAGATATTTTCTTCCCTTTTTTTCTCAGTTCGTTTCCCAGCCATTCCTTCGTCAGCCCATTCTCTTTCATTTCTTTTTCCAAAAGTGAACCATCCACAATCAATTCAATTGGAAACTCCAGCTTGTTTAATTGAAGCTTCATGTCCTTTTTCGTGACAAGCTGATACTCGTCTTTTTTTAATACAGACACCATTCCATTATCCTCAAGAACTGCATATTCAACCTCATCCATATTAAAAATCCCATTTTCTCTTAAAGCTTGATCCAAAGAATCCAACGTATATCTAACTTTCTTCATATTATTCTCAAGAATCTTCCCGCCTTCAATGAGAACGGTTGGGGAGCCTGAAATCCAGCTTCTTAATTTACGCCTCTTTAAGGCAACGACAGATAACAGATAAGACGTAACCGTCATAACCGCGAGTAATAAAATAATATGCGACCATTTTAATGTTTCATTGAATGCCAGGTTGGCTGCAAGTGCCCCTATCGTAATGCCGGTCACAAAATCATGAAATGCCATGTTGGAAATCGTCTGTTTCCCCAATATTCTAGCTACTAATAAAAGCAGTAAAATAGCAACAATCGTACGTATTAAAATATCCATATAGGTATGCATGCTGTGATTCCACCTCTACTCTTATTGTTACCCAAGCGATTTGAAAAAAATCATGGAACAGCGTATCATCTTTAAAGTGAACAGATTAGAGACCACTTCTAGTGACGATGAAGATACGTCGCTTTTGTATTGTATTTTGCTATATGACTATTTGTATTGGAGCTGAGAATGATGAAAACCGAGATTATAAACAGATTTATCACTTACGCGCAGGTGGACACACAGTCCGATGAAAGCAGTGAAACCTGCCCTTCCACGCCTGGACAACTGACGTTAGCTAACATGCTAGTAGAAGAATTGAAAGCCATCGGCATGCAAGAGGTTACGATGGATGCTAACGGCTATGTCATGGCTACCCTTCCAGCCAATACGGATAAAGAGATCCCAACCATCGGCTTCCTTGCGCATATCGATACAGCAACTGACTTTACTGGCACTAACGTCAAGCCGCAAATTATTGAACAATATGACGGGAACGACATTATCTTAAATGAAGCACAGCGCATCATTATGTCGCCGAACGACTTCCCAGAGCTGCACGGCTATAAAGGTCATACTTTGATTACAACAGACGGCACGACACTGCTTGGTGCAGACGATAAAGCAGGCATAACTGAGATCATGACGGCGATGGCTCATCTCATTAATCATCCTGAGTTGAAGCACGGTAAAATAAGAGTAGCCTTCACTCCTGATGAAGAGATCGGCCGAGGCCCGCATAAGTTTGATGTACAAGCCTTTGATGCGGTCTATGCCTATACAATGGATGGAGGTCCGCTGGGCGAACTTCAATACGAAAGCTTTAATGCCGCTGGCGCTGTCATTATATGCAAGGGCAAAAACGTGCATCCCGGAACGGCCAAAGGCAAAATGATCAATGCCGCCAAAATGGCGATGGAGCTTCACGGAAAACTGCCAGCTAACGAAACACCTGAGCAGACAGAAGGCCATGAAGGCTTCTACCACCTGTCATCCATTCAAGGCGACGTCGAGCAAACGGAGCTTCATTATTTGATACGTGATCATGACCGCAACCGATTTAATGAAAGAAAGCTGGAGCTAACTCGTATCGTAGAGGAACTGAAAGCGAAGTACGGAGAAGAACGTATTGTACTTGAAATAAAGGATCAATACTACAATATGAAGGAGAAAATCGAGCCGGTGATCCAAGTCGTAGACATCGCAGAGCAAGCGATGATCAACCTTGGCATTACCCCGCTAATCGAGCCGATTCGCGGCGGCACAGACGGCTCGCAGCTTTCCTACATGGGGTTACCGACACCGAATATTTTCACCGGCGGAGAAAATTATCATGGCCGATTTGAATATGTATCGGTTAACAATATGGTACAAGCCGTCAATACGATTATTGAAATCGTTAAGCTGTACGAACAAAAAGCTTAATGATCGTCATAAACAAACAGGCTGTCGTCCACATGACGACAGCCTGTTTGTTTTTTGATGGTTTAACAAAGCACATCTTCTTCCTGTTCGACGATATCCATCTCAAGATTATTTAGGCCATTGTCTTCCAATACGGCAGCCTTATTGCCGTATTCTTTAATAATATGAATCTCACCCCATGAGCAAAGGGAGTCCAATATTGATTTTAAGCTCCATCCGTATTCACTGAGCTCATATTCAACCCGCGGCGGGACCTCATTATAGCTTATTCGATTCACGATGCCATCTTGCTCCAGCTCTCTCAGCTGCTGCGTTAACATCTTTTGTGTAATGGAGGGCATAATACGTTTGAGATCACTCGTTCTTTTTTTGCCATGCGTTAAGTGACAAAGGATTACGCATTTCCATTTTCCTCCAATAACCTCGAGGGTCGCTTCCACTGAAATATTGTATTTTTTCTTAATCATAGATATAACCTCCCCAACCGAGCTATCGCCTACTGTTCATACATTTATTACTTTTTAGTACCTATAGCACTTCAAAGTACGTACTGTTCATTACTGCCTAAACCCATCATAATAGCACTTACCGGCCGGCAATACCATACAAAAGGGGTTATACAAATGGCTTTAGATAAAAAAAGAAGTACCCTTGCGCTTCTAGCGTTAGCCATAAGCGCCTTTGCGATTGGGACAACAGAGTTCATCAGTGTAGGGCTTCTCCCGCTTATCTCTGAAGACTTGAATATATCGGTTACAACATCGGCACTAACCGTTACGTTGTATGCTCTTGGGGTTACTTTTGGAGCTCCAATATTAACATCTTTAACATCTACGATTCCGAGAAAAACATTATTGTTTTGGATCATGATTGTTTTTATTGCTGGGAACAGTCTTGCGGCATCGGCAAGCGGCGTTGGTATTTTACTTACCGCACGCGTCATCTCAGCACTGGCTCATGGCGTATTTATGTCAATAGGCGCTACCATTGCAGCCGATCTCGTTCCCGAGAACCGCAGAGCTAGCGCAATCGCAATTATGTTCTCAGGACTCACTGTAGCAACCGTTACAGGCGTACCGTTAGGTACTTGGATTGGACAGCATATGGGCTGGCGTGCTGCTTTTGTTGGCATAGTTCTTATTGGCGTTATCGCTTTTATTGCCAATATGGTGTTGATTCCTTCCGATTTGCGCAAAGGAACTCGAACACAGCTGCGCGAGCAGATAAAGCTGGTTACGAATGGACGATTGCTGCTTGCATTCGCGATTACTGCTATTGGGTACGGGGGTACGTTTGTTGTCTTTACTTATTTATCCCCGTTGCTTCACGATATAACCGGATTTAAGGAAAGTACGGTAGCGGCCATTCTTTTGGTATACGGCATCGCCATCGCCATCGGCAATGTCATTGGTGGGAAAGCTGCCAATAAGAAGCCGATTACCGCCTTGTTTTACATGTTTATTTTGCAGGCTGTCATACTCTTTGTTCTTACCTTCACCGCACCATTTAAAGTGGTTGGCTTAATTACGATTATCTTGATGGGACTGTTTGCATTCATGAACGTACCCGGCTTGCAAGTGCATGTCGTGATGCTCGCTGAACGTTATGCGCCGAAGGCGGTAGATGTCGCTTCGGCTGTCAACATCGCTGCGTTTAACGCAGGTATCGCCATTGGCGCCTATTTGGGCGGTGTCGTTACGGACTCGATGGGACTTATTCATACGGCATGGGTTGGGGGATTGATGGTTCTCGGCGCTGTTATTTTAACCGGCTGGGCTAGAGCTTTAGAGAAAAAAGATGAAACAAAACACAGGAGGGCTTCATTATGATCGCAAAAAATTTACAGGATACAACTACACTTCACAACGGTGTTCAAATGCCTTGGTTTGGTCTTGGCGTCTTTAAAGTTGAGGATGGCTCGGAGCTGGTTGAGTCCGTCAAAGCAGCGATTAAAAACGGTTACCGCAGTATTGACACCGCAGCTATTTATGTCAATGAAACAGGTGTCGGACAAGGCATTCGTGAAGCTATGGCTGAGTATAACGTGACCAGAGAAGAGCTTTTTGTCACATCAAAGGTTTGGAATGCTGATCTTGGATATGAATCTACACTGGCGGCTTACGAAACTACGCTAAATAAACTCGGTTTAGACTATCTTGACCTGTACCTGATTCATTGGCCTGTAGAAGGCAAATTCCAAGAGGCGTGGAGAGCTTTAGAGACCCTTTACAAGGATGGCCGAGTCAAAGCTATTGGCGTAAGCAATTTCCAGATTCATCATTTGGAGACGTTAATAAAAGACGCTGCCGTTAAACCGATGATCAATCAAGTGGAGCTCCATCCGCAGCTAACGCAGAAAGAGTTAATCGACTATTGCAAGAAACAAGGCATCCAAATTGAAGCATGGTCTCCGCTTATGCAAGGTCAGCTGTTAGATCATCCCGTTCTTAAAGAGATTGCTGAAAAGCATAACAAATCCATTGCTCAAGTCATTCTGCGCTGGGATTTGCAGCATGGCATTGTAACGATTCCGAAGTCAACGAAAGAGCATCGCATCATCGAAAATAGTAATTTATTTGATTTTGAACTATCTGAGAGTGAGCTGTCCCGGATAGACGCTCTGAACCAAAATCTTCGGGTGGGTCCAGATCCGGATAACTTTGATTTTTAATATAATAGCGGAACAACAATAGGGCTGTCCCAAACGCAGATACATCTACGTTTGGGACAGCCCTTATTTAATAGTGCCTTATTGCAGGATAATGCGGAATGATATCGAAATGAATGTACGTATAACGTATTTTTGGCGAAAATCATTCGAATGAGATCCAAGTGGAGGGTACTATGGCGAACTTAAACTTTCGAGAAGACGGCACATTCAAAATTGTTCAATTTACCGATCTGCACTGGCAAAACGGGCAGCAAGAGGATTTACAAACCTATTCTCTAATGAAGAACGTCCTGCAAGAAGAATCACCGGATTTGGTGATCTTTACCGGTGACGTTATTTATAGCGAGCATTGTACTGATAGACAAGAGTCCTTTAAAAATGCTGTCAAAGCAGCGGAAGAATTTAATATCCCATGGGCAGCTGTATTTGGCAATCATGATACCGAGGTTGGCACCACCAGAGAAGAGCTTATTCGCTTGCAGCAGGAAAGACCGCTCAGCTTAACCGAAATGGGCCCTAGCCTAAGGGATCGTGCTGGAAATTATGTGCTAGAAATTCATTCTAAAAATAATAGCAGCCCCGCTGCCGCATTATATCTATTGGATTCAGGCGAGTATGCCGATCAGCCCGTTGGCGGCTATGCCTGGGTAACTCATAGCCAGATTGGCTGGTACAAGGAGCAATCCGCTCGTTTGACCAAACAAAACAATGATGTGCCACTGCCCTCGCTTGCTTTTTTCCATATCCCTGTGCCCGAATATAACGAGGTATGGAACGAGCATACCTGCTATGGGCAGAAGCACGAGGGCGTAGCGAGTCCAAAAATCAATTCCGGACTTTTCACAGCATTTCTTGAAATGAAAGATGTCCGCGGTACGTTCGTAGGGCATGATCATATCAATGATTACTGGGGTGAGCTTCACGGCATTCGTCTATGTTATGGAAGGGCTACAGGCTATAACACCTATGGAAAAGAGGGTTTTCCGCGTGGTGCAAGGATCATACAATTGACCGAAGGGGAAGCTGACTTCCAAACATGGCTGAGACTAGATGATGGATCTGTTGTCGTCAATCAGCCTGAACATCTTCCTGAGAAAGGTTAATGGCAGCCATTAGGACGATATTAATACGAACCGCCAATGTGTAAACAGAACTGATGTAATAATACTGGAATCTCAACGACGTAGATAGTTTTTATATAAAGTGACACTGTATATCTTAATAGAGCATCCCTGTTGTCGATGGGGGTGCTTCAGATTTTTGCGGATTTAGTTCGCTTTTAACTCTGCGCTAATTCTCATGGCTTCCTCGTAATTTTTAGCAGGTGCCGATATTCTTAGGTCCTTAACTATCAATTGGTTATCATTCATTTTTTCATTCACATCTATGTTCAGTTGGGCAAAATTATCCGATATCATTAGATAACCTAAAGGCTTGTGAACAGGTGCTCCATTTTCATTCTGATGATAAAATAATAAATCTTGATAAAAATCTATATCCCGCAATTGATAATTTTTTGTGTAATCATATTTATTAATAATGAATTGTCCATGAAAGGATGGATCACGGAACAAGGGTTTATATATAGTTCCCTTAACTTTGATTGTTGTTACTTCTCCACTTTCAGGTTTGCCTACGCGATATTCCAAAGCTGGATACTCAAGATCAATCTTTTTTGGGAAATTATATATGAACAGGAATGCAGAAACGGCTACAAGTGGTAATGCTGTACACAACATAATTACTTTTAACCTTCCTTTTGGTGGTTCCATAATACCTCTTCCCGCTTTATGAGCCATGAATTTGAATATCCTTCTCTTACCAATTATCCATTCGATCATTTATATTTATCTATTAGTTAAACTGAAAATTGTTACTTGTGTTCTTTCCATTGGCATTCAGTAAATTTCATTTCTGTGAAAACGGCATTAAATGAAGAGTCTTCTGGACTGCAAGCATAAATACCAATCTGAATATTGTCTGCTCCTTCAAAAAGGTGTGCAATACGCATTTGCTTATAGTGAATGCCATCATAAGAATTTTCAATACAATAATCGCTTTCACGTCGGCTCAATCTGTAATACATAAATTTCTTTGTTGCAGAAATATCCGTAGTTGCCCAATCAGAATATCCTAAGTTCGTTACAACACTTCCTAATCTCTGATATTCTTCATTTTCATATTCAATAGAAGCCTTTATCCAGTTATCACTATTTTGATAGATAATTACACCGCACTGGTCAAAGCGTTGTTTACTGTCAAATTCCGTTTTTACTACAAACGAAAAATATTTCTCATTGGTTTTCATTAACAAAGCAGGAGCATTATTGTTTTGAAAGCCATAATAGGTTCTTTGCCAAAAATCTGTTCCAGCTTCTGTTTTAATCACAATTTCTCCATCTGTAATCGTATATTCTTTAGGCTCATGTACCCAGAATAAGTGATCTCTTTGGAATGTTACATCCATTTTGATTCCTCCATAAATCGAAATTTAACAAACATATTTTTCTTATTCGACGCTGTATTCACAATTTAGATAATACTTCGCCAATATTGCTCCACTCATATATAAGAAGATTCAATTCATTGCCGGAAATTGTTATCTTATCCGATTTAAATAAATGAGCACCGTAATATTCGTAGAAATAACGGGTTTTATTATCTTCTAATACTTCAACAAAAACTCTATTGTAGCCGAGTTCTTCAAATTGAAGAAAAAGTTGTTTGAAAAGTTGCTTCCCCACACCTTTTCCTTGATATTCTTCAAGCAAATATATAGATTTTAAATCACCAGAATTATCGATATTATTACTTTCTCTTTTCCCGCAATCTGCAAATCCTACGACTTCTCCCTCATTATTTACTGCGACAAATGTATAATTCTCCTTATCAGAGATATTACGATTCCACAAGTTCTTTCGTTGGTCATAAGAAAGGTTCTTTAAAAACTCATCTGAAACAATGTTTTTATACGTAGACTTCCAACTATCAACATGAACCTTGGCAATACCCTCTGCATCCTCTAAACAAGCTTTTCTTATGTACATTGAATCTCCCCCTCCTACGGAAAGTAAAGCTCAATGTATATATTCCATCTCAATACTAATTCCCCTCCCTCAATTTAAACTGACCTGCCCGCTAGATTAATAAAAGAAGTTCCATAACATGACTAAAAAATCAAACAAACCAGACCTCTCGAGGTCTGGTTTGTTGATGGTATTGGCGGAGGCGAAACGTGGCTATGCAAAAAATATTTGTCGCAACGTGACGCCTTTTACCAATTGCTCAAGAAGGAATAACCCTCAGACGCTTCGAACTCAACCACACGCCTCCTGCTAAGACAGAGATTAAATAGGCTATGCCACAAGTTAAGAACAAAGGCTTCAAGTCATTCTCAACATAAAGTAAGGAGCCGATCATCGGGCCAATTGCCATGCCTATATATCGGATCAAGTTATACACACCGATGGCAGTGGCGCGTTCCTCTGGAAACTGTTCCGCCAAAATAGTAGTTGGCATGGACACAGTCAGCCCCATCGTGAGGCCGAACAAGCAAACATCCACGATCAAAATCGGTAACGAGAGATTGGCGGTTAAAGCAAAAAGAACGACTATAATCGATTGTAAAAGGAATGCATACATTAATGCTCGTCCACTTCCCATTCGGTTACGCATCCAACTGCCGACTCTAATACTCAGAATCGTACAGGCGGACATAATAAGCAGTACAATCCCAACCATCCCCGTAGACATGTTATACGACGTACTTAGGATTTGAGGCAAGAACACAAGATATACTAAGTAAACTACACATTGTACAAATCCATATAACAAAACAACAGCACCGAGATGGTTTTTAAAAATTACAATAAACGAGCTAAGGCTGAACCTTGTCGCGGATACATTCTGTGGCTTTGTCTCGGGCAAGAGCTTCATATTGGCGAGCAGAAGCAGCAGGATTAGGATTGACAAAAAGAAAAACACGCCTTGATATCCGAGTTTTTCCCCGATGAGTCCTCCGAGAAGAGGTCCGATAGCTGGAGCAAGCAAAAGCATAAGTTGGTAAGTAGCCATTCCCTTTGCCAATTCTTTTCCACGGAACAGGTCACCGATTACTGCTGCTCCTACAACGGGAACCGCTGCGGAGCCCATGCCCTGAAAGACGCGGAAAACCAGAAATGATTCAATGGAATAGGAAAATGCACAGCCTAAAGATGCCACACAATATACGGCGAGTGCAGGCAACAGCACTTTTCTCCTTCCTTTTGTATCTGCTAGTGGTCCGAATACGATCTGCATGACAGCTAAAGCAATCAAAAATAAAGAAATCGTCAAGCTCATTAAATAACTTGTTGTTTGCAGATCGTTCTGCATGTCGGCAAGTAAAGGCGTATATAAGTTCTGCCCCAGCGATCCTGCAAAGGCACTAAAGCCGATGAGATATAATATAATGCGCAGATTCATGAGTATTTTCTCCTTTTTATCCTGACTGACTAATAGTCGGTTTATCTTGCCCAGCCAATTTTATTGACTTTTAGTCAGTTTGTCAATAGAGTAAATACACGAGGAGGATGAACAACTTGTCGAGAGTTAATAAAAAACCAGAAATTAGGCGCGCCGAAATAATAGAAGCCTCATTAGAGTTATTCAGAGAAAATGGCTACAATCAAACTGCTGTGGACGATATAGTCAATAAACTGGGCATTGCTAAGGGTACATTTTATTATCACTTCAAAACCAAATATGATATTATGATCGCCATTGTAGAACGTTTGGCTGAAGAAAAAGTTAATATGGTCAAAGTTCTAGCGGAAACCGAAGGAATGACTGTAGAAGCAAAGATGTATACCATCTTGTGGGAACAACCATACGAGGATGAGAGCAAAATTATTGAATTTCTGCATCATGAACATAATGCATCGATTCACCAGAAGGTTCTCGTACAAGCTGTACAAGACAGTGCCCCTTACGTGACACAAATTCTGAATCAAGGAATGGCGGAAGGAACCTTTCAAATTCAAGACCCACAGGAAACTGCCGAATTCATACTAGTTGGCATCAACTTTATGTTTGATCCCGGAATTTTCTTATGGTCCGAAGATATAGTAGAACGTAAGAAGCTGGCATTCACAAGAATAATCGAGCGTATGCTAGGAGATTCCTTTACCTTTTCCAACCTTTCAAAAACCTCACTAAAACAAAAATAGCGTCAAAAGCGCTGCCAAGACGCAATTGACGCTATTTTCTCTTGAACCAACTTTTAATGAGTAAAAAGGTTGCCGTGCATGCTGCTGTTCCAGCCATTACAGCGCCTTCGTTAATCAAAGACGGATTTCTCATGATTAGCTTAGTATCTAAAATGGACTGATGCGACTTCGAGGTTGTATTCCCTGCAGACCTCAAACTCGATTGTTAGTTCAACGAGGCTGCCGTTACATACCGGCAGCCTCGCCATAGTGATTGTTAAGTTGTTGTTACCCGTTTTTCTCCCAAAGCTCGATCAATCGACCTTCTGGGTCTTCAATCCAAATAAATTTCCCAAATTCACTAACCTCTAAGTTCTTTGTAAGAGGTACTTTCATATGTTCAAGATGCTGAATAGTCTCGTCTAAATTATGTACTTGGAAATTTATCATCACTTGTTGTTCTAATGGAAAATAACTGTCATTCTCGTTAAAAAAAGAAAAAATAGTCTCATTTCCGGATTCGGGTTTTATCATCGTCCCATTCCAATTTCCTATTTCAAGCTTCAACACTTCACTGTACCATTTTGTTATCATTTCAAGATTTTTAGTTCTCCAAAATATTCCACCAAAACCTTTTATCATTGTATCTAACTCCTGTCTCTCATTAGATATTCGAGATTTACATTTAAGTTCCTTTTTCAATTTCCCTGCCCCGCACAATTTCTCCACAAACTACTACATTATACTTTTCCACTTTTGTGCTATACTAGCTTGTCAGCATTTTAGCAACAAATATTGTTAAATTATCAACTTACTCACGAGGTGCATAAATGTCTCAACCGCCAGCTAAGAAGGCGCTTTTGACTGAGCTTGAGAGCCTACGCGCATTTGGCATACTTGCTGTCATTATGATTCACGCGACATCCTCTTCAGTAGTCAATTCCGATCCTAACTCCACACTGTTTTTGATTCTTGTCCTATTTAATACGTTATCCAAATTCGCCGTACCTCTCTTCATTCTGATCAGCGGCATATCTCTTTTCTACAATTACAATGATAAACCATTAAACAAACAAACAGCTACGATGTTCTACAAGAAACGCATCACTAAAATTATGCTGCCGTTTCTCCTATTTTCGTTTATGTATTATGCCACTATCATCTATTTCAGATACGGATTTATTAATTTCGAGCAGTTTATCTCTTATTTTCAAACTTGGGATTTTCTCATTAAATTGCTGATTGGAAAAACATATGCTCATTTGTATTTTATCTTTATTATTATCCAGTGTTATTTGCTCTTCCCTGTACTTTGGTATGTGATGAGAAAATGGCCGCGTCTCGTCAATTGGCTGATCACAGGCGGACTTCTCATTCAGTGGGTTTATATGCTGAACGCCAAGGAAATGGGAATCAAATACGTCACCAGCGGTTTTTTCGCATACAGCTTGTACTTTTGTATCGGGGCTTATATAGGAATCAACTATACGAAATTTTATGCCTTCTGGGAGCGCAAACGCAGCAGCATTGCTTTACGCAGCACATTAATTCTAGTAGTAGCCATTTCCGGCACGATCAACGTGATCTACTTCTTGCGTGAGGCGCAGGGAAAACTACTATTTAACGATAGCTTTTTGGTGCAAATAAAAAATGAAATTTATATTACTTCGGCTTGTTTGCTGCTTATTCATCTAGCCCTTCGGATTAAGGCATCCCGTATGGAATATTTGAAATCGGTACTTATTCATCTCAGCCATGCATCATTCGGCATGTACTTGCTGCATCCGATGTTCCTCAGATATTACCGTATGATGGATGTGAATGGGAGTCCGCTCGTTTACGGAGCATGGATTGCAGGAGGCTTCTTCCTGGCTTTAATTGGCTCATGGATCATCGTTGCTTGGGCCGGAAAAGTGAAAGGACATTGGGTTTTATTTGGGCCTATCCCCAAACAGAAATCGCTCGGACAGTAGCCAAAAGTCTGAATTTAAAACATTTATGTGACGCCCCTCTGCTGAAACAAGGCAAAAGGGGCGTTTTCAATAATTTTCCCCTATGCGAGCCAGGTCTTTTCCGTTAAACTAGAAATTCTGGTATCGGCAGAATCAACTATACTATTGCAGGTTTACCCCTGAAAACTATTGGAGGTTTCTTTTCTAACATGCATAATGAACATCATTCCAATGTCAAAATTGTAACAGCCGACCCAAGCGCCATCGGCTTATTTGGGCTGGCTATCGTTACGCTCGTAGCTTCCTCGCAGAAGCTCGGCTTAACTGACGGTCTAAGCCTCGTTATTCCATGGGCGATTTTTCTAGGCGCCTTTGCTCAGCTCTTTGCTTCTATTCAAGATGCAAAACATAACAATACATTCGGTATGACCGCCTTTGGCGCTTATGCTTTCTTCTGGATGGCGATGGCCGGCAGCTGGCTGATCAAGCTCGGTGTGTTCGGCGCTGAGCTGGCTGCAATCGCAGATGGCAAGCAGCTTGGTTTTGCTTTTGTCGGTTATCTCATTTTCTCGCTGCTGATGACTATCGGAGCTGCAGAGACCAATAAAGTATTATTCTTCATCTTCGTTCTAATTGATCTGCTTTTCCTTGGACTGAGCTTCGATGCATTCGGAGTAGCACCCGACGTGTTCCACGCACTAGCTGCCTATGCGGAGATGGGTATTGCTCTCCTATCGCTATATGCCGCAGGCGCAGCTGTACTGAACACCCATTTTGGACGTGTGTTTCTGCCAATCGGTCGGCCTTTTGGCATCTTCAAGCCTCGTTCATAATCGGAATCTCATCATTATACAATGTTAAAGCCAGCCGCTCTTCGTGCCGATCCGCGATAGAGCGGCTTTTTCTATGAAAATCAAAAAGAGGCAGAGTGCTTAACGATCGCACTCTACCTCTTTTTGTTCACCGTAAGCTTTATAGCAACTTCACAGCTACCGACGCAGCCGTATTTTCCTTATTCCTTATTGAATCTTCATAGGTTCTTTTAAAATATTCCACATACAAAACATCGAGCAAGTAAAGCTGTGAAATCTTCGCAGATAATGAGCCGCCCTGCAAAGGTCCTTCATTCGCTCCGCACAGCAGCGTCAGATCAGAGTAAGAGGTCAGCGGCGACTTAACGAACCTCGTAATCGAAATGACGGTAGCACCGCTTTCTTTGGCCCTTTTCGCTACTTCAATCGTATCCTTTGTAGAACCGGAATAAGAAATTACGACAGCGACATCCCGTTTCGTCATCAAAGCCGCTGACATCATCTGCAGATGCGAATCGATGCTGCATTCCGTTTTGTTCGTGATACGCATAAATTTGATTTTCGCTTCCATCGCCGTCATTAAGGAGGAGCCTACGCCAAAAAATATGACCCGTTCCGCTTGGAGCAAATGCTCGATCGCCTGATCCATTTTTTCATTATCGATTAAGTTATAGGTCTCGTTCAATGCGCTTATGTTCGATGACAGCACCTTAGAGGACACTTGATCCATCGTATCATTCATCAGAACCTTGTCCGTGAGCTGCGGTATTTCGTTTTCAGCAGTGATGCTGTGTGCAAGGGCAATTTTAAAATCCTGATACCCTTTATAGCTTAACGACCTGCAAAACCGGAATACGCTGGACTCGCCCACTCCACAGTGATCTGCAAGATCGGTAATCGACATGTAGACGACACCTTCCGAGTTATCCAGAATGTAGTCTGCTACTTTCCTTTCGGTATTCGTCAGGTTGTTGTATTTCGAATGAATCGTTGTAAAAATATTGATAGTGCGCAACCGATCACCTCCCTAAATCCTGTCCATTCAGCGTAGAAATAATGATGCCGCACCTAATAAGCCAGCTTTATTTCCAAGAGAAGCCTTTACGATGTTCACACCCGCAAAGCTCTCCATAATTAAGGCTTTGGTTTGTTTCTCAACCATTCGAACAAGCTCATCCTGCTCCATCACTCCGCCTCCTACAATAATAGCAGGTGGATTGAAAATATGAATGAGTGAAGCCAGACCCGCGGATACTTCGGTCGTCCATGCATGCAATATTTGTTGTAATGGTTCGTTTCCTACCTGTATTTTATCAAAAAAACCTTTTCCGTCTACAATTTCAGAATCAGCTTCTTGGGCCATTCGAATTAAGGCTGTCGTTGAGGCATAAGTTTCATAAAATGATTTGCGCGTGCCGCCATCCGTTTGCGACAATGGACGGGTAAACATATGACCGAATTCAGCAGCTGAGCCGCTCGCACCACGATAGATCTGACGATTCATGACGATAGCTCCGCCAATCCCCGTCCCAAACGTTAAGCATAAAAAATCAGTAAACGACTTTGCCGCTCCAAAACACGCCTCGCCTAAAGCAGCTGCATTCACATCATTTTCAACCTTCACAGGCTTATGGAACCGATTCTCTACGATCTCTCTGACCTTCATGCCTGTATAGCTTGGGATATTCTCGTTGGCATACAAGATGCAGCCCTCATCCGCGTTCACTTGTCCGGCCGTACTAATAGCGACAGCATCAAAATGCTGATATGACTCCATTTGGGAAAGCAGCTTTTCCATGAGATGCTTGCCGCCCATATGAGCTTCGGTCGCATACTCCTTGAACTGAGTGATTCGGCCTCGTTCATCGCAAATGCCTATCTTCGTATGGGTACCGCCAATATCTGCCGCTAAAATATTCATTCCCATGGGCTATTCAACAGCCTTTACGAATTTTTTGGTTATTTCCATCGGTCTAGTAATGGAAGAGCCCACTACAGCCGAATATATCCCTTGGTCAAATAATCGTTTTAGTTCCTCAGGTGTTGAGATGCCGCCCTCCGCAATAATCGGAACGGAAATTGTATTCACGAGCTTCTCTATCAACTGAAAATCCGGCAAAACATTATCTTTTGTTGCTTCCGTATAGCCGCTAAGAGTCGTCCCAATAATGTCAAACCCTAGCGCTGCAGCCTCGATAGCTTCAGCATAGGTCGAGCAATCCGCCATAAAGAGCTGATCTTTATACTTATCTCGTAGTAAAGGAAATAATTCCGATATCGTTGAACCGTCCGGCCTCACACGATTTGTTGCATCCATTGCGATAATATCCACGCCTTCGCGGCAAAGTTCATCCACTTCCTTCATCGTAGGGGTGATGAATACGGAAGAGCCCTCATAATCCTTTTTTATAATACCGATGATCGGTAGATCTACCTGCTGCTTAATTTCCCTAATATCCTCTACGCTGTTGGCACGAATTCCTGAAGCACCGCCTAAAAAAGCTGCATATGCCATTCTCCCCATAATAAATGGACTATGAAGCGGTTCATCTGGCAAGGCTTGGCAGGAAACGACCAACTTTCTTCTTATCATATCAAGTACATTTCTATTTGTATTCATTGGACTCCACTCCGCTGCTGTTTTTATTTACTCACTGACTGCTGCTGCCATCTAGGCAAAATCAACATATCATAATACCCTCATTTTGTAAATTAATTTCACCATTATTTAATTTATGAAAATTATTTTCACCTAAACATCAATAAAAAGGCCCGATAAGCTCTAAAGAGCCAATCGGGCCTCGCCTATACTTGAATTAAAAGCAAATCCTAAATCTTCTTAACAAATTCCGACTTCAATTTCATAGCGCCAAAGCTATCAATTTTACAATCGATATCATGATCGCCTTCAATTAAGCGGATGTTTTTTACTTTTGTGCCTATTTTGATAACGAGCGAGCTGCCTTTAACTTTAAGGTCTTTAATGACCGTTACAGAATCGCCATCGTTCAGCACATTTCCATTCGCATCTTTAATTATCCTTTTATCTTCATTGTTATCGGATTCTGATAGTAAGCTCCACTCATGACTGCATTCTGGACAGATTAGCAGACTGCCATCCTCATACGTGTATTCAGAATTACATTCCGGGCAATTTGGCAAACTAGACATAAGTTCATGTCCCCCATTCCTTATTATACATTCAAGTTCTCCTTGAAGTTGCCTTACAAGTATAGGGGATATTGTCCAATCAATCCACTGCCTCTGTCTATTTCTGAAACATTATTCTTTAATGAACTCCTTCGTACTGCGAACCGTATCGATTGGACGGACTAATTTTTCGATTTCTTCACGCTTAGGCTCTAGGAAAGGAGGCAGCGATAATTTTTCACCAAGCGTCTCATAAGGCTCATCACCCATAAACCCTGGACCATCCGTTGCAAATTCGAATAAAATTTGCGGAGCCACTCTAGCGTACAACGATTCGAAAAAGTGGCGGTTTACATAGCCGGAAGACGGCAATCTGAAGCTCTCTAGACGCTCGATCCATTCATTTAATACGCCGCGGTCTTCAACACGGAATGCCACATGGTGAACGGTACCGAAGCCTTGATGCGCTTGTGGAAGCACAGCATTGTATTCCACAATAACTTGAGCTCCGTTTCCGCCTTCACCAACCTCAAATAGATGGAATGAGCCGTCTTGGTCAATTTCTTTGAACAACAGCACTTTCTCCAGCATCGTTTTGAAGTTCTCGAAATTAGAAATGCGAATGAAGATTGGCCCTAGACCCGTAATCGCGTGCTCTAACGGGATTGGACCTTTTTCCCAAGGCACCCCTGAAGCTATCCCTTTATTATTTTCATCCGAAATCAATTGATAGTGTTGGTCATCAAAGTCAACGAACGAAAGTGACTTCTTGCCAAACATCTCTTGAATACCGGTATGTTTCACATCTAGACGGTTGAATCGCTCTACCCAGTATTGCAAAGCCGCATCATTCGGAATTCGGAATGAAGTTTTTGAAATTTCATTCGTTCCATGCACGCCCTTCGGAATATGTGGAAAATCGAAAAATGTCATGTCAGTGCCTGCGTTGCCTTTATCATCTGCAAAAAACAAATGATACGTTTGAATATCGTCTTGGTTCACCGTTTTTTTCACTAATCGCATACCTAACACGTTTGTAAAAAAATCATAGTTGCGCTCTGCACTGCTTGTAATTGCCGTAACGTGATGGATACCTTTTAATTGATTCATTATATATTCCTCCATTCAATTTTAGCTTTCCCGTGGTTCATGAATACAAATCATTTTCTAAAAACAATCTTTAATTTAATTATCTTTAATTTAAGATAAATATAACAGGTTTACTTTCCGATGTCAACAAGCCGCCATCTCACCTAAACAAAAAAACAATAAGCCTCGTCCTAATGACTGCGCTCATTGCTTTGTGTTTGTCGATCTATTTATTTAAAGAACACTTTTTCTACATTGTATTTCGCTCTGAATTTGTTTATAAGGTATGTTTCGTAAATCTCGCGATCAACCGAATCCTCATTAACATAAACCTCAATTTTAGTAACCTCATTGCGATGATTTTTCATGACGGATACGGAATCTTCAAAATGTTTTTTGATACGGGGTCTTAGCTTCCGTGCCTTGCCGACAAATAGCAGCTCGTCCTTATCGTTGTAAAACATAAAGAAACCGCCATGCTCCCTTGTAATCAGGTGAAAATCAGTAAAGCCATAAATATTGCTCAGCTGTGGATTAACCTGCTTGGTTATGGTTACGTCCGGCGCCGGAATCGTTATGTTGATCATAATGGTTCACTTCCTTCTTAGCGTATAGGTCTATATACTATCATAAAACGACAAATGAAAACCATTAGCAATGCAAATTAGGGGCGAATGAGCCGGTATATTGGGCTGCATTGCGTTTACAGGATCATTTCCTCCATAATGGTGGTAATTAGTGAGCTTCAACAATATGAATCATAATGCCCCTATGACAGTGCAATGACAAGGGCTAAAGAGGAGATTGAATCCAATATGGTGAAACAGCCCTTAATACTCATCGTTGAGGATGAGCCTCGCATGCGGGAGCTTGTTGCAGATTATTTGGAAGAAGAGGGCTACCACATCATACAAGCAGCAAATGGCTATGAAGCGTTAGAGCATGCTCGCCATACGCCGCCTGATCTCGTTGTGCTTGATATTATGATGCCCGGTATAGATGGTTTTGAAGTATGCAAGCAGCTTCGCAGTCACTCCCAGACTATAATTGTTATGCTAACGGCTAGGTCGGAGGAAGAAGATAAGTTATATGGCTACGAATTGGGCGCAGACGATTATGTAACTAAGCCATTTAGCCCCAAAGTATTGACCGCGAAAATTAAAGCCTTATTAAGCCGATGGCATGTTCATGATGGGGCCGCAGAGCTGAAGAAGCATCATGATTTGGAAATTAATGAACAAGCCCATGAAGTTTATCTTTACGGCAAGCTTCTCGAATTGTCGCCAAAAGAATATGAACTGCTGCTGTTCTTCTACCAGCATCCAAATATCGTATTAACAAGAGACACTCTTCTTGATCGCTTATGGGGGATCGATTATTTCGGCGATGCCCGTACAGTCGATACGCAGATTAAACGTCTACGCAAAAAACTAGGAGACAAGTCTGATTACATCCAAACCGTGCGCAACAATGGTTATAAATTTCAAATGAAAACATGAGGTACTTATGAAGAGAGAGCGATTGGATTTCAAAATATTTTGGGTGACCTTGGTCGCTTTGATGTTATTTATCATCTTATGGATGGTGCTTCAGACTAAGTTTTTCGGAGCGTTTTATATCGATCAGAAGTCGAATGAGCTATCTAAGCAGATGGAAAGCATTTATCATAAGTATGCATCCGGTGTTTACGATCTAAACGTCAAGCCAGAAGAGGTCGTCAGCTTCGAACAACGCTTTTACGGTGTAACAGCTACGTTGTACAAGCAAGGAAATAAAATCGACGTGTATGCTGGGGGCTACAAAGCCATTCCTGCTATACCTGTGACGCCTTCCATCATCCTTAATAATAATTACGATATATCGATTCAATTCGATCCCGAGCCTTACGTCCAGCCTCATCTGGATGATAAGAACATTAGAAGCCAACCCCTCGTACCTGCAACTTATGTTAATCCCTACAGTAATCGGCTGTCAGACGCCATGAGCATTTGGCTGCAAAATAACGACCGATTCAGCACACTATCCCAAATAGGACATGTGAGCGTGACGAAAATTTCATCCTTGAATGCTGATAACGAAAACATGCTGCTTGCCGCAGTGAAGCTGCCGAACACAGTGAACCATAGAGGTGGAGATGCGTATTTGATTGCGCTGGCAACACTCCAGCCCGTCGGCGATGCAGTTCAAGTTATGAGCCGATTTTATATGTATTTTTACGCGCTTGCCGCCATCCCTATTTTACTTTTTGCTTATTTCCTTTCACGCACCATTACATTGCCGCTGATGCAGCTGAACAAAGTAGCGAAGCGTTTAGCCAAGCTCGATTTCACAGCATTCGTACGTATGAATCGGAAGGATGAAATTGGCCAGCTCGCGGGAACGATGAATAGCCTTGCCCGTAATCTCCAGCAAACGATGGCCGAATTACAGGAAGCGAACATGAAGTTGCTTGATGATATTGAGAAGGAAAAGCAGCTAGAACGCATGCGCAGGCAATTCGTAGCAAGCGTATCACATGAATTAAAAACACCGGTCAGTCTAATCCAAGGTTATGCAGAAGCGCTCCAAGACAATGTAGCAAACGGGCTGAAACGAGATAAATATACGGCCGTGATTATCGAGGAATCGGAGCGGATGGCCCGTCTTGTCGCCGATTTGCTGGATCTCTCCCAACTAGAGAGCGGCCGGTTTGCACTGCATTGGTCAAGTGTCCCGCTTTATGAAACCGTCCAATCGGTACTAATGAAAATGGCTCCACTCTTGCATGAGAAATCCATCCGTCCCCAGCTGATTGGGCTAGATGCTGAAGAACTATGGGTGCGATCAGATCGGCAGCGGCTGGAGCAAGTGCTGATCAACCTGCTTGGCAACGCTATACGCCATACCCCCGTTCAAGGACGTCTTGAAATTCGTTTAAAGACCGAACAGTCATCCGTACGGGTAGCGCTTAAAAATGAGGGCACGCCTATTCCCGAAGAGGATCTGCCTTATATTTGGGAAACTTTCTATAGAGCTGACCAATCAGGCAGCCGTGAGCTTGGAGGAACCGGCATAGGCTTGTCAATCGTAAAAGCGATTTTACAACGACATGAAAGGGAGTACGGCGTGTTTAATGAAGAGGATGGTGTAACATTTTATTTGACCCTTCCTCTTCTGGATCATAATTAACTAAGGTCAATTAGCTGAAAATATAAAAAAACAGTCTATCCCCTTATCATTCGGGAGTATAGACTGTTTTCGTTTGCAACACGATATTGCCTTTAAACATCACTAAGTATTACTTCGTAATCCTTTATTTCCGAAGAGCATCCGCAGGCTCAGCAGCAATTAGTTTCTGACTAACAATCGTACTCATTAAAAGAATAATGATAAATGTTGAAATGACGGTAATCCCCATTTGCAGGGCTTGTATGATCATTCCGCCCCCTAGCAAAAGACTATATACATAACTGATGATGAAGAACATTCCGATACTGAAAATCGTTGATGTACTAGCTAAAAGGATGTTTTCAGCAGCTAATATCCCCCTGATCCATCCCTTGTTGTAGCCGAGAGCTGCTAAAATTCCGATCTCACGATATCTAGCGTTTGTTTGTTTAGCAAGCAGTACAATACTAATAAATAGTGCGATGGATAAAATAAGAATGGACACAGCGAGAAAAAGCTTCTTTACGCTGTTAAAGGTTTTCTCCAGAGCAGCGACTTGCTCCACAGCCGTTTTGGTCGTTATGTTTTGTTTTTCCAAACCCTCTGTTACCGGCACAATATCCGAAAAACTTGTCACATCATAAGAAACTGAGAATGGCTTCTCTCCTCTCTCATGCTCATAAAGTGATTGCTCCACATCGGAGCTGATGAAAAAATCATCATAACCTGCGTTATAGATACCGCTGATTGTGAGAGGGAAACTGTGTCCGTTATATTTAAGCATTATTTTTTGGCCAATGAGCTCACGAATATTATCGGTAAGTTTTCTCCCTACACTTGGCGTAATTGAAATCTCGTTCTCCCCATATCTCGGCATTATGCCATATGACATATTTTCAGTGGCTCTTGGCATGGGTATTTTCTCTTTAAAGCTAACGATCCCTACACTTAGGGTAATTTCTACGTCCTTGAGTACATATTGATAATAGACATTTTCAATTCTATGATCCTGGCTTAGTAGTTTGAATGGATCTTGTTTCTCATTTAACGCGATGTATCCATTATTGAACGCGGTGTTTTTGTCTTTAAAATCAGTAATAGACTGACTCATAATGTTGCTGGATGAGAGTGAGACAACAAACAGTGCAATTCCTATTGCAATGACCAAGCTAACTGCCATATAACGAAATAGCCGCACTCTAAAATTTTTAACAGCACGTTTCCAAATGGAAACCTGGGCACGGTTACTCGTATGCTTTGCTTTGATTTGCTTTTGGACTATCGTTTGTTCTGCTGATATTGCTTGTGATGAAATAACCTGTATCTTCCCATTTTGGGTAGACAAAACTTCATCAGCCCACGAACATATCTTTTTATCATGGGTAATGACAACAACCAGCCGATCCCTTGCCACTTCCTTTAAAATATCCATGATTTGATTAGCTAACTCACGATCAAGTGCTCCAGTAGGCTCATCTGCGAATAATATTTGTGGATCATTCACAAGTGCTCTCGCAATCGCAACGCGTTGCTTCTGCCCCCCTGATAGATTTTCAACTTTTTCTTCCGCCTTCGTTTCGATGCCTAACTCTTTGATTAATGCAAATACCTTATCACGGTTTTCTTGCGCTGATTTCCCATTCAACTCAGCTGCGAGTAAAATATTTTCCATTACAGTATAGCCGCTTATTAAATTGTAACTTTGAAAAATAAACCCGATATGGTTTTGTCGGAATTGGCAAAGCTCTGCTGGTGTCATTTCTGTAATTTTCTCATCGCATACCGTGATGTTTCCTTTGTAATTCATATCAAACCCTGCGAGCAGGTTCAACAATGTACTTTTTCCACTGCCTGATGCGCCAAGAATACAAGTAATCCCTGTATCCCGAAACGTATATCCTATACGGTTTAAAATAGTTTGGTCACCATATTTTTTTGTTACCTCTTCTAAAATAATCATGCTCTGTCACCTGACTTCAACGATTTGAATGTATTCACAGTCCCAATCACCATCGTTGTTATCAAGCTGCAAAACAAAGCAATGAGGATAATCAGGCCCGCTTCTATAGCATATGATTTTGCTTCCAAAACACCCGGCGTGCCAGTAATTGAATTCATAGCCATGTTAATGAGTGGAGAGGCCAACACAAATAATACAAATGCCGCTAAGCTAACAAACAAGTATTCCACGAAAGTCATTTTTGTTAGATCGCTATTCCTATAGCCGTTTATTTTGAAAATCGCATATTCTCTTTTACGCATAGCTGCTGTCATGAACGAAATGGCAAGCGAAACGATTAGAGACAGAATGCTAATGACAATGACAGCTGATCCTGATTGTTCTTTCGCCTGAGCATTTAATCGAACCATATCTTCGACCAGTTCAAATCTGCCATTCGGCACAATTCCCATCGCCAGCAGCTCGTCTTTCAATGAAATCATGTCCTCGGCGCTATTTGCTCTCATCGAGAAATTAGACGTTTTAGATTTCATGCTCGCCTGTTCGCGCATTTCCATAACCGATGATTTACTGAAAAAGAAGGAGTCGTTTACTGGATACTCCTTAATCTCACCGTTCATCTCTACCACAGCTGTTGTATCCGCTACACCAACAATTTTGATAGTTGTACCAACTGGCATTTCAACTGGTTCTCCGGAATCCCAATTAAATAACGTCCCGCGGAGGTCAATCGTTTTGCCGATGAGATCATTATTGGAAACGCCTAAAACATCTGCCAAGCTGTTTGAGACAACTACTTCATTATTATCACCCGTAGGCATTTTACCAGCTATTAGCTTTTTGAATACAGGGACATTGTTTGAGCCCTCAATTTTGTGCTCCTTGCCATCTAAAACTACCTTAATATTATTCACTGCCTGAGCAAATACCACATGCTTCACACGTTCATCATTTAAGTATTTTTCATAAAGACCTGCAATGTCCTGATCCACATCGACATTCGGCTTTTGCTCTTGATCAGATTCGCTTGAACTGCCTGCGCTTATAAATTTAGATGCAATCTCAATATCAAAAAGGCCCTCGCCAATCGCAGTGTACAATTCATCAAAGCTGTTTTGACTCGTGTTTTGTATCCGGCCTGATGTATTCATGAATAGGAAGCTTGTCGATACCAATATGGCAATAACCAACACCGCGTATCTGCTTATTTTACTTTTTATATTGGTCATTGAGATTGCCATGGTCCGCTTCACAGATAATGCAGGTTTTACTGTCATCGGAGATGGTTTTGGCTTAGCTTGTTCGACTTTGGTTTCCGACACGAGCTCACCTTTATCAAACTCAAAAACACAGCTGCTATCATCAAGCATCGAGCTATCATGTGTGACGATAATGACTGTACGCGTTTTGGCGATTTGCTTCAATATATTAATAATTACGCTGGCTGATTTCGGGTCAAGCGCTGCTGTGGGCTCATCTGCAATAAGGACCTCAGGATTTTTCATAAGCTCTCTTGCTATAGCAACCCGCTGCTTTTGACCGCCAGATAGATTTCTGACCTTCTGCTTTGCGAGTTCATTAATTTTAAGCTGCTTCATGAGCTGAGTTATTCGTTCACCTGAAATGGTATCGTTTAAATAGAGAGGCATTTTTATGTTATCAAATACCGATAAATCGTCGATCAAGTTAAACTCCTGCCATACGATCCCGATTTTTTTATTGTGATACTCACTCTTATCCTTTTGGCTGAGCGTTTTTAGATTTTGCTTTTTGTAATAAGCCTCCCCTTTAAAATCCTGGTCCAAGCCAGCTAATATTTTGAGGAGGGTTGTTTTCCCGCTTCCTGATGCACCTACGATAAAGTTAAGCCCACCCTTGATTTCAAGAGATATATTTTTAAGTGCATATTCCTGGCCAAATAATCTGGATACATTAAGAATTTCATACATGTTTATTTCTCCTATCTTTCCTTTATTATTGATGACAGTTTCTATACTATAAGGGGTCAATGTGTCATTCAGGTGGCGGTTAGGCAATAAAAAGAGCGTCAGCAATAATCTATGTTTCACCATAGGTTATCTGCTGACGCTCAACTGTTTATAACGACTTATTTATTATCCATTAAATAAATGAATTGCACGAGGTTATCGTTCACTTTGTAGGCCATAATCAGCATGTAGTATCCCTTGTCCTCATTCGTACAGGGTCTACAGTGATAAATAAAATCAATAGCCCAATCGCATACTACTTTCTTTACGTATAGTTATTAGGTGAATACCTATATTAAGGAGGCAACACCTATGTACTATTCGATTCCTTGGTTATCAGAACCACGGCATCTACCCTCTCTCTTTTCAAGATATGCTGCTTATCCAGGTACTTATCCTTATAACCCATACACATGGCAGACGAATTATATCCCCTATAGGCAAACACCTACATCATTTTTTAGAATGAAATGGGGTAACGTACAAAGTAATACATGTATAAGTAAAGCTGAAGTAGAATTAAACCAAACTTTCCGGACGCTCTGGGAGCAACACGTCGCTTGGACGAGGATGCTCATTATTAGTATTGCGGAAGGCTTGCCTGATGAAGCGTTAGTTACCGAGCGTCTCCTTCGTAATCCCACAGACATGGCCGCCGTTTTTAAATATTATTACGGAGATACGGTAGCTTCTCAGTTTGACCGTTTAATGAGAGAACATCTTGTTTTGGCTGCACAGCTCGTTAAAGCTGCGAAGGCTGGCAATAATCAAGCAGCTGCGGAAGCAGAAAAGAAATGGTATGCCAATGCAGATGAAATCGCTGGCTTTATGAACAGTATCAACCCCAATTGGCCGAAGCCAGCCTTGGAGAACATGCTGCATGAGCATCTTCGCATGACCAAAGATGAAGCCGTATTTCGATTATCCAAAAATTATGAATCCGACATCGAAGCCTTTGATCAAATTGAGAAACAAGCACTGGATATGGCGGATGCATTTACAGCTGGCATCGTCACGCAATTCCCCCATGCATTTCAATAACTAACAGAATGTGAATATAAGCCAGCTTCTTTGTTGTTAAAAATGAGAGAGCACCCGCTTGGGTGCTTTTTTACTTTAATGAAATAATAACCAAAAACACATTTTATTTTAAATCCCGCATTATTAATTAATATATCTATGCTAAGTCCACGTTTTAGGCATTCTTGATATAGCTTCACGGGAGAGCCTTCTTTGGATAGGTCTGAGACGATAACCTCCGTTTGAATGCCATGTTTCTTGCTTAGTTTCTCAGCTAAAGCAACGAGCTTAGATTCCGAGCGTGCGGTTAAGATCAAATGGCTTCCTTTAGCAGCCAATTCATGAGCAAACGCTTCTCCTATACCCGAAGAAGCACCTGTAACCAGTGCCCACTTGTTTTGTACTTGTATCATTGTCTCAACCCTCTCAGATATTAAGTTTTCATATAGAAACATTGTTTCATAATGAAACCATTGCTTTTAATTACCCGCTTAATGTCAATTTACTGATCAAAAGTCACGATTGTTGTTAACGAGACACCCATTTTAGTTGGTGTTATGTAATTGAAAATAGTAAAATGAATGTCAGGAAACATCATATCTCGAAAAAATTAAAGGTCTGAGGGTGAAGTTAGATGAACAATCCTTCCGATATGCCTTTCACAGATAACCGTACTGTTAAAACCTATCAGGAAACGAGACTGCAGCATACCGAGAATTTAAGACAAAACGTAGTAGAGGCAGCTGCAAGTATTTTGCAGGAACATGGCCCAGAGGCGGTTACGGTTCGCCGAGTTGCTGAGAAAATGGAATGTTCCACTAAAATCATTTACAACTTATTTAATAACAAAGAAGGTTTAGCTAAGCAATTATTTTTGGAAGGCTGCAAGCTGTTAGCCAAGTCCTTTGACTCGGTGCCAAAACAAGCAGACCTAGAGAAATATCTTCGTGACTTGAGTGAAGCTTATTGGAGTTTTGGACAATCCTATACAAGCTACTATTTGTTGATGTTTGGCGGAGCTTTTAGCGAATTCAAACCGGAAGAGGAAAGTTTAAAAGCGACGATAACTGCTTTGCAACAAGTTATAAACATGATCGCTGAGGCAATAGAGCTAGAACTAATTGCCGAAAAAGACCCGATACTTGTTGTTCATGTGGTTTGGGCTTCATTACACGGAGTCATCCACCTTTACTTAGGTGGTCATATTCAAAGTGAGGCGATGGCGAAAACATTATATGACAGGACGGTATCCAATTTAATTCAGACGTTCTTTCGGCACGCTAGTTGATTAAAACCATTCCTTTCTCTATTTAAGGCTAGACAAAAAGTAAGGGCACCCGCGCTTGGGTGCCCTTACTTTTTTTATTTATCTCGCAGTAGCCCCGCCATCGAGAATGAATTCTGCGCCCGTTGAGAAAGATGATTCATCGGATGCCAGAAAAACGACCTGCAACGGAGGAGGCATTGATGACCGACCCGCCGCCTTTCTTCGCCATCAGCGGCATAACATGCTTCATCCCAAGAAACACGCTGGTGACATTGATGCTCATCATGCGATTAAAATCGTCCATTTACTGAAATACGAATTAGACCGCGGTGTAGCCGCCATCAACAAGCAGGCTGGCACCTGTTATAAATGAAGCATCATCGCTGGCAAGGAACAAAACGGCTTTACCGACTTCTTCAGGTTTGCCAAGGCGTTTCATCGGATGCAAATCGATAAGATGCTGCGTAATCGCTTCATTCCGTCCTGCGATGAGCGGTGTATCAATATATCCTGGGCATATTGCATTGACTCGAATGCCTTTAGTTGCATAGTCCGCACTCAGCGACTGGGTCAAAAGCTTAACACCGCCTTTCGCAGAAGCATAAGCGGTAACATTTGCTTTGCCAACGTGGCTATGGATGGAGCCGCAATTTACGATGGAACCGCCTGTGCCTTGTTCAAGCATTTGCTTGATTGCATATTTATCACAGAGAAATACACCTGTTAGATTGATATCAATGGTTCTATTCCAAGCATCTAAGCTTAATAGATCAGCTGGCCCGTCCTTAGCTATACCTGCGTTTGCAAACAGAACATCCAGTTTGCCATATTTGTTTACCGTCTGGGATACCATATGAATGACGTCGTCCTCGTTAGACACGTCCGTTTTTACAAACAAGGTATCAAAGCCTTCTGTATTCAACTGATCGGAAACGCCCTGCCCATGATCAGAAAAATCCGCAATGACCACTTTCGCCCCTTCTTCGGCAAATAAGCGGACGGTTACTTCGCCAATACCGCTTGCACCGCCTGTAACAATAACAACTTTATCTTGGAATCTCATGTTATCAACACTCCTTCTTATGATTCGAGCCCCTAAACGGTCTCGATTACGTTGTCCATAATCCGCCAATTTCACTCTTACTATATAAGTACGAGTATCTGTACCTTGATTTCATCTTATCACTGATATAAGTTAAGATAAATTTAAACAAATTGAATTATACTTAAGAAAAACTAAAACAAAGGAGATAGGCCATTCATGAATATCGAAAAGCTGGAATATCTTGTTGAAGTTGTAAAGACGGGCTCGATCTCGGCTGCTGCTCAAAATCTACATGTCACCGTATCGGCTATTAGCCAGGCGATTTCAAGCCTAGAATCGGAATGGGGGGTTGTCATCCTAAAACGATCTCGGTCAGGAGCAGCACCGACAGCCGAAGGAATTGTCATTATAAAAAAGGTGTATGAAGTGCTTAACAAGTACAAAGAGCTAGTCGAGACCACGCAGGGCTATTCTAATTCTGTACAAGGCCATTTGCGATTCGCCACCATTCCCGGCCATGCTTTTCTGATTGAGAATGCCATCATGGATTTTAAAAAGGATTATCCGCAAATACGAATGGAGATTTTCGAGAAGGGCTCTCAGGAAATTATTGACGACATTCTGCATAATCGAGCCGACTTGGGTTTTATAATATTGTTTGAGAATCGCCTCGTTGACAATATCGGACTGTCCATTGAACGCTTGATGAGTGTAAAGATGGTCGCTGCAGTAAGCACACAGTCTCCCTTGGCGCTTAACAAAACGATTACGCCAGAGGAAATTATGCAGCAAACGATCGTCTTGTATAATGATGATTATGTGAAATGGTTTATGGATGACTTTCAAGCCAAATATGGCGCGGTGGATATTTTGTTTACGACAAACAACCCGATTTCGATTGGCAGGGCACTTCTAAATCATCATGCCGTAACCATCGGCCTTGATTACTCTTTTGTGAGTGATTTGTCCATTATTCGAGAAAAGTCGGTCATTTTGGAGCTTGATTTAACAGGCCAAGGTGCTGTTTATTTAGGCCTTATTCAGCCTGAGGGACATCACTCTACCCCTATCTCAAAGAGCTTTATTACCCGGCTTAAACATGATTTAGCGGATGTAAAAGCTAATTTTGAGTCGTAAACAACTCCCGCAAATAAGGGCTCATGAACAAATCATGAGGGTCCATTTGCTTTCTTATCTCGGCAAATTCCTGCCACATCGGATAGCGCTTAATTAAATTGGCAGCTTTGAGCGTATGCATTTTACCCCAGTGGGGTCTGCCTTCATACCGAAGAAAGATTTGCTCCATCACTTCAAAATAACGTTTGTACGGCATGCCTTTATACATATGGACTGCTATATAGGCAGAATCGCGGCCATACGCAGGACTAAGCCAGATTTCATCAGCCGCCACATACCGGCACTCAATAGGGAAATGAACATGGAATCGCTCACGTTCCATTGCCTCTCGCATTTCACGAATGACCGACGTCATGGCTTCTTTCGGCAAGCTGTATTCCATTTCATAAAAACGGACGGCTCTTTCTGTCGCAAATATGCGATGGCTATAATTCGCTTTCGTCGTAACGGGTACACTTGATGCACTTAACCTGCTTATGGCAGCACTTGCTGTGGGGATCATCTTGCAAAGCCCTGATAGTAAGCCAAACAATGTGTTTTCAATTAGCTTTTCGTTTACATATTCAATCCATTTGTTCGTAGGTATGGGCGCATCTGTCTCATTCATCAGTTTGACCTGGCAAGTCTCCGCATAGGGAAACCAAAAAAACTCAAAATGCCGGTTATCCTCTACAAGTTTCGGCAATTGCGTCAAGCAGTCCGTCAAAGCCATACGTTTGCTCTCATAGGAAAGTACATAAGAGCTCCTTAAACGGAGCTTTATCTGAACAATAATGCCTAATGTGCCTAATGAAACCTGTAATGCTCGAAATACAGCCGGATGTGACTGCAGCGTATATTCCTTTACTTCTCCTAAGCCGTTTACGACCGTTATGCCAATCACCTGTGTAGCTATACTTCCTAAGCGCAGCCCTGATCCGTGAGTTCCTGTACTAATCGCACCTGCAATCGACTGAACATCTATATCGCCTAGATTTTCCTGCGCTAGTCCTTCTGCATGCAAAAGCTCGCCTAACCGCTTCAGCTTCGTTCCTGCCCAGACGACAGCCGTCTGCTCATCAGCATTTACACTCACCACTCCTTGCAGCTCGTCAAGCGATACAAGCACCTGATCAGAAGCAGCAACCGCCGTAAAAGAGTGCGCTGACCCTACAACGCGCAAATATTTGCCTTTATTCAAACACTCATGACGAATGATGGCCACTACTTCATCTATCGTCTTCGGATGCCGAATAAGCTCAGGAGCGGCAGTGACTGACCCCGACCAATTTGTCCAGCTTTTCCGATTCGCTTTCATAGGAAGCATTCCCCTTCTCCGCGGTAGGTTAAGTACTCGCCAACAATGCCTTCCCCCGTTATCGCATACAGCTTCGGAAACCGTTCACATAATTCCCCAGCTTTCGCATGCCGGAAAAAGATTGGATCTCCTAACTCGAGAGCCAAACCGCTCGGACAACGAAGCGGCGTCTGCACCTCACCCGCGCCTTCTAACGAAATCAACGTTAAGCCTTCAGGCAAATGCGGCTGCGGCGCTTTTTCCGCGCTAACAGCACCCGAAGCGGTGTAACCCCCGCCCAAGCAGGTTACCATATCTAATCTAGGCTTCCGCACGACTTCCACCGCATATCCAGCAGCAGGAAAATACTGAAAATCAGCATATTGATCGAACAGCGTAGGACAATAAAAACCAGAGCCCACGGTGATCTCCGTTACTCCCTGCTCCAATTTGGAGCTGCTTATACTCCCAGTACCTCCAGCGTTTACAAAGCGCAGTTCCCCGCCTAACGCGTGAATACCTTGCAGCACTTCCTCACGCCTTTCAGCTACTTCTCGAATTGAATGCCGCTTCAGCTGACGGATGAATGAATTTTTTAACCACTGTCCCGAGACTTGATCCCCTACCCCAGCAATTTGCGCCTCGTACCCCATTACGCCGTCCAGCCTTACCCATTTGGATTGCATAATCCTCTCGACAATCGGCTTAGCCAGTGGCCATGAGGTAACCGGTGATCTCCATATGCCAAAATGCAGTCCTGGATAGTTTGCAGACATATCGATATCCAGACAAACGGCTGCCTGTACGCCAGTGGCCGCTGCAAGCCGCTCGATATGCTCCACATGCTGAATGGAATCAACCATAAATACAACCGTTCGGCCACTAGCTGCAGCTTCTAACAGAATTGAAATTTCGCGCGGCTCCCAAGCGGGATAACCAAGCAGCAAATCATCAAAGCCATGCCTCAGCAGAAAAGCCGCTTCTCTAGCCGTATAACACATGATACCTTGATACACTTTGTCTGAATGAAGAATACGTCGAAGAACCTCCACAGACCTTATTGATTTACTTGCGACACGAATTTTCTTGTCACCCGCCGCAGCCGCAATGGCTCTGCTATTCGCATCCAATAAATCAAGATTTACATAAGCAAAAGGCTTCGCTGTCTGTGCAAAAATCCTTTTATATTGCTCATAGTGAGGGAGCTCGATAGGCCATTCTCCATTCTGTTTATGCATGTTTATTTTTACATTATATTCCTCGTTTCTGATTGAAATCCTTTTTATTTGCTGGCGCTTAGCTTGGCGGGAATGTGAGCAGCCTTGCGTTTGCCGCAAATCCGATTACAAAAAAAAGAGCTGTCCTTCTCCCGCCAGCGGCGTTTGAAAGACAGCTCTTTTTTGTATATTCGAAAATGATCTTACGCTTTGTTGGATGAACCAAACTCACGCATTTTGCCCATAACGGTTTGTTTGATTCCTTCGCGACCTGGAGCAAGGAATTTACGCGGATCGAAAGCTTCGGAATCTGCGCTCAACACTTCACGAACGATTTTTGTGAATGTGATTTGGTTTTCTGTATTTACGTTGATTTTTGCTGTTCCTAGCGAAATGGATCTTTTGATGTGCTCAGTTGGGATACCTGTGCCGCCATGCAATACTAGTGGCAATTTGATTGTTTGGCAAATTTCTTCCATTTCTTTGAAGCCAAGGTTTGGTTCACCTTTGTAAGGACCGTGAACGGAACCAAGTGCAGGAGCAAGGCAGTCAATACCAGTACGTTGTACTAGCTCGAAGCACTCCTTAGGATCTGCATAAATAACGCCTTCAGCTATTACATCGTCTTCTTGTCCGCCAACTGTACCTAGCTCAGCTTCAACAGAAACGCCGCGCTCGTGCGCGTATGCAACAACCTCTTGAGTCGTTTTTACGTTTTCTTCAAATGGTGAGTGTGAAGCATCGATCATAACGGATGTAAATCCAGCATCGATCGCAGCTTTACATTTTTCAAAGCTGGAACCGTGATCCAAGTGGATCGCAACAGGAACTGTAATTTTCATTTCTTCAATTAGTGATTTCACGATTGCAGTTACAACTGTGAAACCTCCCATGTAACGAGCTGCGCCTTCAGAAACGCCAAGGATAACCGGGGATTGCTCTTCTTGAGCAGCGCCTAGAATGGCTTGTGTCCACTCCAAGTTGTTGATGTTGTATTGACCAACTGCATAGCCTTCTTTTAACGCTTTGTTCAACATTTCTTTCATTGATACCAATGCCATATTAAAATCCTCCTTAGAGTTTAACTAACTATTTTTAATCATGTAAATGCCTGATTATATTGTGAGAATAGTCACTAATGAATAGTCAGGACCATTAACATTCTGAATACCCAGTACTTCTTTATCAATCACCCAACTATTGTACATCTTTATCCTTTAATAAATCAACTTATTTTGCCCCTAAATAACGAACACTTCCCAGCTGCAATCGCTTACACATAGGTTTTTCATCATTTTTTTCTCGAAAATAATAAAGTGAAGCAATAAAGTAATTTTATTCATGATTTACAAGTGCTGATCAACATAGCAAGGGATGTTTAGAGTTTGTACAGAGCAGGATGGTATAATTAGGATTGTGCCAATTAGCATATTTTTACAATTTGATGACCACAACCAGGAGGAAAAATCATGCATGTTGATCATCTACACAAAGATTCATTTTTTAGAAGGGTTTTATTAGTTGTTATTTCCTTTATTTTGGTACTCACAGCGGCGCCGATAACGCCTGTGCTGGCGAGCTCCGAGCCGGACTCGCTGCCAATCTATGTCGGCTGGCAAAATTTTAATCATACCGGTCCTACTGCAGTTGTATCTAATGATGCGACCAGAGTGCTGAGCTTCCCGGCTATTCCGGGCCGAAATAACACCGCCACAACAGCGAACGGACGATTAAGAGTAGTGCCGGTTACGAATGATTCAAGCGGCATCGTCGTTCGTACAAATAAAATTAAGCTTGACGGCGGCTTTAGTACTTATTTTGTCATGCATTTAAATGGAAGCACTTCGTTAAATAATACAAGCTTCCCGGGACCCGCTGATGGTCTAACCTTTATTATTCAGGATAATCCGACTCCTGTTCTAGGCGGGGTAGGCGAAGGCGTAGGCTATGCCGGTATTCCAAACTCCGTAGGTGTAGAGTTCGATACGTGGAAAAACCTCGGACCTCATAAGGGGATTCAATACAATGATCCTAATCTCCCTTATAGTCTCTCAAATCGATACCATCCGGCAACCAACCCAACCGGCCCTACTGCCGATCATGTCGCTATTGTAATGAATGGCAACAATCATCATCAACAGGGCAGTGGCGACGTTATTGATAATTTGCAAGGAGCCAACTTCCGTTTGTACGATTACGCCGCAAGCAATGCTTACGTTCATGTTTGGGTTGATTATGACGATAATGGACGTCTAACTACAACTTATGGTCCAAGTGATAATCGAACGAATGCGAATAACAGATCACTGACTCGTAATGTCGGCACATCCCTTATGAACAAAGAGGTATATGTAGGTTTTGGCGCGAGTACAGGGGGAGCCAACTCCCATCATGATATTCTGGCATGGTATTTCAAAAACTCCTACGTTGACGGAGGACTAAAACCCGACGGAAATTACAAGCAAGGACCAAGTGCAGTTACAATCAATAAAGTATTCTCCACAGGTGTTGGAGCACAGACGGGTATTGATATCAAGGTCAACGGCATTAGCAAAAGTGATAACTTGCCTAATGAAAAGGTTGATATTTATGTTAACAATCAATTAGTAGATGGCGAGTACAGTACAAATAGTGAGGGCGTGCTTGTTTATACCTTTGATGATTCAAGTCATCTGCAGGCCGGTAATAACAATATTACTGTAATCACCAGCAACGGAGGCACATCTGCGAGCAGCTCAGCGATTATGACTGAGGCGCCTGTGGCAAATAACATTGTGTTGTCCTATACGGCTAATGGCATTGTGACGATTAATGGCGTTCCGAATGGAGTAGCCGTAACCCTATACGACGACAATCATGAAGTCATTGCAACTTCGTCAATTGCAACGAACGGAACGGTTCGCTTGACATTGACCGACGATGGCAAGGAAATACTAGCTGGCGCCAGCCAAATTGATATTTCATATGCAAAAAATGGTGAAGTAGCCAGTAACGTAACAGCAGTATCTCCTATTTTACGGAGCAGTGCGCCTGAAAAAGAGAAAATCACTACGAATGTACCCAAAAACACAGTAACCGTTAAAGACGTCCCACCGGGCTCGACTGTTAAAGTGTATGGTGACGATGACGAGCTCATCGGTACAGCGACTAACAACGGCAATGAAGAAATAGAAGTGGTAGTCACTATTGATCCGCCAACCAAGCTTCAAGAAGGTGACATCATTGAGGTTACAATTACAGAAGAAGACGGCAAGCCAGAAAGCGAACGAGTAACAAGCATAGCGAAGCTGGAGAGCGACCCGTTGGACGAGAAAAAGATCTCAACAAACGCAACGAACAATACGGTAACGATTAAAGACGTACCGCCAGGTACAACCATCAACGTTTATGACAAGAACGGCGAGGTTATTGGAACAGCTACTAACACTGGCACGGAAGCAGATATCGTAGTTGAAATTAAAGAACCGCATACGCTTGTGGCAGGAGACAACATTAAAGTTACAGTTACAGAGACAGGTAAGCTCGAAAGCGAGCCAGTGTCTAGCGAAGCGAAGCTGGACAGCGTGCTTGACACAAATAACGTTAAAACGAACGCAACAAACAATACCGTAACCGTCAAGGATGTACCGCCGGGTGCAACCATTCTAGTATACGACGAGAACGGTGATGTTATCGGTAAGGCTACAAATACAGGCACATCAAAAACAGCCGTTGTCGTTACTATTGAATCTACAAACGCGCTTGCTGAAGGCGATATTGTAAAAGTTACGATCACAGAAGACGGTCATCTGGAAAGTAAACCGATATCGAGCGAAGCAAAAACGGAAAGCGCGCCGCTTGAGAGTAACAATGTGGAAACAAACGCAACGAAAAACGCAGTAACCGTTAAAGACGTACCACCAGGTGCAACTATCAACGTATATGACAAAAACGGCGATGTTATTGGTACAGTTACAAACACGGATACGTCCATAGCTACCGTTGTAGTTAACATTGAAGCCCCGCATGTACTTGGTGAGGGAGACTTAGTTAAGGTTGCAGTTGCAGAAGTTGGAAAGCTGGAAAGCCCCTCCACTTCTAGCACAGCAAAAATAGATAGTGCCTCACCGGAAAGTTCAAATGTTAAAGCAAGTGTGTCGACTGGCAGCGTTAAGGTAGTAGAGGTGCCTGCTGGAGCGACCATTATTGTATACGACGAGAATGGTACAGAGTTGAAACGTGCGGTAAATGCCGGAGAAGAGACGGGAACCGTGGTCATCGGAGGACTTGACCTTGAGCCTGGAACCAAAATTCAAGTGACATTAACGGAAAAAGACAGATATGAAAGCAAGCCCTTGCTTATAACGGTCGAATTCACGACAGACGAAGCCATTGATGATGCACTGAGGGCCCTGCAAATCGGTTACCAAGCAAACGATACATGGGAGAGTGTTACGCTTCCTGTACTCATTGTAACAACAGGGGCAAATGAAACGATGATCTCCTGGACTTCCAACAAGCCAAGTGCAATTGAAATTTCATTGCCTGAGAATGGATCAATCAAGACACTTGTCCATCGTCATGCAAAGGATGAGAGTGTTATACTCACCGCTTCCGTTTCTAAAAATGGTGTAACGAAAACCCGCACATTCCTGTTAATTGTCAAAGCCGAGAACCTAACAAAGACAACAATCGAGAATTATCGACAAGTCCCTGTTGTTGGCGGCTCAGACAATGAGGTGAGTGAGCCGGTTGGCATTAATCGTGTTATGTTGTCAAACGGAGTAAAAATTGACAAAGCCATTTTTGATCCGGCAGCAGCAGCAAGGTTTATTAATGATCTTAGAACAAAAAACGGAGTATCAACTGTATTAGTTGATGAGGTTGCAGGAGACGAACCAGGTGAGATTGCTGTCGAAATTCCTGGACAATCCATAAGACTGTTAAACACCAACCAAAATACGTTGGATATACGTACAGAATATGCAACTATATCCATTGCTGCAAATGTTATTGACCGAATGGCAGATCGTTATCTTGACTTGTTTTTTCGCTTAATTCCAGTAAAAGATGCTGGTCATCAAGCGGAATTAAATACCAGCATTGTGAATGAGACAGTTGTCAGAGCAGCAGCTGGAAGCCGAGATGTCGCAGTGATCGGCTCCTCATTGGAAATTGAAACAAACTATCGCGATTACACAACAACACTGTTCTTACCATTTGCAAAGAACGGAATCACCGTGCCTGCAAGCAACTACGACAGCTTTTTAGATTCGCTGCGAATCTTTGTAGAGCATAGCGATGGAGATAAAGTGGTAATGAAACCTGCCGTTGTGTACAGCGGTGACACTCCAATTGGGCTAGAGATTGAAATTGACAAGTTTAGCATTTTCTCCGTTATTCAGTTAACAGAACGGTCGACAGGTGGAAGCACCGTCATACCCGCTCAGCCTGTGACGGAGCAAGTGAAGAAGACCACCATCGATCCAAAAGTGGGAACCATTGTTCTTGATCTAGTTGATGGCAGCGGTAAGGTGGACACATCAGGCTTTATAGTAAAAATTAGTGGCAAGGCAGTGGAAATAAAAGACGTTAAAATGGATGGCAATCAAGTTATTATTCAGCTGAAGAATCCTATTCCCGTTGGTTATGAAGCAACCGTATCTTATAAGCCGGGCAGCGGCTTCACAGGCACTTTGAAGTCTTTCACTGACCTGAACATTGCAAACCCTGGCCATCATAATGCATATATTAAAGGCTTCCCTGATGGCACATTCCGCCCGAATAACACGATCACGAGAGCGGAGATGTCGGCTTTACTAGCACGCAACAAAAATTTACCTAATGTTTATGAATACCAAAAGCTCTACCCGGATGTTGCAAAAGGCTTCTGGGCCGCAGCTAACATCGAGCAGCTACAAGATATTGGATTAATGATTGGCGATAAGCAGGGCAACTTCCGGCCTAATGACCGCATAACGAGAGCCGAAATGGCAATGATTGCGGCCAAATGGTTAAATGCTGATCTTAACGGTCCATTCACGAACACATTTGAGGACGTATCTGATCAGCATTGGGCTGCAGCAGCTATTGCCGCTGTAAACAAAGCGGGGGTTATGATCGGTTTTGAAGATGGCTCGTTCGGTCTGAAGGAATATGTAACACGTGCGCAAGCAGTTACCATTATGAACCGTTTGCTAGGAAGAGGACCGCTTACAGGCGTGACAACACCATCTTGGCCGGATGCGACTTCTGCTCACTGGGCATTCAAGCATATTGAAGAAGCTTCAAAGGATCACTATTATACGTATCTTTCGGATGGTAAAGAGCTATTATTTAAGCAATAGCACCATCCTGTCGCTATTGAAGTGGATTCAAGCTCGACAATTCATTCATACTCAAAAGCCAAGAAAATGCTGGGTTGTAACTAGCATATTTCTTGGCTTTTCTCTTACTGCGCAATCACCATGAAGGACTGTAAAGCCGTGTCAAAGTCAAGATAAGCGTCATCCGTTGTTGGATTGCATTCTGGTAATCAGATTACGAACTTCATCTGAATACAAGCGAATCAAAAAAATAAATGCCTGATTTTCGGCTACGTTATATTTCTGAAGGCTCTATAATAAGAGCATAATCTAAGATTAGGGCGTGCAAACATGGTACCTGCAGAGCGTAACGAAGAATACTACAGGGCGTTATTAGAGAAAAAAACGGAATATGAAGGCGTATTTTATGTAGGCGTCAAAACGACTGGCGTGTTCTGTCGTCCAACCTGCCCAGCACGAAAGCCTAAATTTGAAAACTGCGAATTTTATGAGACAGCACAACAAGCGCTGCTTGCCTCCTATCGGCCATGCCAAAGATGCCGTCCGCTTTCCCACCCAAACCATGTATCGGAGGTTGTTCGCCAGCTTGTTGCTGCCGTTGAGGAAAATCCTGAAAAACGATGGAAGGAACAAGATTTCAAAAATCTTTCGGTTGATGAGTCAACAGCGCGCCGTCAGTTCAAGAAGCGATTTGGCATGACGTTTGTTGAATACGCTCGTGCCCGCCGCATGGGACTTGCCTTGAAGAACATTAGATCGGGTCAAACGATCATTGATACTCAGCTATCTGCTGGTTATGAATCCAGCAGCGGTTTCAGAGATGCTTTCTCGCGAATTATGGGGGCCGCGCCTACATTAGTAGAGAATAGTAAGGTTCTGAAAGCTTCTTGGATCGATACACCGCTTGGGCCGATGATTGCGATTGGGGATGAGAGTGCACTTTATCTTCTTGAATTTGTTGATCGGCGAGGGCTAGAGCGCGAAGTAGAAAGGCTTCGTCAACGGACAAAATCCGCCATCATTCCAGGTGTCACGGAACCAATCCAATCGATTGAAAGTGAATTGACCCGCTATTTTGACGGAAAACTGACCGAATTTAAAACCCCCGTCTCGTTGCTTGGATCACCTTTTCAGAAGAGCGTATGGGAGCAATTAATGAAAATTCCGCCGGGCGAAACGCGTTCCTATTCAGACATCGCCGCTGCACTCGGCAAGCCATCCGCCTATCGTGCTGTCGCTCAGGCCAATGGCGCAAATCAGCTCGCGATTATGATTCCTTGCCATCGAGTCATCAACTCAAATGGTGATTTAGGCGGCTACGGCGGTGGATTAACACGTAAAAACTGGCTATTACATCACGAGAAACAAGGAGAATAATATGACATTGGAAGAAGTGCGCTGTCCGTGCATAACCAACCGTACTTTTAAAATGAAAGACCGATCCCAGCGTTCTACACGAAGCTGAGATCGGTCTTTCATGACGGATTATCCTATAAGCTTATCCTTTTCTACAACCGTTACTTCAAGACCGCCAAACTTTGTCGCTAGCTTACTATAGATGAAGGCACTTAACATCCCAATCAAGCCGTAAACAAAAATAAGTATAACGGGCATAATAATATAAGGAATTCCTGCTGCCAGTAAGCCTGGCTTGCCAATAGCGAGTCCAATAATTGCGACTAAAAAGCCTAATGCAACCATAATGGACAATGGAATAATAGCAAAATATAATGTCGCTTTAAAAGCACTCTTCGGCCCTATTTTTATAATTTCTAATTTTTTCATAGCACTTCCCCCCTCCTTTTAATTTTATTTTTGATATATTTCCCACAATAACATAATGTTACATTATTTTCTTTTTATTTTTATTAAATTCTTGCAAATTTTCTTAAAGCTGCCCCTCACCAAATACCTCAGCCCGATACTTCTTAGGCGTTACGCCCAAAGCTCCTCACCGAAAGCACCAACTAGTTTGGGAGCCTCCGTCGCATCAAGCAGTCAAATTAACTTGAGCTGGAACGCTTCCTCGGATAATGTGGGCGTGTGTTTTCTATTCAGGCGCCAGCGGCACTTCCGGCAGCCGCATCGTTTTGAAGGGTTGTGACCCAGCTAATCCCCCTATATTGCAAGGACCCGCTACCAATGATGGTTCTTACGGCATTCATTTAACAGGCGACTATTGGGAAATTCGCGATATTAATGTAACAAGAGCACAAAAGGGGATCATAGAAGTTCACCCTATATTAATAGCTTATAAAAAAAAGCAGCCTCTTTGTCGCTTTAATATGCGACGGTTTGTGACTTGCTAAATTTAGAGCAAGTCTTTTCGTTAATGATTATCAACGAAACTAGGGGGTTATCTGGCAATGGCCTGAGCTTACTTTTTGACCGCTTCTATACGGCAGATAGCACAAGGTCTACCCTAGAACCTTGGCTTGGCCTTTCTATCGCTGCACCAGACACCGAATAAATCGATCAAAGCCCCAGTACAATTGCACTGGGGTATTTTTGTATTATTTTACATAAAAATATTAATATCTCATAAATTTATCCCTAAAAATAGTTCGAATGTTGTAACAATCGACACGAACAAACAAAATAATATAGTTATTACCGTCTATATATTAAATTTTTGGAAGATTATATACTTGTTGTTGAAATTAACAAAATAGTTTAGGAGGATGTCTATGAAACGCAAACTGATAAGCAGAAAGCTCATCCGCATAAGCGTCATTGTATTATCCACTTTGTTATTATTGGCTCAATTGGAAGCGGTGTCAAAAACCGTGTCCGCCAATGCTGCTCAGCAGCAAGCTGCATTAACGGCCTCACCGTGGGTGTCCACCCAAGTGTATTTAACCGGCGATGAAGTGAGCTACAATAACAACAACTATCGAGCCAAATGGTGGACACAAGGCGATGTACCCGGTGCTGGCGCTCCATCGAGCTCACCATGGCTGCTGCTTGAGCCAGGTACGGGCGGGGGCAACCAAGATCCAACTCCGCCTACAGCTCCAACGAATCTTGCCTCGCCAGGAAAAACCGCTAATTCAGTCACATTAACTTGGAATGCTGCAACAGACAACATTGCTGTAACTGGTTACGATATTTACCGCGGCACTACAAAAGTTGGTTCCACAAACGCCTCCACATTAACTTACACCGATACTGGCTTGCAGCCTGACACTTCGTATATCTACTCTGTATCCTCAAAAGACAGCTCCAGCAACACAACAGCAAGTACGGCCATCACCGTAAAAACCTCTCTTGCCGAACTAAATGTCGGACAAAGCCGCGTTCTAACCGATGAACAAATTACAGCACAATGGGGCGGAATTGATCCTCAATATTCACCAGCAAACGCAGCGGCAGCCGTACAAGCCGCACTGCCAAAAACAGAATATGAAGCACTGTTCCCGATGCGTATTGGTACACCTGCATGGCACACTTTCGCTGCTAGCAAAACGTATTATAAACCTGGTCAAGTCGACTATTATTCTTATGACAACCTAATCGCTGCAGTAACAGACGTTGCAAACATTAAGTACAAGCTTGAATACCGCCAAGGTGCTACATGGAACAACCGTGTATTCCGCTTGAACAAAACAACGAAAACAGAAACACTCATTTCTCAAAATGCAGATTTCAACGCTTCATGGAATTTGACCGTACCAGTCATCTCTAAAACGGTTGATTTTGGCACATTTATTAAAGAAGGTTCCGCTGTAAACCGCAAGCGCGAGCTGGCAGCTTTCCTCGCCAATATTGCGCATGAAACAGGCGGAGGCTGGGCGACAGCACCTGGCGGCGAGCTGAGCTGGGGACTATTTTGGAATGAAGAAGTCTCTTATATTAATTCCACAAACACAGGGTACATTCAAAGCCATGCCGAATTCCCTCCAGTTCCAGGCAAGTCGTATCACGGACGTGGACCGATTCAGCTTAGCTGGAACTACAATTACGGACTTATTAGCGGAATTATTTATGGCACTCAGAACACATTGCTCCAACAACCTGAATTAATCGTAAACGACGGCAAGCTAGGCTTTATGACAGCTATCTTATTTTGGATGACTCCACAACCGCCGAAACCTTCTGCACATGATGTAATGGTCGGCAACTGGACACCATCTGCGTCAGACATTGCCAAAGGGTTAACACCTGCTGGGTATGGTGTAACCATTATGATTATTAACGGCAACTTTGAAGGAAACAAAGACGAGACGGACTACCGAGTCGGTCGCCGTGTTGGTCATTACCGTGACATTACGACAAGAATGGGCATCAGTATAACTGGCGAGAAAATCAATACAATTGGGATGAGCCCGTTCTAAAATTACATTAACTCCTATCAAGTTTAATAGCCAACTGATGCAGCTGAAAGACAGAAACAGCAGCCCCTACATGATAAGGGCTGCTGTTTTAAGTTAAATGCAGGCATCTATCTCCTGCTTATCCAGTGAAATCCAGGCTACAGCTCTATCGCACTGCCGCACCCATTCACTTAAAGCTGTCGTTTTCCCGTATCCAGCCTGCGCAGAAACAAGCGTTAGCTTGGCTTCCATCCCCGCATTAAACTTATGTATCAACCGCGGCCTAGATACTAAAAAATGACGCACGTGGGGATGTGAAGTTTTGTACTTACAATCAATGAAAGTCCCTCTGTATACATGTTGTAATAGATGGAGAATAATTTACATTTAATTATCATTTTAGAAGTCTTATCTAATATGAATAGTATATGAGGTAAGACGGTATTAAAATACGGAAGGAAGAGTTTGAATAAAAAAAACCATACCCCCTATTTATATGGAGTAAAGCTCCTGCTTCCTACCTAGTGAACGCGAACCTTGTCGCCATCCTGAAGCGGATCGCCGCTCTCGAATACAATGGACTGCTGCTCGAACAGCCCATCTGTAACGGCAGATTGTGTATCATTTGAATCAACGACTGTAATGTACGCTTTGCGAACGTAAAAAGCGTTGCCTAATGGTCCACTCCTCTCCTCCATGGCAAACACATATTTTTTGTCTCCCTCATCGTGAATCGCTTTATTCGGTACCAGAATGACATCATCTGTCTTCTGAGTCAGCATAACCTCGGCACGCTCTCCTCCCTGCAATTGATTATCCTTTATCGCAACAAGCAATTTCTTCATTGCCGTATGTGAGGCTGTGCTTCCGCCTTCACCTGCTGGGCTAAGAGCATCAGTGTCTTGAATTTCCACTAGGCTGCCCTCGATTTGTCTAGCCTGAGTGCCGCTCAATTGAACATCGAGCTTCGCTCCTTTTTCCAGCGGGGCCGCTGCAGCCTCGGGAACTAGAAATTCAAATTCAAAACCAAGGCTTGTATTGGCAATCATAACAGCAGGTCCTCCTTCAGATGAAGCCAGTCCCTCGACTGCGCCAACCTTGGTTACAATCCCGTCAAAAGGCGCAACCAATGTGCTCGTTTCTGCCAAATTCTCCTGCAGCTTCTGAATTCTCCGCTGCTGCATATCCCTATCAATCTCGTTTACCTTCAGCGCATGTTTGGCGCTTTCGACGCTCTTCTCATCTCCGCTTTGGGAGGCTTCGACATAGCTTTGCTCCAGCTCTTTATTGAGGAGCTGCAGCTTACTAAGAGCGGCCTGCTCGTCTAGTATTTGATTTTTTGCAGCCCTCTGATCATAAACAATCAATACCAGCCCTTTCTTAACAGGCTCCCCTTCCTTAACATTCACTTTGTTTACCCTCGTCCCGGGCTCACCCGACAAAGCCGTTTGCACCCGCCATTTCACAATACCGCTGCCTTGAAAGGTATGATTAAGTTCACCACGGTTTGGCGTGACTAACACGACCTTGGGTAAGGTTAAGGACATTAGCGTATTGCTAAACAGCGTAAATCCAATTAACAGCCCCATAAACAAGCCAAACAGAAGGCGAATTTTTCTTTTGCGTCCAGGCACTGCTTGGCCAGCTAGTTGTAATTCCATTAAAATCCCTCCGTGAATGGGCTAACCTTTAATTCCCGATAGCTGAACACCCTCAACAAAGTAAGACTCTGCATATAAAAATAACAGCACCATCGGAGTCATATACAAAACGGAGGCAGCAAAAGCAACGCCCCTTGCACCCTCGCTAATACGCGATAAATAGAGTGACAACGGCTGCTTGAATGTGTCCTCAAGAAATATAAGCGGCTGCTCAACCATGTTCCAATTATCAACAAATAGCAAAACAATTAAAGCGGCGATTCCCGGCTTGACGAGCGGTACAATAATTTGATAAAAAATGGTTGCATGCCCTGCCCCATCTATTTTGGCTGCTTCAACGTACGTATATGGAATATGCATCATGAACTGCCTAAGCATAAACACGCCAAAAGTGCTGAAAATCCCCGGCAGTATAATGGCAGAAGTTGTATTCATGAGCCCCAGCTTATCCGCAATAATATAATTGGGCACTAACGTCACTTGAAATGGCATAAGCATGGTCATCAAATATACGACAAACAGCTTATCCCTCCCCCAAAACCGCAGCTTGGCAAATGCATAAGCGGCTAGAGATGCGATCATCACTTGCAGAACAATGATGGGTACAACAATAAACACGGAATTCCAAAACATATGGAGAAACATCGGTTTATGAACCAATACTTCCGCATATTGACCAAATGATACCCAATCTGGGATCAGCTTTAAATTGATGTATCCGTCTTTTTCCCCTGCCGCAATATTAACCATCTTGCCAATGAGATTGTAGTTATAGTCAATTTCGGTTTCTGTCATGAACGAGTTGGAAAATGTAACAACAATGGGGAACAGCATTGCCGCAGCAAGCCCCCCCATGATAACTGACAACACAAGCTTTTTAAATAATGGCAATCCTTTCACCACCCTTTCACCCATCCATGGAATTCCGAAAACGCCGTTCGATGGAAAGCATGACCATTACAAAAGCAAGAATACAGCCTACCATTAGAACTGCAGCGGCTGTCAGCTTCTGTACATCAAGGGATAAAAACATATTATTCATGTAATGCTGCAGCATATAGATGCGGTCATGAGGATAGTTGCCTGCGATTAGATACGTTTCACGAAACACTTTAAACGAATTAATAATAGAGATAAGAACGACAAAAAACATGGTCGGAGTCAAATAAACGAGCGTAATATGAATCCATTTATGAAAAATGCCCGCACCCTCAATGTCCGCCGTCTCATAATAGTCTTTAGGAATGCTTTGGAGCCCCGCCAAAAATAATATGATGTTATACCCGATGTTTTTCCACGTATATACGATGGCAAGCACACCGATTGACCACTCCGACTTCATCCAATCTATTCGATCCAGATGCAAGCTCTGCATCCAAGCATTCAATGTCCCATTCCAGTCGAACATGATTTGCCATATCATCACAATAGATGCGACAGGCACTACTAGCGGCAGTACAAAGGCGGTCTGCAGCCAATTTCGAATAAACAGCTTTTGATTGAGCAAATGCGCAAACAACAAAGACAAAACGATAATGAGCGGTACACTAATGCCAGTAAACAGAAATGTATTGGCTGCCGCTTTCCGAAAGGATGCGCTGGCCTGCAAATCCTTGTAATTGTCCAAACCAACAAATGAGCCGTTAACGGTACTATCCTGAAAGGAATACACAAATCCCATGGCAAACGGGAGAAGGTAAAATAAGGAAAAACCAATTAGGCTCGGTGCCAAAAAACAGGCTGCCGCAGTACCATCCTTGCACAGCAGCCTGATCAGAACAATTTTGACGCTTTTCCTATTCATTTAAAACAGTCGTCACTCTATTTTGAATTAGCTTTGCCACGGCTTCAGGTGTTTTCTGTCCGGCGAAATATGCTAAGGACTCTTCCCTTACAATGTTATCGATATGGGTATTGTTGAACTGAACCGAATATTTGGCCCCAGTAAGGAATTTATCTAGATCATCAATATCCTTTTGGGTAATTTCAAACACTTTGCCTTTCATCGGCCCGATCGGTTGATCAGACTCAACCGTCCCTTTTTTTAATACATCTTGGATGACCCTATTGTATGAAGCTTTACTGAGTGGGAATCCGGCACTGCCTGCTCGATGCTGCATCTCATCAGAGTGCATAAATTTCAAGAAATCCCATGCCTCCTCTTTTACAGAAGACTTTGCGTTTATGCCCAGCGTTTGATACGTTCTGTAGGAGCCGCCTGCCTGCTGACCGCTTGCGATCGGCTTTAAGTATAGTTTTGTCTTGTGGGATAGACCTCCTGTCAAAAACTCGCTTTGTTTTATCTCACGAATATAATCGTCAGGCGAGTTAATTTGGGTGTCTCTAAATATAGGAAAGCCTTTATCTCCACTCATAATTTTGTCATCGAACACGGATTTTACTTCTTTCAGCAAATCAGTAAAGGCAGCAGAGTCAAAATTAGCCTTCCCGCTCTCCTTATCCACAAACGTCCCATATTGATCATTAACCAGCTGCGTAATCATATATTCTGGCTGACTTGTGCCTAATACCGATTGATTTTCATCTGTATGCTTGACGAGTTCTCTAGCCGTTTCTATAAACTGTGTCCAGTTCCAATGGCTGTCGTCAATTTTAACGCCACTTTTCTCGATCAACGTATGATTGCCGAAAAGACCATAAATAAAGAAGCCAAGCGGCATCCCATATAATCCTCCGTTCACTTTCATTCCATCCAAAATATTGCCGAAATACTGTTCCTTCTTAAAAGTTGGATCCTTATCAATCAGCTCACTCATATTGACTAGCAGCTGTTTTTTTATATAATCCCCTGATGGCAGTTGGTCCATCTCAATCAGGTCAGGCCCTTTACCGGATAATAAAGCTGTACCTGTCGTTTTGATAAACTTCTCCAAATTGACTTCTAAATCTGCGTCCGCTGTATCGATGTATTTGAGATCAATGGTGATATTGGGATGCTTGGCTTCATATTTCTTTTTGGCTTCTACAAAGAAATCGTTCTGAAAAAAAGTCGAGAACACAATCGTTTTTTTCTCATTGCTGTTTTTCGGTTCAACCGTTTCTTCCTTAGGCGGGTTTGTACCGGTCTGCCCCTCGCTCTTTGTCTGCGTACCTCCTGAATTTCCGCCTGTAGCAGAGCTGCATGCAGATACAACCATCATCATTATCGTCAACAAAATGAACAATGCCTTTTTCATAGGTTCTCTTCCTTTCACCTGCTATCATTGTCTACTGCTTGCACTTCTATCGTTCCGAGGCATTACTTCATCAGTATAGTGACTGGATATATGATAAGTGAGATAGAGTTGTATTGAAGTTGTAAAATATAAAAATACAAAAAAGCCAATTGCACATGCAATTGGCTATCTTCATCTCACTCTATTCACAGTCTAGAATAGTAACTTAACAACGCCATAACATCCTTGCTAAACCCGACAGCCTTATTTTGCCTCACATTCACCGTGACACAATATTTCAACTTCTCGTCTTCCTTGCTCGTATAATACAATTCCACAACGCTGTCCCAGCGGGTAATGTCCTCATTCAGCGACAATTCAGATAAGGGGTAACTTCCTTCTATATCGATAAACGCATTTGCGAGAGCAATGATTTTCTCTTGTTCACTTTGACTACTGGAGGAAGGGGCTCGCACGACGCCCACCTCGGAAAGTTTAATCACATCACCGTCTTTGGCGTTCAGTACGATGTCATACACTTCACTAGGATCAGACAATCTAGTCAGTGTTATATAATACAAGCCGCCAGAAATGTCATCCAGTTCTGTTTGATAATCCGGCTTGGCGTCAGCGCCCTGTTCAATCACCTGCGCCCTTTCCGGTCTAGGGTCAACTCCATACTCCGCTTCATTTAGCAGCTCTCTAAATTTATGCTGGTCAATAGCCATCAGCTCGAATTGCAGCTCATCGATCGTCAGACTCTTTTCCAGATACTTGTTGACTGCATTCAAACTAAGCGTCTTCACCGCCTCTTGGGACAGAACACCCTCGTATTCCACATCATTGCTGCCCGTTTCTTTCGTTATTTTTTTAACCATTACCGTGTCTTTGGGGGTCCTATCCAATACGTTTCCGCACCCCGTCGAAATGATGGCGAGCGCTGCGAGCACCATAACCAGAATGAGCTTGTTCATTCCTTAATCCCGCCTTTCGGATGACCCGGAGTGAACACAACTTCTACGGTTGTGCCCTGATTTTCATTGCTTGCAATATGGATTGCAGCATGATGAACGCCTGCAATACTTTGACATATCGCAAGCCCTAGACCTGCTCCGTTACTGCTTCTTGTTCTAGACTTGTCCGCCATATAAAAAGGTTCAAATATTTTATCCTGATGTTCCTTGGCAATGCCGATGCCCTCGTCCTGTACCTGCAGAATATATTGATCTCCGCGCCACAGAGCGCGCAGGATAATGGTTTGCTGCGGGGCTGAAGCTTTCAGCGCATTATCTACAAGATTGGAGATCAACACCTTTATCAAATCCTTCTCCACCAGCAGCTCGCACGGTTCGCATTCCACGATCATTCCCACATGCTTCTCGCTCGCCATTACACTAAGCGTCGGCTTTAATTCAGCAAAAATCGCCCCTAAATCGTGCAGCTCCATCTGGAAATCGTCCTCCTGCAGCAAAATCAAGTTCATGAGCTTCAATGACAACGACTCTAGGCGCTTTCCTTCCGAATAAATGACATTCAAACTATCCATGAACATTTCCTCGTTATATTTGGTTGTCCTCATAAAATTGGCGTAGGCAATAATGGAAGTCAAAGGTGTCTTCAATTCATGTGTAAAATTGTTGATGAACCGCTGTTTCTCTTCATTATTTCGCTCGAGAATCGTAATTTTATCCTCAACAACAGCAGCCATATCATTAAAATTTTGAGCCAGCATGCCGATTTCATCCTTTGATTTTATCCGGACGCGCTCCGAGAAATCGCCTTGTGCAATAACCTGCGCAGTCTGGCTAAGCCGATCAATCGACCTCGTCAGCCCTCGGCTTACAAAAAACATAATCAGCATATAGAGGAAGCAGGCAGCCACATCTACTTTTGCAAAAAACTGATACTGATCCACGCGGTCCTGATATACAGAAGTAACGTCGATCATGTAGGTGAACACATAGCTTTTATGGTTTATATTCGCAATATTTGATGTGAACAGTATCGTTCGCTGATCGATATCCCGCAAAATATAACTAATTTCGTCTACGGCCAGCTTGTCCAGTTCCTCACGCTGCTTTGGGATTTGAAAATCGGTATTGTTAAAGACTGACCGATTTTGCTCGTCCCTAATCTCCAAATAAACGAGCTGATCGTTATTTTTACCAACAAATTCATTAGCAATTCTCGTTAATACCGTTTTTTCGTAATCAATGGAGTCATAAATTTGAAGGATGGGTACAATCGCATCGACGCTGGAATGAATGCTCATATTCTGGCTTAAAGCGTTGTTGATTTCCTGCTTAAGCATTCGATTATGGCTCCGCTCGATTACCATAATAGAGGCAGCGTTAAAAATAATGATGAAGACCAGAATTGAGAAGACATAAATTTTTTGCCAAAATTTCATCCTCTTAATCCTCCAGCCGATAACCGAGTTTATAAATCGTCTTGATGTGATCCTGCAGCTCTAGCTTCTTGCGCAGTGATTTAATATGCATATCGACCGTTCTCGTCTCGCCATAATAGTCACCGCCCCATACCTTACTAATGAACTGCTCTCTTGAAAGGGCAATGTTCTTATTTTTCAGCAAAACAACAAGCAATTCATATTCCTTCGGCGTCAGCTCGACAACTTCCCCTTGACTGGTTACCTCTCGTTTATCCATATTGACTGCAATAGATTGAAATTGTAATACACTTTCTTCTTTGCCGTATCTTCGCAATACCGTCTCTATGCGGGCAAGCAGCTCGATGGCCTCGAAAGGCTTAACCATGTAATCATCGGCTCCCAGTTTTAATCCATTCACTTTATCGTAGACAGAGTTTTTGGCCGTCAAAAAAATAACCGGTATCTGATACGGCTTAATTCGTTCCATCAGCGCAAATCCATCCAAATGAGGGATCATCACATCCAGCAATATAAGATCAACCTTTTCCCGCTGAAGCAGCTCCAGCGCCGCCAAGCCGTCATAAACCTCCGCCGTATCGTAATTTACAAGGTTGAGATTCATTTTAATAATTTTGGATATATGAATATCATCTTCAACAATCAAGATCTTTTTTTTCATTTCCCGAATCTCCTAACACGCATCATTAATGTATCGCTCTTAATGTTACGATAACGAAGCAACGTTAAAGATGCAATGAATTAACTTATTTTGTTTTCTCCCAACACTTTTAAATGTCATACGTTATATTTAGTGTAATTAGAAAATGATGGGAGCGTGAAGCGTATGGAAAACGTACAGCAAGCTAATGTTCAAGAAAGAGCTTTGGAGAATATGGGTCTTCTCGATTTGACTGGAGTGAAAGCTGAAGATCTAGCTAATGTGACCTCCATTAGCAACATTGGTATTATCATTGCCCCAGAATCGCTATCTAGTGCTTTAAATCGCATACCCCAGCAAAATATTGGATGCGTTTGTTTAGTCCCTTCTACGGCAGGCAAAGTGAAAATCTTGTCCGGGCAAGTTTCATTGGGAGGCGAGTTTTTTGCCAACAGCAATGGCGCTCCCGAGGATATCGTCGTCATTGCGGGGCAAGCGGTCATCACTTCGCCGGTGGAGAAGATCGGGTTTCAAGATGTGATTTTAGCTGGACAGCTGATCCTGCCTAAGGGGAGCGAAGTCGTATTAGGAAGCGCCATATCGCGCATGCTCGGTCAAATCATTTATTATTCCAATACATCCTCCAATGTGCGGTTATTTCTAGGAGATGACACGTTCTCCAACAGCTTCTTTGAATTCGTCGAGGAAAAAATGTGTATGGTGCTGATTGGAAATTTCGAAATGGATAATGATGTGCAACTCGAATTAATTAAAAGTAAAGTTTCCGAGATTGTAGTCATTGGCGATATAACAGCTTCAAAGGCTATTGTGCCTCTACTCCAGTACCTTGCTATTTCAAAAACAGGAACGATCAAAACAAGAGATGATGAATGAGAAACAAGCTATGCCGATAAATGCAGAGGCTTTGTTTCAGCAATTGTATCGTACACATTCAAGGCAAATCTATTCTTATCTGCTCGGACGAACAGAAAGTAAAGAAACGGCCTCCGACCTGCTGCAGGACGTATTCATGAAAATCTGGAACCGCAAAGATGTCGTCGAAAGCATACCCGAGGATCAGCATTTGTATTGGATATTTTCGATTGCTGCCAATCGGGTAAAGGATTATTATCGGAAATCGCAGAGCTATAAACAAGCTGTATCCAAAATCCAGCTGTATAGCTTTCCAAGTCCGAATGGTGACCTATCACAATTGTTAGCTGGGCGTGAGCAGTTTCATGAGCTTGAGTCAGCCATCCGAGAGCTGCCCGAGGAGCTTCGTTCTATACTGCTCATGAAGGCTGTTGGCGGTATGAAAAGCGGTGAAATCGGCGCTGCACTTGGGCTGCCTTCAGGCACAGTTCGCTATAAAATATTGCTGGCACGCCGTCAGCTTGCCGAAGCGCTTGGTATGCTGCCCAAAGAAAAGGCTGTAGGAAGGAAGGGAAATGGATGAGTGATTACGAGTCAGATTTGAAGCTGCCTTCGGATGTCGAGCTAATGCTGGATGAATTGCTGGATACCTGGGCTCATCATGTCCAGCTTTCTTCACAGCAAACAGATGAAATCAACACACAACTTTTTACGGTTTCGGACGATCTAGGCTGCGAATGGTGGCATTCGTTATTTAATCAATTGCCATTTCATCATAAATCCTTTATCGTTTCACCCTATTTATATAAACGCTCTGGATAATCGTTTTAACAAATGGAAAGGGACCGCCTTGGGCGGTCCCTTTCTTGCTGTCCTGCAAGCCTAAACTCCTAAAATGTCACTTCATTTACATCAAGAATAGTAACAAATCTTCTATTCCAAACTTTCTCATGATGCTCGATAATTTTTTGTGCAGTCAGGACGGCATTATCTAATGTACTATGGCTGTTATTCGCTAAAATATTGTTCTTGTAACCACGGCTGTAGGCTGCCCGAATGGTGGTGTCCAAACAAAACTCCGTTTGTGCTCCAGCAAATATAAGCTGCTCAATCGACATTTCCGCCAAAGTAGAAGCCAGATCAGTATCGTAAAACGAATCCCAGCTTGTTTTGCGAATCACTGTATCTTCAGCCCTTATATCGAGTCCATGATGCAGCTTCCAATCCGCTGAATCTACAAAAAATTCATCATCTGCGTTGTCATAATCCGTATGCTGGATAAAAATGATTGGGACATTACCCTCCCGCGCGGCAGTAATCCACTCATTGATCCGCGCTACCAACTCTTCTTTTTTGTGAAGATAATTTTCCGGCAACGAAAAAAAGGCTTCCTGTACATCGATAACGACCAATGCTTTTTTCATGAAAAATCCCTCCACATTCGTTATATTCGCAAGAAAAAAACCTAAAACATAGGTATTACTGGTATAATTTTTAACTATAATCCCTGTTTAATTTGAAAACAAATATTATTTCAGCTGGCTCCCAGAGACTGCTTACTTGGAGGCTTCACCATGATTGATGTCAATTCTGAAGAACGTCTGAAAAATTTGCTTGAAAGCTACGGAAATAATTCACACACGCATTTATATTATCTTGGTGATAAAGAATGGTTCTGGGATTCCGATTACGAGGCTTTGATCGTGTACCGCACAGCCTTAAATAGAAGAATTGTACTTGGCGACCCTGTTGGAAACCCCCGGTTTACTAGGCGCGTTATTGAGCAGTTTGTAGCAGACTGCAATGAGAATAAGCAAATACCCGTATTCTATCAAGCAAAATCCTCATTTCTATCGCTGTATGAGAAGCTTGGGCTGCGCTGCTCCAAAATCGGAGAAGAAGCTCAGGTCGACTTATCTACCTTTCAGCTGAATGGAAAGCAATGGCTTAAGCTGCGGAATCGCATGAATAAATTTGGACGCTCCGGATTTAAATTCGAGGTTCTGCACCCGCCATATTCAGACTCATTCCTCCATCGTCTCCAAGGCATTTCAGATGAATGGCTGGGTAATCGGAAAGAAAAAAGCTTTTCTGTAGGCTCTTTCGCAAAGGAGTATGTCATGCGTTTTCCAGTCGCGGTGCTCGTTGGGCCTGATGGAAATTATGAAGCGTTTGTCACCATTGCTGGGGATCATCAGCCATTTATTAAAACAATGGAAGAAGAATCTGTTTGTCGGCGATTAACGGTTGATCTCATGCGTTATACAAAAGCATGCCCGCATGGCACAATGGATGTTCTATTTGTTTCCCTATTCCTTTGGGCCAAAGAACAAGCCTATGATGTTTGCAGCTTAGGCATGGCTCCGCTTGCTAACGTTACTGATTCGCACATCATCAAGCTTCTCTATAAGTATGGGAACAAGCTGTATAACTTTAAGGGGCTTTATGAATATAAAAATAAATTCGCTCCAAACTGGGAAAATGTCTACCTCGTTTCGCAGGCTGCAGCTACTTCCATAAACGTTGCACTACTAGCATTAATCATCCATTCTAACGATTCCAATAAACAATCACCCAGCCAAATTCCGCCTAAGCATTTCATACATAAAGTGCTGTCTTCAAAGAAAAGGGCTTAGCAGTAGAGCAATGAAGTCACAGCATTACTATACCGAATTCATATGCAGGCAATAATAAAGGGCACCCTTGCGGGTGCCCTCGTTCTTTCTGGTAAGTATTACGCACAGCTATTCTGCATTACACTTTTTTAAATTCGATCCATTCAATTTGCAAGCCTGGTTTGATGAATTCTAGCTTCAGTTCATAAAAACCTGCTTCCAGCTCGACTTTCACAAGCTTCTGCTTGATCCATTTGCCTTCCGTCCCATTCGTCTGAATGGTCGTCATCAATTGATCGTTCAGTGTCACGTTGCAAGCACTTTGAGCCAGTTCAGGCTCAGGAGACATAATGCTGACAATAATCCGGTATTGGCCAGCTTGATCCACTTTCATAAAGCTTGATCCTGCTGACGCTGGTTTAACTTGTGCATTCTCGGAAAGTGCTTGCGCTTGCTCCGGAGATAGAGATGCATTCGCTTTGAATGTATCGACCTTCTCTTCAATGACTTGTTTTCTCGAGAATACCGGAGCATGCATAATGAACTCACAAATGTTCATCGCAGAGCGTTGAAGCTCCCCCCTTGTTAACGTTCCATTCTCCAGCGATTCAATCGTATTGTCATCCCAGCCATTGATTTCCGCGCCATAGTTAGGAACAACCATATACAGATCATTTTGTGCACGAACCATCCAGTTCGTATATTTACGATCCGCTGTTCCTCCATTGACGACATCGTTCATGATGGCCCACCAGTCTGTCATGACAATACCTTTAAAGCCCCATTCGCCGCGAAGCACAGTAGTGTTCATATCATAATTAGAAGCCGCCCAATGTCCGTTAATTGGATTATAGGAGGTCATAATCGAATTCGCGCCGCCCTCTTTTACCGCAATTTCAAAGCCTTTCAAATAAATTTCACGAAGCGCGCGCTCTGAAACGATAGCGTCTACTTTACTGCGATGCTTTTCTTGGTTGTTGCAGGCAAAATGCTTCAGCGTAGCATTAGAGCCGCCTTTCATAATTCCTCGAGTACATGCTGCTGCAAATACGCCGGAAATGAGCGGATCTTCTGAAAAATATTCAAAGTTGCGGCCATTCAGCGGGCTGCGGCGAATATTGAGGCCAGGCCCAAGCAGAGCATCCACGTTGTTGCTTAATAATTCTTGCCCTTCCATAACGTAGAGCTCTTCGACCAGCTCTGCATTCCAAGTTGCCGCAAGTAAAGTACCAATAGCAACCTGGGTCGCTTTCTGGCCACTATCCATGCGAATACCTGACGGGCCATCTGCTGTACAAGCAACCGGAATTCCGTAATTAAATAAGCTGTCGCTTACTCCGCCGAAAGCCGAAGCTGTACCCGGTGTAACAAGCGGGCTGCTCATGCCCTCTCCTCTGACAATGGCAGCCAAATCTTGATCGCTAAGCTGAGCGATAAAAGCTTCCATGCCAACCTTCTGCTCATAAACATCTCTTAATTTAAATCCTTTGTTTCCAGTTTGCTTAAGTGTTGCAGGAAGATTCTTCTCAATTCGTTCTGCTAAGGAAACGCTGCGAGTGGGTACTTCTTCCGTAATCAGCTCATATGAACCGTCTTCCTTCCGAGCGCCCGGCTTCATTCTGCTAAAGCCCTCTATTGGTGCCAGTGCCTCTTGCAGCTGCTCTACGACTTGAAGAGCTTCCACAACGTAACCGTCTTGGCCTTGTACACTTATTGCAATAAGGTTTTTAACGCTTGTTCCTACATAAAAGCGATACGTTCCCTCTTCCAAAACATAAGCGGAAGCATGCCCTGTCACACCAGCATCATCATAAGATGCCATTGTATCTACAGGAAAACTCACTGTAAGGCGCTCTGATTCACCTGCTTGAAGCAATTTGGTTTTGCCGAATGCAGCCAAAGCTTTAGCCGGTTGTCCCAATTTCCCTTGCGGTGCTTCATAATAAACCTGCACGACCTCTTTACCCGCATAGTCAGCTCCTGAATTGGTAACCGTTACGTCAATTTCAACGTATTTCTTCCCATCTTTAGTGGTCAGTTTAGCTTGCTCAGAATTAACTTTAAAGGAGGTATACGAAATCCCGTATCCAAATTCATATTGAACCTTCTCTGGGCAAAATGTTTCAAAATAACGATAGCCTACATAGATATCCTCTTGATAAAAGTTTTTAAATTCATTGCCGTAGTTTCGAGTAGATGGATAATCATCGATGGAATAAGCAATGGTATCCGTCAATTTACCGCTCGGAGTCACTTCTCCGGCCAGAACATCGGCAATGGCGTTACCGCCTTCCATGCCGCCCTGCCAAGAGTAGATTGCACTTGAAATGGGGTGGACATAACTTTCATCGTTCATCCAGCTCATATCAATAATGTTCGATACATTCAGCACCACGATAGTTTGCTCAAAGTAGGCTGTTACCTGCTTCAGCATTGCTTTTTCGTCCGAGGTCAGCTGATAGCTTCCCGGTGCATCGGCATTATCCTGATCTTCTCCCGCTGTACGTCCGATCACAATGATCGCCTTGCTCGATTTAGCTCTTGCGCCCGACACTAGTTCATCAGTTAAAGGCATTTCCTTCTGGTGCCATGGCTCAGCAGCCCAGCCGCCGCCGCCATTATCGAATGGGTTTTGTTCAATCCACTTTTCATAGACAGCCGCAAGCTCTTCATTTACGGTCAGGTTCTTTTTACCGCGAAGACCGTCTAATAAATTCGTTGTATAAGAAACATGGACGCTCCCGCCTGACCCTGTACCGCTGCGGTAGTAATTCACTTGGGTTCTGCCAAAAACAGCAACGTTTTCGCCGTCTCGAAGCGGAAGCACTTGTCCTTCATTTTTTAACAGTACCGCGCCTTCTGCAGCTACGGTTCGACTAAATTCAGCAAAACCTTCTAATGGAACTCCCAAACTCTGTGTACTCATTTTGTTTCCTCCCGGTTGTCTATTCCACACATATGGCTGGTTCGATAGAAAAGTATTTATTCTCTTTCTACATTTCTAGTTTTCACGAACCCATGTATGCTCCCTATAAAATCCTTTAAAAAATAAAAGATATACTAACAATATACAAGCACAGCTTGTAATAAAGCAAAGTTAACAGCACTTACTGCTGCCTCTACACATAGTCGATTCGTTTTACTATTAATTCTCCTCCGTTAATGCTATTATTTTGTTGTAAGTTATTTTACTTATAAATATGAAGGAGGAATACCTAATGAAAAAGAGATCACTCAAATCCTTATCCTCTGGTATTGGGTATTCAACTGCTGTCTTTTTCTAAAATTGATGATGACGGGATAAGTCTGTCGTAAATCAAGAGAAGTTAAAATACAGCGAAAATATAAAACGAATCCTCGTTATATATTTTCTATTTATAAGGAGACTTGCACATTATGAGCTTAAATAATCATGTCATCAAAAGATCTAATCCAGAAAACATAGCGAAGCCGGTTGGAAGCTATAGTCATGTAACCAAAATAAGCAGAAACGCTGAGATGTACGTGTTTTCTGGTCAGATTGGCATAGATAAGAACGATACGATCCCTGCAGATTTTAATCAGCAGGTAACCAATACAATGAGCAATATTGTTGAAATTCTAGCTTCGCAAGGATTGTCTCCTGATCATGTCATTAAAATCAACATTTGGGCGACGGAAGAGATAGATTGGGATCATTTTTATGGCATTTGGGATCAAGTATTCGGTGCCACGCCTCCCTCGATGACGATTGCGTATATTAAAGGATTGGGGTTGCCCGAGTTAAAAATTGAATTAGATGTTTGGGCTGCTGGTTAAATATCCCATACTTCCCTCAACGCATAACGAGCCTTAGAAGAAATTCTAAAGGCTCGTTTTTTATATTTTTTTGCCAACTCGTTACCCCACAATGTATCGAAAGTTCTCCACTGCTTGAGCATTAGGAGCAGCAAGCCGGTTCATATGATTATAAAAGCTGTATGGAAACTTAAAGGTATGTCCGAAATCCCAGTCCACGTGTTGAAAGCTCTTTATCCAATATTCATCCTCCACCGGAAGCCACTCCGATCGACATGCCAATGGAAGAGGCCAGCGGTCTACGGGGGACAGCAACTTGGGCGGATTGTCCAGATTTATGTCATGGCTCGTTCGAAGAACTTTAACCAGCTTTTGAAGAGAGGGAATGCCTTTCAGAAAATATTCGACATGACCAAGCTCATGCAAAATCGTTAATGCTTGCGAAAAAGTTAGCATATGTCCAATTAAATCATGGTGAGCCTCTGATCTGTAAATGGTTTGAAAAGACGAGAGTTCATTTATGATGAATTCGGATAGCTGCTCTGCATTTTGAATAGCAGGAAACCGATCGCTCTCTGCCACTTCCAGCCGCTTCACGTCCGATGCCGAATACCCTAGCCATGACCTTCCGGGAATGGTTTTATTAAAAGATGCAATCAAGCTTGAAATGCCTTCAATATCATCCGCATGTCCCCAACCGTCAAGTTCTCTGATCGCCATCAAACTGATAGCTGCATAGATAACATTGTGTCCGACCCAGTGGAGCCCATCCATTGTAGGCAGTAGAGCAGCTAGAATTTGTTTTTCGGCTGTTTCGGCATCCAGCTCTCCTCCGCTGCGAGCGATATGCTCGTAAGCTCGACTGCGAAGCATCACGCCTGATTCTGCTGCAATTCGAGCTGACGTCTTGGCTGGCATCAGGTTTTCTTTCACGAAAAAATAGCTTGCGATTGCTGCCGCCCCGAAATGCGCCTCCCATATATCACCCGTTCGACCCTTGCACTGCGATATAATCGATAGGCCTCTTTCTAGGATGCGATTGTCCATCTCCCCACCCCACCTTTAAGCATAAACTTTATCTTTTAAATAAGGTCACGTTTCTGCGCCTATCTCAATGATCTTTTGTTCGATTGTATTCCAGCGCCACCGCGGAAAATATCCCTGCAAATGCACTCCGCCATACCACTCATCTATTCCTTTATTCGCGATCCAGTCCTCTTTTCCATCCAATACCTTTTTTCCGAATTCGGTTAACGTAACGATACAATCGCGGAATGATATCGATGAATCAAGATAAGACGGGATCGTCTGTAATCCGTCGATTTGTATTAATGAATACGGATCTCGAGACATTTCCTTTAAAATATGCCAGTATTGCAGATCACCCATACCCAAGGCGTTGAGTTTGTTTCCGACATGCTGAAATAATTCATATGGACCATTTATTCCATTCTGGATCATCGCAAGTGTTGTCTGCTCTGCGATGCCGAGACCATTTTGTATAGATGGGAAACGCGATAAATGAAATTGGAATGCTTCTTGCGTAAACGGCAGCACGGATGTATCTTGACTTAACAATCTCTGCAGCTGTTGTGGATTCTGTGACGTATAGGCTTGCCAAAACGCTCGGCCTAATTCCAGCTCTTCTGCCCCAATCGATTTCCAAGTTCCCGATAACGTCTCCATTTGCTCCCGAGAAAGCTGTCCCAACCCGCGAAACAGTTCAATTCCCGGATATTCCCCGATGCACAATAAGCTCAGCTTTGTTTTCAGCAAAGGCTGCTCTGAGAACCAATGGAGCAAATAGCACAGCATCGTCTGATCGAACAAATCATGCTCAAACCACAACACAATTTCCTCATATTTATGAAAATCAGCCAACACTTTCTCCTGCGCTTCACTACCCTGAACAAACTCAGAGCGAGGGATTCCCATTGTTTGTTCCAAATATTGTGATCGTCTAGAACGATTGTCTAATGTAGCAGAATCTAAAAACACAGGACCATGAGGGTACACTTCCCGCCATACTAAAATCTCGCCCTGCACAATGCCTTGCCGCAGCTTCTCTGCTACTGAATCTCCGTTTACAATATGAAGCACACCTTTTCCTCCTACATACAAATGATTATATACAGAGATCAAATCGGCTACTGGCAGAGCACCCTTCAATTTACGACGAGCATCAAAGAGCCGCTTCTTTAATATCGGAACCGAAGTGCCCACAAAGCTCGAAATTTCTTGAAGAGAATACCCTTGAATATAAAACAATTGAACCGCAATTCTCATATTCGGTGTTAATAAAGCTATAGAATCATGAACGGACTGCTGCAGCTCTCTTTTCTCAATAATATCGGAGACACTAACTTGAGCCTCTGCCGATTGCGCTACTTCCTCGTAAGGCACCATGGGATGATGCTTTCTACGCGTAATACGATAACATTGCCGTATCACAATAGCTTTGAACCATCCCGGAAATCCTTCTCCTACTCGCAGTTTATTTAAATGCAGAAAGGCTTCAGTGAATGCTTCTTGCACTGCATCTTGCGCTAGTTGAAAATCGTGCAGCTTCTCGTACGCAACCGCGTTTGCCATTGCCGTATAGTGCCGGACAATAGATTCAAAAGCTTGCCGATCCCCTTGTTTTGCGTCTTCAATATACTGAAGCATGCTCCCGCTCCTTTCTTCCGTATTATATAGAAGTGCCAACGGATTTCTCAAAGGTTACGGGTTTAGGTTTTTTGCACTGCAAATAACAGCAGCCCCTTATTGCTCCAAATCATACAAGGAACTATCAACAGCTTGAATATAAGGCGTCCAATCTCCTGTCGTGTAGAGGATAAGCTGGTGCATCGCACGTGTGCATGCGGTATAGAAAAGCTTGCGTTCGCTCTCCCGTTGATAGGTCTGCGAAGAAGCATCGTAGATCAATACGGCATCGAATTCCACTCCCTTGGCAAGATACGCAGGAATGACATGCACTCCATTCTCGAAGGTAGGCGTCTTCTTCGTTATGAGCCGAAGCGCCTGACAGCCCACGTCTGTCAACGCTTCGTAGGCATCACAGCTCTCGGTCGCTGTCTTCGTAATGACGGCGATAGAGTCGAAGCCTTCGGCTTGAAGGGCAGCAAGATCTGCCGCGATTCTTTCCACTCGTTGCTCACTGCTATCCGCCTTAATAAGAAGCGGCTTTTTGCCACCTCTTTCGAAGGGCACGATCGCCTCCCCGTATGGCAGCAACATTCTCGTAAATTCCACAGTTTCACGGGTGGAGCGATAACTGCGAACTAAAAAGAAGCGCTTCGTTTCTGCTTCTCCATAAAGCCTTATAAGCGGCGAATCCATCTCGTGCAAGTTCGTCGCCTGCGTAAAGATCGCCTGGCCGAAATCACCGAGCACCGTCATTTGAGCACGAGGAAACAGTTTTTTGAGAAATTCATACTGAAACATCGAGTAATCCTGGCCCTCATCAACAAATACATGCCGAACCTCCGTATTGGTCCGAATGCCCTCAATGAGTTCTTTTAAATACAAGTATGGTGTCGCATCCTCATAAAACAATTCAAGCTTGCCCAGCTTCTCTTTCGTTTGCTTGCATATTTCTGTCCAATCACTAGGCACTACGATTTCATTCGTCATTTCCTGATAGGCTTTATTATCACTGAACAACTGATCATAAATACCAACCATATCTATAAATAACAACCGTCTCACACTTTGCCTCAGCGGTTTAAAGTTTTCTTTCACAACCATTCGGCGCAGCAGCTCTTCCTCCTGCTGGGCAAAATCAAATACATCGTCCTCTTGCTGGTGTTTATTGTTCATGATGTTATAGGCTTCGACATATTGCTCTGCAAACTCGAAGATCCCTTTGTCTTTACGCAAAAACTGATAGGCTGCCGCATATTGATCATTATCGAGGTAGTTGAGTTCCTCCTCCACCCAGCTTTCGTCCCGCTCCTTACGCTCCAGCATGGCCAGCTCACGCAGTATCCACTCCTGCAATAAAACAACACGATTGACCAAGCGGATGGAGGGATCGTAGCTGTAAAATTGCGATTTCATTTGCTCCGCGGTAATTAATTCACGATCTCGGAACTGAATCGACTGAAATCGCATGCCCTTCTGGCCCAGCCATAAGGCATAGTGTTGGAGAGCTTGAAGGAAAACTTCCGACGACTTATATTGAATCCCCTTCATCCTCGCCGTGTATCCCGGATCGGATTCTTCCGTCAACACATATTCGAGCTGATCGAACGGATCCTCAAGACGAAATGTCCGCCCAAGCCAATATTCCAGATATTCCTGAAAGGTCGTCTGCTGCATATTTTCCTCGCCAAGCTCGGGAAGAACGGTGGAGACATAGCTGTTAAACATCGGATTGGGCGAGAAAAGCACGATTTGGTCAGCTTTCAGCCTCTCGCGGTGTTTGTATAGCAAGTACGCCACACGCTGCAGTGCCGCAGAGGTTTTTCCGCTGCCCGCAGCTCCTTGCACAATGAGCATTCGGCTATTATCATTGCGAATAATCTCATTTTGCTCCTTTTGAATGGTTGCAACAATACTTTTCATCTGTGCATCTGCGCCTTTGCCAAGCACCTGCTGAAGCAGTTCGTCGCCTATAGTTAAGCTCGAATCGAACAAATTCTGAATCTGCCCGCCCCGAATCTGGTATTGTCTTTTCAGTTCCATTTTCCCAGCGACATGCCCACCTGGTGTTTCAAAGGCGACCGCCCCTGGCGAATAGTCGTAGTATACACTCGCTATAGGTGTACGCCAGTCATACACTAGGAAGCTCATACCATCCGCATCGACGAAGGACGATACGCCGATATAAACTTGCTCCTTGGATTCAAGACCATCCTCATGAAAGTCGATACGCCCAAAATAGGGAGAAGGCAGCAAGCGGTTCATACTCTTCCACTGCCTCTTCAGCTGCTGGTGGCTTCGTTCCCGTTCGGACAACACCGCAGACTGCTGCTTAATCGTTAAGAAGGTCTCTTCAAAATCTTCGTCTGTGCTCGTATCGACCGTAACCTCTTCCCAAAATCGTTTGCGAATGTCCGCCGCCTGATCGCGAAGCTGATCCACTTCGGGCTCTAGCTCAGCGATACTTGCTTGCAGCTGTTTCGTAACCATATCCAACCGTTCCTGCTCTTGCTGCCAATCTTTTGCATTCATCATCCTCCTGAACACGCTCCTTGTTAGTTTGGTCTGGAGAAGAAAAAGAACATTTGACAAACTGTAAATCCATGTGATAAGATAAGAGTGTAGATAAGATGTAATAAATCTGTGGATTTTACATAAAATAATCAGTGATTCATTAATATTAACATAGTCCTTCTTTGTGTGCAATTTATTTATATAGTTGACCTCGGCAGCGTCTGCCGGGGTCTTTTTAATTTAGCGCATAACATCCCAAGACCATTTCTCTAACGAACTGTATTATGCTTATTATGCAGAAAACGGATTCCGTTCCATTTTAACGAATCTTATTAACGTTATTGCATTCTTTGTAACGTGTTATGAGCTGCTTTTCTCGAAATAACGATTCTGGGGTTCGTTACAATTTCAATCCACTACAATTGGTTAAAATAAGACCTGCTAGGTTCGTAAGCTATTAATATGCTAAGGGGAGAAACTCTTTCTGCCTAAGCTTCATAAAAAATAGGAGCTGCTCCAAGCGTAGATAAATCTACTTGGGACAGCTCCTTTTCTTTTGCAACGATATAGAACTAACTTTTCAAAAAATCCGGTTTAATGAAATTAGGATTCGGGTATTTATAAAATCCTTCTCCGGTAGCTCTTCCAAGCTTTCCTTTATCTACGTACTCTGACTTCAATAGCGTAGCCACTTTCTCAAAATTTTGATCACCTGTAGCCTGCGCTTTTGCAATTCCGATATTGTAAGCGGTATTGATGCCTACAACGTCCAAGATGGCAAACGGGCCTAGTGGTGCTCCTGTTGCTACCATCCATGTTTTATCAATCGTTTCTACATCAGCAACTTCTTTGACTAAGAGCAGCTGCGCAGCTTCCAATAGAGGAACTAATAAAGAATTCAAAATATAACCTGGCTGTTCTTTATGTAAAGGCAAAGCAACCATTCCGATGGCTTTCGCAAACGCAATAACTTCATCGAATACCTTCATATCTGTTCCCGGATGCCTCATGATTTCCGCCGTATTGTTTTTCCAAATCTCATTTGCAAAATGTAGCGCTAGAAATTTTTCCGGACGTGCTGTTGCATGCGCAAATTGGCTTGGCAATAAAGTTGAAGAGTTTGTTGCAAAAATCGTTTTGGCAGGAGCAGCCTCTCCCAACTTCTTGTAGAAATCAATTTTCATTTGTACGACCTCAGGAATGGCTTCAATGACAAGATCAGCACCTGCAACAGCTTGTGATAAATCAGAGCTGAACGAGATACGATCATAAGCTGCATTTACCTCTTCACTCGTAGCCCCAAGATCCTCTTGATACCGCGGCTTCAAATTTACAATTCTTTCTTTGGCACGTTCTAGAGCCTCATCGTTAATGTCATATACAGATACATTAAATCCTTTGAAAGCCGTTTGGTATGCGATTTGGCTTCCTAATACGCCGCTGCCGGCAACGGTGATATTCCTGTAGTTCATAACACTTCTCCTTCATTTGTTATAGGTCATATTTGCACATGCTTAATCGATCTTTAATATTCCCTAACTCAGGAAGCACATGCAAATAAAGCCCCGAACCTAACCCTGAAAGGTCATATACCTTGCAATAAATAAACTTGTCATATGACAAAACTGGTGACAACGCACACTATTTGTCATTTGAATAATAACTTAATATTTGATAGTGGCGTTAAATGATGCGGGAGAACTGCGTAAGTTTAGAGCCGCCAATCATGTTGAAAAGGGAAAAGGGGAAGTAAAACGTGCGGATAGTGAAGAACATACGTAAAGGTTTATTGCTAGGTTTAGCTTTTGTGGTTATGGTAAGCTGGGGGTCTACCCTACATGCTTCAGAAGCTTACGCTGCTAGTGCATTTCCAGCAAATCAGCCTATTGAGTCCATTTATGAGGATGCAACCAAAATAGAGTTTGATGAATTGGATGATGGTGTGTCCGGTGCTATTCCAATTGGATTTTCGTTTGATTTCTACGGGACAAAAAATGAACAGGTTTATGCTAATACCAACGGCCTGCTCATGTTCAACAATCCTACCTATGATTACGGGATACCTGAAAGCTTAGAAGAACTGCCTTTAGCGAGTCCAAATCATTATATTACAGCTTTTTTTGCTGATCTTTCGCTAGAGCTGGATAGTACAGTCCTCTACAAAACGATTGGAGAAGCTCCAAATCGGAAATTTGTATTACAATATACGAATATGCGCTTTTGTTGCAACTCTAATATGAACCCCTTCGGAACCTTCCAAGTCATCTTATATGAATCTACTAATGTTATTCAACTGCAATACCCTAATCTTATGGCCATCCACTTACCATATGATGCAGAACGTTTAGCTAATGAACCATTTGGCTCTGAAGCCCTAATCGGAATACAAGAAAGTGAAATAGGCGACTATGTAACGTATTCTCTGAGAGAGAAGAGCTTATCCGAGAAGCAAGCCATTCAATTTATTCCGGATGATCAAGGCAGCTATACAATGATTGATCACGCTCAGTATGAGCCGATTTTATTGAATAATGAACTGTTTCCGGGTTATACCCAGCTCATAGGTCCAGCAGATGGTACATTCGCTCCCCTATCTCCAACTTTCCAGTGGGAGACTGCTGCCAATGCCGTTTCTTATGAATTTATTTATTCAACTGATTCGGAATTTAATAATTGGGACAGTATCACCAATATCGAAGAAAATAACTTAGATATGAAGGAATTCGAAATAGAGTTAGAAGATGGAGCAACCTACTATTGGAAAGTTGCAGCTAAGAATGACGAGGGTTATAAAACTTACTCCAATACTTACCGTTTTGTAGCTTCCTCTATTGAGCCTGCAACTGTTGAAACAGACCTAGAGGTGAGTCAAATTAACTCTATGTCGGCTGTCGCAGGAGGAACAGTAATTTCAGATGGTGGCGGCGAGGTTACAGAACGGGGAATCGTATACTCCACTCATCCGAATCCTACTGTAATAGATGGAAAATCCGCAGCTGAATTAGATGGGACAGAAGCCTTTTCTGTTCATCTCACAGGACTTCAATCCGCTACAATCTATTATGCACGTGCATATGTGATAAATGAAATTGGAGTAAGCTATGGTAATGAGGTTGATTTTAGAACATTGAGCTCTAGTGCAAGCTTAAAAACATTAACCTTAAGCAAGGTAACATTAGATCAAACGGTAAGCGAAAATGTATATGCCTATACGGGCAATGTACCTTACTCTTTGTCCAGCATTACGATATCGGCGACGGTTAGTGATTCAACGTATGGCACTGTAACAGCAAGTGTTTACAATAGTGCCAATGTACTTGTAGCAGGCCCGATTAGCTTAGCGAATGGTGAAACAAGCAGTGAGCTTCCCCTTAACGTAGGCAGCAATCGGATTGAACTATTCGTCATTGCTCAGGACGGCACTGGAACTAAATATACAGCAACGATAACAAGAGCTGCTCAAGACAATGGGAATAACGGCGGTGGCTCAAACAACAGCTCTGAACCAATCATCTCTACGAATGGGAGCCTAACGCTTCCTATTGGAAGAGCCGGCGAGGTTAGATTGGACAATGAGCTCGTTATAACCATTCCAGCCAGTGCTAGTAGCAAGGAGCTAAAATTAACAATTGAGAAAGTATTAAATTCTCAAAATCTGCTTAACAAACATGAGATTCTCGCAAGCTCGATCTATGAGGTTCTAAAAAACTTTCCTGAAAACTTTAATAAACCCGTTACTTTGACGTTTGCATTCGATTCAGCCAAACTGAACAGTAATCAAACGGTCGCAATCTTCTACTTTGATGAAGTGAAGAAGGAATGGGTGAAGGTTAATGGCGGCAAAATTAACGGCAGCCATATTGCTGTAGAGGTCGATCACTTTACGAAGTATGCTGTACTCGTTGTAGACCAAGCAACGGGATTGCCAGTAACAGACTCGTCCAACTTTAGTGATACTACAGGACATTGGGCGGAAGCTCAGATTAAACAAGCGGTAAGCAAAGGGATCGTCACAGGTTATAGCGATGGAACGTTTAAGCCAAATGCTACAGTAACACGCGCTGAATTTGCAGTTATGCTGATGAATGCGCTAAAACCTGCCGACAACGATACTACGCTGAGTTTCACAGATCCTATTGCAGAATGGGCTCAGAAGGCCATTGCGCAAGCATCCGAAGCGAAGATCGTAAATGGCTATGAAGATGGAAGCTTCCGTCCAGCAGCGAGCATATCTCGGTCAGAATTAGCGGTTATGATGGCTAGAGCTGCTAAAGCAGATACAACAGCTGCTACAGTGACAAATTTTGCTGATGATAGCCAAATTCCAGCATGGGCAAAAGGTTCAGTAGCCGCAGTGAAGGAATTGGGAATCATAAGCGGACGCAGCGGCAACCTATTTGTACCTAATGATACGGCAACAAGAGCCGAAGCAGTAACGATCATTATCAATTTGCTTCAATTAAAGAAATAAGCATAAACGAGAACATGCCTAAGACGTCCTTTGGACAGTCTTAGGCATGTTTTAAATAATAGGCAGCTTGCAAAGCTTTACCTATCCTCTTTTTAACAAACACCAGTACTATTCACTGCAACCACAATCGTGCGTATACAGAAAATCTAGTCCTCTTTATTCAGCTTACTATACAGGTTGGCTAGCTGCTCCCGCTCCTGCTCGGTCAATTTATCTAATAAATTTGTACGTAGCCTTTGCCCCTCCAGCTGTGCTCTTTTGAGGATATCTGCGCCTTTGTCGGTAATGCCCAAATAAATAATTCGACGATCAGACTCATCCATTAATCTGACGACTAATTTCTTGGCGACAAGTTTTTCCGATAAATAACTAAGCGTAGGCGGGGTAAGCCCTAATATTTTTGCAATGTCCGATGGCCTGCTCTTTCCGTTTTGTTTAAGATGGCCGAGCACAAGCACATGAGAAACACCTAAGTCCTCATTGAATGACTTGTTCCACTGAATAATCATTTTATTGGTGAATTTATCCATGTTATGTATGAGATTGAAGATGGTTTGCTCTTCCATAAAGACCTCCTTGGTGCACATAAATGACAGCCCTTAATTAAAATTAAGGGCTGTCATCATATTACACATTATTGAGCTGAGTATCCACCATCAATTACTAACTCAGATCCTGTAATATACGAAGAATCATCAGAAGCTAAGAACAACGCTGCTTGGGCAATATCGTCAGGTTGGCCTAAACGCTGTAGAGGTGTGGCCTGGATTAAGCGGTCTAACAGGTCCTTTGAGGTACTCAAAGCTTGTGTCATTGGTGTTTCAATGATCCCAGGAAATAGTGCGTTCACCCGAATGCCTTGACGGCCAAAAGCTGTAGCCGCCGCTTTAGAGATCGCGCGAACCGCACCCTTAGAGGCTGAATAGTGATTAAAGCCTTGGCCGATCAAAGCCGTGTACGAAGAAATATTAACGATGGAGCCTTTCTTTTGGGCTGCCATATAGGGAGTGACATGCTTCATCCCGGCAAATGGTCCAAACCCATTAATGGAGAGCATTTTCTGCCAATCCTCGATATTGATTTGCTCGTATGGTTTTTCAGAAGAAATGCCAGCGTTGTTGACGAGAATATCAATTTTACCAAAACGATCATGAACATCCTTTGCCAGCGCCTGCCAATCATCATCAGAGGCAACATTCAATTTCATTCCGTAAACATTCTGTTTTTGACTTGCCAATTCAAGAGCTGCCTCATTAATGTCTGCGGCAATAACGATAGCACCTTCTTGTGCAAACAGATTAACCATGTGTTCGCCTATACCCGATGCCCCACCCGTAATGATTGCTACTTTATTGTCCAATTTCCTCATATCGCATTCTCCTAACGTAATTTGATTGATCTGTTATTTGTTCCTATCATTAATACCGCATAGCGAATTTCTATTATTCATGTCAGCATACTTTGTCTAGCCGCTTCAGTCGCAAGCTGCAGCTGTTATGGATGCTGTGCCAGTTTCATATATTGCTCGAAATCAGGGACGGATGGGTTTGCAATATAATGCCCTCCCTCAACCTGAATCGTCTGTCCAGTAATAAATCTGGATTCATCTGAAGCCAGGAACAGGACGGTATGTCCAATATCATCGGGTTCTCCGTGATAAGGCAGTGCGTTATATTTAGCGAAGATATCCAATACCTCCGAGGGCATATTATTTTTAGCAGCCGGCGTCAAAATCAATCCAGGTGCTACTGCATTACAACGAATGTTATTCTTCCCATATTGGGTAGCGATATATTTGGTAAGATTTATAACACCCGCTTTCGAAGCTCCGTATGCAACCCGAACTGCGTCTCCATGAAAACCCGCCATAGAAGCTGTATTGATAATCGAGCCTCCACCAGCTTGGATCATATGAGGGATAGCGAATCTGCAACCGAGTAATACACTTTTTAAATTAACATTCATAAGCCGATCCCACTCATCCAGATCAACGTTAACAATATCTATATCCTTCTTCAGGTTTGTCGAGCCGACATTGTTGAACAGGCTCGTGATTTTACCATATTGTTGTACCGTAAATTCAACGGCTTCCTTAATGGACACTTCGTCCCCGGCATCAAGAAATACGCTTGCGGCTTCGCCGCCTTGGATTTTAATATTTTCGGCAGCTTCTTTGGCCCCCTCAGCATTAAAATCTGCAATGACTACTTTTGCTCCCTCTTTTGCCATCAAGTTAGCTGCGGACAAGCCTATGCCTGAAGCTCCTCCAGTGATAAGCGCCACTTTCTCGTTCATTCTTCCCATTATTCGCAAACCCCTTCCTTAGAGACACTCACGATAAAGTAATATGGTTGCATAATATTTAGACATCTAACTATTTGATGTCTAAATATTATCAAATTAATTATTGTCGTGCAAGGGTACAATTTGGTATCGAAAATACGCAAGAAAATAGGGACAAGCGCCACACGATAAAATCATACAGCCTATGAACGCATATCAGCCCTTTTGCATTCTACAAAAGGGCTTTTTTTAAGTCGATATGAGTAGTTGTTCTACTTATTATTCGTTCTCTATTGTTTTCAAAAAAGAAAGCACCGCAGCATTCATCTGCTCTAGCCCCGGCTGTTCAATTGGAAAATGGCCTGCCCCTTCTAAAGCTACATAATCCTTTTTACTTTTTATTTTTTCAAAAAATGGTTTGCTGAAGCTATACGGAGTCATAGGATCCAATTGAGGATGGACGAGCAAAACCGGACAAACATCAAAATGCTCAGGTTTTATTGCCGGTTTCATATTTAAGAACGTTCTTAATAAGCGCAAAGGGATCTTCGTGCCTGCGGCATGAGCATCATTCATAATAAGCTTGGTCAATTCGACATTGTTCGTAATTAATTTCATACGAGATACACGATTAACAGAGATATGTAAGGAATCCAACAGCTTAGGAAAACTGTCCATCGAAAATTTCCCCAACCGGCTAATGAGTTTGTTAGGAGCTAATTGATCACGAACGCTGGAATCACTCGTATCAACAAATGTTGTTGCAATTAATCCTTTTACTTGCTTACTCTGTACAGCGGTGTGATAAGCTAACATGCCTCCAATACTAGTACCCAGCAAGATAATCGGTTTACCGTCCCGCTTCAATTCCTCATTAATCAATGCCGTAAGGATGTCAATCCAAAGCTGATAATCTAATTGTTTTACCGATTTTGCATAGCTTAAGCCATACGGCGGCAGATCCGGAGATACCACTTCATAACCGTATGTTTGTAATATTCGTGCATACGGAGCCAGCAATCTTCCATTCCCGCCAGCGCCATGGATGAAAATAATTTTTAATTTTGCATCCGGGGCAGGCATTCGATCCAGATGAATATGAACATTGCTATATATCATCCATTCTTCTTGTGGCAATCCGTTTTCATTTATTTGCATTTCTTCAGGAAAAAACTTCTGATATTGCTTCCAGTAATCCACCGATTGATTATAGGTTTGAGGCGTATTCATGAATTTAAAAATCCCTCTTCCTTGATTTAAGTCAATGACCAGTCATATTCCTCCTAGTTAAAATGAAAACAATACAGGATCTATAGGAGGCTATCTTATGACTATCACCGTACAAGAAAAATCAAATCAGCGAACTGCCGCTTTAACGGCTGGCATTTCACTTATCATCATGACTCTTGCCTCATTTTTTTCCTATGGCTTTGTCCATGGGAGCCTTGTTGTGGAAGGCGATGCCAGCGCGACATTCAACAACATCGTATCATCAAATAACCTTTTCAAAGGTGAAATCTTTGGCTGGGTCATCATTATGATTTCTGACATTCTTGTCACCTGGGCTTTTTATGTGTTCCTAGAGCCATTGAATAAAAGCCTTTCCTTGCTAGGTGCATGGCTCCGTCTTACCTATACGACTATACTCGGAATTGCCATTTTAAACTTGATCCTTGTATTGCTGCTCTCGAAAAATACAGACCAGTTGGTCTCATTTAATATCGAACAAACGCAATCACTTATGATGCTATTTCTTGAGGCATTCCAATCGATTTGGTCTATTGGTTTGATCGTTTTTGGCGGGCATTTGTTCATTGTGGGCTATGTGGCTTTAAAATCAAACCGTATTCCTAAAGTGATCAGCATTTTATTGCTGCTTGCTTCAATAGGCTATATCGTCGTTCACCTTAGCAAAACATTTCTTTCACATTACGATGGGGTAATTGATGCACTTAATGTCGTATTTATGGCGCCAATGATTGCAGGAGAGCTAGGCTTTGGAATTTGGCTGCTGCTCAGAGGAGGAAAACTTCCCAAAAGTGAAAGATAGCTTCCTTAACTATCACTATTGTTGACCCGTTTCTTGATTCTGCTTAATGACTCTGGCGTTATGCCAAGATAGCTTGCCAATTGATGTTGGGGTACACGATCGACGAGATGAGGCCTTTTTCGCAAAAGCGCTTTGTAGCGTTCTTCAGGTGCAGAAGCAATGAATGATGTCAACTCATCTTGCACCTCACCCAGATTTTCTTCTACCATTATGCGTACCATTGATTCGAGTTGTAAGTGTTTATTGAACATGCCTTTTTCATCATTGAGCTCCCCAACCACCAATATACAATCTTCAAGGCAAGTTAAGGTGTACGCGGACGGCTTATTTTGCTGATGACGATTAAAAATCGATACGGCTTGCTCTTCTGTGAAAAAATTCGATGTAACCTCTTTTCCCGCTTCATCTATTAAGTACTGTCTGACAATGCCCTTCAGCACGAAATAACACTTTGTGGGAACATCTCCTTGTCTAAGGAGTATCGTTCCCTTTTTATATTCCTCGATAAGGATGTCATCAACGATAGCCTGTTGTTCCTCATCGCTAAGAGACGTAAATTTAGTCATATACTTAAACAATATGCTTTTCATTTCGTTATCCTTTCATCAGTACCGCTTTACGGTTCAGCATATCATCTAGAAAGCCAATTTTAAAGCGCACCTGCCCTTAAAATAAGTCAAAGCGCCTCGCTTGCTGCAACCTTATTATTGGGGATTCGAAGCTTCCGTTTATGGGTCGTAAATAATATGAAATAACCTAGCGTTACAAGGATACAGATTAGGATGTCAACGGCAATCAGGTTCTGATAACTCCCAAAATAATCGAAAGATAAGCCTCCAATTAAAGCTCCCACTATACCGCCTCCCTGATGGAATAGAAGAAGGACTCCCGTATGTTTTCCTTTTCCTTTTGCAAATTCATTAATGACAAGGATTCCTCCCGGTACTGCGGTTAAGTAAGTAATTCCGAACGCGATTGCAAATACAATGGGTGAGCTTCCCAAGTGCATAAAGAGGAAAACAAAACCCAAAATACGTATGCCATACAATATGGTCATCATCATTAATTTATTGTATCGATCTAGAAAATAGCCGCAAATGAGAGCCCCCGTAATTTCCATAATGCCAAGTATACTCATGGATAAGGCGATCATGCTTGGTGACACATCTGCCAACTGATGTATAGCTACCAAGTTCATTTCGACGGAACCCATATTAATACCGCAGGTGAACAGTGCAATAACGACAACGACAAAGATAGGAAGATAGACAAATTTCTTGGGTGATGTTGTTACTTTAAGCGGCATATCATGCTCCTCGATCACTACTGGACGATCCTTTTGAGCTTTATTTATATTTTGCTGTTGAGAGCTCTTAATTCCAAGCCAAATAACAGGTAATGTCACAACAATTCCTAGAGCAAAAGAAGCCATAAAAGCATCCTTCCAAGTCAGCCATCCCGCGGATACGAAAATTGGTGTAATAATCGCTAATCCTACAGAGGAAGCACTCCCCAGCAGTGCCATTGCTTTAGCACGATGATGCTTAAACCATTCAAACATCAATATATAACTTGTCGTCAGCCCAATACCAGCTAAACCAGAGATAACACCATATCCAATGAAAAACAAGATAGGCTGGTTCCCTAACACGACAACGCCAGTACCCAAGGTACTCAAGACTGCACTTATAAACAATATCCTTTTTGCACCGTAACGATCTACAAGCCAGCCACCCAAAGGAGCGCATATCGCTGTAATTAATAAATTAGTCGACCATGCCATCGAAATAAATCCCCTGCTAATCTGTAAATCCATTGCTATTTGCACCTGAAAAAAAGACATGCTGAACCTGGTCAATGCACCAATAAATCCAATAATCCAAAGAGACCCTAATCCAATCCATGCATAGCTGGATTCCTTAAACCATGTTGTGCCCATTATCGTTTCACCCCTGCCGCTCATAAAAGATACCGTTCGGTATCTTTTATGATAACATAGATGTTATGTTTTGCAAGAGTGCAAATTCGTTTGATATACTACGTGTACAAATACAGTTACGTACGGGGGGGGGGATGACGATGGAGAAAGGTGAAAAGACACGCCATTACATCATAACGAAAGCCGCTGAACTTTTTAACCAAAAGGGATATTCGGGCTCATCCTTATCTGATATAACAGAGTTGACAGGCATTAAGAAAGGCGGCATTTATCGTCATTTTTCCAGTAAAGATGAGATTGCATATGAAGCCTTTAGTTATGCCGGGCGTATTGTTGGGGCTCAGCTTGCTCATGCAATCAGTCAGCAGGAAACAGCCTCTGGCAAGCTGCTGGCATATTTACATGTATACGAGAAAGTCGTTGACGCGCCTCCCTTCATCGGGGGCTGCCCGCTCCTAAACACCGCTATTGAAAGCGACGACAGTCATCCAGGCCTACGCGAGAAAGCCCAGCAAGCAATGCAAGGTACGTTGGAAGCCAAGAAAAAAATCATTTTCGATGGTGTGCAAAGCGGTGAATTTAAAGCAGACCTTGATATAGAGGCGCTGGCTACCTTCTCCCTTTCCATCATGCAGGGTGGTATTATGATGAGCAAGCTTGAAGGCAATAATCGGCATATCCGGATGAATATTAAGAGCTTTGCTGCTTATTTAAAAACAGCGTGCTTACGCGAACCCAGTTAGATGAGCTCAAGCTAAAAAAAGAGCCTCGTGAGTAGTCACGAGGCTCTTTTTAATAATTCATAATGAGTAAACATTTAGGAAAATTGACTGCCGTCATTCCTATTTCATACTTTTTTTCTCTTCCTACGCCTCAACAGCTGTTTTTCGGTTCAGAGCTATTTTAGTTTCTTCTACTTCCTCGGCTTGCCCCACACGTTTAATGAAGAAGGAAAGCACCAGACCTACTACTCCGATTCCAATGATGACAAGATATGCATCATTAATACCTTGAATAGAAGCCTCCATCATAATATGCTCCTTCGAAAAATTAGCCGCGTCGCCTGCTGCAGACATATCTAGAAGATGCGCCTTTGTCCGGCTAGCCATAACCGTAACAAGCAGAGAAGTACCTATTGCGCCAGCTACCTGCTTGATGGTGTTGGATATTGCAGTACCGTGCGCATTTAGTCTTGCTGGCAGTTGGTTGAGACCCGCCGTAGTGATTGGCATCAGGAACATTGCCATACCGAAGCGTCGTCCTGTGGACATCAGCACTAAATACGTATAGCTAGTCGAATCGGTTAGATTAACGAAGCCGATGGTTGTGATGATCGTAATAGCCATACCGATGATGGACAGCCATTTTGCTCCAAACCGGTCGAATAGCTTTCCTGTTATCGGCATCATTAGTCCCATTAGAAGCGCGCCAGGGAGCATAAGCAAGCCTGACTCCAAAGCGGTGTATCCACGTGCGCTTTGCAAATAGAGTGGGAGCAGCATCATATCTGCATACATGACCATGGTTACAGCAATATTAATAATGGTGGTAAGAGAAAACATGCTGTATTTAAACGCTCTTAGATCCAGAAGCGGATCCTTCGAAATCAGCTGTCTCCATGTAAACAAAATCAAGGAAACCACACCAATAACAATCGATGCAATCACTTCCGCGCTTGACCAGCCTTTGCTTCCAGCACTGCTGAAGCCATAAAGAACGGTACCAAATCCGACTGTTGACAGAATGACACTCAAAAAATCAATTTTAGGATAGGTTCGTTCAGCTACATTTTTCAGGAAAATATAAGCAACTACAATAATGAGGACGACAATTGGAAGCATGCCATAAAACATCGTACGCCATGAATAATGCTCCATGACATAACCAGCCACTGCAGGTCCAATTGCAGGAGCAAAAATAATAGACAATCCAACCATACCCATGGCAGCTCCGCGCTTATCAGGAGGAAATACGGTCAGAATAACATTCATTAACAGAGGCATAATAATCCCCGCTCCAGCTGCTTGAATAAGGCGGCCAGTTAGCAAAATGTCGAAGTTAGGCGCAACTGCCGAAACAATCGTACCGACGAGAAAAATGATCATGGAAGACTGAAACAGCTCACGGGTCGTAAAACGCTGCATGAGGAATGCAGTGATTGGAATAAGTACCCCGTTAACCAGCATGTATCCGGTTGTCAGCCACTGTGCTGTAGACGCCTCAATGCTAAAGTCAATCATCAACTCCGGCAGCGCAACGCTCATTATCGTCTGATTCAGAACTGCGATGAACGCACCCAGTATCATGACAAACAATAAGGGACCTTTCTTAATTGAATTACTGTCAAAAGCTAAACTTGTACTCATGATGTTCAATCCCTTCAAATTGTTCGTGAATTTAATAAACACTTTGTAGTATAATAAACTCAATGTAAAAGATTATAATTACATCGCGCCTAATTTACAAACTACAGATTTTTTGAAAATGTTTATTAGTTTACAGATCATCAGATTCTGTAGTCTATACCGAGAATAAACTACATAAATATCTGTTCTTGTCGTTTAAATAATTTGTAGGGAAAGGAAATGAGTACCTATGTCAACTACATCACCGCGAATGGATCCACGTGTACTTCGCACGCGTCAATTGATTCGAGATGCCTTTGTAGATTTGCTGCAGGAGACGGATCTAGAAAAAATAACGGTGAATCGTATTGCGGAACGCGCGACCATCAATCGTGTTACTTTCTATCTTCATTACCGAGATATTCCGGAAATGCTTGAGAGATTATCAGACGATATGATTAATGAAATACATACTATTCTTCATGACATTCGAAATCAGCCTCGTTCTACTGATTTGGATTGGTCCATTCTGCTTAAAGTGCTCGAGCATATTGCTGAGAACTCTAAGTTTTATAAGGTTCTGCTCGCTTCGCAGCGCATACCGATCTTCACGGATAAGCTTTCGAATTTAATTGTTGATCTTATCACTAGCAGAAGAGAGTACCAAAACAACTCCTCATCTAAACCGGCCGTAATCGTATCAAAAGATATTGCAATCTGGTACGGCTCCTCCGCCTTTATTGGTACAATTGTCTGCTGGCTTCGCAATGATATGCCTTATACGCCGCTTTTTCTCGCCAAGCAGCTCTCTCAGCTGTTCCGTTTGCATCAAAATACGGACCAGCTCGTAGATCTGGAATAACTTCTCCGAAAACATAAATAAGCTCTCAGTAGAACTGATTCGTTCGACTGAGAGCTTATTTATGTTTTCAGTATTGTTGCTTTAAATGCTATATGGTTGCGATGACATCAACACTCCATCATTTTTTTATCTTGGACAGCATGTAGCTTTACCATCGCTAATCGCGCAATGGGTTGAATGACTAAGCTCTCTGCAATTAGTACAATTAAGAAGTTTCTTGGCCAGTTGGTTAAGAAGTTGCTAAAAATTTCTGAACTAAAACCGTTTCCTACAATATGACCAATAAGCGTCATACAAGCCGACATTCCTAGTACAGTAAATAAGATACGGAACATAATTTTGGAATTAAAGCTGTCCGTTGGTTCAGTAAATTTATCAACCAATTTTTCGGCGATACGGCCAATAAACACAGGCTCCAAAATCATGACAATAATCCACATGATCGGTAACGTTTTAAGAATCATGAAGGCAACTTCTCCATTAAATTCTCGGGAAGCTAAAATTATATTTAATGACGTCATAAACAGAACGGTCAATGTACAAATAATTGCACCATATAATGCTCCCTCTTTTCCGTTTCTCGGCAATCTTGTTTCTAAGTTCATCCTATTTTCTTCCTTTCAAAAAAATCATTTCATTATTAGTCATTCACTAAATAAAGATCAGGTACAGTCAACATAACTAATTTTCTGTATTAAAGGTCTTCAATACATTTGGCAACATTTTAGCGATCGTTTTTAAGGGAGCTGATGATTTTTGCGTTAAACAAAGCAGCATAGCACCTTCGATTGTAGCAGTCATCATCAAGGCAATAGCAGCAGCTGACTCATCAGAATAACCTTCAGCTATAAGTTTCACACAATAAATATGTTGAATATTTTCATACAGCACACTGCATGCTTTGCGAACAGGCTCACTCACTGTGGCCATTTCACTGACAATACTGCTAAATGTATAACCGGTAATCGTACCTTCTGTTTCTAAGTTGTGAATTAGTTTTTCGATCATGCCTTGCGTCGCTTCTATAGTTAATGGATACCTTCTAAAAATATTTTCGATATCTGTCGTAATGGCTTCGTTTAAAGCTTGCAAACAAGCAATTAACAGTTCTTCTTTACCATTTGGAAAATGATGATACAGCGCTCCTTTTGTAACGTTGCAGACTTTTAAAAGTTCATTCAGACCTACACTTTTGTATCCCTTTTGCTGAAATAGGACGGTAGCCTTCTCAATGATTAGCGATTTTGTATTCAATTTAAAACACCTCCCCCAAAACCATACCGACTGGTCTGTTTGGTATTATAACAAAATATTTATCCCCGATGTAAGTGTTTTTTTACACTTCATTCCGAGTATTTTTGCGCCGGACGCCGTTCACTCTTCCGATATGCCTTCGGAGACACTCCATTCCATTTTTTAAATACCTTGTTGAAATAGCTTTGATCGTTGAAGTTCAGCCATGCTGCGATATCAGCAATCGGATAGTCGGTCAACGTGAGCAGCCTCTTCGCTTCCTCAATCCGTTCACGCTGGACATATTCGGAAATGGTAAGTCCAACCTCCTTCTTGAACAAGCTCGACAAGTAGTTGGGGCTAAGATTCGCACTCTCGGCTAGCCGTTCAAGAGTAATGTCACCGTATAAATGGTTAGCAATTTCGTGAAGGCTATCCTGTATTGCGGGTGAGTAGTGACCCCGGCGAACCTCTGATACCCGATCGACGAAGTCGAACAGCACCTCGGTCATGATGGCGCTTATCGCTTGAAGCGTATCCTTCTCCTCCAGCTGCTGAATATAGAAATCACTCAGCGTAAACGCATCCTCCTCGTGCATTCCTCCTTCAATTGCAGCTCGGCAAATTAGGGCGATTCCCGTAATCATCAAGTTCTTCTCACTTCGAATCCTGCTCCGCTTGGCCAGCACGCCAAACTCGTCCTCGGCAATGATGGATTCCATGACGAATGTTCTTATTCTCTCCCGCTCTCCGCTACGCACATAATGCAGCATGACACGCTCATGCGACAGGTTGGCGTGCAGCATACCGTTTCGACGTCTTCGCGACAGCTCAGCTTCCGGCTCTCTCTTCTCCACAACCGGTTCCTGCATCGACATTGCATCCGCTAGAAGACTGATCGACGAATCAACGAGCTGCCTGCGAAGCACATAATAAATCATTCGGCTAAATACGGCTATGCGCTCCGTGGAGAGCAGCGCAATCTCCTCATACAACTCCAATAAATGCCTCCGGTTACCAATGGGGAGGGAGCTTATTGTCTCGTTCCATTCACCCTCTTGCGGCTTCTCATTCATGTACGGACCGACGACAAGCGTGCCAGTAAGCTGGTTCTCATCCATCGCATTCACAAAAAAATATTGGAGCCGTGATCGGGTAAAATGAACCGGCTGCTCTGCAGCATAAAGTGCATAAGCGTAGCCCGCCACCTGTTCACGAATGGACGTAAAGTAAGGATTAGACTGAAGCGAACGGTCTACAAACTCCGCTTCAATTGTCCGACCCGGATGAATGATAAATATAGGGATTCCAATCACATCAGAGAGAAGCTGGCCAAAAACAACCAGCTCAGAGAGCTTATTCATACGAACCTCCATAGGGTACGATTAAGGTTAAAAAGAAGATGATAAGAAAGTACTACAAATCATTGATAAATACAATTTTCAAAAATGAAAGCGCATTACAATGAAGAAAGCAAAGATCCTTTGCTATTACACTCGAAAGGGATGAACTCATATGTTGGAAAATAAAATAGCTATCGTTACTGGAGCAGGGAGCGGCATCGGCCGTGCAAGCAGCTTGAAAATGGCCAGCAACGGCGCAACGATTGTCGCTGTTGATTTTAATCAGGAATCCGGTCAAGAGACGGTTCGAATGATTCATGAACAGGGCGGCGAAGCCATCTTCGTACCGGCCGACGTGTCAAAAAGCGAGGATGTTCAGCGTTATGTAAAAGCAGCCGTCGATACTTACGGACGTATCGATATTTTCTTCAACAATGCCGGCGTTGTACAGAAGTTCTCGAAACTCGCGGATATTGATGAGAACGAGTTCGACCGAATTATGAACGTTAATGTCCGGGGCGTCTTCCTCGGCATGAAATATGTAATAAAGGTAATGGAGGAGCAAGAAAGCGGAACGATTATTAATACCGCTTCGACAGCTGGGGTCAAAAGTGAGCACAGCGCATCCGCTTATTCCGCCAGCAAACATGCGGTTGTCGGCCTGACGAAAGGTGCGGCAATCGAGTATGTGAAAAAAGGCATCCGTATCAACGGCATTTGTCCGGGTGGTGTGGAAACGGCTCTGACGAAGAGCGTCGAACAGGCTTTCATGTCCGGAGGATACGTGCCTGAGGAAGTCGGCAATATGCGTATGGGCCGCTATGCTAAGCCGGACGAGCTGGCGGAGGTCGTCACATTCCTTGCTTCCGATCGCTCCAGCTACATGACGGGCTCCATCGTACTGGTCGATGGTGGGCTGACACTTTAAACGAATGAAAATGCTTCTTTACTGAATTCAAACCGTTCTAAGTATACGCGAGTAAAGTTCCCCCCATCCAGACTATAGCGAAAATAGGGCATCCCCAATACGGGTATGCCCTATTACGCTTGGCTTTATCGTTGTAACTCCGTCTATTCTTCTTCCCCACAAACGACCCCAAGCAGCTATTTTTTCAACTTTGATACAGCCATATGTTTGAAACTGTCATGACCGCTGGCAGCGCTGTTTCATCCACCGCCACATGGTCATACCAGCCCCCAACAGCAAGGTTAAGCACCAAATAAAAAGGCTCGTCAAAGGGCATAATGCCCGGCTCCATAGGGCGCTCGGCGAAGCAATGCCCATCTACCAGCCACCTTATGGAGCCAGCATCCCATTCCAATGAATAATCACGGAATTCGTTAATGGTTCCCTGTTCAAGCTGGTAGGAGAACTCATCGGTAACCTTATGGTCCCAATCCTTCCCATAGTGCAGCGTTCCGGATACTTGCCTCGGCAAGCGGCCTTTAGCTTCCATAATGTCAATCTCGCCAGAGGCAGGCCAAGGACCGTAGGCCTGATGCTGCGGGAGCAGCCATATGGCAGGCCATAACCCCTGTCCCACTGGCAGCTTTGCGCGAACGATAAGCTTTCCATAGCAAAAGGAGAGATAGTCTTTTGTATCTATACGGGCCGAGGTGTACGCAAATTGCCGACCGTCTTTTTCAATGGCTTCACGTCGCGCGCATAGGTTTAACCCCAATTCATCGATATATAGATTGTTAGCATGTCCGGTATAAAACTGCTGTTCCCCGTTGCCCCAGCCCGGGTCTATTGGTTTGCCATCATTATCAAGCAAATCGTTGCCAAGGCGAATGTTCCATGCGCTCAAATCGGTGTTTCTATTTAAAAAATCCTGCTCCCATAAAAGCTTGCTCATCCCATGCACACTCCCTTCATTTATTCACAGCATACTTAATTTTGACGCCCAGTCAAACAAATCCAAAAAAATGGGATAGGGTCAAAAATCATGGCCTTTTTTTCCTAGGTCTATTTTCATACGATGAAAAGGAAGGGGGCGCAGAACATGTTTCAATACAGGACGGGACAAATAAAAACTTTTTTTAGGCAGTGGCAATTGCAAAGCATGGTAATCCCAGGCATTATATGGATGTTCATCTTTTGTTATATTCCAATGTTTTGGTTGATTATTGCATTTATGGACTTCAGTATCGCCAAGCCCATGCTGCAATCACCCTTTGTAGGGCTAAAACACTTTCAAGATTTTATTACGGATGACCGTTTTTGGCGCTCGATCCGCAATACTCTAGGGATGAGCAGCATCAAGCTGCTGCTAGGTTTTCCCATTCCCATCTTTTTCGCCCTGATGCTTAATGAAATACGGACGATTCGATTTAAGCGCACAGTACAAACCATTTCATACCTACCGCACTTTATTGCCTGGACTATTTTTGGCGGCATTATGCTCAATTGGCTGGGCGAGGGCGGTGTCATCAACCAACTGATGATGGCGCTCGGACTGCAGGATCGCGAAATTCTGTTTAATAGTGACGCTAAATATTTTTGGTGGATTACCTATTTCTCCGATACGCTGAAGGAAACGGGCTGGAGTGCCATCATTTATATCGCTGCAATCGCTGGCATTGATCCAGGGCTATACGAGGCAGCGGAGCTCGATGGCGCCAACCGTTGGCAGCGGATGTGGCATATTACCATTCAGAGCATACGTCCTACCATCGCGATTTTGTTCATCCTCGCTGTCAGCGGGATACTCGGCAGCAACTTTGAACAAATCTTTATGCTGAAGAACAACATGAACATGAAGATGGCCGAAAGCCTGGATTTGTACATCTATAACATGGGCTTGGTATCTGGGCGCCATTCCTTCTCAACAGCCGTCTTGTTTGTCCGCTCCATTGTGGCGTTAGGGCTATTATTTTTGGCCAATTACACATCCAAGAAATTAACTGGCGACAGCATTTTTTAAGAAAGAGAGGGCAGATACATGGAAAGACGCAGAAGATTGCGGCGAATTGGAGTATTTGAGGTGTGCAATGCGCTGCTGATGCTGGCAGTTTGCTTCATAACGCTGTACCCGATGTGGTTTGTATTTATAAATTCGCTTAATGCACCGGAGCAAGCCATGCTGGGCACCGTAAACTGGTTTCCAAAGGAATTTTCACTAGCCAGCTACAGTGTTGTATTCAATGATAAAAGTCTAATGCACGGCTTCTACATTACTACGCTGCGCACGGTGATAGGAACAGCGGTGCATGTGTTATTTACCGCCATTGTAGCTTATGGGATGAGCAAATCCAACTTAATCGGCCGCAAAATCTATCTCAAAATCGCCTTGATTACGATGTTGTTTTCAGGCGGCTTAATCCCTTCCTTTATTCTGATGACCAAGCTGGGCTTTTACGATAGCTTTTGGGTATTCATCATCCCGGCTATGTACACTTTTTTCAATATGGTTATATTCATGAGCTTCTTCCGCACCATCCCCGACAGCCTAGAGGAATCCGCAAAGGTAGACGGTGCTTCGGATTATGGCGTTCTGTTTCGAATCGTATTGCCTAACAGCATGGCCGTACTGGCTACCATATCGCTTTTCTCAGCCGTCTATCACTGGAATGATTATTACCAGGGCGTAATCTACATTCGCTCGCAGGATCAGCTGCCTATGCAAACCATACTGTACAAAATCATTGCGGAGAACTCCATGTCCTTCATGCAGCAGCAAGCCATGGCTCAATTCGGCGCAAGACTGCCTGGCAACTCCATCAAATTTGCATCGATGATGGTGGCAACGCTGCCAATTCTCGTGTTCTATCCCTTTATTCAGCGCTATCTGGTCAAAGGCGTAATGATTGGTGCGATTAAAGGGTAAGTGCTGTACGTTTCTCTAAGCGATCGTTAGCGAGACGTGTGGGGCCTATAAAAAAACAGTAAAGAAAGGGTGTTCATTTCATGAAACACAACCTCATCAAGCTAAGCATGGTAATCGTTTTAGCCGTAGTACTTACATTAGGCTTGGCCGCATGTACCAAATCGGAGAATAACGAAAACAAGCCGGCCTCAACGCCTGCGGAAAGTACCGAGCAGCCACAAGGCGAATCAACGCCGAGCCCCGAACAGCCTGCTTGGCAGCTGGATACCAGTCCAGTCGAGCTCTCATGGTTCGTAGGCGCATCCTGGTATGCCCACAGCTGGGGAGAGAGCTTGACTTCCAAGTACGTGACCGAAAAAACAGGCGTCAATATTAAGCTCGAAGTTCCTTCAGGAGAAGCAAACGAGCATATTACCTTGATGATGACCTCTGGCAAGCTGCCAGACTTAATTTCTATGGGCTCTTGGGAAAACGCTGTCAAGAAACTATGGGAAGGCGATCATGTATATGCTTTAAATGAATTGGCAGAGCAGTATGATCCCTACTTCTTTAAGGTTGCGGGTGACGGCACACTGAAGTGGTATCGTCAAGAAAATGGCAATACGTATGGCATTCCGAATGACTCATATAGCCCTAATCTCATGCATGAAACAGGCATGACAGCCGCCAACCAAACATTTTTGGTGAGAAAAGATCTGTACGAGGAGATGGGCAAACCAGATTTGAGCACGCCGGAGGGCTTTCTAAATGCACTGCAGCTGCTCAAGGATAAGTATCCTGAGTATAAAGGCCAACCGATTAGTCCCTTCTTTGCACAGGGGAATGTTCCTTATGGGATGAGTGAATACCTGCAAAATCTACTCGCTGTTCCGCATGAAAAAGACGGCAAAGTCTACGACCGCATTACCGATCCAGATTACCTCGCTTGGCTGAAAACCTTCCGCACAGCATACGAGCGCGGACTGATCAATGTGGATTTCCTAGTGGACTCCGATACGCAAGTAGAGGAAAAAACGAACAATGCCCGCTACTTCATGATGATTCGCGAATGGACGGGAATGACGGCTGTCAATCCGATGCTGGCCGCAAGCGGGAACCCGGATTCCAACTACATTGCAGTAGATGGACCGCAAAACAGCAAGGGTGACTCTGCAAAGCTGTTCCCTGGCAACATGGACGGCTGGATGGTTACAATGATTAGCAAATCGACTAAAAATCCTGAACGTGCTATCCGCTTCCTGACATATCTAGCCAGCGAAGAAGGCCAAAGAGATTTATTCCTTGGCAAGGAAGGCGAGACGTGGGAAATGGTGAGCGGCAAGCCGCAGCTGAAGGCTGAAATGGTGAAATTGCTTGAAACTGATATTGAAAAGTTTGAAAAGGAATACGGCATTATGGATACCTACTGGATGATGCGGAACCCTGTTATTATCAACCAGTGGAGACCGGAGAAAGCTCCTGTCATTAAGCAAATGGAGGACTTCGCCAATGCGCAGGCCGATATTGACAGCGGCATCTACAAAGGCTTAGATCCACTGGGTGATTCTGAAGTAGCGGTAGCCTGGTCACGCATCTCTCAAAATTGGGAGGAAGTGCTGCCTGAGCTGATTACGGCTAAGGATGAAGCAGCCTTTGATAAAATTTTTGATAATTTTCTTGCCCGCCGCGTGAGTTACGGTTTCGACAAGGTCATGGAATATCGCCAAGCCGAGCTGGATGTACGAAAAGCAAAAATGGCAGAGTAGTTACACCTATAACCTATATACTGCCGGCTGCCGAAATGGTGGCCGGTATTTCCGGCTTTACTTACACATTTGTAAGTAACGCCTTGTTACCTACCAGCCGGTTTGTAATATATGGTATATTACGGAGGTAGGGAGGGCCGTTAAATGAAGTATATGCTGACCAAAATGAAAAAGCTTTACCGCAATTCCCGCATATCCCAAAAGCTGTTTCTGGCCTTTAGCCTAGTCATTGCAATCCCTGCCATTTTGGTGTCCTTTTTATTTATCCGTATACAGGAAGCCCAGTTATACAAAGATGCTATGGCCACCGGCAGCAGCCATGTCGCACGGCTGAACGAACAGCTGCGCAGCAAAATGGACATGTTTGAAAACGCTTCCTCGACAGCGCTGACTCAAAAGGCATTCGTGGATTTTATCCACTCCAATATGCGCGGGGATGGCCTCCGCCTCGTGAAATTTAAACAAAATCAATTTGAGCAGATGCATAATATCATTGAAAGCCATGAGATGATCAGTGAGCTCAGCTTTTATGTCGATAACCCTAACCTGTTCGAAATTTGGCCCGAAATCTATCATTATGACAAGTTTTGGCCGCAGGATTATTGGGAGACCCTTCGAGATGAAGGCGGCGCAGCATACCGCCTGTTTGCTTTTAAGGATGGCGAGCACACGCTAGCCTATTATCGGTTGGTACGGCTTCAGGGTCAACAGAACAAGTTTCCTACCATTATGGAAATTCGTGCCGAGCACAGCGTATTTTTCAACGACCTGCTGGAGGAGAGCGGAGGGGATTTCTTCTCGGTTGTCATGGACGGAACAAATCCTTCAAAAAATATATACAATCCGCAGCATATATTTTCTCAAACCGCTGGGGAGGGGCTAAACAGTATCCTTGGCAGCATTCACCGGCAGCTGGACGTACTTCAACAGGATAGCCCCATGAAGGTCCAAGTAGGAGATCAAACCTACTACGCGCTTTATCGTTATATTGCTCCACTGAACGCTTATGTTGTGGATATTGCTTCCCATCAAGCACTGATGAAGGGTCCGCGCAGCTGGTATGCCTTTGTGGTAGTAATTGCTTTATGTGTATTGCTCCTGATCATGCTGCTCGTATCGCATACGACCCGGCGTATTTTCCGCCGATTGGACAGCGTATTATCTTCTATGCGTCAGGTGCGGAAAGGCCAATTGGATGCGAAGATTAATATCGGCCTAGATGAACACGAGACCGGTGATGAAATCGATGAGGTAGCCATCAGCTACAACAAAATGCTGGACGAAATTAGTCGTCTGATGACGCAGGTGGTGGATAAGCAGCTCATTGCCAAAAACGCACAGCTGCACTCGCTCCATTCTCAGATCAATTCACACTTCTTGTATAACGCGCTGGAATCCATTCGGATGCTGGCGGAGGTTCAGCAGCAGCCTGCAATCGCCGATGCGCTCGTATCGTTAGGCTCACAGCTGCGCTACAGCATGCAGTGGCGAAGCGATACCGTCGCCCTCAGTGAGGAGCTCGCCAACATCGAAAGCTATATCAAATTCATTAACTTTATGGAGGGTGGCAGCATCGTATTGACGGCGGATCTCCCGCAGGAGGTGCTTCACTATGCTATTCCTAAAATGTGCATGCAGCCCATCGTTGAAAATGCGGTTCATCATGCGGCACCTTTAGGCGGCAGTGTACACATACAAATGACCGTACAAGTGGAGAATGACAGCCTATTACGAATTGAGATACGTGATGACGGTGCGGGTGTTGATCCGAAGATGCTGGCTAGTCTGCAAGCTGTGCTGAGCGGCGATTCAGATACGCCAATTGTGACCAGCAAAAACGGCCTCGGCCTCGAAAACGTGCATAAGCGCCTGCAGCTTCATTATGGCAAGGGCTGCGGTCTTTCAATTGACAGTGTACAGGGTGCTTATACCTGTGTAACCTTACGTTTGCCTTGGGAAAATGTGAATCTTGGAGGATGGTAGGGCATGATCAATATTCTAATTGTAGATGATCAAAAGCATATACGCGATGGCCTGCAGGCCATGCTGCGCCAATTTCCATTGCAGCTTGATGCTATTTATTGTGCCGCTAATGGAATTGAGGCGCTGCACTTATTGCGTCAGCATAACATTCATCTGGTGATTACCGATATTATGATGCCGGATATGGACGGACTGGCGCTAATGGAGCAAACCAAAGAAGAACACCTCAACGTGGATTACCTCATAATTAGCGGCTATAGTGATTTTGCTTATGCCCAGAAAGCCATTGGGCTTGGGGCAAAAGGCTACCTGCTCAAGCCGGTAAAACGGGAGGATCTGCTTACCGCAGTAGAGCATATTGGTCAGGAAATAAAGGCGCGGCAAGCCCTTTCCCGCAATATGGAGCATATGTCCCGCCGCGCTGAGGAGACAGACCGTAAAGAGCTTTGCATGTTTATGCAAGGCGCAGTGAACGATGAAGCATGGATTCGGCAGATTCAGCAGCAAAACCCAAAACTTTGGCATAATTACCGTCTGTGCTTGCTGCGGGAAGAACTATGGATCAACCAACCGGGGGCAGACAGTGCCCATAGCATCGAATCTATTGCTTACCGTGTTTATGGCAGCCAGGGATATATATGTCTGCAGCACCGCCCATACCTGGTTCTTGCGGTCGATGCGGCCACAGATACGAATGCTTTGCCTGCTGCACTTAAGGCAAGTCAGATTGATGCCACAGCGGCTATGACTGGACCCCAGCAAGGCTTAAAAGGGCTTCCCGGCAGCTATACACAGGTGCTTGAACTATATCGCCATAGCTACTTGTTCCCTGATAAGAGGTGCATCCTACCCGCGCATATGGAGAGGCTGGAGTCGCAATGGGAAATTCCCTATGAAGAGCTATATGCCCTGTTTCAGCTTATTGGCACCAAAAACAGCGGGAAGATTGCCCAAGGCATTTCTACGCTATTCCACAAAAATGTGCTGCAGCGTTACCATATACGGTACACACAGCAGTTATGCAGCGCAACGGTGCAGATGCTGGAGGAATATGAGCGGGTGATCCGTCCCTACATGGGGGAAGAGGCGCTTGATATTGAATGCTTGCGGAATCTATTCGACTATCCGGGTATTCGAGATTATATTCAGGCGCTGCAGCAGCAGCTGCTTCGGCTGAATCAGTTTTATTATGATTACAAGTGCAGCTATCGCAAAACGCAGGACTTAAATGAAGCCATTCGTTTTATACACGAATGTTATCATAAGCCGCTGGACCTCGCGATGGTTTCCAACCATGTGTCGCTTAATTACGCCTATTTTTCCAACCTGTTTAAAAAGAATATTGGCAAAGGCTTTGCAGAATACCTGCGCGATGTGCGCCTAGATAAGGCCCGCCGCTTACTAGCCGAAACCGATCATAAAATTATCGAGGTAGCCACCATGGTTGGCTATGAAAGCTACAAAAGCTTTACAAGGGCATTTCGCGATGTTATGAATATGCAGCCCACGGAATACCGGCAGCTGATGCGGCGGAAGCTTGAACGAGAAGGAAAATATCAGGGCAAAGCACTATAAGCCTTCAAAAATAATCAAAATCCAAAAAATTGGGTCATAACAAAAACAAATGGACCTTTCCAGCTGTTAATTGTATTCGATAGAATAAAGGTGCACTCCAATGTAAGCGGTTTCCTCCGAGTACTTACACAATCAATTGCCTCAAAATAAAAGGAGCCGCAGGGGTAACCATATTTTATTGAAGGAGGACAATAATGAAGGTACTTCACCATTCACAGAAACGGTTTAAGCAGAAGGTACTGAGCTTGTTCTTGGCGGTAGCGATGATGGCGAGCGTCGGGCTATTGCCATTTTCGAAAATTCAAACCGTCGATGCAGCAGGCACCACCGTTACCTCTATGGCTTACTTTTCAGCAGCAGATGGGCCAGTCATTTCAAAATCAGGGGTTGGGCAAGCAAGCTACGGTTTCGTCATGCCTATATTTAACGGCGGCTCCGCCACATGGAACGATGTTTCAGATGACGTAGGCGTAAATGTGAAAGTAGGGGGCAACTGGGTCAATATTGACAGTGCCGCTGGCTATGTCTATAACCAAAACTGGGGGCACTGGAGCGATAGCGGCACTTACGGCTATTGGTTCACTCTCTCCGCAACAACAGAAATTCAACTGTATTCTAAAGCTAATGGAACGACCCTTAACTACACGCTTGTATTTCAAAATATAAACAAAACAACGATTACGGCTATGACCCCTACCCAAGGGCCACAAATTACTGCAGGCTTTACAGGAGGTGCAGGCTTTACTTATCCTACCTTCAACAATAATCCAGCCATTATTTATGAAGCCGTAGCGGATGATTTGAAGGTGTTTGTAAAACCTGTAAACAGCAGCACTTGGATTGATATTAACAATAATGCTGCCAGCGGCTGGATCTATGATAGCAACTTCGGCCAATTCACCGAAGGAGGCGGCGGCTTCTGGTTTACGGTAACCGAGTCTATCAACGTAAAACTTGAATCAAAAACCTCTTCGGCTAACGTCATTTATACGATAACCTTTAATCAACCCGTAAGAAATTCATATGTTATTACTCCCTACGATGGAACAACCTTTACAGCAGATTCGAAAGGCGTCATAGGCATACCGCTGCCAAAAATTGATGGTGGCGCGCCAATAGGCACTGAGCTTGGAAAATTCGTCTACCAAATTAATATCAACGGGCAATGGGTGGATATGGCGAACTCCAGCCAGAGCGGATTCTCATATTCCGGCAATGGTTACAATAACATGTCCGATGCCAATCAGTGGGGATATTGGGCTGACTATATCTATGGCCTTTGGTTCCAGCCCGTCCAGGTGAATATGCAAATTCGAATCGGCTACCCATTGAATGGGCAGGCAGGCGGAAGTGTTGGCAGCAACTTCGTTAACTATACCTTTATCGGGAATCCGGATGCTCCCCGTCCAGATGTATCCGATCATGACGATGTGGCAATCGGAACGCCAAGCGACCCAGCCATTGCGGGCATGAATCTCATCTGGCAGGATGAATTTAGCGGTACAGTGCTCGATACGAACAAATGGAACTATGAAACCGGCTATTATATCGGTAACGATCCCAACAGCTGGGGCTGGGGCAATGCAGAGCTGGAGCACTATACCAATAGTACACAAAATGTATTTGTACAGGACGGAAAGCTGAATATCCGGGCGTTGAACGATCCAAAATCGTTCCCGCAGGATCCAAGCCGATATGCTCTATATTCTTCAGGCAAAATAAATACCAAAGATCATCTGTCCTTCCAGTACGGTAGAGTGGATATTCGCGCGAAGCTGCCTACAGGCAATGGTGTCTGGCCTGCGCTCTGGATGCTTCCAAAAGATTCAGCATACGGTGCATGGGCCGCATCTGGTGAGATTGATATTATGGAAGCTAAAGGACGTTTGCCTGGCACAACTAGCGGCGCTGTACACTTTGGCGGACAATGGCCAGTGAATCGATATATTGCTGGGGAATATCATTTCTCGGAAGGGCAAACCTTTGCCAATGATTATCATGTGTATACGATGATCTGGGAAGAGGATAACATTAAATGGTACGTGGATGGGGAATTCTTCTTCAAAGTCTCCAGAGATCAATGGTACTCCGTAGCTGCACCGAACAATCCGAACGCTCCATTCGACCAGCCTTTCTACATCATTATGAATCTCGCGATCGGCGGGCATTTTGATGGCGGTTTAGCTCCAAGCCCATCTGATATTCCTGCGACGATGCTGGTGGATTATGTACGGGTTTATAAAGAAAACGGTGGCCAAAATCCTACGAACGTGCCTGTTACCGGTGTAACTTTAAACCAGAGCACTGCACAGCTGCAAGTAGGACAGAGTGTACAGTTAAACGCCACTGTTGCACCCTCTAATGCAACAAACAAACAGGTAACTTGGAGCGTTTCGGGCGCCAGCATCGCTTCCGTAAATCAGAACGGTGTGGTGACAGGGCTCGCTCCAGGAACAACAACGGTTACGGCAACAACGGCTGACGGCAACAAAACAGCCAGCTCTACCATCACGGTTGTACCCGCGCCATCAACCGTTATTGTCATTGGCGATGCGGTGCGTGGCCTGAAAAAAGCGGGCAATAACTTGACGTTTTATGTAAATGGCGCAACCTTTGCCGATTTGCACTATAAGATAAATAACGGTGCACAGCAAAACGTAGCCATGACCTCGTCAGGAAACGGCAACTATACTTACCCTGTAAACAACCTGCAATCTGGGGATACCGTCGAATACTTCTTTACCTATAATCCGGGGCAAGGCGCGCTGGATACTCCTTGGCTCACCTATATTCATGGGGTAACGCAAGGAACACCGGAGTAAACCGGAGAATCCTGGCTAGACAATTCTTTACTGGCCTGCTAGTAGTAACACGCGAGGTCATTTGATAGGTTCTTTAACAGGCGAGGGTGAGTCTTCCCCTCGCCTGTTCACTTTGCAGCCATCTCTCTCATTGGAGGCCAATGAGCAACTAAACATGGAGCTTCATGATGATATTGACAGATTTAGATTTAGAGTAAAATTCTGTGTTCTAATATATTTTTCAAACTGATATGAGACTTTGAAGTTCCTAGCTTTATAAGGGAATCTTGAAATTCAGCAAGTTCCTCAATCGATGCTGTTTGTACCTTATGTAGATGAAATGTTTCAAAAAGCCCTTGCTCATGGAGCAATCTCTTTTATAGAACCGGATTATCTGTCACTTGGAGATTGCGGTTGGCTGGATGCCCTTAGAGGAAAAGCATGCAACGAACGTCAATTATATCTAAGTACTGTTCGCTGTATCACTCATTTTTTTTGAAAAAAGGCATCCAATGGGTGCCTTTTTTATCATTCTAGATCCCAACCCGGCAGCCGTGTATCCATGCACTCATAATTCTTCAGGACTGCTCCCTGTTCGCAATCTGCTCTTGGGCGAGACGGATCATTTCCCGAACCATGGAACCGCCAATTTTGCCACCGACATGGCCCACTGATTCCGTAGTCAAATGACCATTGTTTCCTGGATGCAAAGGCACTCCAAGCTCCTTCGCCACTTCGTATTTTACGTCGTCCGGTTGATTCGGATTCACGGCATAGCCTTCGCGTTTCATTACATCTGCTTTGAAAGCTTGCATCCCCTGTTCAACCCCAGGCACCGCATATTTTCTCCTTCTTCTTGCCATCATACAACACTCCCCTCGATATTTTCTCTCTAACTTGCCCGTAAGCACAAAAATTCATCCCTCTTCCGCATCAGCACGAGAAATGCAGGACCATCAAACAGTTGATAAACTGTTGAAATTTATACGCACGACCGCAGTGGAAAATATCTTGGAGAATCTTTGTTTTCCTCTATACTCGACTTCTATTGGCCACCTACCATGAAACATAGAAATTCGACCTACTTAGAGCACAGCTCAGCTTAACGGATCAATCGTCGAAAATCATAAAAGGAGCAGCCGCAGCATGCTCCTTTGTTAGTGTTCTAATGAATTCTTACTTCATTTTGCAAGAGCTTTATGCAGCTCGTCAATGTTACCATGCCAGAGTCGGTCATCCTCCTTACATAAAAATCGCCGTCCGATTCCCATCAGAGAACGTGAACGGCAACAATTTTGGAGTCATCACGTAAGTGGCAGTCCTTTAATAGACCAATTCCGCCAGCAGCTTCCCAAGTTTATCAAGCAACTGCTCATTAGCTTCTATGCAGATCGGCTTAGATTTTTCAAACTCTTCTTTATCCTTGAAACGTTGACGGAAGGTGACTCTGGTGCTGCCTTGAATGCTCTCGAAGGTAGCGGTTATCCGAAATTCGTGACCGGACACATGATCGAGCACAATTCGCTCTGACGATACGATTTCAACAAAGACGTTATGGTTAGGATAATCTACTCCATCCGGTCCATGCATAATGAACCGCCATGTGCCTCCCGGCCTGATATCACACACCTGATTCGTATTCGTGAAGCCTTGCGGTCCCCACCACTGAGCTATCAAATCGGGGGTTGTCCAAGCTCGAAACACGAGCTCCTGCGGGACATTGTATTCGCGAGTAGTCATAAGTTCATTTTTAACTTTTGTCATGTTCCTACTCCCCGTCTACTGTTTTTCCAAGTGCGTCCAACATGATGTTTGTACCATGCTCCCGTATTTCTAGCGTATCGTGTCCGTCAAAGAACGCACCTTGCTCCGTGAAAATCAGCTTTGTACCGTCCTCCACTTTAATAAGCTCTATCGTTGTAATCGAGACGGAGATGCGTGTGCTTCCCGAATCCAGCGTGTACGTGTAAACAATGCGCTGCTCTGGAACAAGCTCCTGATAGTAGGCGTCAAAGGTAAAAACTGGCCCTTCCGGCGGCCCGCCGCTGCTGTACTCCCGCCCGCCGACCTGAAAATCGAAGATCTCTGGCTTCGAAAACCATTTCGCTTTGGCAATTGGATCGGCCCATGCGTGATAAACCCTCTCCAGCGAAGCTGCATAAGTCCGCTCGACGACAAAAGTTCCATGTTTGACAAATCGTTCGTTCATTGATTTTCCTCCTTATGTTTTGGACTTCCGCTCTCCTCGATAAGAAAGTCCCCTAATAGGTTCAAATGTCGCTCCCAACTCGTTTGCCGTTCAATGACCGGTTTCTCGAATTCCATTTTCATCGCTTGCAGAAGGCTTGTGAAATCTTCAACTGTTAATTCCGCTTGACCTTGCATTAGCTTGGATACATGTCTGAGCTGCTCCAATAGTTTTTGCTGTCGTTTGATCTGTTCTTTGATTTGATTGATCTGCAGGTTGACGATCTCAAGCGGACTGATCTGCCCGCCGCTTAAGGCCAGCTTAATCTCCTCGAGAGATAACCCCAGCTCCTTAAGCGATAATATCTGGTGCAAGCGTGATAAGTTCGATTCACTATATAGCCGGTGACCCGATTCCGTCTGGTCAGATGGCGATAACAAACCGATTTGATCATAAAAGCGCAGCGTTCTTACGGTCAGCCCCGTCAGGTTGGCGAGGTCCCCGACCTTCCAATGTTTCTTCATTAACCATCTCCGATCTCTGACGCTAGCTATATACCGGTAGCTCTATTGTAAAACATTACGTTACGTAAGGTGCAAGTGAAATTGTATCTCTCTCCCATTTTTTTTGCGTCGCTAATTTTGAACACAGGTTATTTTGTCTAATGGCGCAAACTCCGCCGCGGCGCTATTTTATGCAATTGTAATAAAAAAATACGCTTGGGGTTCCAAGCGCATTTTTGAGTTTTTTTAATTTTCTCCCTGCTTTAGACGAATATCGCCGCCGCTCGTTTCGCTCGATTTACCGCTGACTTTCCTGTTGGTTCAGCAAATAAAACAGATAATCGGTCGGGAACCCCGCATATCCTTGCTGCCTCAGCATCGCGGTCACATTGCCCCTATGATACGTCCCGTGGTTGACCACATGCTGCAGAATCTCAGAGAACCGCGTATTGAGACTACCGTACTTCGGATGCTCGATCGTCATCTCCTTGTCCGGGTCGGGCGTTCGCTGCAGCAAATCTCGGTACTGTTCGGCGACGCCGGCGAACAGCTGCCGTGTCTCGTCCACTGTTTTGCCTTGCGCTTGCTCCGCCCAGACCGACATCCTCGGAAAAATGTTTTCATTCGGAACTCCCGCGAGCACGCACAGATAAAGCTGTTCGAACAAGTACATATGCCCGAACGTTTGTGACACGGACGGGAAAACGCTCGTTACTTCCGCATGGAACACATCCTTCGGAAGCTGCTCTAGATGTCCGAATAAACGCTCGTTCGCCCAAACGTGATAATCATACAATTGATGCGTTTGTTTAAGCATGGGTGAATCCACCATCCTTTATTCATCGTCGTTCGGCTGCTGCAGCCTTTCCATTATCATACACCGGGCTTGCTGACAACTGTTGTCAGTGAAGTACAATCGGAATCGTCTGCATAATGTTTTGCAATTCCTATCGCTAATTCCTGAATGCGATATTTCAGATCCAGCGGCTCACGAATGCGAATGGCTGTGCCGAACGTCATCAGATACATTGGAAGGTACTTGTTCATTGTTGGGGTATCGAGCAGGAATTGCGCCTCCCGGTCGGTCCGTTCCGTCAAATAGTGGCGCATATGCCAGTGGCCGCAAACTGCGTTCAACGTGACCGGGTCCCCCTCGATGCGAATGACCGTCAACGGTCCGTCCGCTTCTCGTTCCCGCTTGGACTGGTCATGGAAATAGGCGGACGCTGAGAAGTGCTCCGGCTTTTCGAACCGCATATCGGTCGGCTCCAGCCGTGCGATACGATCCACGCGGAACGTCCGAACCGCTTGCGACCGATGACAGAACGCGACAGCGTACCATTCGTTTCGGACATAAGCCAGCCCGTAGGGATCGATGTTACGTTCGTCGGCCTGTTCCGCATTCGGTTTGCGGTAGGTGATGCGCATTGTTTGTCCGTCATCCGCCGCCTGCTCCAGGTCTCGCAACAACGGAACGACGGAAGGTGGACGCGACGGAGCAATCACATCCATGCCGCTCGTCTGACGGGTTAGATCGTGAAGCTGATCTTCGTGCAGCCCGTTCTCCACCTTCTTCAACGCGCTTTCCAGCTGTTCTGTATACGGATAGCCAGCGCCTTGCGTAAATTTAAACGCGTCTACAAGCGCCTTCAGCTCTAAGGGATTGAAGAACAATGGTGTCTCCTTGAAGCTTTCCATAATGCGAATGCCGCCGTCATGGCCCGATTCCGCGACGACCGGCACCCCGCTGGCGCATAGTGCGTCGATATACCGGTACACGGTGCGGACGCTGATCTCCAAACTGTCTGCAATCTGCGCGGCGGTGAGCTTCCTTCCGGATCGCAGCATCCACAGCATAGACAGCATGTTATCCCATTTTGCCATAGTGGCCGCCTCTTTTCCTCGGGTAATTGAACTTCATTTCACCGTCATTTATGATACGGTTCTCTGCGCTGTCTGTAACGGCAAGTTTTATTAAAAAAACGGGCGCCAAATCCGGCGCGCCCGTTAATTTATATTAGTATTCGACTCTCAAGATTCCATGTCCTGGAGTCTATTGAATGTTGAAGCTGGCAATAATTTTGTCGTATTCCTTCAAATCTTTATCTTGATACCGGGTCTTATCGACAAAAAACATCAGTGTTGCGAAATTAGAATCTTTTTGGATGAAGACCAGTTTGCCGACCGTGTCACTTGTCTCGTAATCGATCACCTGGGCTTCTGCTCCGGCGATCTTTGTGTTCGTTTGCTTGTTTACTTTGACGTATTTGAACGCATTCTTTAATGCCTGCTTGATATACTCGTCCAAGCCTAAGCCTTTCTCTGACTCCAATTGGAAGTCGACTCCCATATAATAGTTGCTGTACAGCTTCCGATTATCAGTCATTACAGAGGGTCTCCAATTGCCATTAATGACAATCTGAAAGAAGTTCGCGGTGTCATGATCAGACAAATTCACATACATAGGACCGCCGATGATTAATTTATTTGTCTTGTTGTCGAAAACGAGCTTCGAAGTTAGACCGAAGTAATCAGAAACACTCTTAGCTGGCAAATATAAGCTTCCATTGTACTGTAATGCTTTGATACCATCGATTTCCTGACCGTTTAACTCCACTTTGATCGAAGGATGAAAGAGCGCCTTTACTTCCTTCCAAGCAGATCCTGCCCAGGCTCCAGTTGCGTTGCCAAGCAAGAACATTGCTGCAATAATCCCCACCCAATATTTCTTCTTCATTTACCTTCCCCCTACTATTCAACAATAGCCTAATTCTACCATATCTTTTCAAAAAAGGGCGTTTTAAGAGGATGTTGCACCTATCAAAATGGATGAAATTCTAAATAATTGATCTCAGCTTCGCCCATCTACATCATGACTTCTTTGTAAAACTAAATATTTCGTTCCTCATACTCAAAGGGTTCTTCGCAAGAGTACATTTCATGAAAAAACCCTTTGTACGGGATATCGTCTTCCAAACATTTTATAAGATACGACAGCTCCTCATCACACTTTGGTTCCTCACCGTTGTTCTGCATGACCTCGAATGCATCAATAATATTTTCCAAGAGATTTACTTTGATAAATAAAGGCACCTTATCCAACGCCGAATCTTCGAGCTTGGTCTCGGATCTGTATCCCGCGAGGACTGTTTCAAAATAATCATCCATAAACTTTTTACGTTTACCGGCGTCTGGCTCAAATTGTATCCAGCCCACTCCGCTTGTCCAAAGGCCTGCCAAGTCAAACATATACCAACCGAAACATGAATTATCGAAATCATATACGGTTATTTGTCCGGTATCAAAATCGATTGAATAATTCCCATCGTTGTAATCAAAATGGAGCATTCCGAAAGTATCCTGGTTGTTGTCCAATCCTTTTAAGGCATTAAGGAGCTCTACCAGCTTCTCTTTAAGCAGAGGTAAGGAGTCTGGTATTAGCTTATTAATATATTCAGCATTGTATTTGTCAAAAAAACTATGCCGACGATGAACAGGCATATACCCTTTCGATATTTGGTGCAGTTTCCCCAGGACTTTGCCGCAATTGTAATAATATTCGGTAATTGGAGCTCCTTCTCGGTACTGATAATTATTTTCTACAAGCATTTTTCCCTTAGCCTTTTCAAACAGACAGACAAAAAAGGTGTGGTTATTATGTGTAATCTCCTCCAGCAGATTCCCATTACGGGAGCTGATTACATTTGAGACACTTCCCCCATGCTCGAATAAATATCTAACATACTCAACTTCTCCCAGAAAATCTTCCCGGCTTCTGTCAGGTAAAAAAGCGATTCTAAGTATTTTTGCGTCGGCGCCCTCTTTCACACAGGTATATAAGACATTCCTTCCTCCATCATGTGCCGGAATCAGCTGAATTTCATAGCCCTCTAATCCGAATAGCTCCGATACTACTGTAAGCAAATAGGCATCGCCGAATGAAACAACCTCGTTATAATTCATACAAGTTCCTTTCCGCACAAACATTTATTTTTTTCTTACCCTATAAAAAGAACGTACCATAATAGCGGCACGCTCAATGGACTTTTTTGATCATTTTACTCTAATGGGCGCAAACCATTCCATCTGACAGTACTCGCCATCGTATGCATCGGTGTCGATTTTTTCTACGAAAAATTCGCGATCCAGAAGCTCATATTTCCCTTCGTTCTCCTTTGCAAGCCTATCGATAGCATGATATAGCGCCTCTGCGCGCAGTTCACTAATCTCCTCATAATGATGGTTCCCTATATAACGAAAGCCGACGCATAAGGAAGCAGGGACGGTGTCACCTGAAAAGCCGTTAGGAATATCGTTCAGATTCTGCACGCGTATAGACGGTAGATAGTGCGTCCAACTAAGTGATGGATCAAGTGCCTTTGTTAGACCATAATAAATATTGGGTTCTACTGGACTTGGCACTTTATGCCGATTGTTCCACCAAAACTGCTTAGCAGCCTCGGGCGCTTTTGTCGGCGCTTCAGCAATTTCAATTCGATACATTTGCCCAATTAAATGAAACGATGGCATCATGACCATATTCGGCCCGTATACCAAGTTTCCGCAAACATTGTTTTTCGGAAATAGATGAAGAGGAGCTGTTATATGAATGTTTCTTCCGGAATGTCTGCATTCGCCAGGCGTAAGCCCATATTCGCGTTTAAACGCGCGTATGTAGGTTTGCTCATGTTCATAACCGCATTCGATTGCAATGTCGAGAATTCGTTTCTCGGTAAGCATCAAATTCTCCAAGCTGGCGGCAAGCTTTCGAGATCGGATATAGCTTTGTAACGGCACGCCGAAAGCGAACTTGAATAGTCGACGTAAATGAACAATGGAAATCGGGAGATCGACCAGATATTCTGCCTCCCTAGTACCAGAAACATTTTCTTCTATTCGTGATAGAAGCTCAGACAAAAGCTTGTATAATTCCATGCAACACTCCTAGGATGTTATTGTTCCTTATCGTAAAAAAAATAGAAAACTTTGCCCCGAACGTATATTTTCAGTACCCATTTCTACTACGTCCTATATATCAAATTACATAAGGGCTATTAGTAAAATTATACCATGATATGGAAAACGTTGTCGTTTTCTGCATATAAAAAAGCCCTTAAGTTAATTAAGGGCTAGACATTCTTATTACGATTCGAGCTTACAGGCCTCAAGCCCCATACAATCCGAATTTTCGCTGTTGCTTATTTAATATTCTTTTTTAATTACAAAAAACGAACCTCGGATTGTTCCAGCTAGTTTAGACTTCTGCCTCGCAAACTTAAACTTTCCTTCTAACTCCTTTGGTACTTCCATCCCCTCAGAGAGCTTAAAGCCAACGGCCCGCTTCTTAGCGTCATCGACCGTATACATGACATTGATACCAAGACCGTCTTCATAAAAGACGTAAGCAAATTTAATATTCTCCACTTGAAAACGCGACGTTTCTAAAGGCTTGGCCGCAAACGCAATATCACGCTCTTTCAAAACTTGGTTCACATAATCAAGTGTATCCTGACTTTCGCTAGCTGGCACAACCGTAAATTCATGTTTGTATTTATTCATAAAGTAACGGGCTTCATTAGCGCGCAAACCAGCAAGCGCTTCTGCTACAGGTGAAGACTCTAAACCAACCGTAGACACATTTTTAAAATCAACGATATAAGACATGTCCATCTCTCCTTTTATAACATTATTTCCAACAAAACTTGTCATTATTTATAATATCATTCCTTATCCCCACCATTCTACTAAGCAAAGCGGAGAAAACAGAAATGATATGCGGTACGGGTTCAAAAGCCTTCTTTACCTGCTCCGGTTCATAAATATGGACGAATCGTCACTTATGCTGATCACTAATTTGACTTAGAATTACCGTATAAGATTGAAAAAGGCTGTGATTATAATGTTAATCAAAAGAGACAAATGGTTGCAATATCGCATCTTTCGCAGCAGGTCCTCTCTCGCCGGACGGTTGCCAAAAACACAGTTACTTAAGAAGAACACCTTATCGAAAATGCTGCTTCAATATCAAAGCGTCGTACTGAAACCTCGCAACGGGAGTTACGGAAGGGATATCGTGTTCATCAAACGGAACGGTACGAATGCCTATCGTATTCATAACGAACAGAATGCAGTTACCATGAGAGACACTGATAAAATACTCAAATGGCTCCGTAAAAAAAATAGTGCTCATGGCTATATTGTCCAAAGACGTCTGCAGCTTGCTCAAATTGGGCACAAGCCCTTCGACATTCGCATAATGGCTCAGCGGAAAAAAGGCTCTTCATCCCCCTGGAACGTGACAGGCTCATACGCAAAAGTAGCGGCGCAAGGATATCTAGTCACAAATGTAACTAGCCGCACCATTCCAGTGCTTGAGGCGCTAAAATTAGCCCGAATCGGAGATCGAAGCTTGCTTGTCAAAGCGGAACGGATCGCACTATTGGCTGCCAAAAGACTTGGAGAGCGTTACCCCAAGCTTAGACAAGTCGGGTTCGATATAGGCATCGACAGAAAGCATCGAATTTGGATCATTGAAGGCAATTATCAACCGGACTTGCGCCCTTTTCGGCTCTTGAAAGATTCCTCGATGCAGCGCAGAATATCATGGTATAAGAAACATTAGAGCGAAAAAAAGACGACCAGCCTTTTATCCTTGGCTTGTCGTCTTTTCATTTTTATAGCCTATTCTTGATCATGCCCCGTTTGGGATTTTACTTGCGTCTACTTGTACTTACAACACGCGTCACTTGGAACTTATTTACCCCTACCTGTATAATGGCAAACTTGCTGAAAGAAGTGCCGGAAGAAGTATACGGTTCGGCCTCAATATTTCCACTCGGTGTTCTAACAGTTGCGGTGATTCTAGTCACCAAGCAAACTCCACGGCTAGAAGCTGTCCAAGTCTCATCACGCTGAACCGCATAATTGTCGTCACTACAAAAGATGGATGCATATTCAACTTTTCCAAACGCATTAAACGATGTGGAGTTAAATATCTGAACAGGGTCGTAACCCGTAGGTCTTCTATTTCCCATCTCCAAAACCTCCTTGATATTGGTATCGTTCATTAAATGCAATTTAATAGTTTTTGGTAAGGTATAAATGTGGACAAGGAAAAAAAGCACGTTTGTCCAATGGTCGCGGAGATACGTCAGCATATGATGATGCACCTCAAACAAAAAAAAGAACCACCCTCGTTGTTAAACAGGTGGTTCGAGAACTATAGGTTTAATACAGCGAGCGCTATTACTATGCTTCTTATGGCTACTCTGTGACAAATAGCTATAACTCTCCCTCAAGAAACTTGATGAGGTACATTTCAGGCTGCGCGAGGAACTCTGTAAAGCTGCACAAATCCGCATACTCCTGGTGCTCCACGTCATAACAGCCTACCAAGCCTTTTTTCTTCGGATTCCATACTAGCTGCAGATCAGAGTAATTGTCGATATCGGCTGACAGACGCAACAGCTTTTGCCTGCCAACTCTCATCTCAATCGTATCAGTTAATGTAAAAAAATCGATATACCCGATTTTATATTCATTTTGTGCTAGCTCAAGGCGCAGCTTGTCTCCAGTAAGAAAGCTGAGCAGCTCATCGGTCAGTTTATATTTTTTTAGCTCAAACTTTTTATTTTCCATATTATGAAGCTCTGCCGGCTCCAGCGATTTCAAATAGTCAGCCAAGATTGTATTCTTATTGCTGACCGCAATCGTATACGGGCGCTCGCCGTCCTTTTCCGCAAAAGTCACGTCCGCACCGCGTTCAATTAAAAATTTGACCATGGCCAGATTACCCAAACGCGCGGCAACGGTCAACGGAGTCGCTTGATAAGGATAGACCATATCCGGTTTATTATAGTTGATGTCCACCCCATGATCGAGCAAATAGGTGAGAGTCTTATAGTCATGATCCGATACAGCTTGACGCAATACAGCACCGCCATGCAACTTTATATCTAATCCCAGCTCATGTATGAGAGGGATATTGCTTTTGTTGCCATAGTAGGCCTGTGAATATGCGCCAGACCCGATTTGATTGAGTTTGTCCAGCTTGGCTCCTTGCGCTGCAATGTAGCGAATGATATCTTCCTTGCAATAGCGAACTGCTCGCAAAAAGGCCGGATTATGATTGACATTCAGGTTGACGCCATGCGCTACCAGCAGCTTTACAACATCCATTTGCTGCAATATAAGCGCCAGATCAAGCGGAATTAACGTGGTATGCTTGCTAAGTATGATGCCAGCTTCAATATCCCAGCCTGCTGTAATTGCAGCTTGCAAAGCAGGAATATTTCCTTTGTAAATGTGCATCGCGATTTCCGGCAGATCCTCGAACTTCCCAATATCTTTTAGATTTATCATTTACTAATCGCTCCTACACCTAGTTCAACTGTTATTTTCTGAAATTGCTTCGCACCCTTTTGACAAGAGCCACTGCTTCATAACGGCAAACGCCTGTTGTACATCCTGTTCATAGAAAACAGCCACCTCTTGTTGGTAGGCATAATTCAATCGTACATAGCCACCTAGTTGCCGGTAGAACAGGAAGCATGCATATGGGGTCTCAATGGACAAATCCGGTGGAAAATCTGCTTGGCACATTCCGGCCAGATCGGGCAACGAAAGTCGGTTCTGCCCTTGTGGCAAACGTAAAAAGAGATGGCTCCGAGTGCCCGTCCACGGTTCATAATAGACAGCCTCCTCTTGACTAATTCCATACACCTGACGATATATTTCGTCCAGCACCAAGGCGTACATCCCTTCGTCTTCCTGCTCCCGTTCCTGCAGTGAAATCGCCTTAACGTGCTCCGCATGCCGAGGCAGCCAGAGAAGTAAAGCCGTCTGGGGATGCACGGCCAGAAAATCACCGTCCACTGTTGTGCCTATAACGGTACACTCACCGATCTGTTGCTCAGTAATGGGGCTGTCTTCGTCATGCTCCCATAACCCGTACTCAGCAAAGGGCTTAAGCACCTCCGTATCCGGCAGTTGGACATTCAACCACCCTCTGTAAGTCCCTTCGCCGAATCGCCGCAAAAACCGGAGGTAGCCCGGTGGATAAACAGCGCTGTCTTCCTTTGCAAGTGCTTGGTTTTGACCATCTGACAGCGGTTTTGGCCGAGATACAATGTACATAAATACTCCCCCCTATTTGGACTATTAAGTCTGCCGCTGTTGGCAGTCGGATTTACTTCATGGAAAATTCTTTTCAAAATTCATATGTCCCAAATTGTTTTCTGAGAGATTCTTCGTGCGGTATCCACTCCGAATCACTCCATAAAGACATTTTCACGAGTTCTGACAGCTTATCTACAGCTTGTACTGGACTCGTAATGCTAATGAAGTCGTCAAAAACCTCATTACGGATATCCAACGCTTTCCGCAGGTAGTCATCATTAATACGCTCTTCTTTGAGTTGTTCATATTCATCCCTCATCCACTGTTCACAAAAAATTTTTTCGGCCCTAATATCTCCATTCTCGAAAAACGACAAGTCAAATAATTCCTCATTCATATATCCGGCGGTCATCACCGGCTCTTCGATAAGCCGGGACAACGTTTTGCCAACCTCCTTCACCGTACCCCATACAAAATAATCGTGCAGCACGCTGATCCAGTTTTCGTTGCTTTTGCTTATGTACATGACGACTTTGATCTCTTGAGTCTCATTATTTGGCTCGCCTAATACTGTGGCATGCCCTTCACTTAGCTCTCTTAATGCATCGACAGTCTTTTCAAGGTTTTTCGACTTAATATGCAAATTCGCAAATGATCTTCCCACGAGATCGCCTCCTCTAATCGCTTTCTTACTCAGCCTGATTCTTGTTTATATCCAATAGATTGGTTCTATATATGTATCTTATTTCCATTATAGTGATCGCTTGTCCTGAGTCTACCTACTTTTCACCTGAATTTTGGAATAAAGTTTGCAATGCTAGAGATATAGCCTTGATCTCTCCAACTTTCCAAAACAAAGTTTTTCGCCGTCATATATGGCATGGTTCTCCGCTTTGTCTGTAAAGGCCAGCTTTTGAACAAAGACCATCCCGATAAAAGGATGGTCTTTGGAATCTCTAATTTATTTTAATTGCCTCAATATTAAGTTCGATTATCACTTCATTTCCGACAATAATTCCACCCGTTTCAAGAGGCGAGTTGAATTTCAAACCAAATTCATTACGATCAATACTCGCTGTTGAATGAAAGCCTACACGTTCACGGCCGCGAGGGTCTTTGTTTAGTCCTTCAAAAACGGAATGAAAAGTGACAGGTTTAGTTACTCCATGCAGAGTTAGATTGCCCGTAAGTTCATACTGCCGTTCGCCAGCAAATACGCAGTTGGTGCTTTGAAACACAATAGTTGGATACTTGTCAGCATGAAGAAAGTCGTCGCTTCTCAAATGCTCATCTCGTTGTGCTTGACGAGTTGTGATACTATTTGCTTCTATGGAAGCCTGAATACCCATGGTTGTTAACTCGTTGGGATCAAAACTTATAATCGCTTCGAAACGCTCAAATACTCCTTTAATTTTATTAATCATTAAATGCGTCACCGAAAACTCGACGGAGCTGTGGTCCGGATCTACTTCCCATTTGATATTACTCATGAATAAATTCCACCTCTATAATAAGATTATGAGAAAGGTCACCCTATCTCCAAAACACTGCGCTATTCGCATATACCTAATATACAAAAACGCTACTGACAACGTAATGTCAGTAGCGTTTTAGCATTTTTTTGGTTCGCAGATGTCGATTATCTGTAGTGTGATACTCCCTAATTTAAAATGGGCAGGCGGTTCCAGATCAAGTTTATTTAAGCTCCTGTAAGAGACTCTGTCCAAACTGCGGCATTTTCACATTAAAGTTATCTGCAACCGTTGCCCCAATATCCGAAAATGTCTTACTTACAGGTAGCTCACTTTGCTCAGTGAAACTCTTGTTGTAGATGAGTAAAGGTACATTTTCACGGGTATGATCTGTACCCGCATGAATGGGATCATTGCCATGATCTGCTGTAATCATGAGAAGATCATCTTCGCTCAGCTCAGCAAGAACTTCATTTAATCGATCATCAAATTGTTCTAGCGCTTTCCCATAACCGATCGGGTCTCTACGATGTCCATAGAGTGCATCAAAGTCAACAAGATTCAAAAAACTAAGTCCTGTAAAATCAATATGAATGGTCTCCATGAGTTTATCCATGCCATCCATGTTTGATACTGTGCGCAAAGACTTGGTGACACCTTCACCATCATATATATCTGAGATTTTGCCAATCGCTAATACATCGAACCCAGCATCCTTGAGCTCATTCATCACGGTTCTTCCATAAGGCTTCAAGGCATAATCATGACGGTTCGATGTTCTCTTGAATTTTCCAGACTCTCCGAGGAATGGCCTGGCGATCACTCTGCCTAACATGTATTCCTCACGTAGCGTAATCTCTCTGGCTATCTCACAGATTTGATAAAGCTCTTCCACAGGGACAACCTCTTCATGAGCCGCAATCTGAATCACTGAATCTGCTGAAGTATAGACAATGAGTGCACCAGTGTTCATATGCTCTTGCCCAAGTTCATCCAGAATAGCTGTACCACTAGCTGGTTTATTGCCAATAACCTTTCGTCCCGTTTTTTGCTCTAATTCGTTAATTAATTCATTTGGAAATCCTTCAGGGAACACTTTAAAAGGAACATCGATTTTTATGCCCATAATCTCCCAGTGACCAGTCATTGTATCCTTCCCGTTCGAAGCCTCCTGCATTTTGGTGAAATAAGCTAAAGGCTGCTCTACTTTGGGTACTCCGGGTATTTGTTCAATATGGCTTAACCCTAACTTAGATAAAACAGGAACATGCAGCCCATTCATTCTTTCTGCAATATGCCGTAATGTATGTGATCCTGTATCCCCAAACTTTTCAGCATCCGGAGCTTCACCGATGCCTACAGAATCCATAACGATGACGAAAATCCGCTTAAACCGAGGTGTTTGTTTCATGTTAATGCTCCTTCTATTTTAGCTGTACTCAACTAAAATATGATTCCGATAACGATGGCTGATAAAACGCTTACAAGTGTCGCGCCATATAACAACTTTAATCCAAATCGAGCAACCACATTCCCTTGTTTTTCATTCAAGCCTTTTACGGCACCCACGATTGTACCAATGGACCCAAAGTTAGCAAATGAGATTAGAAATACAGAGACGATGGCTGTCGTACGATCACTAAAGCCGTCTTGAATTTTTACAAAATCAAGCATAGCCACAAATTCATTCGCCACTAATTTGGTCGCCATGATACTGCCTGCACTAACAGCCTCAGACCATGGCACACCCATAACAAAGGCAACCGGTGCAAAGACATAACCTAATGCTTCTTGGAACGAGATACCGAATATGCCAGCGAAAACGCCGTTAATTAAAGCAATTAACCCAACGAAACCAACCAACATAACCCCAACCACGACGGCTACCTTAAAGCCATCCATAATATACTCGCCCAGCATTTCGAAAAACGTTTGTTTTTCTTGTTCCTGAACTTCAACAATATCCTCTTCAGGTTTAACCTCATATGGGTTGATGATGGATGCAATAATAAAGCCGCCAAATAGGTTTAGTATTAATGCAGCTACAACATATCTAGGCTCCAGCATCGTCATATAGGAACCAACGATTGACATGGATACCGTCGACATTGCTGATGCACATAATGTGTACAGACGCTGCTTAGACAATAATCCGAGTTGATTTTTCACCGAAATAAACACTTCATTTTGTCCGACAATGGCAGCCGCAACCGCATTATAGGATTCCAATTTCCCCATACCATTTATTTTACTTAGGACCAGACCAATATACTTTATAATAAATGGCAGTATTTTATAATGTTGCAGAATCCCGATAATTGCTGACATAAATACGATAGGCATCAATACAAAGAGGAAAAATGTGTGTGCTCCTTCGTTTGCCATTCCACCAAAAATAAAGTTAATCCCTTCATTTGCATATCCCAGTAATTTATCAAAACTATTGGCAAAGCCCTTAATTAATAATTCCCCTATACTCGTTTTTAGTAGAAGTATTCCTAAAACAATCTGAACCACAATCATGACAATAATTGGTCGATATTTAATCTTTTTCTTATCATTACTTGCAAGCCATGCCAGTATTAGAACAAGAATTAGACCAGCAACAGAGATGAGATAATGCATCTTTACCCCTCCAAATTTTTGTTTATTGTCTTACCTTACTCCGCTGTTTTTCCCTCCACATGCATCCCTGTTCCAAAATAATCGCCAACAGGCTTCCGCATATTAACCCGTTATTTAAAATGGCGATCACGATCGGAGATAAATGGATTGTGGCTGATGAAGGGATAAACATTAAACCCACACCCACTAGCAGGGAAACTCCACTAACAATAAAAGGTCGCTCTTCATGAATGACCTTTCGCAATTCCCTCAACGATATTCCAACCATCTTCACAAAAATAACGAATGTAACAGCATAACCAATCGGAGCTGGAATGCCGGATATGACATTCATAATTGGCGGAAACAAGGATAAAATTATCACTAAGCTGCACCCTATTAAAAACGATCTGCGCTCTTTCACACCTGTCTGCTGAACATATCCCGCCGCTCCCGAAATAGGCACCGAGCCAATCGCCCCTAAAGAGCCGCCAATAAAATGTGTAATTCCGGATATAATTCCAGCACGCCAATAACGGCGATGATCCGTGGATTGCTTTTGCTCTATCACGGTTTCCATCAACCGGATGGATGCAATCGCATTGGTTATTAACAGCAGTGTTAATAACAACGCTGTAGTAATGGTCCCACCGTCAAATCGCGGCCGTCCAAATGGAAACATTTCGGGTAGATTAACTAGGTTTTCTGCTTGTGAAAAAACCGGTGTGTTACCAAAAACTATAAATAATAGCCAACCTAACAATATACTAATGATCACCGAAAATTGTCGAAGTAACGCGATGCGACAGCTCCCTAACCAAAAGGTAATGCAAACCACAATCACACTAAGCAAAAACACTTTAACATCTAACGTCGTATGGCTAGATGTAATTCCCATCATCCCTTTCATAAAAGAACCGCTTAATTGAAAGATCAATAACAGTAAATATATAAAAGTGATGGTTGGTGTAAATAATCGGGCTATTTTATCCATTAGCTTAAAGGCTGAAATGAGGATAAATAAGACACCGCTAATGATCATTCCTCCACTTAAAGCTTGCAGAGCATCAATGTTAGAAGAATATAATACCCCCACTAAACTCGCGTAAATGGTAAAAATGCTCCACCATAACCCTGCCGGACCTTCATGAATAGGAAGTTTATGACCAATCAGGCCTTGTAAAAAGCCCGCTATCCCCAAAGTAATAATGGTACTCTGGATGAGTCCAGCAGTCTCAATGGGTGTTAAGTTATATAAATCTGCGATAGCAATTGGTGCAGCAATTGCGCCTGCGATCATAAAAATCATCCACTGCAATCCGGACAGAATTACTCTCATTTCTTTCTCACTCTCTTTTCCTAACCCTTAAACCTATAAACTAGTGTCATCAATGATTGTATTAAGAGCTATTTCTACCATTTCATAAAAGGACTGTTCACTTTCTTGATGAGTTAAGTGCTCCTGCGTTAATAATTGACTGCCCACGGTCAAAATGGACAGTGCTTTTACCCCATATTTAGAAGCCAAAGTATAGAGCGATGTGCTTTCCATTTCTACTGCTAATACGCCAAAGTCCATAAATTTGTGAAGTCGATCCAACGTTTCACGATAAAATTCATCCGAATTATAAATGTTGCCAACAAAGACTTTCGCTTGCTTACCTTGTGTGTGTTGATATGCTTTCATTAACAATGAGAAATCTGCCGTAGGCGCATAGTTGCAGCCATGGAAAATTTTCTCCGTCAGATTGCTGTCTGAAGACACGGCTTGGGCCAATACAATATCACGGATATTTACATCTTCTTGCATCGCGCCACATGTGCCAATGCGAATCAATTTCTTCACTTCGTAATCGATGATCAGTTCCGTTGCATATATGCTCATCGATGGGTTACCCATCCCTGTCCCCTGAACCGACACCGGCACACCTTTGTATAACCCAGTGTATCCATACATACCTCTTACTTCGTTATAGCAATAGGCTTCCTCTAAAAAATTCTCTGCTACAAATTTTGCACGCAAAGGATCTCCTGGAAGCAAAACACGTTCTGCTATTTCTCCTTTTTTTGCACCTAAATGCCTGCTCATATGGTTTCCTCCAATAATCTGAATACTGCACTCAGATTTTCCGAAATCGCTTCCATTTACCGACGGGAAAATAGATGCTTTAGTATTCTCCAAACGAATTTCCTTAAGGAAGGTCAGTATTAATCGTTTAGAACCTGCTTTGAGCATAAGGTTTTTTATCATCGCAAACTAGACCAAAATCTTACGTAGGGTACGGAAAATAATTGGTCAAATTATAAAAGTAATTCTTTACGAATATTGTCCAGATCTCTTTTTGATGGAATCGTAGAGATAGTAACAACAGGTACTGTCTTTAATGAAACAGGGAAATTACTAATGACAAAATCAATTTGATGCTGCTGCACCATTTCGTCGGTTAGTCCTTTCATAATGGAAGTATTAACGATCAACTGATCCCCAATTTCCTTTTTAATCAAATCCGCTATGTAATGACGAATTGAGAATTCTTCACCGATCACTAAGAAGGCCTTTTTTCTTTTATAACGTAAGCTTGAACGAACAATTAAGGTTAGTTTTGTTAAATGGAAATCATTATACAAGACAGAAGGATAAGCTTCATTCCACGTTTTCATGCAGTCTTGCAATTGTTGATATATCTGCTGGCACTCTTTTTGAACATATGTCGATAAATTGCTTTTTGAAATCATCATCCATTCAGGAATGGCATTATCCATCAGAAGCTTATCAATGAAGTCATATACCTCCAATGTAAATCGTTCTTCCATATCCATATTCGGATATACCTTTGCCAGTAATGTAAAAAGCAGATTACCCATTTGATACTCTTCTTTATCCTTGTATAATTCGAATTCTTTTATCGGTGTCATTTCTGATCCTTCGTAATAATGGTATTGGCTGAGTCTCACTCGTGATTGCATAAAGGATATTTCACTTTCAGGAAATTCTATAGAAAGCTGTTCTTCTAGACTCTTCGCAAGAGCTTTCACCGGCAAATAAAACATCCCTTTTTCCCAGGGATATCTGACCTCGTCGACTTTTACACATTTCCCTCTCGTCACTCTATCTACTACAATCGCCAGCAAAAAGGATAATTTCCTTTTTGAATTGATAAAATAAACTATATTTTTCTCATTCTCTATATTTGTGATTAACTCATTAATATAAGCAAAGTCAATATTCTCAAAGGGCCATCCAGTAAAGTCATAGGCATCACAATATAACTTCCAATAAAAATATCGTATATTCATTTCATTCCCTTTGATCTTAGGGCTGGAATAAGTAATGTGCAGCTTATACGGTTTCAGATCATTATTATTTAAATTTACAATCAACTTCTTCAAAGACGAGGTGCTCATAAACATTTCACCAGCAAGCTCCTCCACTGAGAATCGTCCGTCAGTGGTAAACAATAGATTCATCAGCCGATAAAAGGTGGTTTGCCTGAGCATAAAAGAAACCACCTCACTAATTGTCTTTCCTCGTCCATCACGTCGAAGAAATACTCCCTTTCCTCTAGTCACCTCAATGGTGATATCGGGTGGCAGCTGCTTGCTTATCTCTTCAACCATCTTACGTATGGTTTTATCTGAGATTCCTAAACTCTTCTCAACTTCGGCTAAGGTAAACCACCTTTGTTCCGTATCAAGCAGTGTTAATAGTTGGCTAGCTAATTTATATTCCTTATCCATTTTCCCACCCTATTTCAATTTAATTTGAATGTTATAGGATAAACAAGGACAATTCCTCTTGCCCTTTTTGTCGTTCTTTTTCTGTAATTCCAACAAGCCCCTCTAACGAAAAATCGATTCTCCCATAAGGAAGAATCGGCTTTTTGATCTGTTTGAACATTATCTATGTTAAGTCTCACCCTAACATAATTGTGTTATTCAGTATCGAATAAGAATTTTGTTCAAAAAAATTCACCATATTTATGATATGGTTCAGCTTAACGGGTCTAACGGCGAAAAATGTTAAATCAGCTACCACGGCATGTCCTTTGTTGATGTTCTTATGGGTTTTTAATTTCATGATCTGCACGACAGGCTGACAATTCGGTGCCGACACACTCGAAAAGTCAGCCTTTTTATTGATCTACCGTGTTGAATTAACTGGCACGTTATCATAACCCCCAAATCGCATCTCGTCAAGAGATAATGTGAGAATGAGCGACATAGCGGGGATCCCCCCTTATGCTTTCTAAATAGGAATGAATTTCCGAGTATGCAGGGCGATATCGCTTTTTCCAATTCATCTGCTGTCACGTAAAATATTCTTCAGATCGATGTGGAATAAGGAAAGGAGATCTGCATGAACAGCGTGGACAAAATCAGATTTTTGCTCTTTTACGGCGAAGCGCCCGAGGCAACTTGTTACGGGTATATGGAGCTGAATCGGGATGGTAATATAATCGCGCTTTACAATAGTTGTGGCGAGGAAATCGACATGTTTGGCGGACATGAATTTGTCAGGGTACGGGCGCTTGGCAAATTCGATGATGAAGACCGCGATAATTTTTACTCCTTATTAGAAAGTGATGGTGTAGGATAACCTGCACGACAGTCAGATGAAGATCTGGTGTCAAGTCACTACGTGGAACGCAATGAATATTCTCTGGAGGTAGAAGATGAACAAACGGGTTCAAGAGGCAAGGGGAATGAAGAGAGGGCCGATGTTAGCCGCGTTACTCATAGGTGCATTTGTTGCGTTTCTTAGCGAAAATTTACTTGTTAATGCATTTCCTGGATTAATACAGGAATTCAACGTTGCTGCTTCGACCATTCAATGGTTATCTACGGCTTACATGCTCGCGATCGGCGTACTGGTGCCGGTGACCGCATTGCTGCAGCAATGGTTCACGACTCGCCAGATGTTTATGTCTGCGATGGCCTTATTTTTAGCCGGTACCTGCTTGTGTGCAGTATCCCCTGGATTCGAAATCTTGCTGATGGGCAGGGTTGTTCAGGCTTGCGGGACAGGATTATTGATACCGTTGATGATGAATACGATTCTCGCCCTTTATCCTCTAGAGCGCCGGGGTGCGGCCATGGGACTCATGGGGCTGGTCATTATGGTCGCCCCTGTCATCGGGCCAGCTTTGTCAGGTCTGGTCATCGATACCTTACACTGGCGATGGCTATTCTATATGGTGATTCCTGTCGCATTGTTTTCGATTATTTATGCGTTCATGTACTTAAAGAATGTGACAGAACTAACCAAGCCAAGAGTCGATCTTTTATCCATTGCGATGTCAACCATCGGTTTCGGTAGCGTCATCTACGGCGTCAGCCGGGTAAATGTCTGGACTGAGCCTGAGGGTTACATTTTGATTGCCATAGGCAGCCTCTTCTTGCTCTTGCTTGTATGGCGGCAGTTCAAGATCAAAGAGCCTTTGATTGATCTTTCCGTATTCCGGCATCCCACTTTTTCTTTGGTTGCGGCATTGGTAATCATCCTGATGATGGTTCTATTCGCCACCACGACATTGCTGCCGATCTATATGCAGGATGTGATGCAGTTGACAGCATTCGCGACAGGTTTACTTCTGATGCCAGGCTGCATTTTAAACGCAATGATGATGCCTGTGACGGGAAAATTATTCGATAAATTCGGGCCGAGATTCGTCATAATGCCCGGACTGGTCATGATCGCCCTATCGCTGTGGCTGTTTGCCGGTATCGATAGCGATACAACCCGAGTCTCCGTTCTGTTCAATCATGTCCTCTTATTCTTAGGCATATCGTTTGTCGTCATGCCGGCTCAGACAACGGGATTGAATCAACTTCCGCGTCATCTAGTAGCCCATGGCACAGCCATATACAATACGCTCCAACAGATTGCCGGGGGAATGGGCATCGCTTTGTTCGTTGGCGTCATGTCATCCGGAGCCAATCGTTATCTTCATCATTCGCTCGATCCCACTTCAATGCATGAGAAATCACAGAGTATCCTTACCGGTCTACAAACGGTTTTTTGGATTGAATTTATTCTTTCCATACTTGTTTTGGTGCTGGGTTGGTTTATAAAAAAGCCGATTACCAACCTTTAAATACCCGATTCAATGTACATCATTATCTAGCCAACGTAACATGCACAGAAGGCCACCGAAGTAATCGGTGGCCTGTTGTCGATGATTCAACTATCGTTCCTCGTTAGAATTCCTGTGGAACGTAAAATTTGGAGTTTGAATAAAAAAGAGCGCCTCTGTACGATGTGAGTACGAAACGGGTCTACAGCCCTTAAAATCCCACATCAGGAGGTCACTCTACTATGAAGTTTAAAGCTCAAGATAAGCAAAATCAACTCATTGAAAACATGACCGTTAATCACCTTGTTGTCGGTGTAGATACCGCTCAAGAAAACCACGTTGCTAGAGCTGTTAATTTTCGCGGAATTACTTTAGATAATCCATTGAAATTTTTCCTGACTCCCAAAAACCGGTGCCCTTATTTATGATACGGTTCCCCCCGATTTATCTTCACTCCGCGATAAATCTGCTCAATCAGCACCAGACGCATCAGCTGGTGCGGCAAGGTCATGCGCCCAAAGCTCAGCTTCTGCTGGGCGCGCTTCATCACAGCGGGAGACAATCCCGTACTCCCGCCAATAACAAAAGCCACGTGGCTGCGCCCATACGTGGCTAATTTATCGAGCTGGCCCGCGAGATCCTCGCTTGACCAGAGCTCGCCATCCAGCGCGAGCGCGACAACATGCGCATCAGGCTTCAGCTGCGCTAGAAGCCTCTCGCCCTCTCGCTCGCGCACAATCGCTTCCTCCGCCGCACTCATCGTCTCCGGCGCCTTCTCATCGGGCACTTCCGTGAGCGTGAGCTTCACGTAAGGCCCTAACCGCTTGGCATATTCCGCTATGCCAAGCACTAAGTACTTTTCCTTCAGCTTACCAACAGCAGCTATCTGTATATGCAATCCTTACACTTCCCTTTATCATCTCGGATCTATTATTTCAGTCCGCAGCGCTTTCGTCCTTTAAATCCTCTATATCTCGGATATTCCCTTCAGTCCGATATGCTCTCCGAACAAGAGAGCCTTTATTCCTCAATATTCGAGTCTTTCTTCATACCTTCACGTTATACGGACATAACCCTATAGATCCTGCTCTGCGGTCAGTTAAACCACCAAAAAAGTAGCTGGTTCTTCACAAAAATCACATTTGCGCGGTGGATCCCAATCTGCAAACTGTGTTTCCTTCAGATCTACTACGTCTGGTGCATCCTCATACTCATCTACAAAACGGTCCAATGCTTTCTCAATATGCTCTTTACATACACAATACATCGTCTGCACGCTTCCTATCCCTAGTTGATGGTCGTCCTTATTGTCTATACACAGCATATCAGAAAACGCCTCTCCATGTGAAGACGACAATTTTCGTATTATCTCCGCACGATCCCTTTCCCAGTATGCTCCCCACATCCACGCACAAAAAAAACCGCAGCACACAAATGGGCTACCATTTGCATACCGCGGCTCCTTCGAGCTATTCCTAAAATTCCAGCTCAATAAGCTTGAACTAACCAAGCTTTATCCAGCGCTTATGCACTCGAACTTATTCCTCATCTGTCTTCTCAGCCAGCTTAAACTTCGTAACCTTCAGCTTCCCATCACGGTAAAAGCTAATCTCAATCTCGTCACCAATCTTCTTCTGTTGGTACAAATATTTGCGAAGGTCCATCGTACTGCTGATCGGATGACGATCCAGCTTAACAATCACGTCATTGAACAGCAAACCTGCATCCTTAGCAGGGCCAACCGCTTCAAGCACGATTACACCATCGTAAACCTCATCTGGCAGCGTAAGCTTCTGTCCGCCCTCAAGAATCTGATCATCACCTGGGTTAGCCTCTTCTTCGTCATGAGGAACATCGCCCTCCGGCAAAATTCCGCCTTCGCCAGGATTGCTGTATGCATCCTCAAAGTCCTGCTGCTCCCAATACTGCTCCAAGTCCATCGTGTATACGCCAAGATACGGACGCGGCACATGGCCCAGCTTGATCAAGCTTTCAACAATCGGCATAGCTAGATTGATTGGGATAGCAAAGCCAATGCCCTCTACGCCAAGATCAGCTATTTTCATACTGTTGATGCCAACTACACGTCCATTCAAATCGATCAGCGGTCCGCCGCTGTTTCCTTGGTTTATGGATGCATCAATTTGAATAACCTCTTGTTCCCAGTCGTACACTCCATCTTGATTAAGTGATACTGGTACAATTTGTCTTGTCTTGCTCACGCTGCCCGTGGTCACAGACTCTCCGAGTCCGAGCGGGTTGCCGATCGCAATAATATATTCAGCAGGGCGAAGCGCAGACGAATCGCCAATTTCTGCAACGACTTCAATTCCTTTTGCGTCAATTTCCAGCACTGCAAGATCCGTAATTTGATCTTTACCGACAATACGTGCCTCACGCGCTTCTCCATTCATCAGTACAACCTTTACCGCTTGTGCCTGATCAATGACGTGGTAATTCGTAATAATAATCGCTTTGCCATCCTTCTTGCTAATGATGACACCTGAGCCAACACCCGCTTCACGAAGTGTACCTTTGCCTTCTTCTTTTTCCGGCTGCGATTTGTCTTTTCCAATTCCAAGAGAGAACATTTGCTGATTAATGACGCTTACGACGGCCGGTCTTACTTTCGCTGAAGCCTGTATAGGACGCTCAAGCGGATCAATCACTTGTATACCACCCGTTACCGGTGCACCGCCGCCGCCGCTGGTCGTACCACTGCCTCCGCCGCCAAACACAGCACCGAACAACAACGTTGCAGCTACCGCGCTCGTGATAGAAGATACAAATGCAATACGAACGTTGGACCACTTGCGTCCACCGCTCTTATATCGAAATGCAAAGTCTCCTTTCTTACTCTCGCGAGCAGCACGCTTGGATACTTTGGTTGAATAAAAATCGTCGTCGAATAAGCTCATTACTATCGCCCCTCTCAAAGTCCCCTACATCAAGACTATTTTTTTGAATCTAGGAATGTTTTCGGAAGAAATGACTAAAATAATAATAGAATCATGCGATGCTTATCCGAAGTTTTTTGTTGCGCTTCAAAATTCGTTCCACTAAAGGAGAAATGCTTATATGAAAGCCAAAACGCCAGTCGCTTGGGAACATGTTCAGCTTGCTGCAAAGCTAGCAGATTTAAAGGATGATCACTACCGTACCGTTCTCACCTTAAGTGCGATGCTAGAATTGTTTATAGATAAGGGCATACTTACTAGAGAAGAGCTAAGTGCTAAAGCGGATGTGCTTGATGCACAGCTGGAATCCCTTATTTCTGCTTCACTACATCCCATGACGTAGGTCGGTCGTGATAGGTTGCGCGTAGAGGATGTTCTTCTTTCTTATAAAATATTCCATGGTCCTCTAATATAGTATTCACGGTCAGCATTGCCAAATCCATTAAATTATGGTCAAGGCTCAAATGAGCCAAATAAACGCGTTTTGTTCGATCTGTCATGAGCTCTAGCAGCGCTTCGCCTGCAGCCACATTGGATAAATGGCCAACATCGCTCAATATCCGGCGCTTCGTATTCCACGGATAACGCCCCATACGAAGCATTTCCGTATCATGATTGGCCTCAAGCACGAGCACATCGGAATCAATAATTTGACGTTTGACCTTTTCACTTACATAACCTAGGTCAGTAGCTAGACTCAGCTTCTCGCCATTCTCTACAAAGCAATAACCTACAGGCTCTGCCGCATCATGCGAGATCGGGTACGATTGAATGGCCATTGAACCGAGGTTGACCTCTTCACCTGTTTCCATAAACACTCGCTTCTCTGGAGCAATCGTGCCAACATGCCTCTCCATTGCAGCCCACGTTGCCTCATTTGCATAAATGGGCAAATCATATTTCCTTGCAAAAGCACCCAATCCCTTAATATGATCGGAATGCTCATGTGTGACGAACAGCCCGTCCAATTGATGACCCATTACTCCGCGCTCGCGCATAAGTTCATCCAGCTTCTTCGCGCTCATACCGGCATCTACAATGACCATCTTGTCATTCCCCTGAACAATGGTTGCATTGCCGGTCGAGCCGCTTCCTAGTACTGTAAATCGAAGTCCCATAATTGCTTTTTCCTGTCCCTTCTCCTGCTCCCGTTAACGTAAACCGTTCGCTGCCGCTTCCCCTTGCTCATCATCCGTTGCAACCTCGCCGCTGATGGCATGCACGTAAAACAGATGGCCGTCCTCCAGCATAACACGCCATGACGGCACCGATACTTGACGCTCCGAATCAAAGATTTGTCCTTTATAGCCAAGCTGGATATCGGTAATGACCGCACCATCGGGTAAATAAGTTTCAATCAAGCTCGCTACCACCTTGGCAGCTGGCAGCACCTGCTTGGCTTCACCTGATCCGAGCAGCTCTACGCGATCCTGCAAAAAAGAAGTAATCTTCTGATCTTTAATATAAAGCTTCAGCTTCACATCAAACATCGGACGTCCTTCTACTACTCGATAAAAAACAGACTCGCCTACGCTGCTGTTCAGCAAATCAAATGCATATTGATCAAGCTCAGGAATACGATCTCCCAGCGTCTTTATTAATTCTTTTTTGGAATAGATGATCGTACTATCCACCGGTTCTTTCAATATGACTGGTTCCGCATTTTTGCGGCTGTCAGAGTGGAGCAAATAAGTTAAGTCCTTGAGCTCAGGTGTTTCCAGCGATAGATTGGCTTCTAACGAAATTCGCTTCTGCTGCATGAGCAGTAACTTATCCTGCGGCAGCTCCGCCGTATTTACATTAATGTTCAACTGTTCCCTGATATCCAGCCATAGCTGATAACCAAGTAATACATTGAGCAGCAAAAACGAAATAATAAGCACGTTTTTCGCTCGTCCCCAATCCAATCGCCTTCACCTCCTGCTTTTGTATCCTATTTCTATGGTCCATTAAGCGAACGAATCTGGCTCGCACCCACTGATAAGCTTACAGCTCCTGCAGCATTAGCTGCTGTTGCTGTCGTATCATTTGGCTTCTCTGAATTGCCATCAGCCTCACCTTGCACAGCGTCCTCATCCTTCTGCTCAGGCGGTGTAAATCCGCTTCGATAAGCCTCTACCAATATTTCTTCCGTACCGTCTTTCAAGCGAACAGCCCATACCGGTATGAACCGAAGTCTGTTCTCATCGATCTGAGCTGCTTGCAGCGCTGGGAACAAAGCTGTCACTTCGCTGCGTCTATCGTAATTACTGAGCGTTTTCTCCAGCTCTTCCCCGCCTGACAACCAGCGAACATTCCTCGATTCCGACTGCGCTCCAAGCGTAATAAGTGTTCTCGAATATTCGGTTACGACACCTTGCTGAAGCCTTAATCTCATGTACCCATAGCGGAACGGCTTCGTATCCATAACAGGATACTGCTCGACATATTGCTTAAATCTAATATCCTTGCCTTCGCTGCCCGGCATAGCATTCACAAAACGATGTGTGCCGTCCCATCCGCCATGCTGATTGACAAAATCTACTGAGGCATACACATTGTCGCTAAGCAAGTTTTCCGTAATTTGCGGAGCGCTTGGATCTGTATAGCTGATCCACTTGCCGTTCTGTTCTACCTGCAATCCCCGCTTGCCGTCTGTATAAATTTGCGAACCGCCTCGGTCTTCAATTGCTCTTGTTGTGCTTTGATCGAAGAATAAGCTTCGTTTCATCAAATCTGGCGAATACGTCTCGTAAGGAAATACGATTTCCGTTGACTGAATTGGCGCAACCGGAATATAGAGGCCGTCTGCTGTCATGGTGTACTTAGGCTGGAACTGCCCGAACCCCACATAGTCCTGCACATCGCGTACCGTTAGATCCGCACGAACGGACTCATAAACCATCTCGCCATCAGCGCTAAAAAAGAACGTTCGAATTTCCTCGGTGCCCGACGTCTTGAAAATCCAGATGCGGTCAATCGTTTCGTTCAAGAACAGCAAATCGCCTTCCAGCTTAAGCAGCTTCTGCAGCAGCTCTACTGGAATGCCGTTATCAAAGCGAAGCTCGATACCGATATCGTTTTTGCGAATTTCTTCCCAGTTGAGCACATCCGAAGGGCTTCGCTGGAACCCTTTAAATTCTCTACCCTGAATGCGCTGGTTAAGAATCATCTCGTAGAACTGTGTTCCCGGATAGATGATGGTATGCTTATTACCGCCCAAGTGGATAACTAACGCTTCTGGAAAAATAACACTCTCTACGCTTGTCGGTTTTCCTATTGGCTCCGAATTCACATAATCCTGATCGCTTCTTACCGTAGCGCCAAGACCAGGCATGCTGTAAGCAAGCAAATAGCTTTGAAGGAGACTAAGCACAACTAGCAGGATAAGCGTTGTTGTCTTTATTTTTTCTTTCATGCCAGCTCGCCCCCTTCCTGTAGAAGTGGTAGAGTGAATGTAACCGTAGTTCCTTCATTTAGCTCGGAATCAAGTGAAATCGTACCGCTATGTGCCTTCACAATTTCCCGGGCAATCGAAAGCCCAAGGCCGGTTCCGCCCATGTTGCGTGAACGTGCTTTATCTACACGATAGAAGCGGTCAAAAATACGATTCAAATCCTTTTTCGGAATTCCAATGCCAGTATCCTTCACACTAATTGAAAGTGATGCCGAATCGGCCGGCTTCTTCGCCGTTAATTCAATCGTTCCACCGTCCAGCGTATATTTGATTGCATTGGAGAATAAATTATCAAGCACCTGATCGATCTGATCGCGATCCAGCCAAGCGGACTCCAGCCCTTGATCAACGCTCACTGCGGCTTTAATCGACTTCTGCCTAAGCTGAAATGAGAAACGATCAGCCACTTCATCAAGCATGTCATGAACATTTGTCTGTCTGCGGCGCAGCGGCGCTTGGTTTGAATCGAGCCGCGACAAATGCAGCAGATCAGTAACAAGCCGAATCATCCGCTCCGTTTCATTGCGAATAACGCCAACAAACCGCTCGGATAACTCCCGTTCATCCAGCGCACCGTCATTAAGTGCTTCTGCATAACTCTTAATTGTAGTAAGCGGTGTACGCAGCTCATGCGATACATTCGCGACGAACTGACGCCGCGATTGCTCAAGCTTCTCTTGCTCTGTCACATCCTGCAAGACAGCAATCGTTCCGGTAATGCCCTTATCCCGACGATGAATAGGCGTAAAGGTTACTTTTAGCAGCCCTTCATCATTATCGTTCATCTCCTGCCCATCCTCATCACGTTCAATAAGCAGTGTCTGACCGCGCCCTTGCTGCAGCTCTTCGAGCCGCTCCTCGGATAGATCGAACAGCTCGGACAACTCAAGTCCTTCACAGGAGCGTACGTCGAGCAGTTCTAATGCTCTCCTGTTCCATACGATGACCTTGCCGTTCTCATCCGCTGCAACAACGCCATCGCTCATGTTGGAGAGAACGGAATTCAGCTTCTCATTTTCCTCTTCATTAACCGATAGGGCTTCTTTAAGCCGAATCGTCATATCGTTGAAGGCAACGCTCAAGCTGCCAATCTCATCATCGCCAAGCACAGGCACCTGCAGATCGAATTTCCCTTGTGAAATCGCCTCTGCTTGCCTCGTCAGACCTTGAATCGGGCTCGTAATGGTATGAGCAAGCAATATGCCAAGCACACCCGTGAGACCAAGCGCAATAAGCGTCCCTGAGAAAAAGATCTGATTGACCCTGTTGACGGTCTCATACAGCTCATTCATAGACGCAACGACATATACAACCCCAACCACCTTGTTGTCATTAATCGTCACTGGCTGGGCAATCATCTTTTTGCGTGTATTATCATCATCTATAATTTCTTGCTCATTGTCTGTAATGTTCTGAAGTGCCCGGCTTACAGCAAGCGACTTGTTCTTCTGGCCAATATAGGCTTCGTTGCTTTGAACGGACGTTGCTACCATCTTCCCGTTCGAATCAAGCACCTGCACCTCGGCGCCGCTAATGCTGAACAGATTGCGAACGACCAAGCTAAGATCCTCTGTCGTGCTTTCCGCAGAATCACCCTCAGTATCTGGTTTAGCCGCTAAGCTTGGAGCTGCAAACTTAGATAAAATATCCGCTTGCTCCTTCAAATTTTTCGTGAAGCTGTCAATTAAGGAGTTTTTGACCGTACTTATAAAATAAACACCGATCAACTGCATAGCCACCAATATAAGCAGCAAATAGATGATGACCAGCTTTACTTGGATTGTGCGAAAAAAACTTTTGCCCTTCATCCTGGGCCGAAGCCTCCGGACTTGGAGTTGCGCATCATATAGCCGAGACCGCGCCGTGTCATAATGTACTCAGGGCGACTTGGATCATCCTCAATCTTCTCGCGCAATCTTCTAATCGTAACATCAACCGTTCGCACGTCTCCGAAATACTCAAATCCCCATACTGCTTGAAGCAAATGCTCCCGCGTCATTACCTTGCCGCTGTTGCGGGCCATATAATAAACGAGCTCATACTCACGATGTGTCAGATCAAGCGGTACGCCGTCCTTATAAACGACATACATATCAGTATCCACAAATAGGTTGAACAGCTTAAAGCCCTGCTGCTCCTGCTCGGCGGAATGATCGGCAGTGCCAGAATGATCACCGCTTGCAGCTTCTTCTGTCTTTTGCTGCCTGCGCAGATGCGCCTTCACTCGCGCGAGCAATTCCCTTGTGCTAAATGGTTTTGTCACATAATCATCAGCGCCCAGCTCAAGCCCAAGCACCTTATCAATTTCCGTATCCTTGGCCGTCAGCATAATGATTGGCATTTGCAGCTTGGCACGAACCTCGCGGCATACATCCATACCGTCCTTTACAGGCAGCATCAGGTCCAGCAAAATAAGATCAGGAAGCTCCTCGAACGCAAGCCGAACCGCCTCACCGCCATCGAAAGCGCAAATAACTTGATGCCCTTCCTTCTCCAAATTAAACTTTATAATATCTGCAATCGGCTGTTCGTCATCGACCACTAATATTTTTCCGTGCATCGCTACACCCGCCCGTCGCTTGTCCTTTTTATTACCTTCTATTTTAACACTGTTATCCCTTGCTTCACAATGAAACTTCCCTCATGTTGAAAGGTTTTTCCTCAGTCCGCCATCACTGCATGAATCAGTTAAATACTCCATGTCCATACACATCATTTATATACGCAAAAAAAAGAAACACTTCGCTTATAGCAAAAGTGTTTCTCTCTAGTAAATTATGGGTATATGTTATAAGTACTTTAATGGATTTTGCAAAACGCCGTCCTTGTGTACTTCAAAATGCAAATGAACGCCAGTAGAGTTTCCTGTACTGCCCATGATAGCAATCTTTTCACCCTTCTCAACAATATCCCCTACTTTGGTATTGTAAGAGCTAAGGTGACCGTATACGGTTTTGTAGCCGTTCTTATGATTGATAATAACCGTTTTGCCTAGACCTGGCTTCGTTCCAACAAACTCAACTTTTCCTGTATCGGATGCAAGAATGTTCTTGTTGCCAGTAAGGTCAATACCGTTATGCATGCGTCCCCAACGTTTCCCGAACTTACTAGTCATTCTAGATCCGGAGACAGGCATTGCAAAACGTCCTGATCCTTCTCCCAAAACAACCTTCGTTCCTCGTTCAACAATTTTTGGAGTCGCTTCTTTAATTACTTCTTTCGTGAGAAGCTCTTCGGATACGACGTAACCGTTTTGCTTCACGATGCGATAAGTCATTCGTTTGGATCCAGCCGTACCATTTGCTATCGTCTTCGACTCGCCTACACGCATGCTCGCATTTTTCTTAATTTCAACGGGTGGTTCTATCGTTTCAACTTCAACTAAATTCTCGGTTGTCTTTACTGTGAGCTCCGGTTGGAGCACCGTTAGATCTAGAACATCGCCAATCGTTATCTTATCATCTTTAATCCATGCATTATTCTTATAAATAACCTCTGGGGAAATATCAAATTTCTGTGCGATACAGCCAACGCAATCGCCTGCTTGTACCGTATATTTAGTTGGTTGAATACTGCCTTGAACGAGCATCTTATAAATGGCTTCTGCTTCCATGATCTGTTCTGGATCGGTATCGATTGATTCCATCATTACCGCTTCAATGAATTCAACTTCTGTCACTTCACGCCCAGGCTGCTTAGAGGCTGCCTTTGAATCAAGCGCTGGCGGCTTTGCATCTTTTGCATTGAACGAAAGCGACTTCACTTCCTTTGCTTCCTTCTTCGCTGCGGCAAGCTTCGGTGCAAACTTGCTTTGCACGCGCAATAAAACTTCATCTGCTGTCTGTTGGTCTTTCACTATACCGATGACTTTTCCATCAACCTTCACTTCGACACCAACCGCATGAGAGGTAAACAACCCTTCAAGCTTGTCCAGCGTACCAGCAGTTTCTGGAGCTCCTTTGAATGCATGATCAGGCTCATAGGTAATTGTTCCTGTATCAAGCACCATGTTAATGCCCGGGTTAGCTTGCTGAACCTCTTCGGTTTCCAGCAAAACTAGCTGCTCTACTTCTTGTGGATCACTTACGGTTCCAACGGCTGTTCCATTCATATATACGTTATAAAATTCGACTGTGTTTGCTTGAACATATTGGATTCCGCTAAATCCGGCTACTGTGAGGAGTACGAGCGCCCCGCCCGCTAACTGAACCGGCTTTTTTCGCCAAAACGGCTTGTTTGCCTGATCACTTGCGGATTGTTGCTGTGTCTTGCCATCCAGTTGTTGCGATCGGTCATGCCGAAAGTACTGAATCGCTTGATTCCATACTTTCTGAATCCGACCCTTGTCCCTGAAAACGGTCATGATTGTCTCCTTTTCGCGCTAATGCAACTTTTTTTCCGATTTCCGACATAAAAAAAGACGAATTATCCTGTCGGATCGTTCGCCTAATACTGTAACATATGCCCAACAATTGGAGCAACCTTTACACCCTATTCACAATATTAATATTTTTTCAGAATCTCCATCATTTGCCCATATTCGGTCTTGTCGAGGTGCTGTGCCATTATTTGTTGAATCTCTGTCAACTCTTGTTCTGTCAACCCATTTTCGATATATTGAGAGATTGTTTGCCACGATTCTTGCGGTAATTTTGTCATAAGCAGACTGAATAACTTTTCCTTATCCTCATCGCTCATTTGATCCTTTACCTCAGTCAAATCATCCGTTGTCATCGCTGTCTCGGTATCATCAACACCTGCTGTTCCCTCTTCAACACTGCCATCTTCAGGTTTTGCTCCACTTCCTGCTTCGGTGCCCCCGCCAATGCCCATATCGGTAAGCGGAGCATCCGTTGCTTGGCCAAAGGCGTCGATGGCTGCCGGTGGATCAGCCTGCTCATTTTCACCTGCATCTGTTGCTGGAGTATCCTCACCATCAACTATAGTCTTCTTCTCTTCTTTATCTGCAATATCCGTCGTTACTAGCGGATCTGCTCCCCATAGTTTGCCCCATACGCCTGACATTGCCATCGGCGGCACTTCAAGCGGTAAATTGAATTGTTTTAATATCGTTTCCACATAGCTGGTTACAATATATCCCGTCGTCCAAATGGATAAGAAGCTTACGATTAATCCTGCTGCTACAATTTTCGCCAGCCATTCTACTTTTTTCAACATTGCCGCACCAATCCCTTCGTCCAGCAGCTGACAAATTGTTATTTAGCAGCTGCAATTGCCATAATCTGTTATATACCATTATGGTCAACATTAGGGACAACCATTCTTCTAAACTCTATTAATTTCCTATAAATTACGTGTTTAAAAGCGAGTTTTCAACATTTTTATATACAAAAAAAAAGGATGGCCCGCAGGCCACCCTTTGTAAGAAACATTTTATTCGTAAATCGGACGAACCGGATTTGTTTGCTCACGGTTACGGCCAACGGAGAAGATCGCAATTGGAATACCTGTAAGCTCGGATACACGGTTCAAGTAATTGCGTGTATTCACTGGAAGATCCTCAAGTGTTTTCGCGCCAGAGATATCCTCTGACCAGCCTGGGTGCTCCTCGTAAATCGCTTCGCACTCTGATACCATTTTGAGGCTTGCTGGGTAAGTATCAATCACTTCGCCGCGCAATTTGTAGCCTGTGCAAATTTTAACTGTTTCAAGGCCTGTAAGAACGTCTAGCGAGTTCAGAGAAAGACCTGTAATACCGCTAACACGGCGTGCATGACGAACAACTACCGTATCGAACCAGCCAACGCGGCGTGGACGACCTGTTACTGTACCGTATTCATGGCCTTTGTCACGAATCATTTGACCGATTTCGTTGTCTTGCTCTGTTGGGAAAGGACCATCGCCTACACGAGTTGTGTATGCTTTAGCAACACCAATAACTTGCTGGATTTTTGACGGACCAACGCCAGAACCGATACAAACTCCGCCAGCTGATGGGTTGGATGATGTTACGTACGGATAAGTTCCTTGGTCAATATCGAGCATAACGCCTTGAGCGCCTTCGAACAAAACCTTCTGACCAGCATCGATAGCATCGTTTAGAATAACAGAAGTATCTGTTACATATTTGCGAAGCACTTCTGCATAACCAAGATAGTCGGCAACGATGGAATCCGCATTAAGATGCGCTCCGCCATATACTTGCTCAATCAATTGGTTTTTCTCGATGATGATGCTGCGAACTCTGGATTCAAATTCCTCAGCATCCATCAAATCAGCAATACGAATGCCGTTGCGTGCCGCTTTATCCATGTAGCAAGGGCCGATCCCTTTGCGAGTTGTGCCGATTTTATTATCGCCTTTACGATCCTCTTCAAGACCGTCAAGCACAAGGTGATAAGGCATAATGACATGAGCGCGATCGCTAATTTTCAAATTATCAGTAGAGAAGCCATTTTCGTGAATATAGTTAATTTCGTCAATCAGAGCTTCCGGATTAATAACCATTCCGTTACCGATGACGCAAGTTTTATCATGATTGAAAATACCCGATGGAATCATCGTCAATTTATATTTTTTGTTATCAATAAGAATGGTGTGTCCGGCATTGTTTCCTCCTTGGTAACGAGCGACGACGTCGGCTCCCTCTGCCAAGTAATCAGTGATTTTGCCTTTACCTTCGTCTCCCCACTGTGTACCAACTACAACAACCGTAGACATAATTATACCCCCGTCCGGTGTTTATAAGCACCGAAAATTACCGTCCCAATGCTTTATACACCAGCAAACCTTTAATAAAAGGGCCCGTGTCACAAGTCAAAAGACAGCATTAATAGTGTAGCAGTCCAACATCGAGAAGTCAAACTAAAAACGAACAATTGCATAACTACACATGCAATTGTTCGGATATTCACGACGCTTGCATCGGATCTTGATGCGCGCGATCGATACTTACGAATTTATTGTACTTTTTGAGAAACACGAGCTCAACCGTGCCTACCGGTCCATTCCGCTGCTTCGCGATAATGATCTCGATAATATCTTTTTTCTCAGATTCTTTGTCGTAATAATCATCCCGGTAAAGGAACGATACGATATCAGCATCTTGCTCGATAGATCCCGATTCCCGAAGGTCGGACATCATCGGACGTTTGTCTTGCCGCTGCTCAACGCCCCGGCTTAGCTGAGAAAGTGCAATAACGGGAACTTCAAGCTCACGCGCAATTTGCTTCAGTGTACGTGAAATTTCGGAAACCTCTTGCTGCCTATTCTCGCCCGCTTTACCGCGGCCGGAGATCAGCTGCAAATAGTCTATCATGATCATGCCTAACCCTTTTTCCTTCTTCAAGCGACGGCATTTGGCGCGAATTTCTGCGACCGTAATGCCCGGTGTATCATCAATAAAGATTTGTGCCTCCGAAAGCGACCCAATCGCCATCGTCAGCTTTTCCCAGTCATCGCCTTCAAGATGCCCTGTCCGCATCCGCTGGGCGTCTACATTTGCTTCTGCGCAAATCATACGCTGTACAAGCTGTGCCGCTGACATCTCCAGACTAAAGATCGCGACGGTCTCGCGTGCGCGAACGCCGACATTTTGTGCAACGTTAAGCGCGAATGCCGTTTTACCTACAGAAGGACGGGCAGCAACGATGATCAAGTCGCTTCGCTGGAAGCCAGCCGTCATCCGATCCAGATCGGTAAATCCGGATGGAATGCCTGTTGTGCCGCCTTTATCCTGGTACAGCTGCTCTACCTTCTCGAATACCTCCATCAATACGTCTCTAATGGAGATGAACCCGCTGCCGGAGCGGCGGTTCGATATTTCGAGAATTTGTTTCTCTGCATCTCCGAGAAGTACACCTACATCCTCCGAATTCGCATAACCATCGGATACGATGTTGGTTGCTGTGCGAATAAGGCGCCTCAGCATCGACTTCTCTTCTACAATTTGTGCATAGTAGTCAACGTTTGCTGCGGTTGGCACCGAGTTGGCAAGCTTTGCCAAATAGCTTACTCCGCCAATTTCCTCAAGCAAATGCTGATCCTGCAAATGCGCAGTCAAAGTCACGAGATCAACCGGCTGGTTGTTCTCCGCGATTTCAACCATCGCCTCATATATTTGTCTGTGAGGACCGCTGTAGAAGTCATCACTGCGCACGCGCTCCATCGCTGTAATCAAGGCTTCTGATTGCAGCAATATCGCTCCGATAACAGCTTGTTCCGCTTCTAAGTTTTGCGGTGGAACACGATCAAACATCAATTCAGTGCTCATGGGCCCCTCCTAAAGGTTTTCGAAGAAAACCTACATCGTAAGCATACACTAAGGTTTGCGTAGCAAACCTACTTCGTAAGCATATAGCTAAGTTTTTCATAAAAGCCTACTTCGTAAGCATAAGCCAAGGTTCTGTAACAAACCTTGGCTTATACTTTAGACTGCTCTATTCTTCAGACGCCTGCACGTTCAGCTTTGCTTTCACTTCAGGGTGAAGCTTCACAACGACTTGTGTAACACCCAGCGTACGGATTGGATCATCAAGCTCGATTTTGCGTTTATCTACTTTAATGCCTTTCGCCGCTAATGCTTCGCCAATTTGTTTGCTCGTAATGGCACCAAATAGTCTGCCGCCCTCGCCTGCTTTTGTCTTAATTACGATGGTCATCTCTTCAAGCTTCTTGCCTAGTTCTTGCGCGTCCTGCTTTTCCTTATCCTTGCGCTTCTGTTCAGAAGCATGCTGTACTTCAAGCGTCTTCAGATTGCCGTCGGATGCCAGCTTCGCAAGCCCTTGCGGCAATAGAAAATTACGTACATACCCTTCGGACAGATCCTTTACTTGCCCTTTTTTCCCTTGTCCTTTAACATCCTGCAAAAAGATTACTTTCATTCAAATAACCCCTCTTCCTTTTCAATTTCTTCTAACACTTGTTTCAAACGCTCCGCTACTTCCACCACAGAGCCTTCCAGCTGAGCGGCAGCATTCGTCAAATGTCCGCCTCCGCCCATTCTCTCCATGACGACCTGTACATTCATATGGCCTAGTGAACGCGCACTAATGCCAATAAGCCCATCTTGGCGCTCTCCGATAACGAAGGAAGCAAGTATATCCGTCATATTCAGCAGCGTATCCGCTGATTGCGCGATGAGCAGCTGCGAATATTTACGACCGCTTTCGGTTACAGCAATGGCGACATGCTCATAAAGCACCTCAGCATGCTTAATAATTTCGGCCTTGCGTACGTATTCCTCAAGATCCTCTTTCAGCATCCGCTGAATCATCATCGAATCTGCCCCATTACGGCGCAGGAATGATGCCGCTTCAAACGTTCTCGCACCAGTGCGAAGCGAGAAGCTCTTTGTATCCACCGTAATACCGGCAAGCAAAGCTGTTGATTCCCTTACATCCAGTACAACTCGATCATGGATGTATTGCAGCAGCTCCGTTACGAGCTCACATGTTGATGAAGCGTAAGGCTCCATATAAATTAATATCGCATTCGCGATAAATTCCTCACTGCGGCGGTGATGATCGACAACGACAATGCGGTCGGTCTGTGTAAGCAGCTTAGGCTCCTTAACCATCGATACCTTGTGCGTATCAACAACGACAGCGAGCGTCTGAGGTGTAATTAATGCCGAGGCCTGCTCCGGTGAGACAAAGCGTTTGGACAGCTTCTCGTCTTCGCGGATGAGCTCCATCATTTTCTGAATGGCTGGATTTACGCCTTCTAACACAATATAAGCTTCCTTGCCGAACAGCTGCGCTGCCTTCATTACACCGATAGCTGCTCCAATCGCATCCATATCGGGCATTTTGTGCCCCATAATGACTACGTTATGGCTCTCGCGTATCAGATCACGTAATGCATGTGCGACAACCCGTGCGCGTACACGTGTCCGTTTCTCCACCGCATTCGACTTGCCGCCATAGAAGGATTGCCGACTGCCAACCTTCACCGCTGCTTGGTCGCCGCCTCGTCCGAGCGCGATATCAAGACTCATATGCGCCCATTGACCGAGCTCGATTATATGCTCAGCCCCTGCCGCAAAACCGATGCTCAGCGTAACCGGAATTTTGTGATCGCCGGTAATATCTCTAACCTCGTCCAGCACGACAAAACGAGACTGTTCAAGCTGCTTTAACGTTTTTTGATCCGTCACGAGCAGAAAACGATCCGACGTGAGCCTCTTCAAATAAATATGATACTTTTGAGCCCACTCGGTAATTTCCGTCGTCACCTTCGAGAGCATAGAGCTGCGCTGGTGATCGTCGAGACCCTGCGTAACTTCTTCAAGATTATCGATCATTACAATGCCGATAACGAGCTTCTCATCATCGTATTTGCGGCCAAGCTGCCACAGATCCGTAATGTTCTTCACATAAAGAATACGTTCCTTCTGCTTGAAGATCAGCTGATAAACTTGCGAGCCTACTGTCGCTTCAATCGTTCCTTCACGTTCCTTCACTTGCTGCAATGATGGGAACAGCTCCGCAAGCGGAACGCCAATGACGGTTTCCCGCTCCACCATATTAGCAATATAAGGATTATGCCATTCCACCATACGATCCTCGTTATATAAAATAATTCCGAAAGGAAGCTCGCTGACGACATCGTTTCCTGCCTTTTTAACCCGGTAGGACAACGTGCCTAGATACGATTTCAAATCTTTGCGGAAAGCACGTTCTGCCATTATGGTATAAAACAATACCAAGGCCGTGAGCAGTAATCCGAGCAGCCCTAGCAGCCACTCGAACCATGCAAGTCCCACTGACATGAGCACCATCAATGCAAAGGCCCACATTTGATGCATTCCGTGCCATCGTGTAACCAAAAACTTCGGCATTTCCTATCCGCTCCTGTGCTATGGTTTCGTAAACGACTTGCGGATTGGAAAAGCAGTATCCAGCACGCCGATCAAGCTAAGCGGCGGGATCAATAGCACCGGAATCGCAATAAGAATCGGTACCGCTTTGTTCCATCCTCGCTGATGAGCAAGGAAAAAGAAAAATCCGACAGCCTGAAACGCAAAAACATAACTAAGCAGAGGTAACAAGTTCATCAAAGCCACTGCAAAAAAAGAATCGCTCGTCGTCGACGAGAACAGCTCGATTACATAAGTAATTAAATAAAGCACAACGAGTATACGAGGCAAACGCCAATCTTTGGCACGCGTAAACCTAGGCACTTCCGGGCCGCCGCTCCACTTTACAGCTCTGCGAGCTATAAATTGCGATATAGCAGTGAGTACGAAAGCGATAATAATAAAGGTCACAGGAATAGAATTAACCATCGTACGAGCAACAACCTCAGTTAGATCCGAATTCCATTCTGTAGGAAGCAGCTGCTTTGTCATCAGTTCATCGACTGTTGACCTTATAAATGTTCTGAGCTCTTTAATGAGCGAAATATTCAAGAACGCCTCGAATATGATCAACTCAAGCATCAACTGAGCAAGAACGACGACGCTGACCGTCCGAAGAACCTTTGAGGCAGGCGCTTGTTTCATATACAAGTGGCCCATCACAATAGACGGTATGAGGAAAAATAATCCGATAATAAGTGTAGCTGGCCCGCCGATAATAAATGCCAGCGCCCATACCGGAAGCAGATGCAGCACAAAAGACTTTGGCGACAGTATCGTATACAGCACGACATACGGCACCATAAGCAGCAGCATGGTAATTACGTTAAATAGCGGTACTAGAAGGGACAATAATAAAAGGAGTGCCACAAAGCTCCACAGCACTGGTTTCAAGCCGGTTCTCAAACCGTTCACCTCTTGCTTATATAATCTGGTTTCTTACGAAACTTTTACAACTCATTATAGCATAAAAGCTAAACATATCACTCACATTCCAGCAGGCTCACTCTTTAGTCGAACTGTCCGCTTAGGCGCTTCCTATAAAAGAAAAAGACGGAACAGCAAGCTTATTCCGTCTTATTGCTTATTATATTGCCCTGCCTAGTTTGAAAATAGTACCTGAAGACGATCCCAATCGCTGCCGTTTCTTATTTATCCTGAAGCACATTATGCTGCTCCATAATAATTTTTTGGCAGTAATCAATGATTTCACTTCTGCGTACAATGCCAATAAAACGGTTCATATCATCGACAACAGGCACAAAGTTTTGCACCTTCGCCAGCGAGATCAGATCATCCATATTGGCATCAATTCGTACCGTCTTGTTGTTCATTCGAAGCGGTACATCGATTAGCTTCACCTTATTGGTTTGTTCCAGTGATAAGTCAGCATGATTTTTAAAATACCATAACAAATCGCCTTCCGTAACCGTACCTGCATAACCGCCATCATCATTAATGATAGGGACCGCCGTATAGCGATGATACTCCATACGCTCTAGCGTTTGTCTTAACGTTACATCCTGGGTAACACACACAACCTCTTGCTTAGGCAACAAAAAAAACGCGATATTCATTTTTCTTAAACCACTCCGATCCGTTTGCTCTTTCCATTCCCATTGGTCATAAAGCAGCAAGACGGAGCGGAGCAAGCAGCATTAAGGCTGCTTAGTCGTCGTTTCGCTGCTTGATAATGCACCTACATCTTTGACCTTATCTTCATTGTACTTATCAGGCAATATTAAGCTGGAAGCAGGTGTATCTGCATCTAACCAGTTTTTGATCATGGTCTGTACCTTCGACAAATCTTCTTCATCGGCAAAATAATACCAAGCTCCGCCGCTCTTCAAGCGATGTCCGTCACCAAGCAGCGAATGGCTATAGATTTTGCGATCCTTCGCCATGAGCATGATTTGACCCAAATCGACTAGCTGCTGCGGACGCATATCTGTACTGAAATTATCGCCCATAATATCCATAAGCTCAGGAATTTTGGACCATTGATTCATTTGTTTCGCTTTATCCATAAGAAGATTCAAGAAAATCTGATGACGCTCTGTACGATTAATATCGCCGCCAGCATCCTCACGATAACGAACATAGTTCAGTGTATCCTTACCGTTGTAAGTGTCCTGGCCAGCTTTAATGACAAATTTCTCATGATCAGCATCTTTATTCACAATATCCTCTTCGATAGGAAGCGAAATTCCGCCAAGCGTGTCGATCACGTTACGGAATCCTTCAAAGTTAATTGAAGCGTAATATTGAATAGGTGTGTCTAAAAACTTCTCAACCGTGTTCATTGCCATTCCCGCACCGCCAAAAGCGTATGCATGCGTAATCTTGTCCTCTTTATTTTTACCGACGATATCTACATACGTATCACGCGGTATGGAAACCATGAGCATCTCGCCGTCATTTGGACGAACAACCGTATAGATCATCGTATCCGATCGTCCAGTCTCCTTGCCGCGTTGGTCAATGCCGAGCAGCAGGATGGAGAATGGATCTTGTTTCTTATTAATTGTACTCACTGGAACGGGTTCCCGTCCATCGATAGGTTTATAAGATTGCTCAAGCTGCTTCTTTACCTGACCTTCCAGAAACCAATCAAACCCTAGCATAGCCAATGTTCCTCTGTTGAAAAAACCAACAACACCAAGAAGCACTACTGCAGCTGATGCAGCAATTAACCATCTACGTTTATTCATTTTATTCATAATATGATGACTTCTCCTATCTTATCAATTCTTTTATAAATACGCATTCTTTAGTTTAGACGATAATTTGTCGAAACAGGTTACAAACCTTTTACAAAGTTTTGATACCAATTTTGGATAATATTTTATAAAATAAAGAGGTCTACTGAAAATGTATGACGAATACAATCATTGCAAGTATAGGTAAAATAGAAAGGGTGAATCTCTTGAATCAACCTCCATCCTTACAACCAGACAGCTCATCAACGGGACTTGATCCGAAAGTAGCAGGCTTGCTTTGCTACCTGGCAGGTTTTATAACCGGCATTATATTCCTTGTGCTAGAGAAGAAGAGCCGCTTCGTTAGATTGCATGCTGTACAGTCTATCGTCTTATCGGTCGCTTTCATTGCCGCTAATATTTTGTTAGGCTTTATCCCGATAATTGGTTGGCTGCTAGGGATATTGCTTGGTCTAGCCGCTTTCATTGCATGGATTGGCCTCATGCTGCTCACGCTGCAAGGGAAGCTGAATAAGCTGCCTGTCATCGGTGAGTGGTCAGAGCAGCAGGCAAATAAGTTTTAATATCGCCTAAACTACGAAATATAAGGTAAGTAGCAGTAAATCATATCCTTTCTTATATTTCAAAAAAATTGGACGGCCTGCTGCCGTTCTTTTTTTATTGATTTCGAGTTCATAAGAACTATTCATTAAACCAGACAAATAATCTCGTAATCGCTAGGTATCGGCTAATATTGTTCTACTGGCTTCTCTAAATCGGTAAAATTGAGCTTTTGCAGCCGTATAACCCTTTTTCAGCGGTTTGATGAATTGGCAGAAAGTTCGTACTATTAAATAACATCAATTAAATACGAATAAGAAGGATTGTGAACATTTATTATGGGTATAGGACTTAATCTGCTCTTAGTTGCTTTACTAATTGTGTTAACCGCTTTTTTCGTAGCTACTGAATTTGCAATCATTAAGCTTCGTTCCAGCCGTGTCGACCAGTTAGTCGTTGAAGGCAAGAAAAACGCAATTGCCGTTCAACGTGTTGTAAGCAATTTGGATGGTTACCTATCTGCCTGTCAGCTTGGCATTACAATTACAGCGCTCGGACTTGGTTGGTTAGGAGAACCTACCGTTGAAAAACTGCTTCTCCCTCTATTCGAGCAATGGAATCTAAACAGTAATTTGAGTCACATTTTGTCATTTCTAATCGCCTTTCTATTTATCACATTTATCCATGTGGTCGTTGGTGAGCTTGCTCCTAAGAGCATTGCCATCCAGAAGGCAGAGCTTGTCAGCTTCACTGTCGTAAAACCGATTATTCTTTTCTACAAAGTCATGTACCCCTTCATCTGGGTCTTGAATGGATCTGCCAATGCGTTGGTTCGTTTGTTTGGCTTAAAGCCAGCGAAGGAGCATGAGAACGCCCATTCCGAAGAAGAAATTCAAATTATTTTAACAGACAGCTTAGAGAGCGGTAAAATCAACAATACGGAATATGGTTACGTCAATCGGATCTTTGCTTTTGATGAAATTTTAGCTAAAGAAATTATGGTTCCGCGTACAGACATGACCGTCTTATATAAGAACAATACGCTGCAAGAAAACATGGATATTATTCGCAAGGAACAGTATACCCGCTTCCCTGTTGCCGGCGACAGCAAAGACCATATCGTCGGGATGATCAACACGAAGCAATTGTTTCTTCAATATCAAGTAAACAAAGAAATTGATTTGCAAACACTTATACAGCCTGTCATGTCCGTATCCGAGGTGATGCCTGTCAAGACATTGCTAAAACGGATGCAGCAGGAGCGCGTACACTTTGCGATCGTCGTAGATGAGTATGGCGGCACTTCCGGCCTTGTAACGATTGAGGATATTTTGGAGGAAATTGTCGGCGACATAAGAGACGAATTCGATGCCGATGAACGCAAAGATATCGAGATGCTGTCGGATACATCTTATATGCTGGATGGCAAGGTATCGCTTACTGAGCTGGGCGACCTTATAGGAGCTGAGCTTGAGCATGAAGAAGTCGATACGGTCGGCGGCTGGCTGTACAGTGAAATGGAAGAAGCTAAGCCTGGTAAACAATTTGGCTTCCATAATTTGACCTTTACCGTTCGTGAAGTAAGCAAACATCGCATCAATAAAGTTGAGCTGACGATCGGACCACCCATTCGACTGCTCAAACCAGAGGTTGGTTAAAACATAAAGGAAGGCGCACTTGGCGCCTTCCTTTTTTCTTTTTCCCGCATGCTGATCCGGATTCAGGACATTCTAATAAAAAATGTTCAAGAAAGGAACTTATAATGCTTATCAATACTATATTTGGGTTCTTTGTTCCTTGGATTGCCGGTATATATTTGGGTATAAAAAGCCCCAAAACCTTGCTTCTTATTTTCCCTATCGGAGCCGTCTCCTCTTTAGTCATCAACGCAATCGGTTTTCAATTAAATTTTTGGGATTTCACCCCTCTTATCCCAAATGACGAGTCCGTTTCCGCTTTGCCGCTTGATATCGGTCTTTACCCGATTTTAGCATGCTTTATGATCTGGTTAATCAATGCACGCCCTGTGTTAACCATGCTAATTTTGTTCTTGTTCGTACTGGGCACTACACTGCTTGAGTTTATGGCTCTAATCTTTGGCAAAGTATCCTACGGCAACGGCTGGAATATTGGGTATACCTTTTTATCCTACCTGCTGGCTTTCGGTATTGTTTTTATATATTTCAAGCTGCTTAAGCGAAATCGGTTATTATAGCACGTTTTCGCCATTCTTATCCGCTTCATAAAGAATCGAGCGGCTTCTAAACCATTCGAACAGATGAATTACAACGACCTTGATAACTGCATAACCCGGTACAGCGAGTACAATCCCTGCAAGGCCAAACAAGTTGCCCGCTGTCAAAATAACAAAAATAATGGTAATCGGATGGATATGCAGCGTTTTGCCCATGATTTGCGGCGAGATGAACTTGCCTTCGATTAATTGAACAATCGTCCATATAACCACCAACTTCAGGAGCATGACAGGCGAAGTCACCATAGCAACAATTAAAGCTGGTGTAATCGCAATGGCAGGCCCTAGATACGGAATAACGCTTGTGCACGCAGCTACCAGCGCAAGCACAAGTGGGTACTCAAGGCCAATAATTAAGTAACCAATATATAATAGCAGCCCAATACAGAAGCTCACTATAATTTGACCTCGGATATAGCTGCTGACTTGTCCGTTCATCTCTGCCATAATTCGTTTCGTGTGCGGCTGAAGCTTGTTAGGCAGGACACTAACGATCGTTTCCGGCAGCTTTTTCCCGTCCTTTAGCAAATAGAACAATATAAACGGAAGCGTCAATATCGCAAGAATAACCTCTTTAAGTGCACCGACAAAGGAACCCACGCTAGTTAACGTTCCATTCAAAATGGACGTCGCTTGCTCTGTAATATTGGACGTCAGCTTCTCCGGATTTAAATTAAACCACTCTTGTACTTGAATAAATCCAGCGCTATCCATAAACTGCTCGAATTTAACCCGCAATTGCTCACCGTATTTAGGGAAGCTGTTCACGAAGCTCACGGCTTGCCCATTTAATAATGGGATGACGATGACCAGCAAAATTGTAATCAGTCCTGCGCCAACCAGAAACAGCATAATAATAGAATATACCCGTTTGACTCCCTTTCGTTCTAAGAAGTCGACGACTGGATTAAGTAAGTAATAAGCAATTCCCGCCAATATGACCGGCAGCAGCAAGGTCTTGAGCAGCACGGTTAAAGGCGTGAAAATGTATGAAATTTTCGTCAGCACCATAATATTCAGTCCAACAAGCAACAAAACAAGCAGAAATAATACGAACTTATTGTTCAAAATAAATCGCTTAAACCGCTCCGTTCCAGTTTTGCTATTTTCCATGGTTATGCTCCCTCTTTTCTTCTCATACAGGTGATCATTTTGGTTTATTGTAGCATTTCTTTAAATATAAACGCGAATGGCATCGATTCTGCATTTACTTGCAACGACTCGCTTGCTCTTCGCGTATTATGACTTATGCGTACTACGATTCTAGGAGGGATTTCATTGTCCATATTTAAACGACTGCGCGATCTTACTTTATCGAATGTATATGCTCTAATTGAGAAAGCGGAAGACCCTGTTAAGTTGACCGATCAATATATTCGCGACATGCAAGAGGACCTAGCCGATGCCGAGAAAGCAGTCGCAGCACAAATTGCCATTGAGAAAAAATTCAAGCAGCTTTATGAAGAACAAGCACAGCTGGTAGAGAAGCGCAGTGAGCAAGCCCATCTGGCAGCACAAGCGCAAAACATTGAGCTCGCTCGTCGTGCCTTGGAAGAGAAGAAAACAGCCGAACAAAAATCAACGGAGTACAAAACGAGCTTCGATCAGAATAAATTGCTCGCAGACAATCTGCGCGGCAAGCTGGATGAGATGCGCCAGCAGCTCACTGAGCTTAAAAACAAACGCGAGACACTCGTCGCTCGTTATAATGCAGCCAAGGCACAAACGGAAATCAATAAAGCAATGTCTGGCTTCGGTACGGATTCAGCTGCTTCAGGCATGAAGCGTATGGAAGAGAAGATGCTGCAAATGGAAGCGCAAGCTGAAGCCAGTAACGAATTGAGCGCCAAAGGAAAATCGCTTGATGCTGAGTTTGAGAAGCTCGGCAAGGATAAAGCGGTCGATGATGAGCTTGCCGCCTTGATGAAGCAATACGAGAAACAGTAATAGCTTAGTCACTTCATAAATATTATCTAGTGTGGCCGCTTATGTTACGAATCGGAGGACCGGTTTTAACGGAAGCGGTCTTTTTTATAAATTGAACCATTGGAGGAACTGACGATGTCTTGGATTGACCTTATTCGAATTCCGATTTGGACAGGTGCTGGAGCAATTTTGTTAATCATCATCATGTTTTTAGACTCGCGTTTTACGAAGTACAATGATTTGCAGGAAATAAAAAAAGGAAATACTGCGGTAACGACTCGCTTCGTACTCAAATTATTTGCTCAAGCGTACATACTGTCCCAATCCATCAGTAAATCAAGTGAAATGTGGGAAGCTCTACTCATCTCGCTCATCTCCTTCGTGCTGCTGCTCATACTGGAGTGGATCGTAGAGAAAATCGTCATCGCTGTCAGCGGTATGAAGCTGGAGCAAGGTATTCATGAGGGTAAAGTCAACTACGCATTATTCGCAGGTTCTCTGCATGTTGCAGGTGCATTAATTATCGGGTCTATCTAATTATACAGAAGGAGTATATACGATGAGCTTGTTCAAACGGATCAAAAACCTGATTAGTACTTCTCCATCCCCCATCGCTGAGAAGAGCATAATGACATTGTCACCTGGCGATGCTTGCGAGGTTTCCTTAATAACTTATAACGTCACAGGAAGAACTCATAACCGTGCACGCAACGCAATCGTCCTCACGCTTCAGGATGGCATAACCATTCGTTATTTAACGATAGAGGAGCGAGAAAGAACCGTATTCGCGCTGTATGACCCTATAGACGGGCGCTTGGAATCAATTGACGAGGTGCCTACCATTTTGGAGCTGGATGATCGTACGTATCATATGGAGGAGCAATTCTCCGGTTTAATTACGGCGACCGGCAAAACGCCATACATGCAGGGAGGCGAACAGTCTGTCTGGCAATATCAATCGGATGATATGAAGCTGCTTCGTATCGAATGGCAAAACGGGCGCTTCATGCTCTATGAAGGAGAAAGCGTGCTGCCTGCAGATGTTCACGTGCTGCGCGGCGGCTAGGAGGATAACGATGAACAAATGGTGGCATCAATCTTTGAAATACCTGCTTCTGCTTAGCTTTATCATCCCGCTTCTCACAGCATGCACCATTTCAGATACAGTTAAGGAGCAGTACCCATTAGAATCAGTCAACGGCTCTGGCAACCAAACCTCTTACGTCTATCGTGCCGCAAATCGTTCCGTTCCTAATGTCGCTTCGGATTTTAACGAGCAGCGTAAACCGAAGCAGCAGAGCGAGACAAGTACTGAGCGGATGTTTCTCGTCTATTCCGATGAAGTCATCGATTTGCAGCAGGCTCCTGATGCACCGGAAGATACACTGATCGAAATTAACTCAACGGAATATGTACGTCAGAACTATAGCTCAAGCTTTCTCCAAGCCTATTTAATCGCGAGTGTTCTTGATGATCTGTTTGATAAGGGCAAATACGGCAGCGGCAAATACCGAGGTTATTCGTCAAAGGATACATACAAGCCTAAGACAACGTACCGCATACCTACTGTTGATGATAAGAAGCTTGCACCGCCAGTTACCGTTAATCGTACCGGCTCGGTCATGAGACGCTCCAAAGAGGCGGGTGTTTCCTCCTCCTCCCCCAAAGCAAGCACGAACACAATCACCACAAAGCCAGCGACCAAGGGCAAGATTGTGAAAGACAATAAGCAAAAGAGCAGCTCAAGCAAAGTATTCACCAAGCCGCGAACGTCTAAACCTTCCATTAAAGTTGGCAAAAGTAGAATTTCACGGCGACGCTGAAGCTGATATTGGCCGCTTAGACAGAGAAGTATAAGATAACAGCAGCAAATGATCTGCTTTCTAAGATTTCCAAATAAGGGCAGTATCCTCTACTTGGGTACTGCTCTTTTATTATGCTTGACTGAAATCTCTTTTATCGCTTGTTGTGAATATAAAATAAAATTATTCATAAAATCATAAAAAAGAAAAGAGAATCAATATGCCAAAAAAATTCAGTGAGCAAGAGAAACAATGGATTAGCAAAAAGCTGTTCGAAGAAGGCAAACGCTGCTTCGAAGCTGCTGGTCTTCGCAAAACAAGCATTGAGGATTTAACTAAAGCTTGCGGCATTGCACAAGGCTCCTTCTATATGTTCTTCAATTCGAAGGAGGAGCTCTTTTATCACATTCTGCTTGAAGAGGAGGCTTTAATTCGCAATCGTCTGCTTGCTTCATTAAATCGGAGTGAACTCGTAACCAAAGAGAGTATTCATCAATTTCTTATTGAATCCTTCCGTCTATTAGGCGAAAGCCCTATGGTTCGTCAAATGTATTTGGAAGGTGAATTTGCTCAGCTTGTACGCAAGCTGCCTCCAGAACTCTTGGAACATAATTTCTCGGATGATGCAGATGCCTTAATGCCAATTATTCACCATTGGCAAGCAGCTGGCATTCTCGCTCATACAAAGCCTGAGCTTATCGTCAGTATGATTAGAGCGCTTGTCCTTCTTACCTTGCATAAGCAAGAAATCGGGCCCGGCATTTATTCCGATACCATTTCATTTATGCTTGATATTGTTGCGGAAGGTATGTATGCAAAGCGTGATTTAGGAGGCGAAATTATCAGATGATCGAAGTGAATCAACTTGAGTACAGATATCCCGGTACAACAAATACGATTCTGCACGGCCTTACCTTTTCAATCGCACCGGGAGAAATATTTGGTTTTCTCGGTCCATCCGGTGCTGGAAAGAGCACCACGCAAAAAATATTAATCGGTGCACTCAAAGGTTACGCAGGCAGTGTGCGCGTTTTGGATTTTGAAATCAAGAGCACTGGTCCCGACTATTATGAACAAATCGGCGTTGCTTTTGAATTCCCCAACTTCTACAGCAAGTTTACAGTCCTTGAAAACTTAAAATTGTTTCGTTCTCTTTATGCAGGCGTTTCCTTGGACCCTATGCAGCTCCTCTCCCAGGTCGGACTGCAGGATGCGGCGAATATGAAGGTTTCACAGCTATCCAAAGGCATGAAGATGAGGTTGAATTTTTGTCGTGCATTGCTGCATCAACCAAATATTTTGTTTCTCGACGAACCGACCTCCGGCCTTGATCCCGTAAATGCAAAGCGGATGAAAGAGTTGATTTTGGAGAGGAAAGCTGCAGGTACTACCATCGTCATCACAACGCATAACATGCAAGCAGCCGAGGAGCTTTGCGACCGTGTTGCTTTTATTGTCGATGGTCAGATTAAGCTTATTGATTCTCCTAGAGAGCTAAGACTGCGACATGGCCAAAACAGTGTTCGTATTGAATATTTAAAGCAGCATGAGCTGATAACCGAACATTTTTCTATGGCTGGGCTTGCGGGGAATCAGCAATTTATGAACCTTATACGTCATGAAAAAATCGAAACGATTCATTCCTTAGAAGCAACTCTTGAACAAATATTTATTGATGTGACAGGCAGGGCTTTAGTATGAGAATGTGGATGACCGTATGTCATGATCTTCGTTTCCAGTGGCGCCATAAATTTTACCTGATCTACATGCTCGTCTGCACAATATATCTCCTATTGCTCCACTCTATTCCCACAGACTACAAAACAACCGTTGCTCTATTGCTTACCTTCTCTGATCCAAGTGCGTTAGGGTTAATTCTAGCCGGCGGCATTGTCTTGCTTGAGAAAGACCAAGGCATTCATGACAATCTGTTCGTAACACCGCTTCGTGTAACCGAATATTTGCTCGCCAAAGCCTCTTCTCTTGCCTTGCTCTCGATTTCATCTGCCTGGGCTATACATCTATTTTCCATTGGTGTACCCGCTTCACCCTTTCATTTCACGATTGGCATCCTGCTTACATCCAGCTTTTTCACCTTGTTATCTATTGGCGTAGTTGTACGCTCGCAATCGGTAAACGGTTTTATTCTACGCTCTCAGCTCTATGCTCTGCCGTTTGCACTTCCTCTACTCGACTTCTTTCACATTGGCAATCCATATTTATACATGATCATCCCTACGGAAGGGACCCTCTTGTTGTTAAAATCGATGATCAAACAGCCCACTGTCACAGAAACGTTGTATGCTATTTTCATTTTATTATTGGGTAACACACTCGTTTTCTTATGGGCTAAACGGTCATTTCAGCAGGTCATTCTTATGAAAATAGGAAAGGGGAATTCATAATGATACTGAAAATTAAAGCTTTTATGAAAAATGATGCGAGGCAAATTAGGATGGACCCTATGCTTATGGCCAGTTTATTTGGTCCCCTAGCCATTATCGTGGTTGCACGTTATGCCTTCCCTCCATTATCCGATTGGATACAGGAGCAGTACGGCTTTTTATTGATGGATTATTCCAATTTCGCGGTAACGTTCCTTATGCTTGTCATACCGCTGCTTCCAGGGACAATGGCTGGGCTTCTTATGCTCGATGAACGGGATGAAAACATGATTGCTTATTATGCGATTACCCCTTTCACACGTAAAGGCTATTTTTTGTATCGATTACTGCTACCATGCGCTCTTGCAATAAGCTTAGCCAGTTTATTTATCCTATTATCGGGCATTGCAAAGATTCAAATCGAAAGTTTATATACCATTGTATTGCTAACCCTAGAGGCTCCATGTTTGGCTTTGTTTCTAGCGACTTTTGCTTCTAATAAGGTCGAAGGCTTAGCCTTGTCCAAAATAAGCGGTTTACTTTTTGCAGGGCCTATTATTGCAGCTTTCACCCCCTTGCCATGGCAATATTTAGGCGCATGGATTCCAAGCTACTGGCCTGCCAAAAGCTATTTATTAGGCATAGCAGGCGAGCCTTCAGCTGCTTTAGGGGTATTTGGCATCGGGCTCGCCTATCATCTTATTTTATTAATAATCATGTTTCATTCCTTTTTGAAGCGGATCGATTAGAAAGGTATGCTGGCCTTTGCTGGAAATTATCCCTGTTCCTCTTTAGAGGCTTCCTTCAAATCATCCTGTACGCTTTTATTCCATAGCGGTACGCCTGAACGATAGGCTGCTCTTCCATTCAAATGTCCGGCTACCGGTCCCGTGATGAATACGAACACAATACCTAACAGCAGCTTGGCGCTCGTATGCTCCAAATAAATCATAAAGTATAGGAAAGCGGCTACCAAAATGAACAACACCCCAAGCGTCGCGCTTTTGGTTGCCGCATGTGATCGTAAATAAACGTCAGGAAGCCGAATTAAGCCAAAAGCACTTAGAGCACCAACTAAAGCGCCAAACAAAACCATCAGCCCAATAATCAGCTCTCCTGCTTTACTTATCATCTCCATGTTCAAAGACGACACCCCTTTCAATATATCTTGCAAAAGCGGTTGTCCCGATAAAGGTCAATATGCCGATCAATAATATAATATCGAAATAATTTTGTGTTTTTAACAGCATGCAAATGACTGCAATCATCGATAATAAAATGACGCCAATCGTATCCAAAGCAGCGATCCGATCCGTTATGGAAGGACCTTTGAGCAGCCGGTACATACAACCCAAAATAGCTAGTGATAGTATGACTAATGATGCAATAAGCAAAGTGGACAGCATTAACGAGTCACCTCCATAATCGCTTTTTCAAAAGAATCCTTGATCTGCTGTGAGAGCAGCTCCGCATCATCCATATCCATCGCATGAATATATAATGTTCGTCCATCCTTGGATACGTCGAGCGTCAGCGTCCCTGGTGTCAAACAGATTAGGCAGGACAGCACTGTGATTTCCCAGTCTGTTTTGAGCTCGGTTTGCATTGCAAAAATTCCTGGACGTATGGCGAGCTTAGGACGAACGATTAGTCCAATCACAACGAAGCTGGATACAAACAATTCTTTTATGAACAGAACAAGCAGCTTAAAGATTGCCCATACTCTCTTCATATAAAAGTCATGCGGCCAAAACCTGCTGAGCAGCCCTATAAATAAAATACCGATGATATAACCTACGATAAACCGCGGAGCCGACCAGTCATTGTGAAGAAACATCCATACGAACGAAATGATTAAGTTTAATAAGATTTGCAACGCCATCTCATCTACTCCTTTAATACGGCATTGATATACTGCGCCGGATTGATAAGCGTATGCCCTGCTTCAGAAACGTATTGGTACACCCACTCTGAGCCGATGCCCATCGCAACGACGATCAAGCATAACCCTGCTGTGGAAACGATAAATCCTTTATTAACGGCAGGCAGTGAATCGACGTTCTTCATCTCTGCACCCCAGAAAGCCGCCATAAATATTTTGATCAAGGAATAGAGCACGATGAAGCTTGATGCTAGCGACACAGCTGTAAGCCAGAAATATTTTTCCTGAAAGCCGCCCATAATGATCAGCAGTTTTCCTGTGAATCCACTAAGTGGAGGAATGCCTGCAATGGCTAACGCTGTGATAAAAAACATCCAGCCCATAAACGGATAACGCTTGATTAAGCCTCCCATTTCCTTTAAACGCCCCGTACCAGCAATATACATAAGCATTCCTCCAATGATAAAAAGGAGTGCCTTGGCAACCATATCGTGCAGCAAATAGAACACGACTCCATCTAACGCTTCCTTTGAGCTCACTGCTAACCCAAAAGCTAGAAAACCAACGCTGATGATGACATTGTAGTTCAAAATACGGCCAATATCGGAATAAGCGGCTGCCCCGAAAGCGCCTAAAACCATCGTTGCAGCGGCCATCCAAGCCAACCAATGATGCGTAATCCCAGGTTCATGATAAAAGATAAGCGTAAATGTCCGTATGAGAGCATATAAGCCTACTTTCGTGAGCAGCGCACCAAACAATGCGGATACCGCTGCCGGAGGCGCACTATAAGAGCCGGGCAGCCAGAAAAATAGGAACAGTCCCGCCTTTAAAGAAAATACGATCATGAACAGTATCGCTATGACGTTCAAGACGCCGCTCTGACCTACTTCAGCTATGCGCTGTGATAAATCCGCCATATTCAAAGTGCCTACAACTCCATACAAATAGGCGACTGCTGCAACAAATAGTGTTGAGGATAAAATATTAATTAAAATATATTTCAACGTTTCGCGGAGCTGCTTCTTTGTCCCTCCAAGCACGATAAGCGCATAGGAGGAAATAAGCATAACCTCGAAGCACACAAATAAATTAAACAAATCTCCCGTAAGAAACGACCCGCTCACACCGACGAGCAGAAACTGATAAAACGGATAAAAATAATATTTTTCTCTCTCCTTGCCGATCGTTCCGAATGCAAAGAACAAACAGAAGGTGCCGACAATGGAAGTAGCCAAAACAAGCAATGCGGCAAGCATATCCCCAACGAACACAATACCATACGGCGGCAGCCAGCCTCCCATATGCAGCGTTTGAATGCCCTCCGTTTTTACTTGATAGATAAGGGCAATAGCTGCAGCCAGATTAAAAAGCATACCAATCGCACTTATCCAGCGCTGCCCGATCACACTATTTTTAAAAAACAAAAGAATAACTGCCGTACACAAAGGAATGAGAAGCGGGAATACAAGCAGATTATTCATCGTCATTCCCCCTTAACTGCTCCATATCGTCAGTACCCAGCTTCTGATAAGCCTTATAAGCGAGTACAAAGAAAAAGGAAGTCACGCCAAAGCTGATGACGATAGAAGTTAGAATCAGAGCCTGCGGCAGCGGATCAACATACGTTTCCGCCTTTTCGCCAAGCAGCGGCGCAGCTCCTGTTTTCAACTTGGACATCGTAAGCAGCAGCAAATGAACACCATGGGTAAGGATAGAGGTTCCCAAAATGATACGCAGCAGGCTTTTGGACAAGATCAGATACACCCCGACTGTAAAAATAACACCGATTGCGAGTGACATATACAATTCCATAGCTACTTATCCCTCCCTATCGTTAAAATGATGGTCATCGTCACGCCAATAACGGTCAAATATACCCCTAAATCAAACAGCATTGCCGTAGCAAGCTCCGTATCGCCAAATAGCGGCAGCTCGAAGTGACCAAAGGCATGGCTGAGAAATGGTGCGCCAAATATAAAAGATCCTACTCCCGTCAAAATAGCAATCGACAGCCCAATCGCTGTTAATACTCGGAAATCGATAGGAATAACCTCTCGCATCGTCTGCAATCCAAAGGCCATCGTAAGCAAAATAAATGCAGCCGACGCCATTAATGCCCCGATAAATCCTCCGCCTGGATGGTTATGCCCTGCGAACATCAAATACACTGAGAACGTCAATATAATAAAGATAACGACTTTCGCTATCGTCTGCAGAATAACATCGTTGCTTCTTACTACGGGAAAAGCCAGCTTTCCTCTATTGCTTTGCTTAGGCAGAAACACTCTTTCATCCTCTGTATCCAGCTTCAGCTTAATCATGGCATAAATACCTAACGATGCGATGGCAAGGACAACAATTTCAAGCATCGTATCAAAGCCGCGGAAATCAACGAGGATGACGTTAACCACATTTTTGCCGCCCGCTAATTCGTAGCTCTCTTTTAAGAAAAAGTCTGATATAGAATCAAACGCGCGATTTCCGCTTGCACCAAGCGCAATTAAAGTCATTATAATCCCCACACTAAGCGCAATAACGAAATTAGATAGTCGAAAACGCAGTGCGGCTATTTCCTTGCTCAGCTTCGGCAAATGATAGAAACATAAGAGGAACAGCGTCACCGATACTGTCTCGACGATCATCTGAGTCAAAGCTAGATCAGGCGCCTGTAGGATGACAAAAAACAAGGTGACCATATAACCTGCCGCACCCGTCAAAATGATAGCCATCATTCTCGACTTCGTAAACGGTATAGCAATAACCGATAAGACTAAGACGATAATAATAACCGCCTCATATACGGATATTGGAGCATAATCCGAGAACTGAAACACATTCACTTTCTCTTGAATCATCGTTAACCCAAGTGACACAATTAGAAATACAAAAATGTACATCAAATAGTGGCGAATGGAACCCGTCATATAACGGTTGGTCAACCGATTGGAGCCTCTATCCAATACTCGAAGCCCTCCATCATACATTTGGTTCAATGAGATGTGCTGGAAGAGCGGTTGATTGATCCACTGGATACGTTGATGAAACTTGAACAAAAGTGTCCCCGCAATAACAACGCCCATCGTCATAAATATTTCAGCTGTCCAGCCATGCCAGAATTGAATATGCACAAGGAATCGCTCGCCGGGCAGCAGCACATTAGGATGAATCGCAGCCATCGCCGGTTCAATTAAAGAGTACGCAAGCAGATTTGGGAACAAACCGATAACGACAGCTAAAGAAGCAAGAATGACCGGGGAAATAAGCATGCCGAGCGGCGCTTCATGCGGCTTCTTCGCCAACTTTTCAAACTGTGCTGGTCCCATAAACGTTCTAAACAGCAAAATCATGCTGTATACAAATGTAAATATACTTGCAACCCATGCGATAACGGGAATGATAGCCAGCATAAATGAAACGTTGAAAAAGTCCAGCTGCCTAATATTAAGAGCCGCTGTAAAAAACATTTCCTTGCTCAAAAAGCCATTAAACGGCGGCAGGCCCGCCATCGAGAAGGCTCCAATGAGCGCAATGGAGAAGGTTATTGGCATTAGAGCCATAAGACCGCCTAGCTTGTGAATGTCTCTCGTCCCTGTTTCATGGTCAACGATCCCAACAACCATGAACAAAGCACCTTTAAACACAGCGTGGTTGATCAAGTGAAAAATGGCCGCCATCGTAGCTTTTGCATAAAAGAGTGAATCTGTACCTCCTGTATAGAAAGCCGCCGCCGATCCAAGTCCAAATAAACTCATCAGCAAGCCGAGCTGGCTAATCGTTGAGAACGCAAGTAATGATTTTAAATCCGTCTGCTTCATCGCTCGGAAAGAGCCATAAATCATCGTCACAAGACCAAAGAACGAAACGAGCCAGAACCATGCCGACTCTCCAGAGAAGATTGGACTGAACCTTGCGACTAAATATAAACCTGCCTTAACCATCGTCGCTGAGTGCAGATACGCACTTACAGGGGTTGGAGCCTCCATCGCATCGGGCAGCCAAATATGGAATGGAAACTGCGCCGATTTCGTAAACGCTCCGACTAGAATAAGCAGCATTGCGGGCAAAAACAATACATGGCCGCTTAGCGTATCAACGCTGCTGATGATCTCACGAATGCTAAAGGTGCCTGACATCACATACAGCAGTACAAAGCCAGCCAGCATAGAAAGGCCGCCGAATACTGTTATGAGCATAGATTTTAATGCGCCATATCTCGATTTCTCTCTATGGTTCCAGAAAGCGATCAGCAAGAACGAGGAAATGCTCGTCAGCTCCCAGAAACCATACAGCACAATAAGGTTATCTGATAGGACAACCCCGAGCATAGCTCCCATAAATAGAAGCAAATAAACATAAAAGGATGTTATCGCTTCCTTATTTTTATCCAAATAATAAATCGAATAAAGGACGACTAACGCGCCAATTCCCGTAATTAATAAGGCAAATAATAAACCTAAACCATCCAAATAAACGGTGAAATTGACTCCTAATGAAGGTATCCATGGGATGGTTGCTGTTATGGTTTCACCGCTTTGAATCGCTGGTATTTTCCATAGAAAATAACTAAACAGCAAAATTGGCAAAGGCAGAATAATCCAACCCGTATGAAGTCCATGCAGGAGCTTTCGCAGCAAAGGACTAATAGCAGCCATAATAAATGGTAAAATGATGATGACAGATAGCAAAAACACTCTCCCCTTCCTCTACAAATGACTTCCATAGCTTTTCCCTATTTCTATAAAAGTACTTCCATTTCTGCCGGAGCCTTAAAAAAACGCAAAAAGAGCCCGCTGTTGGCAGGCTCCTCCGATAAAAAAGTTAATTTAGTTGTTTTTTGACTACACTTTAGTATATCGTTCAAGTCTAAAATTGTCAAAAGAGTTGAGATGACAAAGCGGGGAGAATGAAAATAGTTAAAATGGGGATTACTCTTACTAAAGGAGTGATCATCATGCGGCATACAAAAATAGCGATCAGCTCATTCATTTTCATTCTGATTTTAGCTGGCGCATGGCATTTGGATCAGCAAATGGACCAGCAGCGGAGCAAACAGCTGCTGCAGACTGCATCCTTACTGCAATACAAAATATTTTCAGCGCATGATTCTATCCATCACTTAGAGCCATATTCCCCTTATTTACCTCGTGAATATATGCGTATTATTCGATTAGAAATACAAAAAAAGCCTACTGAGAAACCCCAGTAGGCTTTTTAATTCCAGACATCAACCTATTCAGTCGTGTAAGGAAGCAATGCGATTTGACGTGAACGTTTAATTGCGATTGTAAGCAAGCGTTGGTATTTCGCGCTTGTACCAGTCACACGACGTGGCAAGATTTTGCCGCGCTCGCTAATAAACTTTTTCAACAAATCAACATCTTTATAGTCAATTTTAGAAATTTTGTTTACAGTGAAGAAACAAACTTTACGGCGTTTGTTGCGTCCGCCTTTACGTCCGCTGAACTTACGTTCTGGACGCTCGTCGCCACCGTTATCTCTTTGCTTGAAAGCCATGATAGGTATCCTCCTTATCGTTGAAAATATTACAATTACACAACAGCTAAAGGCTGTGCAACTGCTCCATTGACATGTGCAGCCTGAGCTACACCATTATCAAAATGGCAAATCATCCTCTGATATATCAATCGGGCGTCCGTCATCCTGAAACGGATCACGGCTGTCGTTACGTGAGTTATTACCAGATGGACGGTTACCGCTGCTTTGGGACGCATTGCCGCCGAAATTGCTTCCGCCGGTGCTTGTACCGCCGCTGTAGCTGCTTCCACCCTCTTCACGCGATCCACCGCCATCTTTGTTGGATTCCAAGAACCGAACGTTATCAGCGATAACTTCCGTCACGTAGACGCGTTTGCCTTCGTTGTTCTCGTAATTCCGAACTTGAATGCGACCTTCAACCGCTGTTAAGCGGCCTTTGCGCAAATAGTTGGCGCAAGTCTCGGCCAGTTGACGCCATGTTACAACCGGAATAAAATCCGCTTCACGCTCACCTTGACCACCGCTTGTAAACGGACGATCTACCGCTAACGTAAATTGTGTAACTGCGACACCTGCAGGTGTATAGCGAAGCTCTGGGTCTCTCGTCAATCTACCAATTAGTATAACACGATTCAACATCGTTTCTGACCTCCCAATCGAACAATCCAGCTTGGATTAAGCGGCGTCTCTGACGATCAACGAACGGATAACTTCATCCGTAATCTTCATGATACGGTCAAGTTCATTTACAACTTCAGTAGTTGCATTGAAATGAACGAGTACAAAATAACCATCACGAAGCTTGTTGATTTCATACGCAAGACGACGTTTTCCGCTCACATCTTGCTTTGTGACTTCTCCGCCATTGGAGATAATGCCATGGAATTTGTCAACGATCGCTTGCAAGGCTTCTTGCTCAACGTCTGGACGAACGATGTACATTACTTCATATTTGCGCATATTGTTTCACCTCCTCTTGGACTAACGGCCCCATAAATGGAGCAAGGAACGAGCTTCTGCTCGCATCTCTATACTATATCAAATCTGTACGCCTATGACAAGCGAAAATAGATGATGTTGCTTCGCAGGCAACTTCTGGCGATGGTCAATCCATTTTATAGCCGTTATCTGCTACTCATGCAAATTCCATTGCCCGCTAATACTACAACATGAAGGGATAGATCTTGTGCATTTATCTATCCGCTCTAAATATAAGCTGGAGGCTGATCATAATGGGTGAAGGTACAATGTTTTCGCCGGGCGACAAAGCTCCGAATGATGGCACATACATCGAGGACGGTGTGAACTCATTTCATATGGGAATCAATAATCCGAAGAAGGTCAAGCTCAGCAAAGGGCAGCGTTTTCCTGACACCTCTAACCACGAGCGTAAATGGAAACGAATGGGCCATTAATTTTTCTACATGGTTTTGAATAATAAAACATCACTTTGGCCATTCTAATTTTTGACGGTGCAAGAGAGGTGTGGTTCCATTGAACCATTTCGGCAAACGCAGAGACACTATACCCGTCTAAAAACGGATTAGGTCTCATCGCGTGAGGATTTCGTCCACTCAGGAGAGAAGCGGAGGGTTGTGCCAAAGACACTTGTCTGTAACACACGCGCATTCGAGCATTGATACACGTTACCGTTCAATCGGCCGTGTATGATTGTTCTCAAAAGGATTTAATGAAGCTTTAGCTGATTTGTTCCGATTGACGAATGATGTTTCAACAGCTTGCAGTGAGAATTGATCGACTCAGCCATTATTCACCGTCAGGAAGAGAGCTCGCAAGAGCTCTCTTTTCTATATTATTTATTCCTATGGTTTTTCCTAACCTATTAAAAAGACATAAAAAAACGGTTCCTCTGAAGGAACCGTAAATGTTTAATATAATGGCGGAGAAGGTGGGATTCGAACCCACGCACGGTTTGACCCGCCTAGCTGATTTCGAGTCAGCCCCCTTGGGCCTCTTGGGTACCTCTCCGCATGTAAAAATTATTGTATCACAGTGCTTGTCAACGCGCAAGTATTTCCTTAAAACCCCTTAGCCGTTCGTACTTCTGCTTAACTTAAGCCTTCTTCAGAGGCTTTGGAGCGCAGCACCTTTTTCATGTTTTTTTCAAATTTAGCTCTAGGTATTAGAACGCTGTGCTTACAACCGACGCATTTAATGCGGATGTCCATCCCCATTCGAATGACTTCCATTTCATTAGAGCCGCATGGATGCTGTTTTTTCATTTGAACAACATCACCAAGCTCAAATTGCTTACGCTCCATCTTTTTCGCCTCCCTTTCCATTGCGATGATAAGTGACCATTCGAGGATATGGAATTTCAATACCACTCGCATCTAATGCTTTTTTCAGCTCCATATTTAACTTGCGAGATACGATCGGATGCGTATTCGGTCGACACTCAGCAATCACTCGAAGCGTTACCCCTGTTGGAGCAATAGCCTGAATACCAAGCACTTCCGGTGCATTAATTAAATTTTCATCCTTCATCGTGATCATCGTATGTCGAATGACCTCTAGCGCACGATTGACTTCTTCCTCAAAAGCAATCGAAATATCAACAACCGCGATGCTATTATTAATCGAGAAATTTGTTACCTCATTGATCATGCCATTGGGAACAATATGAACCTCCCCTGTCCAGCTCTGAATACGGGTTGTCCTAAGTCCAATGACTTCTACGGTCCCTTTGAATTGCCCTGTCTGAATCACATCGCCTACAGCGAATTGATCTTCGAGTACAATAAAAAATCCCGTAATAATATCCTTCACCAGGCTTTGAGCACCAAACCCGACAGCAAGTCCGAGTACACCTGCTCCTGCGAGCAATGGCCCTAAATTAATCCCGAATTCGGACAATATGAGCATAATGGTTATAAAATAGACGACGTAAGAAGTTACATTTTTCATCAGCTTGCCTACGGTTGTCATTCGCCTTGTGTGGTTGATCAACATCTTGTTCTCACGCTCTAAAATAATTCGATCAATGGTTTTATGGATTACCCATACAACTACACGGCCAATGAATAAGAACATAACGATTCGCAGCGCAGAACTACCAAATGCTTGCCATAATTCATTGTTTGTCAACCAATCAACAAATTCATCATATCGTTCTCTGATTGACATCACAATTCCTCCTCATTAACTTTGAATATATTTACATGTCGATTTGCTCATAACCGGCTTCAATCGGCTTAAATATACCTCTAACTTCCACGTTTTCCTGCACAATAACTTCCTTAACCGTTATCAAATCTTCCTCAGGAAAATGAATAGATAATGCGCAGCCGGCTGTAATTTCCTTCGGCGTGGGACATATGTCAATTTCAATATCTGCGTATTCGAGCAGCATTTCTGCACGCAATGCTTGCTGAGTTGAATCGAAGGCAATTAACACAAGCAAGACCTCCATTAAATTAGCATGACAAACTTTCTTGGCAAACAAAATATCAAAACTATCTGACGTATAAAATGGTTGTCCTATCCATATACTAGTAGCATATCGGTATAATCGGAGGGATTCTATGAAGCTTTCATTTATTAAAGAGACGCCTTTGAAGGTACCCTACACCACCGCAAACGTAATTGGCATGCTAGTAAATCGACTTACAGCCATGCTTGAAGAAATGGCTGCTGCACGCCCCATCGTAGTTGTCTGCGTAGGCACGGACCGTTCAACAGGAGACTCTTTAGGACCGCTGATTGGAACCTCACTATCAAAATACCGCAGCCCTCATTTTTCACTATTTGGCACGCTTGAAAATCCGGTTCATGCTATGAATTTAGATGATACCCTTATCGAGATCAATCGGCGGTTCCACAAACCATTTGTGATTGGCATTGATGCCTGCCTTGGTCAAGTATCCAGCGTAGGCAGCATTCAAGTTGGTGTAGGCCCTGTGCGTCCTGGTGCTGGCGTCAACAAGGACCTTCCTCCTGTTGGCGACATTCATATTACTGGTATCGTTAATGTAGGCGGATTTATGGAGTATTTTGTGCTGCAAAACACTCGTCTGCATCTCGTTATGAAAATGGCCGACATTATTTCGCTCAGTTTATTTACTGCTATTGCGAACAATGCGCATATCACAACCAGCGTTCTTGAACAAACTGCAGCTTCGGATAATATTTAATAACAAATAAATTTCCTATTTTGCTTCCAAAATAGCTTTATGCTCTTCAGGGGTTAAAGGGTATACTGATTGGCCTTTTTCAAGAGGTTTTGCATAGACATAAGTATTCTCCCTGCTATGAATACCTGAGAATACGGCTCCATCTTTCTCATCATTGATAATTGCGATTGAAAAGCTGAGATCACTGCCCTGTTCAGCAAAAGCATTATAACGAATGACGCCTACTTTTCCTTTTTGCTTTGTTACAGTAGATTGCATCTCAATTAGCTGCGCCTTCAGCTCCGTATTCGCTTGCTGCTGCTCGGCAAGGCCTTGCTTCAATTCAACAATGACATCTTCCATATTCGTCACACCTGTATTCCCCATTACCGCTGTATATTGCTTTCTTAGCTTTTTCAGCCGTCCGCCTAAAACCGCTATCCAAATGAATAATACGATGGCAAATAACGCAATGCCCACCGTAACTGCATTCATCGGATTTGATGTCCAATCTTCCATCTTAGTTACTCCGCCCCCAGTTCAATGCTAAACGCCATATTGCTGTGCAATCTCTCTGATTGCACCTGTTAACGCATCAATTTCTTCATTCGTTGTAAATACACCGACACTTGCTCGTATAGCTCCTGTTTCCAATGTTCCTGCACATGCATGTGCGAGTGGAGTGCAATGAAATCCAGCTCGCACAGCAATTTGGTAATGCTGATCCAATATGAATGATAATTCAGAAGGATCAACGCCCTCTAGATTAAAAGCTACAATTCCAGTTCTCTGTTTGCCAAGCTCTGGTCCCAGTATTTTGACTCCCTTTACTGGTTCAAGGCCTTGCATTAATCTCTGAGTAAGCATCCATTCCTTAGTATGGATATTGTGCACCGTCTCATTCAGAACATACTGTACACCGGTTTTGAGCCCTGCCAAACCCGGTGTATTTTGTGTTCCCGCCTCATAACGATCTGGCCTCACTTGAGGCTGCTCTACTGCCTCAGATTGGCTTCCTGTCCCGCCATGCAGTAAAGGCACCAAATCAAGCTCAGGATCGATGTACAGCCCTCCTGTGCCTTGTGGGCCGAGCAACCCTTTGTGTCCCGGGAAAGCCAGCATATGAATGCCCATTGTTCTTACATCTATAGGTAAAATACCTGCACTTTGCGCGGCATCAACTAACAATTTTATTCCATGCTTTCTTGTTAGTTCAGCTATATCCGCTACAGGCATAATTGTTCCTAACAGGTTGGAACTATGATTAACAATAGCAAGTGTTGTGTTAGAACGAATAGCTGAGGCAACATCATCTATGTTAATATTTCCACGTTCATCCGATTCTACATATGTCACTTCAATACCGATTGTCTGTTCCAGATAATATAATGGTCTTCTTACTGAATTATGTTCTACTGAAGTTGCGATAACATGATCACCAGGCTTCAACCAACCTTTAATCGCCATGTTTAATGACATCGTCGTGTTAGAGGTGAATGCTATGTCATTCGGGTTTTTTATGTTAAACAGTTTAGCCAATTGTTTGCGCGTTTCAAATAATATTCGACTTGCTCGCACAGCCATAGCATGACTGCCTCTTCCCGGATTAGCAGCGTCATTTAACATAGCATTAACGACTGCTTCTGTTACTGCAGGCGGCTTAGGCCAAGAGGTTGCCGCATGATCCAAATAAATGAGTGATTGATTATGATTGCTCACGAATTTCACACCTTTCCTAGCTGCCTGCTCACAACAATGGCATACCTTAGTTTAATCTTTCAAAAGCAAGATTACAACTAAGGTATGCCATTGTTTGGTATAGTCTATGCCATGTATTGAAGCAATTCTAGCAAACGTTCCAAATCCTGTTTACTATAGTATTGTAGCTCAATTTTACCTTTATCTTTTTGCTGTTTAATTTTCACTGTCGTTTTAAATCGTTCACGAAGCGACTCCTCTAAATGATCAATATATGGATCACGTTTTTTCTGACTCGGCTTGGCTGTATCTTCCGGCTGTTTTGAATCAAGCTTCTGAATCGCCTCTTCAAGCTCGCGGACACTCCACTCTTGAGAAACGGTAAGATCTGCTAATTCCTTTTGCACCTTATCATCTTTAATGCCGACCAACGCTCTTGCGTGACCCATAGAAATTGTTCCACGTGAAACATTATCTTTTATTTCAGTTGGCAACGAAAGCAACCGAACGAAGTTGGCAATATGAGAACGTGACTTTCCGACCTTCATGGACAACTCTTCTTGCGTAAGCTTGAACTTATCGATAAGCGCCTGATAAGCAATTGCAACTTCAATTGCATTCAAATCCTCGCGCTGTAGGTTCTCTATTAAAGCAATCTCCATAACCTGTTGATCAGTAAACGATCTTACAACAGCAGGTATTGTTGCATTTCCACAATATTGCGAAGCGCGGAAGCGTCTCTCACCTGCTATAATTTCGTAACCCTTCAATACAGTACGAACAATAATAGGTTGAATGATGCCATGCTGCTTAATGGATTCTGCTAATTCTTTAATCGAATCCTCATCAAATGTTTTCCTAGGTTGATACGGATTTGGCCTTAGTTGGGATAAGGTAATTTCAATCACTTTATCATCGTCATTCACAGAAAGCGATGGGATAAGCGCATCCAGCCCTCTACCTAGCCGCTTGCTCATACATAATCACTTCCTTTGCGAGTTCAAGATAAACTTCTGCACCTTTAGAACGCGGGTCGTATGTGATAATAGCTTGTCCATGTGATGGCGCTTCACTTAAACGTACATTACGTGGAATAATCGTTTGGTACACTTTTTGCTGGAAATACTTTTTCACTTCTTCAATAACTTGAATTCCCAAATTCGTTCTCGCATCAAGCATGGTCAGAAGAACACCCTCAATTTGAAGCGATGTATTTAAATGCTTTTGAACGAGTCGAACCGTATTAAGCAATTGACTCAAACCTTCAAGAGCATAATATTCGCACTGAATAGGAATAAGAACAGAGTCAGCTGCGGTTAACGAATTTATCGTTAATATCCCAAGTGACGGAGGACAATCAATAAGGACATAATCGAAATCATCCTTAACCATATGCAAAGACTTTTTCAAACGCAGCTCTCTTGATATCGTCGGCACTAATTCGATTTCGGCACCAGCCAATTGAATCGTTGCTGGAATGATCTTCAGACCTGGAACAGCCGTCTCGAACATTGCATCCTTTGGATGGACTTCATTAATAAGCACATCGTAAATACAATTCGTTACGTCCCCTTTGTTAATACCGAGACCACTTGTTGTATTCCCTTGTGGATCAATATCAACTAGCAGCACTTTTTTACCAAGTGATGCAAGACAGGCAGCTAAATTGACAGACGTTGTCGTTTTTCCGACACCGCCCTTCTGGTTGGCTATTGCAATTATCTTCGACAAAACCGGCTCACCTCTATGTGTACAACTTTTATGTGCTATTTTCTTAAGATCCATTAACGTATAAATGCTAATAACTTAAAACTAGTTAATTAACATGAACCATACATGTGCAGCTCATTTAATAAAAAACTAGCTACAAATGGCATCGCCGCCCTCAGTGAGGGCGGCACAAATAAGCATTAAATTATACTATTTTAAGATATAACTTTATCTTTTAGGGATCTGGATCGTTATTTCATAATGATCTTCATGATCCTTTTCATTCGTCTTAATTTGCAATCCAGAACCAGAAACCATTTCAATGGATTGTCTGATTGTATTAAGGGCCAGACGTACGTCCTTAGTAAAAGAAATACGTTTCGCTTTCTTGAGTTTGGTTGACTCTTTTAGGAAAGCGATTCTAACCTCAGTCTGCTTAACATTCAAATCTTTAGTTATAATTTCATCTAATACTTTAAGCTGTAATTCTTCATTATCGAGCGACAACAAAGCCCTTGCATGTCGTTCCGTAATTTTCCGTTCCATTAAAGCCATCTTAATCGTATCATTCAACATTAACAATCTTAATTTATTGGCAATCGTCGATTGACTTTTCCCTAGACGCTGAGCCAAGCTTTCCTGTGTTAATTGATGAAGCTCGATTAATTTTTGATAGGCTATCGCTTCCTCAATTGCCGATAAACCTTCTCTTTGAAGATTCTCAATTAAAGCAATGGAAGCTGTTTGTGAATCGTTGAATTCACGAACAATACCAGGGATCGTATCGTAACCAAGCTTAGTAACAGCACGCCAGCGACGTTCCCCTGCTATGATTTCATATCTTCCATTACGCATACGAACAACGATAGGCTGAATAACACCATGCGTTTTTATCGTTTGACATAATTCTTCAATTCGGTCATCATCAAAAATCGTCCGCGGCTGAAATGGGCTTGCGTCGATTTCTTGAATCGGTATTTGCCGAACTTCTTCTTGCGGTATGCGCTGCTCGGACAGGCCGAACAATCGAGAAAATTGTTCTTTCATATCGATAATTACCACCCGATCATGAGATAAACCTTGTTTCTAATCACTTCAAAAGAAACCATATCCCCCATCGCAGTAATGGGAAGCATGCGTTTCATACAAAATGTCAGCATCAACACTAGTAAACTAGGAAAATGTCTCCATTCTATTAAAAAGCAATTACAAGGTTTTTGCAATAAATACGCTTCAGCAGTAAGATTGGTTCATTGCCAATTGGATTATTTCGGTTACTAGAACCTCTCTCAGGTAATAATCGTCAACTGCACGGCGAACATCCATAACAAATTTCATTCGGAAATGATAGGAGAGGCTTCAGTTAAAATATAATCAGGTATGGCTGTAAAGCTTGATACGATGCTTATATTTGCCCGTGATACGAACTTCAATATGTCTTATGAAGACGTTTATTGGTTCGTCTATGTAACGGTATCGTCCAGTCTCTTCATCTACTATAATAATTCGACTATCACTGGACGATCTCCTGCTTGACATCATTTTAGAACAAATAATTGTTATAAGAAAATGGAAGTTCTTTTCCCCAAGTAACCATTTGCAAAATGTTTCACGTGGAACATTAGATGCCAGCTACACAAGTGGCTGTTTTAGTGGAGTGCCTGCTTTTCTAGGGTATTTACGCGGAGTAGCATCTAGCTTCTCTATTAAAATAATATGTCGCTCTGATTGTTCGTTTGGAAGCGATAACTGATGCTGTGATTTAATTTTTCCTTTGAGTTCTCTTAGGCTTAAAGCTGCCTCCCGAACTTCTTCATCCGATTGCGAGCCTTTCATTGCAGCAAACAATCCACCTTTTTTTACGAAGGGCAAACAAAATTCATTTAATACATTTAATCTCGCAACTGCCCTTGCCGTTACTAAATCATACTTGTCACGGTGGTCTGGCAATTGTGCAATATCTTCAGCCCGGCCATGCAAACATAAAACCTGATCTAAACCAAGCTGCTCTGTCAGATGCGTTAGGAATTGTATTCTTTTATTCAAAGAATCAACAATCATGATTTGCAAATGAGGAAAACAAATTTTCAAAGGAATACTAGGAAAACCCGCTCCGGAACCTATATCAGCAAGCTTGCGAACACTGTCCATCTTCGTATAAAAAGAAAGCGATACGGAATCATAAAAATGTTTCTCGTATACAGCATCACGTTCGGTAATGCCGGTCAAATTCATTTTCTCATTCCACTCAACGAGCAGGCGATAATAAGTTTCGAACTGTTCAAGCTGAACGGGAGAAAGCGGAATACCGCTCTCCTCCATTCGTTTTGTAAACCATTTTAATGTTTCGTCCATATTATGATCCTCTCGCTGCAGTAACACGGTTGTAATGTTCCAAGTAAACAAGCAGTATGGAAATATCAGCTGGTGTAACGCCGGCAATCCTTGAAGCTTGACCAATAGATAGCGGTCTGATAACAGAAAGCTTTTGCTTCGCTTCAGATGCTAAGCTGCGAACATCACTATAATCAATGTCATCAGGAATACGTTTTTTCTCCATTTTGTTCAAACGTGCTACTTGTACAAGCTGTTTCTCAATATAACCTGCATATTTAATTTGAATTTCAACCTGTTCCTTCATTTCCTCTGTCATTTCTGGAACGGAAGGTACAACCGTTTCTAGCATCGCATAAGTAACTTCCGGTCGACGAAGCAACGATAACGCATCAGTACCATGCTCCATGGGAGCTGTACCCGCTGCTATCAGCATTTCATTTGCTTGATCAGGTTTTACTTTGGTCCCGCGTAGACGTTCAATATCAATTTCAACCAATTCTTTTTTACGCAAAAATTTATTGTAACGTTCTTCCGAAATAAGACCGATTTCGTAGCCAGTTGGCGTTAGACGATAATCTGCATTGTCATGGCGAAGCAGCAATCGATATTCCGCTCTTGAAGTGAGCAAACGATAAGGATCGTTCGTCCCCTTCGTAACAAGATCGTCGATCATTACACCGATATAGCCATCTGCACGACCAATAATAATTGGTTCTTTCCCTTGTACCTTGCGTGCAGCATTAATGCCAGCCATAACGCCTTGTCCCGCAGCTTCCTCATAACCAGAAGTTCCGTTTATTTGTCCAGCTGTGAATAAACCATCAATCACCTTTGTCTCCAAAGATGGCCACAGCTGTGTAGGAACTACCGCATCATATTCGATCGCATAACCGTTACGCATCATCTCAACTTTTTCCAAACCTGGTATAGAACGTAAAATACCAAGCTGTACATCTTCCGGCATACTTGTGGAGAGACCTTGTACATAATACTCAGAGGTATTTTTACCTTCTGGCTCTAAGAAGATTTGGTGTTTTGGCTTATCAGCAAAACGGACGATTTTATCTTCAATAGAAGGACAATATCTTGGACCCGTTCCCTCAATCGCACCTGAGAACATTGGCGCACGATGAAGATTGTCATTGATAATTTTGTGCGTCGCTTCAGATGTATATGTTAACCAGCAAGGCAATTGCTCGTTTGTTGAAGATTCCGTCTCATGCGAGAAAAACTTCGGTTTATCGTCGCCAGGTTGAATTTCTGTTTTCGAAAAATCAATCGTATCTTTGTGAACACGCGGAGGCGTACCTGTCTTGAAACGTACAAGCTCCAAACCATGCTCCTTCAAGCTTGCCGAAAGTCTGACTGACGGCTGTTGATTATTTGGTCCGCTCTCATACATCAGCTCGCCCATAATTATTTTGCCGCGCAAATAGGTGCCCGTTGTAACAACAGTAGTCTTTGCACGATACTCAGCGCCTGTTTTTGTAACGATTCCTAAGCATTTTCCATCCTCAACAATAAGCTCTTCAGCCATACCTTGTCTCAGAGTCAAATGAGGTGTTTCTTCAATTGTCTTTTTCATTAAATGCTGATAATCAAACTTGTCAGCTTGCGCACGCAGTGCGTGCACCGCTGGACCTTTACCTGTATTAAGCATCCTCATTTGAATGAACGTTTTATCGATATTACGTCCCATCTCACCGCCGAGCGCATCAATTTCGCGCACCACATGGCCTTTTGCAGGTCCGCCGATAGATGGATTACATGGCATAAAAGCAACCATGTCTAGATTTATTGTAAGCAGCAGCGTTTCGCAGCCCATACGTGCAGCCGCAAGTGCAGCTTCACAGCCTGCATGCCCCGCTCCAATGACGATCACGTCATATTCACCAGCTATATATCTCATTGTCCTTTACCCTCCTAAAGGTTTTCGTAGAAAACCACTTCGTAAGCATTAACTTAGGTTTTCGTAGAAAACCACTTCGTAAGCATTAACTTAGGTTTTCGTAGAAAACCACTTCGTAAGCATTAACCCTAGTTTTCGAAGCAAACCACTTCGTAAGCATAACCGAAGGCGTTCATAGAAAACTTTCTTATGCCCCATCATTTCAGTGAAACCTATATGCTGAATAGAATAACGATTAGCTCGATATTCTATTTCCTTAATTAACACTTAGAGCTGCGCTAATCTTAAATAGCACAGGCAGCTGGAAACTCTGCCTCATTAGCAAAATCACTTTTTAGCAACGTACTTCATGAAAGCCACATGTCGTAAGTTTAATTCATATCGGCTGCAAAAGCCTACTTCCATCTATTTCCCTAAGCAGAACTGCGAGAAAATTTGGTCGATCAATGAGTCTCCAGCCTCATCACCCAAAATTTCGCCAAGCGATTCCCACGCGGATCTGGCATCGATTTGAATAAGGTCAATCGGTATTCCTGTATCAGATGCTTCTATTGCATCGACTAGCGATTGCCTCGCCCGCTTCAATAAAGCAATATGTCGAACATTGCTCACATATGTCAGATCACCTGATTCAAGCTGGCCTTCAAAAAACATCTCGCTAATCGTCTTCTCTAAACGGTCTAACCCATCTTCCTCAAGAACCGACATTTTAACGATGGAATCGACCGGAATCGACTCCTCCACCACCTCAATTTCTAATTGACGCGGCAAGTCAGTCTTATTTATGATCGCAATGACTGGGCGACCCTTCATTTGCAACAATAGCTCCCGATCATCAGCCTGCAACGGCTCATTATAGTTCAGCACTAGCAAAATGAGATCCGCTTCTTCAAGCGCATTGCGAGAGCGCTCCACCCCAATTCGCTCAACAACATCCGTTGTTTCACGAATACCGGCCGTATCGAGCAGTCGAAGTGGAATTCCGTTTAGAGCTACAAATTGTTCAATGACATCACGAGTCGTACCCGGGATGTCGGTAACGATAGCCTTATTCTCCTGCGTAAGTACATTCATTAAAGACGATTTACCGACATTGGGACGCCCAACGATAGCTGTTACAATACCTTCTCTTAGTATCTTGCCTTCGTTTGCGGTTTTTAACAGACGATCTATTTCATTAATAGCAGAATCGCATTGGTCACGAATGAACGAACTCGTCATTTCCTCTACGTCATGCTCCGGATAATCGATGTTCACTTCTATATGGGCAAGCAGCTCAATGACCGTCTGCCGCAAAGCTTTAATCCGCTTCGACAGAACGCCCTCTGCTTGTTTGCGGGCAACGGAAAATGCTCGATCAGATTTGGAACGAATCAAATCGATAACAGCCTCTGCCTGCATAAGATCGATTCGACCATTCAGGAAGGCACGCTTCGTAAACTCGCCAGGCTCCGCTGTGCGATAGCCGTCCAGCTGCAATACGACATCAAGCACCTTTTTAACGGCAATAACACCGCCATGTGCGTTAATTTCGACAACATCCTCCGCGGTAAATGAACGGGGACCTCTCATCAGCGTAACAAGTACTTCTTCAACCTCTTCTCCAGACCTCGGATCGAGAATATGACCATAATGCAGCGTATGTGTATCCGCATCATTTAGATTTATTTTCGAACGAAAAACACTCGCGATACCTGCAATTGCCTCAGGTCCGCTTACTCTAATTATTGCGATTCCGCCTTCTCCGACTGCTGTGGAAATGGCAGCTATCGTATCATGTACCATTGCTGTCAGCACCTCTCAAATGGAAAAACAGCAATGACCATTATGAGCCATTGCTGTGGATAGCGTATTGATTCGTATACATTTATATTGTACAGCTTATTGTCTTAATGCAATAACGACTCGCCGGTTCGGCTCATCGCCTTTACTAAACGTTTTCACCTTAGGGTGGTTCTGCAACTGCGAATGAATAACTTTGCGCTCATGCGGCGACATCGGCTCCAAGACAACTTCTTTTCTTGTGCGGATAACTCGTCCCGCCAAACGGTCGGATAAATCCGCTAACGTTTTGCGGCGGCGCTCCCGAAAATCTTCTGCATCAAGTACGATACGCAAATGACTGTCAGAATAACGATTAGCCACAATATTAACCAAGTACTGTAATGCATCCAACGTTTGTCCGCGACGTCCAATCAGCATGCCAAGATCTCCACTGCCTGTTACAGCAATATGTATACCGTCTCTTGTTTGCTTTCGATCGATGTTTACTTGCAATCCCATCGTGCCAGCCACTTCACGGAGGAAATTCTCCGCTTCAAGCATGGGATCGGGAATAAGCTCAAGCTCAACTTTCGCTTCCTTTGCGCCGAACAGTCCAAAGAAACCTTTGGTTGGCTGCTCAAGCACAACTTGTTTAACGCGGTCTTCAGTTACTTGCAATTGTAATAATCCGTTACGTACAGCATCTTCTACCGTTTTCCCCGATGCAATGATTTTCTTCATTTCGCAGGGGCCTCCTTACCTTTGTCAGATGAACGAACGTATAGGAAGTAGTTTTGAATGATTGTGTAAATGTTGCTGTAAACCCAGTACAAAGGAAGAGCCGCTGGGAAAGAAAGTGCCATTACAAAAATGAGCACAGGGAAGATCGCCAGCATCATGCCCATACCTGGCATTGTTTGTGTTTGCTGCTTCTGCATCATCTTTGACTGAATGAACGTTGTAGCGGCAGCAAGAATAGGAAGAATGTAATATGGATCTTTCTCTCCAAGCTGAAGCCACAAGAATGTATGCTCACGAATATCAGGGTTTTTGTAGATTGAATTGTACAAAGCGATAAAAATCGGCATTTGAACAATTAGAGGCAAACAGCCCGCCATCGGATTTACTTGATGCGTTTGGAAAAGCTTCATTGTCTCTTCTTGCTGTTTTTGCGGATTGTCTTTGTATTTTTTCTTAATTTCAGCCATTTGCGGCTGCAACGCCTGCATAGCTTTGGAGCTGCGGTATTGTTTTAGCGTTAACGGCAAAATCAATGTTCTTACAATGATCGTCAGGAGCAATATCGCAAGTCCGTAGGATTCGCCAAACCAGCCTGCGAACGTATCAAGCGTTAAGGCAAAGTAATAAACGACGTTCTTCTCCCAGAAGTTCCCCTTCAATAGATCAGCAGTCTCGGTTGTCTCTGTTGATGGAGCGCCGCATCCTGCCAGCACACCCATAAGCAGAACAAGACCGAACACTAAAATCATTTTCTTGTTTTTTGTCCAAAACAACAACTTTAAAACTCCTCTCTGAAAGCCATTACATCAAGCGTCAGCGGCAATAGCCGTACTCTTGCGGCGCAGCATATGTTTCGTGGAAAAATACAGGCATTGTATGACTAATACAATCTTATATTTTCAATCTAGACTATACCATAATTTATGGGACAAAGAAACAACGAGACTATCCATGCATCCGCTTTCTTGGCGCATGCTGTATCACGTTTTTTAGGCATGCGAAGCAAGCCGGCAAAATATCGTTAATCTGCCTGCTTCTCTTTTGAAATACTCGTGCTTTTCAGCAAACCGGCCTTCTTCAATACATGAAGAACGCTCTTCTCCATATCCTTCATCTTCATCAATGTAGCAGGCTTTCTTACTATTAGTATGAAGTCGGTTCGGGGAACGATTCGATTAGCTTGGTGACGAACAATTTCTTTAATCATTCTGCGCATGCGATTACGTACTACCGCATTGCCTATTTTTTTGCTTGCCGATACACCGAGGCGAAATGGTTCCGCCGATGGTTGTTTCGACCAATAGACGACGAATTGCCCATTCGCAAACGATTTGCCGCCTCGATAAATCCGGCTGAAGTCTTCACGATTGCGAAGACGCAATTTTCTATGCACGACTGTTGGCCACCGTTCTCTTGTTCATCTTCTAAGTATAGTCAGCAAGCGAGCAGCCTAAGCTGCTGCTCACTCACTCCTCATCCTCACAAGCAAAAAAAAAAGACCACCGGACGTGGTCTTCTGCTTATGCGCTCAGTACTTTTCTTCCTCTTTGACGACGCGCTGCCAAAACTTTACGTCCGTTCTTCGTGCTCATCCGTTTGCGGAATCCATGCACTTTCGCGCGTTTGCTTACATTAGGTCTAAATGTAGGTCTCATCGTTCTGCACCTCCTATACTGCGTGTTTCCAATCAAGCGTAAACGGCTCTCGCCGTCATAGTTTGACGGAGCAGCATCGTTTCGCGGTGTATATAAGCAGCATTATAAGCATGCACCTATAACGTCTTATATTTAAAAAAACGCTTTTTTTATTAAACCATGCCCAGCCCCAAAAGTCAATGATCAGCTCCAGCACCCTCTTGTTGATAAAAATAATTTCAAGTCAGCTGTGGATAAACGCATGAATTGACTTCATTTTTCAAAAACTAATAACATGTGCACAATCCACAGGCGGGTTAAACGAACTTTGTCGAAATCTTAACAAGATATAAACAATATGTAGTGGTGTAGATAACTTTTATGCACAAGCAGTTGAGAATGTGGATAAAATATGCGATTTCGTTGAAATATAAGGCATCTTTTGCTATGATAATTATGTTTTCACTGTGGATTAGATCAATATTGCCTCAGTTTTATCAACAGCCTGTGGATAACATTGTGAACAAACTCATCCCCTATTTATAACTCATTCACTTATTTCTCTTCATAATGTGGATGCTTTCGTTATAATACCCTTGTTTTCGACATTTTTTCTTGCAACTGCGCCACTTGTGGCGATTTGGATAAGGAGTGACAGTCT